>DATKUZ010000024.1:0-54446 GCA_035530335.1 Sulfuriferula sp. | reverse complement strand
ACCACCTGCCACGTCATCGTGCGCGAGGGATTCGCCTCCCTGAATCCCGGCACCGAGAAAGAAGACGATCTGCTCGACAAGGCATGGGGTCTGGAACCGGAATCGCGCCTCGCCTGCCAGACCCTCGTCGACGGCGTCGACCTGGTGATCGAGATTCCCAAGTACTCGATCAACATGGTCAAGGAAGGGCATTGAAATCGAAAGAACAAATCTTTAACCACGGAGTACACGGAGGTCACAGAGGTTTTTAGGTTAGGAAGCCAGCTTGGCCAACTGACCGAAGAAGCATAGGAACATTAGAACTGCTTTTCCTCTGTGTACTCCGTGGTTCAATTGATTTTCAAGATGGAGCACATCATGCGCATCGGCATCCCGAAGGAAATCAAGGACCACGAATACCGTGTGGGCGTTACCCCGGCCGGCGTGAGCGCACTCAAGGCCCGCGGCCACGAAGTGCTGGTGGAAACCCTGGCCGGTGCACGCATCGGTTTCAGCGATGCCCTGTACGAGGCGGCCGGTGCGATGATCACGGGGCGTAGCGAAGTGTACGGCTGCGACATGGTCATCAAAGTCAAGGAGCCGCAGCCTTCCGAAGTATCGCTGCTACGCGAAGGACAGGTGCTGTTCTGCTATCTGCACCTCGCGCCCGAGCCGGAACTGACGCGCGGCCTGCTGGAGCGCAAAGTGATCGGCATCGCCTACGAGACCGTGACCGACGCCCAGGGGAATCTTCCGCTGCTGATCCCCATGTCGGAAGTGGCGGGGCGCCTCGCGGTGCAGGCCGGCGCGACGGCATTGCAGATTGCCAACGGCGGCAGCGGCGTGCTGCTCGGCGGGGTGCCGGGCGTGGCGCCGGGGAGGGTGGTCATCCTCGGCGGCGGCGCATCCGGCATCAATGCGGCGAAAATGGCGCTCGGACTCGGTGCGGAGGTCACGGTGCTCGACATCAACCTCGCGCGCCTGCGCTACCTGGACGACGTGTTCGGCATGCGCCTCAAAACGCGCTTTTCCGAACCCGCCGCCATCGCCGATCTGACGCGCGAAGCGGACCTGGTCATCGGCGCGGTGCTGATCCCCGGCAAGCGCGCGCCGCAGTTGCTGACACGCGACATGGTCAAGGCAATGAAGCCAGGCTCGGCCTTCGTGGATATCGCCATCGACCAGGGCGGTTGCGCCGAGACCTCGCGCCCCACCACGCATTCCGAGCCCACCTATGTCGAGCACGGAGTGGTGCATTACTGCGTCACCAACATGCCGGGCGCCACCGCGCGCACCTCCACGCTGGCGTTGACCCAGGCCACGCTGCCGCTTGCACTGGAACTTGCCGACAAAGGCTGCGCGCAGGCGCTGCTGGACAATCCGGGACTGAGGGAGGGCCTTAATGTATTTCGCGGCCAGGTCACGCATCGCGCTGTCGCCGCCGACCTCGGTTACGCCTTCGAAGCTTTTGCCATGACTGAACTGGCGGCTTAGGGCTTGTTAATGCATTAACGAGCCCTGGGGCCTTCGTGTCGCAATCCCTACAATCCCCGACAAATGTCGTTTTACCTCCCCGTCCATCACCCGCCTGAACATCCAATTTGCTGATTATATGTAACTATTTAATCTGGCACGTCCTTTGCTGATTACCGGATGAAAGCAACTTCTTCGGAGCGAACATGACCCAACCTTCTGTAGTCGTCAACGACACGACCCTGCGCGATGGCGAGCAGACCGCTGGCGTGACCTTCAGCGCAGAAGAACGCATCGCCATCGCACGCGCCCTGGCCGCCGCCGGTGTGGCGGAAATGGAAGTGGGTATCCCGGTCATGGGGCCTGAAGAATGCGAGAACATTCTTGCCATTGCCAGCCTGGGGCTGCCGTCGAGACTGATGGTCTGGGGTCGCATGTGCGAACCCGACCTCATGGCCGCCGCCAACTGCGGCGTACATCTCGTCAATCTGTCGATTCCTGTTTCCGATATTCAAATCCGCCACAAGCTGGGACGAGATCAGGAATGGGTGCTGGATACCATCAGCCATTTCGTCAACCGCGCCCAGGATATGGGCATGGACGTCAGTGTCGGCGGTGAAGACGCCTCGCGCGCAGATCCGGATTTTCTGCTGCGCGTGGTCGATGCGGCACAGGCTGCCGGCGCACAGCGCTTCCGCTTCGCCGACACGCTCGGACTGCTGGATCCGTTCATCACCTACAACCGCATCAGGCAACTGCGCGGGGCGAGTGATCTCGAACTCGAAATGCACGCCCACAACGACCTGGGCATGGCTACGGCGAATACGCTGGCCGCTGTGCTGGCGGGTGCCAGCCACATCAACACCACGGTCAACGGCCTGGGCGAGCGTGCCGGCAATGCCGCGCTGGAGGAGACTGTCACCGCGATGCACCACCTCTACAACATCGAAACCGGCATCGACAGCTGCCACTTCCCGGAAATCTCACGTCTGGTATCGATTGCTTCGGGTCGCCCGATTCCGGTGAACAAAAGCATCGTCGGCGATGCCGTGTTCACGCATGAGTCGGGCATCCATGTGGACGGCCTGCTCAAGAATCCGCTCAACTACCAGGGCGTGGCACCGGAAACTGTCGGGCGCACGCATAAATTGGTTCTCGGAAAACATTCGGGCACCAGCGCGGTGATGCATGCGTATGCCGCTATCGGCATCGCGCTGACGGAATTCGAAGCCAAGGATCTGCTCGTGCGCATTCGGGAACACGCCGTTGCCACCAAGCGAACGCTGAGCGCTGCCGACCTGGAACGCTTCTACCTGGAAGCGATGCCGTGCGCATCGGTTCAGTCCTGAGCGGAAGGAAGCAAGATGAGCGCGATGTTCGACCCACACACCCTGGCCGCCCCGGTTCCGCAAGTCGCTCCCGGATTGTTCGCGTTGCTGCGCGAAGACATAGCCTGCGTGTTTCAACGTGACCCGGCCGCGCGCTCCACCTGGGAAGTCATCACCACATACCCCGGCATCCATGCCCTGTTCTGGCATCGCCTCAGTCACGTTTTGTGGGGACGTCGCTGGCGCTATGCCGCGCGCTTCATGAGCTTCTTCGCGCGCATGTTCACGCAGATCGACATCCATCCCGGTGCAACTATCGGCCGCCGCTTCTTCATCGACCACGGCTGCGGCGTCGTCATCGGCGAGACCGCCGAGGTCGGCGACGATGTCACGCTCTACCACGGCGTCACCCTCGGTGGCGTCTCCTGGAATCCCGGCAAGCGCCACCCCACGCTGTGCGACGGCGTAGTGGTGGGCGCAGGCGCGAAGATACTCGGCCCGATCACAGTGGGAAGCGGTGCGCGCGTCGGCGCGAATTCGGTGGTGATTCAAGATGTACCGGACAGCATGACGGTTGTGGGCATCCCCGGCCGCGTGGTGCTGCCGGCGAGCCAGCGCCGCATCACCCAACAGGGCATCGACCTCGACCACCACCTGATGCCCGACCCGGTGGGCAAGGCGATTTCCTGCCTGCTCGACCGCATCGCCTACCTGGAAAAACACCTGGGCGTTTCCGCCGAGGCGCAAGAACTACCGGCGACCAGCGACTGCATCACCTGCACCGAAACCTGCGATCCGGCTCACGTCGCCGTGAACCTGAAGCGGACCACCCACTGAAGTTAAACGAGCATCGGAAAAAATCATGAGCGACCTACTCAAACACATGAGCACCTTCTCTTCGGCGGAAGAGTTCCTGGACTATTTCCAGGTTCCCTACGAACAGTCCGTCGTCCACGTGAACCGGCTGCACATCCTGAAGCGATTCAACCAGTATCTGCGGGCGACGCCGGGCACGGCGACGATGGACGACGGCAAGCTGCACAGCGTGTGCAAGGAGACGCTGGCCAAGGCCTACAGCGACTTCGTGAACTCCACACCGGCGCAGGAAAAGGTATTCAAGGTATTTCAGGATACCGACGGCAAACAGCACGTGTCCCTCGACAGCATGCGCTCGGCATTGTCGTCCCGCTAGGAGCAACCATCATGCATATCGTCGTTTGCATCAAGCAGGTTCCGGACAGTGCACAGATCCGCGTGCATCCGGTGACCAACACCATCATGCGCCAGGGCGTGCCGGCCATCGTCAATCCGTACGACCTGTTCTCGCTGGAAGAAGCGCTGCGCCTGAAGGACGAATACGGCGCCCGCGTTACCGTGCTGTGCATGGGGCCGCCGCAGGCGGAAGCCGCGCTGCGCAAGGCCATTTCCTTCGGCGCCGACGAGGCGATCCTGGTGACTGATCGGGCCTTCGCCGGTTCCGACACGCTGGCCACCAGCTTCGCGCTGGCTTCGGCCATCAAGAAAATTCAGGAAGACATGCCGGTAGACATCGTTTTCGCCGGCAAGCAGACCATCGACGGCGACACCGCGCAGGTCGGCCCCGGCATTGCCAAACGTCTGGATCTGCAACTGCTGACCTACGTCTCCAGCATCGTCAATCTCGATCTGGACAAGCGCGAAATCACCCTGCACCGCCGCGCGGAAGGCGGCGTGCAGGTGCTGCAGACCAGGCTGCCATGTTTGATAACGATGCTCGAAGGCACCAACGAAATGCGCTTTGCGACCATGCCCAACATGTTCCGCGCCGCGCGCTATCCGCTCAAGCAATGGGACAAGGACGCCGCCGGCATCGAGGACATCACCAAGATCGGCCTCAAGGGCTCGCCCACTATCGTCAGCAAGGTGTTCGCACCGCAGGCCAAATCGCAGCGCGCGGAAATCATCGACTGCGAGAGCAAGGAGCCGAAGGATCTTGCCGTCACCCTGCTGGCGAAGATGTTCACCAGGTATCCGAATCTGCACGAAGACATCGCCAAGGCCAACGCCTAAGCGAAAGCGAAAATGCAAATGCAAATCTTTGCCACAGAGATCACAGAGGACACAGAGAACATCATCCTGTTGAAGCGTGCAGTTCGCCAATTTACCCAAGGGGTTTTCTCTGTGAAGTCTGTGTCCTCTGTGGCAAAACGCTTTTCAAAAGTAATCATGGAATAAGGATCGCGACATGAGCGAAGCAACCGAACAGAAGAAGCCCGCCGGCCGGCGCAAGTTCGAACTGGATCCGCGCCTGGAGTCCTATAAAGGCGTGTGGGTGTTTGTCGAACACGAGCGCGGCGTCGCCCATTCCGTGTCGTGGGAACTGATGGGCGAAGGCCGCAAGCTCGCGGACAAGCTCGGCGTGCCGCTGGCCGGCGTGGTGATGGGCGCGCCCGGCATCCAGACGCGGCGTTTCTGCGAGGAGGCATTCCATTACGGCGCCGACCTGTGCTACCTGATGGAAGACCCGCTGCTGGCCGACTATCGCAACCAGCCCTTCACCAAGGGGCTGACCGATCTGGTTAACGCCTATCAGCCGGAAATCCTGCTGCTCGGCGCCACCACGCTGGGCCGCGACCTGGCGGGCAGCGTCGCCACCACCTTGCAGACCGGCCTCACCGCCGACTGCACCGAACTCAACATCGACATGGAAAACCGCAGCCTGGCCGCCACCCGCCCCACATTTGGCGGCAGCCTGCTGTGCACCATCGTTACCCTCAACTATCGGCCGCAGATGGCCACGGTGCGGCCGCGCGTGATGAGCATGCCGAAAAAGGATGAAACGCGCAGCGGCAGTATCACCGAACATCCGCTCGGCATGATCGAGACCGACATCATCACCAAGATACTCGAATACATTCCCGACAACCTGCAGGGCAAACCGCAGCTGCCCTTTGCCGACATCATCGTGGCGGGCGGGCGCGGCATGAAGCGGCCGGAGAATTTCCAGCTGGTGTGGGATCTGGCCAGGGTGCTGGGTGCCGAAGTCGGTGCGACGCGCCCGGTGGTGCAAGCCGGCTGGGTAGAACTGGATCGGCAGGTCGGCCAGTCCGGCAAGACCGTGCGCCCCAAGCTCTACATCGCCGCTGGTATTTCCGGTGCCATCCAGCATCGGGTGGGCATGGATGCATCGGACGTGATCATCGCCATCAACAGCGACCCCGATGCGCCGATTTTCGATTTCGCCACCTACGGCATCGTCGGCAACGCGATGACGATATTGCCGGCACTCACCGACGCGTTCCGGCAGCAGTTGGCGACGGCGAAAGTGGCGGTTTAAATGCTTTCACCACGGAGTACACAGAGGACACGGAGAAAAGCATGGCTTATTACTTATTTGCAATTGATTTTGTTTTGCTCTGTGACCTCCGTGTCCTCCGTGGTGAGAAACGAATCATGAAATTCCAGGAGAAGTAACCATGGATGAAAAATTCGATGCCATCGTGATCGGCGCGGGGCCTTCCGGCAACGCTGCTGCCTACACCATGGCCAAGGCCGGATTGAAAGTGCTGCAGATCGAGCGTGGCGAGTATCCCGGCTCCAAGAACGTGCAGGGTGCAATCCTGTATTCGAAGGCACTGGAGGAAATCATCCCGGATTTCCGCGATGATGCGCCGCTGGAACGCCACCTCATCGAGCAGCAGATGTGGGTGCTGGACGACGAATCCTACGTCGGTACCACCTACCGCTCCGCCGAGTTCAACCAGGAGCCCTACAACCGCTACACCATCATCCGCGCCCAGTTCGACAAGTGGTTCTCGAAACGGGTGCAGGAGGCCGGCGCGCTGCTGGTGTGCGAAACCACTGTGACCAATCTCATCATGGATCGCAACCGGGTGATCGGCGTGCAGACCGACCGCGAAGGCGGCGCAATCTACGCCGATGTGGTGATTCTCGCCGACGGTGTGAATTCGCTGCTGGCGAAGAAGGCGGGATTTCATGCCGAACTCGAACCCAAGGACGTGGCGCTGGCGGTGAAGGAAATCCATTTCATGCCGGAAGAAACCATCCAGAGCCGCTTCAACATCGGCGAGAGCGAAGGGGTGGTGATCGAGATGGCGGGCAAGATCACCCAGGGCATGATGGGTACCGGCTTTCTCTACACCAACAAGGATTCGCTCACCATCGGCGTCGGCTGCATGCTGTCCGACTTCAAGCTGCAGAAAATCACGCCCTACATGCTGCTGGAACAGATGAAGGCGCATCCTGCGATCAAGCCGCTGCTGGCCGGCGGCGAAATGAAGGAATACACCGCGCACCTGATCCCGGAAGGCGGCTACAAGGCCATGCCACAGCTCTACGGCGAAGGCTGGATGATCGTGGGCGATGCAGGCATGTTCGTCAACGCGGTGCATCGCGAAGGCTCCAACCTGGCCATGACCACCGGTCGCTTCGCCGCCGAGACGGTGATCGACCTGAAGCAAAAGCAGCTGCCGATGAGCGCAGCCAACCTTGCCTTCTACCAGGGCCGACTGGAAGACAGCTTCGTCATGAAGGATATGAAGAAGTACAAAAACATGCCGGGGATTTTCCACAAGAACAACCAGTTCTTCACCACCTATCCGGAGCTGGTCAACCGCGCTGCCCACACCATGCTCACCGTGGACGGCGTGGACAAGAAAACCAAGGAGCGCGAAATCCGCAAGAGTTTCAAACAGCGGCGTTCCCTGTTCGGATTGATGGGCGACGCGTACAAGATGTGGAGGGCATTCGAATGATTTCCGTAAAAGTCGAAGAGAAACTGTTCCAGAACCGCTACCGCGTCGATGCCGGGCGGCCGCACATCAACATCATCGACCCGGCCACCTGCAAGGTGGAGTGCAAAACCCAGGAATGCACGGTGTGTTGCCCGGCGGGTTGCTACACCGCAGAGGGCAACGGCCAGGTGGTGCTGATCACCGACGGCTGCCTGGAATGCGGCACCTGCCGCATCATCTGCAGCACTTATCGCAACGTGGATTGGGAATATCCGCGTGGCGGCTACGGCGTCCTGTTCAAGTTCGGTTGATTACCGCTTGGCCGCCAGTTACAAACACCCCATGCCAACCAAGGAAGCATCATGCCTAAACCAGAAAAACACGTTTTCGTCTGTGTCCAGAACCGCGGCCCGGGTCATCCACGTGGCTCCTGCGCACAAAGCGGCGCCGCCAGCGTGTGGGAGGAATTCGCCTACGCCTTCCAGCAGCGCAACCTGAACGGACGCTTTGCCCTCAGCAACACTGGCTGCCTCGGCCCCTGCAACGGCCCGCATGTACTGGTTTATCCCGAAGGTGTCATGTACGGCAAAGTGACCAAGGAAGACGTTGCGGTCATCGTCGACGAACACCTGCTCGGCGACAAGCCGGTGGAGCGCTTACAGTTGCCCCAGGAGATATGGTGAACGCCATACCCGGCATCGCCGAGGGCGCGCTGCCGCCCGGCGTGGCCGACCGGCTGGCGCAGGCGGTGGAGTCTTACCACAACACCGAACGCGCGGAATCCCTGCTGTGCAGTGCGCAAGCGCACGCGCCCGAGTGCCTGCCGGTGTACTTTTCCCTGTACAAGTTCTACTTCTACAAACGCATGCTGCCGCAGGCAGAGGAAGTCGCCTTGCAAGGGCTCGAAATGGCCGCGCGCCAGGGCGGATTCACCCCGGACTGGACCCGGCTCGATGCGCATTCAGCCGACTGGCGCCGTGTCGACGCGCCGCAGCACTTCTACCTGTTCACCCTCAAGGCGCTGGCTTTTATTCGCCTGCGGCTGGGGCAAAGAGAAGACAGTCACGCGCTCCTCGCCAAGTTGCAGGAACTGGATCCACTCGACACGGTGGGGGGATCGGTGATTCGGGATTTGGCGGCGAACTGATAGCCACCCGCTATTCGCGCGCCTTTCAGGCGGCAATTGACGCATCCCCTCCATGCGGCAGATGACCTGATTTTCGCATGGGGAGAAAATGTTCAGCGCTTCATCAGTTAGCGCATTTGAAGCCAGGCTACGCCAGAAATCCCGGTTGGATGCTGCTCCTTTCTGCAGCATGGCTCGGTACTTGCTTAACGAAATATTAAAGATTATGGTTGGATCTGCTTTCGTACTTGCAAGTTAACGAAGGGTTCAATGAGGGTTAGAGATATGGGCGCGTTAACAGGGCATCAGGCGGGCATCGAGCTCACTACAATCTATGAAATCAGCAAGATACTGAGCTCGTCCCTTGACCTGAACAAGACGGCGCGGGAGGTGCTTGGCATGCTTTCCTCGCATCTCAGGATGCGGCGGGGCATGGTCAGTTTGGTGCAGCCGTCCGGCGATCTGCATGTTGTTGAGGCAACCGGGATGTCAGCCGAGGCAGCCCGGCGTGGTCGCTTCCGCAGGGGCGAGGGCATCACCGGCAAGATTCTGGCAACCGGCGTGCCGATGGTGGTGCCGAATGTGGCGAAGGAGCCGCTTTTCCTGAATCGAACCGAGTCGCGCAGCATGGCGGAAGGGCGCGTCGTTGCCTTTATCGGCGTGCCGATCAAAGTCGGACGGGAAACCGTCGGCGTACTGAGTGTCGACCGCGAAATGGACGACGAGCCGGGTAATTTCGAGGCCGATGTACGCTTTCTGGCCATGGTGGCGAATCTTATCGGCCAGACTACCCGCCTACACAACAACGTGGCAGCCGAGCGCGAGGAGTTGATGCAGCGCCAGTATCGCTTGCAGAAAGAATTGCAGGGCAAGTACAGCCTGGACAACGTCATCGGCCACAGCAAGCGCATGCAGGATGTGTTCGCCGAAGTGCACCAGGCCGCGCCAGGCAGGTCGACGGTGCTGCTGCGCGGCGAAAGCGGTACCGGCAAGGAAGTCATCGCGCGCTCGATTCACTATCTGAGTCCGCGCAAGCTCGCCCCGTTCATCAAGGTGAACTGTGCAGCGCTGTCCGAAACGCTGCTCGAATCCGAATTGTTCGGCCACGAAAAGGGCTCGTTCACCGGAGCGACCCAGGAACGCAAAGGCCGCTTTGAAATGGCGCAGGGCGGCACGCTGTTTCTGGATGAGATCGGAGAGATCTCGCCGTTGTTTCAAACCAAGTTGCTGCGCGTGCTGCAGGAGCGGGAATTCGAGCGTGTGGGCGGCAACAAGTCGATCAAGGTGGACGTGCGCCTGATCGCAGCCACCAACCGCAATATGGAAGAGGATGTGGCCAAGGGCACGTTCCGCGCCGACCTCTACTACCGTGTCAATGTGGTGAGCATCTTCCTCCCGCCCCTGCGCGAGCGACGTGAAGATATTCCGCCACTCATCGAGCACTTCCTGGACAAGTTCAACAAGGACAACGAACGCAATCTTTCCATTTCACCAGCAGCGCTGGCGGTGATGCTCAAGTGCAACTGGCCCGGCAATGTGCGCGAGCTGGAGAATTGCGTTGAGCGCACCGCGACGATGACACGGAAAAATATGATCCAGGAGCTGGATATGCCCTGTCAGCAGAACAAGTGCTTCTCGCAAGTGTTGCAGCACTACGGCCAGGCCCAGCTGGCGGTTCCGGTTCCGATTCCGGTTGTGTCTGCCCCGATTGTGTCCGCGTCTTCCGGCGCGAGTATGCCGGAAGTTTCCGGCAGCTTCTGCGAGGCGACTGCCGGGGAGGATCCTGCCTTCATGACCGAGCGTGAGCGTCTGGTATGGGCCATGGAACAGTGCGGATGGGTGCAGGCGAAAGCCGCGCGTCTGCTGAATCTGACGCCGCGCCAGATCGGTTACGCGCTGTCGAGATACAACATCGAAGTCAAACGTCTTTAAGCCTGCTGCGCGGTTGTCATTGCAGACAGCCGCGACCGCCATTACCTGCTTTTCCCCGCTGTAGTCTTCCCGACAATTCCCTTCCCCGGCCATCCCTGTTTGTAGCAACTGCGACAATCATATTTCTGCGCCAAGTACTTAAATAATCAGCTATTTATTGGAATTTAGTGAGTGGCACGCTTGTTGCTGATTGCTCAAGTGCATGAACGTATTTAGCGGGCGAACAATTTCATGATCGCCATTGGTTGAAGCTGAAATGGACAAGGAGCCAAGCGTGGACAATCAAGCAAGTGTGCCGAACACAGGAAGCGATCAGGGCCAGAATTTGAATCAGATTTTGCAGCAGGTTGCGGAGCATAAAGGCTGCGGTACCTCCAGCGAGGGTGGCAAAGCCAGTTGCGGCTCATCCACCGCCCCGGAAGACATGGATCCGGCGGTGTGGGAAAAGGTAAAAAACCATCCTTGCTATAGCGAGGAGGCACATCATCACTATGCACGCATGCATGTGGCCGTGGCGCCGGCGTGCAATATCCAGTGCAACTATTGCAATCGCAAATACGATTGCGCCAACGAAAGCCGTCCCGGTGTGGTGAGCGAAAAGCTGACTCCGGAACAGGCATCCAGAAAAGTGTTGGCCGTGGCTTCCACCATTCCGCAAATGACGGTGCTGGGCATCGCCGGCCCTGGCGACCCTTTGGCAAACCCGGAAAAAACCTTCAAGACCTTCGATCTGATTTTCAACGCCGCGCCTGATATCAAATTGTGCCTTTCAACCAATGGCCTGTCCTTGCCGGATCACGTCGAGACCATCAAGAAGTACAACGTCGACCATGTGACCATCACCATCAACATGGTCGATCCGGAAGTCGGGCAACACATTTATCCGTGGATTTACTGGAATCACAAGCGCGTCACGGGTATCGAAGCCGCCCGGATATTGCATGAGCGGCAGATGCTCGGGCTGGAGATGCTGACTGCGGCCGGCATTCTGTGCAAGGTGAATTCGGTGATGATTCCCGGCATCAACGACAAGCATCTGGTCGAGGTGAACAAGGCGGTCAAATCGCGTGGCGCTTTCCTGCACAACATCATGCCGCTCATTTCCGCACCGGAGCATGGCACGGTATTCGGCTTGAACGGCCAGCGCGGCCCCACGGCGCAAGAGTTGAAAGCGCTGCAGGACAGTTGCGAAGGCGAGATGAACATGATGCGCCATTGCCGCCAGTGCCGCGCCGACGCAGTGGGCTTGCTGGGCGAAGATCGCTCGTCCGAGTTCAGCACTGAAAAAGTCATGGAAATGGACATTCAGTACGATGCCGAGGGTCGCAAAGCCTACCAGGAAAAAGTCGAGGTGGAGCGCCAGGCGACCGTGCTGGCCAAGCAGGCCGAGATGGCCGATCTGGAAGCCGAGTTCAGCGACATGAAAGTTCTGATCGCCGTCGCGACCAAAGGTCATGGCCGGGTCAACGAACACTTCGGTCATGCCCAGGAATTCCAGATTTACGAGCTCAGCACCAAGGGTTCCAAGTTCGTGGGCCATCGCCGCGTCGATCTCTACTGCCAGGGTGGTTATGGCGAGGAAGACACCTTGCCTACCGTGATCCGCGCCATCAACGATTGCGTCGCAGTGTTCGTGGCCAAGATCGGCGGCTGTCCGAAAGACAGCCTGAAGGCGGCGGGCATCGATCCGGTGGACAAATACGCGCACGAATTCATCGAGCAGTCCGCAGTGAAATATTTCAAGGAATACCTGACGAAAGTGAAGTCCGGTGAAATTGTTCACGCCGAGCGCGGCGATGCCGATATCCGTCAGGGCGCCTACATCGCTGCGTGAAATTTAACTGCAACCGTTAGGAGAGTAAGACCATGGCTTTCAAAATCATCACATCCCAATGCACGGCCTGCTCGGCGTGCGAACCGGAGTGTCCCAACAACGCCATACGCGAGAAGGATGGGACCTTCATCATCAAGCCGGAGAAGTGCACCGAGTGCCTCGGCTACTTCGACGAGCCCCAGTGCGTCGCGGTATGCCCGGTAGACGACACTTGTGTGATCGACAACAGTTACCCGCGTTACGTGGAGGCCTAGGAGAAGATGATGGAATTGACACTCACCCCAGCCGCCGAGAAGTTCGTGCGCCGCATGGTTCGTTTCGGTGGTGCTGGAGAGGACGCTGGCTTTCGCTTGACGGTGAGCGCTGGCGGCTGCTCCGGGCTCGCCTCTGAATTCACTGTGGAGGCGGCGCCATTGCCGGGCGATGCGACGGTCGAGGCCAACGGCGTCAAGTTCTTCCTGCCGGCGGAAAGCCGCCTGTTGCTGCAGGGGGCAACCATTGACTTCGCGGAAACGCCGACCGGTGGCGGGCTGAATTTCGTCACGGCTACCCCGTCGACTTGCGGATCCTGCGGCAGCTCCAGCAGCAGTTCCAGCGTCGATATCTCCGGCCTCGGCCACGGCCACAAGCACTGAGGCGAGGAAAGGGTGAGCGGGCCATGGCAGATGAATGTGCAACGGAGGGCGGAATCGTGACGGCCAACCCCGCCGTTCCGGCGGACATGAATCCCGAATGGCTGGAGCGCGCCTGCCTTGGTGGCCATCTGCCGGAGCCGGTCGAGCAGCACTTGCATCTGGCCGGCATCAACTACCAGTACGACGCGCTCGCCGAGAGCCATCTGTTCCAGGCGCAGGCTTTGGCGCCCGGTCACGCAGCCGTGTTGATCGCGCTGTACCGGTTCTATTTCTACAAGGGGCGCCTCGCCGATGCGCTTGCGGTGGCGGAGCGTTGCCTGGTCAAAGCCGCGCGCGACAACCAGTTGACCGAGGATTGGCGCTGCGTACGGCGTGGCGATGCGGAATTCAGCAGCTACGATGCCATCCTGCCCCGCTTCTACCTGTTTACCCTGAAGGGCTACGCTTATCTGCAGATGCGCCTGGGCCGGCTGGAGCAAAGCCATGCGGCGCTGATGAAGATGCTGGAACTCGACCCGAGCGACAAATTGAACGCCGCGGTCTTGCTCAATGTCCTGGCGCGTCATGGCCGGGAGGACGAGGATGAATGATCTCGGCCCCCCGGTGGATTGGCAAGGCTGCGAAGTGGATTGTGCGGGCTGCGCGCACCAGGATCTGCTCGAACAGGAGCGTTGCGGTATCGGCCATGCCTGCGTACATGACCGTTACGCCAAGCGCATTGACCGCTTCTTTTTCTGGAATCCGGAGCTGGCCAAGGATTATCTGGTGCATCCCTATTTCGAAGTGCGTGCGGTGGCGGCCAAATACGTGGATGTGTTTCATCTGCCGCAATTGACGCTGGATCCGGACGAGACCGTGCGCTGGAGCGCGGCGCTCAGGCTGCCCCCCAAGCATCTGCTGGCACTGGTGTGCGACCCGCACCGCGAAGTGAGAATCCGGGTGGCGTCGCGCCTCGATCCCCACGATCTGGGCCTGATGATCCATGACCGGGATTATTACGTGCGGCAGGTGGTGGCGCGGCGCATCCCGGAAACCCTCCTGTCACAGATGATGCGGGATGAGGATGCCGAGGTGCGTCACATGGTGGCAAGCCGGATCGGCGATAGCTGGCTGCCGGGCATGGCACAGGACAAGGATGCGGGCGTTCGCTGTGAAGTGGCCACGCGTATGAAGCCGGGGCAGTTGCATCTGCTGCTGGACGATCCGGACTGGCGCGTGCGTTACGAAGTGGCAAGCCGGGGAGAACGGAATCATGTGAAGCGGCTGGTCAACGACGCGGATGAACTGGTGCGTGATGCTGCCCGCCAGCGCCTGGGCAAGAGTGGCGCCGGCGTCAGTCTGCTGGTGACACAGAAGCAAGCGTTTCCGTTTTAAGGATCAATTTTCAGGAGTCATAAATGGCCAAGATCAGCCGTGATAGCGACGTCGTGGAGCTCACTGCCCAACCGATATTCGAATACGGGCAGAAAGTGAAATCACTCAAGGTGGTGCGTAATGACGGCACCTATGCCGGCAAGGACATAGGCGAAGTCCTGGTAAGAAAAGGCGAAATTGGCTATGTCACCAGCATCGGCACGTTTCTCCAGCAGTTCTACATCTATGGCACCGAGTTCATCGAAAGCGGCAATCGGGTCGGTATGCGCGGCAAGGAGCTGGAAGCCACCACCGACGCCGTCCCGGCAGCCGTCACAGAAGCACCGGCAGCTGAAGCCGAGATTCAGCCAGCCGATAGTTCCGGGGTGGCAGCATGATCGAGCAACGCGAAGCGAAATACCAGTGGGGCCAGCGCATCGTGTCGACGGTCGACATGTTCAACGACGGCAGCTACCCCGAGCGCGAGCCGGGCGCCTTGCTGGTGAGCAACGGCACGCCGGGGGAAATCGTCAATGTGGGCTACCACGAGGAATTCAACTTGCCGGTTTATATGGTTGAGTTTCAGGAGGGCGGCGTGGTGGGCTGTCTCGAGGAAGAAATCGCGCTGGCGTGACGCGTGGCGCGAGTGAGGGGGAGCGGAATGTGGCAATACAGCCTGGTTGCATGCACCCGAATGATGTGGATCGAAAGCGCATCGAACGGGCGCTGGCCACGCGGGTGCGCTACCGCTACGTCAGCCCGGAAGTGCAGGCGGACGAAGCGGGCTACCGGATTCAGAGCCCCTGCTGCTCGCGCAACATCGACAAGTCCGGTGGCGTGATCGATATCGCGCTGTTGGAGTATGTGGCCGATTCGCGGGCGTGGCGTTTGTACCGCAAGGATCATGCGCAGCGCGAATGGCAATTTTACGGAGAGTTCGGTGCCTTGAACGAACTGCTGCAATTTTTGAATCGCGACCCGGATCGGAGCTTTTGGCAATGACGGAACAGGATGCCATCTATCTGGACAACAACGCCACCACGGCGCTGGCGCCCGAGTGCGTGGAAGCGGTGCTGGCCTGCCTGCGCGATGGCTATGGCAATCCGTCCAGTAAACATGGCGTCGGCGAGCGCGCCAAGGCGCAGGTGGAACAGGCGCGCGCAGCGGTGGCGCGGCTGCTGAATGCGGCAGCCGCCGAGATCGTATTCACCGCCAGCGGCACGGAAGCCAATCATCTGGCGATACTGGGCGCGCTGGCGGCACGTCCGGGCAAGGTTCATGTGGTGGTCAGTGCGGTAGAACATCCGTCTACCTTGAGTTTGCTGGCGCATCTGGAAACGAGCGGCGTTCGCGTCACACGATTGCCGGTCAATCGAGGCGGAATGCTCGATCTCGCGGCGCTTGAACAGGCGATTACGCCGGACACCGCACTGGTATCGCTGATGTGGGCCAACAACGAAACCGGCGTGCTGTTTCCGATTGTGGAAGCAGCGCAGATTGCCAGGTCCCGCGGGGTGCTGTTTCACACTGATGCGGTGCAGGTGGCAGGCAAGATCCCCCTCGACTTGGCGCAGGTGCCGGTTGACCTGCTTACGCTGGCCGGCCACAAATTCCATGCGCCCAAGGGTGTGGGCGCCTTGTTCGTGCGTAAAGGGCTGAAGCTTCAGCCCATGCTGTACGGCCATCAGGAGCGAGGTCGTCGCGGCGGCACGGAGAATGTCCCGGCCATTGTCGGCATGGGTGTGGCCTGCGAACTCGCGGCCCAGGAGATGGACGCCAAAGCCGTGGCGATGGCCGCCTTGAGGGATCGGCTCGAAACCGGCGTGCTGATGCGCATCCCGTGCGCCCGCATCAATGGCGGCGCGGCGTTGCGGGTGAGCAATACCAGCAGCGTGTGCTTCGGCGAGCTGGCGGCGGAAGCGATCCTCGACAAGCTCGACAAGGCCGGTATCTACGCCTCGTCCGGTGCGGCCTGCACCGCCGGTGGCAGCGCGCCGTCTCATGTGCTGACTGCCATGGGGCTGAATGAGGCGCAAGCGCTGGCGACGATCCGGTTTTCATTGAGCCGGTATACGACCGAAACGGAAATCGATCGCGTACTGGATATGTTGGTTTCAATTTCAAAACGTATGACCGCCGAGGCGGCATGAAGCACTCACTTTAACCAGCGGCACCCACAAGGAAACACCATGAAAGTGATGCTTAGAAAAGACGCCAAGGGAATCTTGTCCGCCTATATACCGAAGAAGGATCTGGAAGAGCCCATCGTGTCGATGGAGCAGGCAGACATGTGGGGCGGCATCGTCACGCTGGCCAACGGCTGGCGTCTGGAACTGCCGCAGATGGGACCTGAAACCGCATTGCCGATCACCGTGGAAGCGCGTCGGCTGGGAGAGTAAAGATGATTACCGAAGACGATCTTGTGCGCCTTGAAGGCCTGTTGCTTACGCCTGCGACTGGCACCAATCCGCTGACTGATTTTCGCAGCCGCTTCCCCGGCTTGTCGCTGACCCGTTGCGATGCGGCTGACATGAGCGATGAACAGGCGTTCCGCGAATATCCTGCGTTCAATCTGTATCTGGTGGATGGCCGTGAGCACTGCTGGCTACTCACCGATGATCTGAATGTGGCAACCGGCATTGTTGTTGCGGCGCGCAACTGAGGACACGTCATGGACCCAAGCTGGATTCCCCTTTCCGACCCTGACATCAGCCAGCAGGAGCTGGATGCAGTGCGCGACGTGCTCATCTCGCCACGCCTGAGCCAGGGGTCGGTGGTCGCCTCATTCGAGTCCGCTTTTGCCGCGTACACCGACCGCAAGCATGGCGTGGCAACCGCCAGCGGTACCCTGGGGCTGCTGCAGGCATTGAAGGCAATGGGCATCGGGCCGGGGGATGAGGTCATTGCTTCGCCCTACAGCTGGTATCAGATCGCCCATGCCATCGTGCTGGCGGGCGCAACCCCGGTGTTTGCCGACATCGAGTACTGGTCGGGCACACTGGTGCCGGACAAGGTCGCAGCCAGGATCACGCCGCACACCCGCGCCATCCTCGCGGGCAACACCAACGGCCACCCCGCCCCCTGGCAGGCGCTGCGTGAAATCGCCACCAACCATGGCCTGCGGCTGATCGAGGATTCCACCGAAGCGATCGGCTCGACTTACCAGGGGCGGCGGGTCGGCGGCTTTGGCGATTGCGCCGTATTCGATTTTTCCCAGCCGAGCGCACTCACCTGCGGCGAAGGCGGCATGGTGGTGACAGACGACGCCGAATTGGCGAGCAAGCTGCGCTATCAGCGCTACCGCAAGATCGACGAGCGTTTTTCCGTGGTGATCAGCGGCAGCGTGCCGTATCAGGCCGGCATGAACGAGATGACGGCGGCGCTGGGATTGACCCAGTTGCAGCGCATCGACCAGATTCTCGATCGGCGCAAACAGGTCGAGCAGATTTACTACGACTACGTCAAATCGTTCGAAGGCATCAAAGACCCTTACATCGGGCCGGACGTGACCGAAGTGCACTGGTTTCTGTATCTGGTGCATCTCGGCACGCGCTTTTCCAAAAGCAGCCGTGACGCCATTGTCAACGACCTGCATACCGAAAAGATCGAGGGCGCAGCTTACTGCCAGCCGCAACATCTGCAGGCGTTTTATACCCAGCTAGGCTATCGCAAGGGTGATTTCAAGGTCACGGAAAAAGTGGCCGATCGCATCATTGCGTTGCCTTTCCACGCGCATGTGAGCGAAGCCCAGGTGGGCTTCATCGTGCAGACCGCCAAGGACGCCTCGATCAACATCGGCGCGGGTGCGGCGATCTATTAATCATGTGGGCAGCTTTAGACATCGTAGCGCAGTTGATTTACAGAGATGCCCATGACTTACATCCGACTCAGCAAACATCCAAGGAGCAATGCAATGCCAATGTTAACCATCAATCCTTCCGGCAAGACCATCCCATCCACCGAGGGCATGAGCATACTCGAAGCCTTGCTCGCGGCCGGCGAGAAGATCGCGCACAAGTGCGAAGGCAAGGCCGAATGCGGCTCCTGCCATATCTTTGTCACTGAAGGGCGCAAGACCCTGTCCAAAACCCAGCGTCTCGAGAATGAAAAGCTCGACACCCTGGTTGGCGTCAGCTCGAATTCGCGTCTGGCCTGCCAGGCGAAACTGGGCAACGAGAACGTGACAGTGGAATTGCTGTGACGTCGGCATGACCGGGCTTCGGTTCCGGTTCTTAAATTCATTCAAGGAGTCACACCATGGAAAACGATGAAATCATGATTCACGTGCGCTTTGCCCCTGACGGCACGGTGGCGACAATCGGCGAGTGTCCCGGTGCGCTGAGCGCGCAGGGCTGGTTCAATCTTCTCGCCAGTTCCACCATGGACTGCTACGAGACCCTGTCCGGCGGACGCGCGCTGTTTCGCCTGCCGAAGCTGCAGGTCGAGCAACTGAAATCGTCGGCGGCTTGAGGAGAGCGATCATGGATAAGGCCAATGCCCTGCTGAGCGAGATTATTTCCCACCTGGAAGAAGGGGGCATCGTCCCCTATCTGGGGCCGGGAGTGCTCGATCTGATTCCGGGCGGAAGCCCGGTTCCCAATTCTCCCGAGGCGCTGGTACAGCGGCTGGTGGCGAAATCGAGCGTGCCGCACAAGATACGCGGCAACCTCACCGCCACGGCGCAGTACATCGAGAACTTCAAGCACCGCAAGACCCTGGTGGGGTATATGTCGGAAGCCTTCGCCGTCGAGGCGCCCCCGACATTCCTGCATGACTACCTGGCCGGTATCGTGCGCAAGCCCTTGCTGATCGTCGATGCCTGGTATGACAACGCGATGGCCACAGCGCTGCAGTCGCACAACTTGTGGGGGCAGCTGCAAGGGGTGAGCCAGTCCGAGCATTTCGGCACCTGGGTGCATTACTTCCGGCCGGATGGGATGCGGGCGGATCCGTTCGAGGCGGACACCTGGGACACGCTGCTCTACAAGCCTTTTGGTTCGATTTCTCCGGCTAAAAACTTCCTGGTGTCCGACACCGATTTCGTCGAGGTGCTCACCGAGATCGACATCCAGACACCGATCCCGGCCATCATCCAGCAGTTGCGCACCGGCCGGCATTTCCTCTTTCTCGGCTGCCGCTTCCGCAACCAGCTGGAGCGCACCTTCGCGCGCCAGATCATGAAGCGCTCTTCCGATTTGCACTGGGCGGTGCTGCCTGGCGAACTGACCCGCAACGAAGCGCGTTTCCTGGAGGAGCAGAACATCAAGCGCATCGATATGCCGCTGGACGCATTCGCCCGGCTGCTGACCGGTGAAAAGGAAGCGGAAAAGCTGGCCGTTGCGGTCTGACGTGGCATTTCCCATCGAGATCGGCCCCGCCGGTTTCGACGACCTCCCCGCGCTGCAGAAGCTGCTGGGCGAGCTCTTCACCCAGGAACATGACTTCAAGCCGGATGCGGAAAAGCAGGCGCGCGGCCTGCGCCTCATCCTTGACGATCCCCGGCGCGGGCAGATTTTTGTCGCCCGCCAGAAGGGTAAGGTCATCGCCATGGCCAACCTCCTCATCACCATCAGCACCGCCGAAGGCGGCCTCGTGGCCCTGCTCGAAGATGTCATCGTCGCCCAGTCCAGCCGCGGCCATGGCATCGGCCGCCAGTTGCTGGATTACGTGCTGCAGTGGTGTTGGCAGCATGGCCTCCTGCGCATCACCCTGCTTACCGACCACGACAATCTTTCCGCCATCGCTTTCTATGAGCGTGCGGGATTCACACGTTCATCAATGATCGTGCTACGGTGCTGGCCTGGGGCGGCATCGGGGTCGTGAGTAACCGCATTGTGCCAGTAGCAGACATTCAATGCGATCAGTCTGACTCACCGAAACGGTTCGGACACAGACCATCGCGACTGGCGAAACTACGCTTCTCCACACTCCATGGCTCCGGCCTAACTGGCTTGGCTGATGGTTTGCGAATAAAATTAGAGTATCTTGATTATCGATAGATTCGGTATCCCAAGTAACGCAACAAGGGAGGGGTAATTGTCAGCTGAAAAAATATTCTGCTATGGCTGTGCCCGGCATCATCCAGCTGGTACCCAGGGCGAGAGGGTGAAGGACTCAAAGGGAAATGATCGCTAGTGCTGCAGCAAATGTGCAAGCGCTAAGCGCGACGCAGCGAGGCTCAAGAATATCCCGCATCGATTCGCGAAATAGACAGCTTAATAGGGCTGGAATTCTGGGCTATTAATCGTGGTTGTCTACGCGATGAGTACAGCCAGTGTGCTGCTGTAGAATTAGGCTTGGACAACCGATAGGGGACGTCGCCATTTATACAATAAAATTCAGACTTTTCCTGCCACTGCTTTTGTTGATGAGGTCTTGTATTGCAGTGGGTGTCGCAGCCCCCATTCCGCTAAACGTAACCCATCTGAGCCCCATTGGAATATTCACGAGTTTTTTTCGTGAAACCAACGGCACATTGCCTCTGGACGGGGCTATCAATGCCTTCGACTCAGGTGGGTTTTCACCCAGTGACAAATCCGTACTGAATTTCGGTATTGGTTCCAAACCGGTCTGGATACATTTCAGCGTTGAAAATAAAACACTTCAACCAGTACGACAGAGATTGTCGATTGCGACAGCTTGGCTCGATCAGATTGATATCTATTTTCGTCATGATGGTAAAACGGAGGTTGGATTTCGGGTAGGCGACAGAGAAAACTTTGCGGAACGCCCCATCGATAATCGTTTTTTTGTGTTTGACCACGCCTTTGCTCCCGGCCTGAGTGATGTATTTATCCGCGTACAAACACCTGACCCCATGGTTCTTCCGATCTACCTGATGCCACCAGATCAGGCGAGAATACAGGAAAAAAATCAGGATTACAGTTATGGATTTTTGTATGGATTTCTGGCTGCCCTGATGATTTACAACGCCATGCTCTATGTTGGATTGAAAGATGATCGATACATCCTTTATTCCATCTATTTGGGCGCGTTTCTGCTGATGAATATTTCCTATACCGGACATGGTTTCGAATGGCTATGGCCGATGAGCACGCGTTGGGAGCAGTGGTCCAATCCCATTCTCATGACACTGTATGGGGCAAGCGGCCTGTTGTTTGCACTGAAATTTCTAGACATCCGCAAGCATTTCGCGCATGTGTTCAAAGCCGTGCTTGGTTATCTGGGTTTAGTTGGCATCCTGATGTTGCTGACAATCCTTTTTAATAGTCAGCGCGATGCCTTATTGCTTGCCTTTACGTTCGCGTTGCTGTTCAGTGGCATCATGTTGTATTTGGGCGGAATATCGCTGCGAGCCGGGCAAAAATTCGCGCGTTATTTTCTGCTCGCTGCCATTTCGGCCATGGTGGGTGCCTTAATTACCACTCTGGCTGTCTGGGGGTATGTTCCATTCACTATCTGGACATTCCGAGCCGTCGATCTGGGCATGCTGCTCGATGCAGTCCTGCTGGCGTTGGCGCTTACCTATCAGTTCCGAAACGCACAGGCGGCTATGTCCCATGCTGAGCAAATGGCTGCGTTGGATCCCTTGACCGGCATCAACAATCGGCGCGCCTTTCGCGACAAAGTAACCCCTATCTGGAACATCGCACAGCGACATGATCGCGACCTGTCCATGATCATGTTTGATCTGGACCATTTCAAACTCATCAACGATGAGTATGGTCATGCCTGTGGTGATAAAGCGCTGATAGCAGTGGCGGATATCTTGAAATCAACCTGCAGAAAGCAAGACGTTATCACCCGCTGGGGTGGCGAGGAATTCATCCTGCTGCTTCCTGAAACCGGAGGCCAGGATGCGATCCTGATCGCAGAGCGATTAAGAACCGACATTGCGGCGATTCGCCTGCAACATGAAAATTACGAGATCAGGATTACCGCGAGTTTCGGCGTGGTACAGAGTGACACGCAACATCAAAACCTTGACGCCATGATTTCAATGGCGGACAACTTCTTGTATCAGGCCAAAAAAGCCGGAAGGAACCGGTTGGCCACACATGAGTCGATATAGGAAGTACAGCGCAATCATGGGCGCTGGCAGCGGATTGCAGGTTCGTTGGAAGGCATCTCCGCTGTGGACCTTTTCCCCTGAGCCCTACGCCTCCTACCGAATCGTGTATGTTGGAGAAAACAGCGGCGAGGGATGACCGTCGCCTTCGGCTGCGGCGCAGTAGTCATTGCCGACGAATCATTGCCAGTCAATTTCATCTGGCCAGGAGAGTGTGGTCACCGAATTTGATGTTCTGATAATCACGTTCAGTGATGGCAGATGTGCAGCTTAAAACCAGTTTTTATGGTTGTAAGTGTAAGCGCGAAACTGCCGCACTTACGATCACGAGTCATCGTGTTACCCCTACAACCGCTGTGCAGGCCATAGCGGTCAATCACAGATATGGCGTGGAAAGCTACTGAGAAGAGGGCAGGATCGCGATGGATCACGGCAGGTCTCAAGTGCTGGCTTGTTGACCTGGGGAAGCGGCAAAGCCATCGGACAGGATGACCAGGATGATGTAACGGATGCGAGCGGCACCAAGGGCTGGGATGTGCCAGAAACAGTCAGCCTGAAATATTACCGGGATGTCCGGTGTTCAATCCTAAGCGGCCATTCAACGACAAAGCTGTGCGGTGCAAACGAAGCGCAGCGTAGTTTGCATCCGAACGAGCGCCTTGTTATGCCTAAAGTTCATTTAGTACTGCATTTCCGAAGGTCTCCATGCTGTAGCCTCAATTCTCTACCGTGGCCACGCTAATAGAAGTAACTCGGTGATGGCCACGGCCAGCAGCTTCATTAGCTTGATCGGCACGATGTACGATTTGGTGCCTGCGCTTCATTACTGGCCGAACCCCGGGCATCAAACCCGTTTCCTTGCTGTGTGGCGTTACGGCCGTCCGATTGACTTTGCTTCGAGTTCTGGCTACCCGGGACCCTCAGGTAATAGACTGAATATCTGCCGCTTCTCCGCTGTTTGGTCAGCCAACCTAATTGGACAAACCTACGCGTGGCCTTGGAAACGTTCACGGCATGTACGCCAGTCAATTCGGCCAGCAAAGCCCTTCTCGGGAAGCTCTTACCAGCTGAGTTGGCGTGCTTGGCTGGGCGCAAGACCGCTCCGGCCGAGGATGCGACGGTCGACAATCCAGACATAACAGGCAGGTCGTCGGCCTTTGCGGTCCTTCAACATTTGACACGAGGGTTCGACGGAGGCCGCAGGCCGGAGAATCCCCCTCGCAATGTTAAGCGAATCACTCACGCCCACTTCTTGCCGAGTCCCTCCAGGCCAGCCTTTTGCAAATCCTCCGGGCTCATCAGAATGCGAAATTTGCAACTGGCCTGGAAGTTGAGAAAGAACGGTTCTGAAAAGGAGGGCACATCCGACGGAGTTTGTACGTTAATAACGAAGATTCCACCGCGTTTTCCGTCTTGCTCAGTGAAGTAGGCTGTCTCTGGTTTGATTGTTTCGAGGACACGCCCAATAATCTCGCCCGCCTTTCCGCTTCTGACGAGGGAGTTGAAAGGCTCAAGTGGAAATTCGACCGAAAGTAGCATTTTCATGTGATGACCTCCTTTTGTTGCGGCATCTGAAGGCGGTGCCGCACACGCCCATCAGCCTCTCACATACTCGCATGCGAGATTCTGAACAGTGTTGCTGATTGCGGAAAGTCAGGGGACTCAGCCTCGGTCGGCGAAGTACAGTCGGTGGCCAGGCAGAACTTCTTCCCGCACCGTGCAGCCACTCCGCTGCCCTCACAGCTGTGCCAGCGACTCACCTAACCTGCGCAGCAAGCCGGCACCGTCACCAGACCAGGCGCTGCCGTGCATACAGGCAAGCACGCCGGGCTGCAGATTGGCGAGCTTGTCGATCATTCGCGAGGTGTCTCTGCTGTGCGAAAAGTAATCCATCTGCCGTCGGAATGCCTCGCTGGGTCCAAGGATGTCGTTGCTGACCAGAGGTCGCTCCCCCATGCCGGGTTGTGTGAAGAGATCACCACAAAACAGGGTCTTGGTCGTCTCATCAAAAAAGTAGCCGCATTCCCAGCCATGTGGCAGATGGGGGGTTGATTGCCACACCAACTGATGCCGGCCCAGGCTCAGCTTCTGTCCGTCAGCCATGGTCAGCGGCGCGACGTCAACCATATCGCCGATCGAGATCATTGCTGCAACTTCGCTGCACACAGGCTTGGCCTGCGGTGCTGCAGCCAAGAACTCGGGCAGGCTACCGCACTCGTCGGCCTCGACATGCGAGAACGCGATGTAGCGCAGTTTTGAGATGGGGAGCACGGTTTCGATCTGCTCGCGAATCAGCGGGAACAATCTTTTTGGCCCTGTGTGAAAGAGCAGGGGCATCTCATCAACTACCAAGTATTGGTTGAACGAAAAACCACCGGGCATCATCTCCGGTAATGCGATACTTATGCGATAAGTATCCGCGGCGATTTGGTTGATCGAGGCGATTGGGGCCGGAGTCATGGTTTTATCCTTGGATTTGGAGTGGATGAGGACACAGGCACCAGTTCGGCTGGAGTTCCAACAGAATTTAGGCGGCGGAATCTGGCGCAAAGCGTCGAACACGTTCGCCCCTGGTCATGCCGGACTATCGTTGTCTTCTGTGAAATTCATCATAGGTCAATACTTGACTAAATGTGTCATGAATATATTGTTCCTGCCTAAGCGCGCGAATTCGCCTCCCCCCAACAAGTTGAACAACAGGCAATGGAACGCATTAGGGGCTTGAGACCAGGGTGGTCTATGCCGGAAACGGCCGACCGCTGTTCAACGCTTAGCAGGCACCCAACGAGCAATCCATGATCGGCCGCTCAGGGTCGATATCGGCCGCTCTCTCGGTACGGCCCGTATAAGCTTCAAGCTGCCAAATCGCAACGCACAGCCAAAGGGCTTGGCTGAATGGCCCCCTTTAGCCACGATGCTGCCTGCCTCGGCTGACGACTGATCACTGCCAGGCAAATCTGCCTAGAACCCGTCGCGCTGGCTGCCCCAGGGGTGCGACCCAGGGACCAACGCGGCCTTGATCCCGGCTTTTTCGACGTCGGCCAGGGTTTTATAGAGTGTGGCTTCATGCGCCAGCATGCTGCCTTTCATCACGGCGACATAGCGGGACGCCGTGTCGACCTCGCAGGTATACCCGCCACCGGGCTCCTCGACGCTACGCAAATTGCCATCCCAATCCATAAAAAAACCGCTCATTTTGAATCCTCGCTGATGCTGTTGTCAGGAATGCCATCATCCCGGCCGTCACCGGGAAACATGGTTTACAAGAAGTTCACCCCGCCGCCTGCAACAATCCCCTTTCCACCCCGCGCAGCAAACGCAGGCATTCGATGGTCGCGGCCATATCCAGCGCGCTGAAATCGTCCAGAGTCTTGAGTTGCGGGTTGGCACCGGCGGCCAGGAGCTTTTCCACCACCGTATGTTTTCCGGTGGAGGCGGCGTACATCAAACAGCTGGCGCCATTGTCATTCTGATGATCCAGTGCGCTACCGGCGCGGATCAGTACATCCAGGGTGTCCAGATTCGCGCCCACGCAGGCCAGCCAAAGCGCGTGGTTGCCGTCGCCATTCTGCGTGTGGGGAGATGCGCCGGCCTGGAGCAGTTCGATCACGAACGCGGTGTGCCCTGCTTTGCTGGCGCGCATCAGGGGCGTCATGCCGTGTTCGGCGACGGCCTCGAGATTGTTGCATGGATAGCCGTGTTCCAGTAGCCAGTGCGTGAGTTGCGGGCTGAGTAGCGGCGGCACCGTTTTCAGGTGCAGCTGCTGCCACGCCTCGAACCCGCCATCCAGGCTGTAGACTTCCGCAAAGCCGAAATCCGCGAACATTTGTCCGTAAATCTGGCTGGCGTTGCCGTGGTAACAGTAAAGCAGCACCGGCGTGGCTTTCGGCGTGCCGAGGAGGGTGGCGTCAAGATTGTCGCTGGACAGGTGGCGTGCGGAGGCGATGCGTGCCTGCTCGAAGCTGTCGTGGTCGCGTGAGTCGAGTACCAGCACGTTGTCGCGCGCGAGCAGTTGGCTGGCTGCTGCGGCGTCGATGCGCCGGAAGATCTTTGCGTTTTTCATGGGGTAGGCTCCGTCTCGGCTGCCGCTGCGCGTTCCGGGTAGGGCGGCAAGGTGGTGATGCGCGTATCGGTGAGCGCGCGCCCCACGGTGAAGTGGTAGAGCGACTGGAAGTGTCGGCTGCGCAATCCGAGCAGTTCGTGAAAGGCATCGTCGAGAAAGCAGCCGATGCCGGTGCCCCGCAGCGCCAGGGTTTCTGCTTCCAGGTACAGCACCTGGCCGAGCAGACCCGCTTCCCAGTGCAGTTGACGATAGCGCCAGGCGTCTTGCTGGATGCTGTGTTCGAATTCGGTCAGCATGCCCAGCGTGAAACAGCTGTCGGCGGCGATTGCCTGCTGACAGCTGACGACGCGGGCGACCTTCTGCCACTTGCCCGCTTGCAGGCGGAACAACGGCAGGTGCGCGGGACAGCCTGCCACCCGTTGCCATTCGAATTCATCGCTCAATGCCGCGCGCAGCCGCGCTTCCGCTCCAGCCTCGCGCACCAGGATGTAAAGCCCGGCGGGCACGTCTTCCACGCGGTGGACGAAAAACACCGGGTGAACCTGCGGCGCGTAGTCCCAGATATCCCACGGCAGGTGCGGATGGGGAAGCAGGCTGGCGGCGAGGCGGTAGAAGTCGGCTGCGGCCATGGTGAACTGCGGGTCGAAGCGCTGGGCGCTGCGCCGCCCCATGATGACCTCAGCCGCAGGCAAATGGGTGGCGCAGGTTCCGGGCAGATAATCCTGGCGCCGCGTCTCGGCGGCCTCGCTGTGATTGCTTTCGGTGGCCGACGCGACTTCGTCGATGACCGGCCAGTGGTACATGGGATGCGGGTCGAGGATGTTCGCCTGCCCCATCCAGCTGGTGTGGGCTGCGTCCCAGGGTGCGGGTTCGACCAGCGCCTGCGGGTGAGCCGGGCTGATGAGTTGCACCAGCAGATCCGGTTCCTCGCGCTCGGCGCTTGCGTAATCCTGATCACGCCCGGTACCCAGCAGCGCCGTCAGGCGCCGGCTGTCGCAGCTTGCCACCAGGCGCACCTGCCATCCCAGCAGGCCGGCGGCATAGCGCAGCGCGGCCAGCGCGTGGCCGACATCGATCTGGCAATAGCGGAAGGCGCGTTCACCGTATTTCCAGGCTTCGCGCCAGTGGATGGAGGACAGTCCGATCCACAGGCCGGACGGGTGCGCCGCAGTGGAGCGGCAGCGTTGTTCCAGAACATGGTTGCGGCTCGCGTAGTGGTAGAGCCCGTCTTCCAGTCCCTGAATGTCGTGCGCAATGACATACGCCTCGGTCGGGTGCAGATTCCCGCTCGACGGATTGCAGCGTAATGCCCAGCGATCCGGCCCGTATTCTTTCCAGGCGGAAAGACCCAGCGACAGTTCCAGCAAAGCGCCCAGCGAATCGAGCGAGAGGGCGGGGGGATGCGTCTCTTCCGGCAGGTCTGCGCCGTCGGGAGCCCACGCCATTCGGCCGGCGCAGAGCGGCAGGCGCACGGACGGGCTATCCTTGAACGTGCGGAATGGATCGGGCTGCATGGTCCAGTCCAGCGTCTCCGGGCCGGAGGCATAGCGATCGGGCCGGTGCTTGGTGCGCTCGTGGTAGGCGAGCGCGACCTGCGCGCGTTCGCTGTCCTGTGGCACGGGGCAGGGCGTTGCTGCATGGGGGCGCGAACACTGCTCCACACCCTGTGGCACTTTGCTATTGCCCGCAACGCCCAGCCGCTGTTCGATCTGCGCCGCATCGAATCCCGCCAGGCGCCATCCATCCGCCTCGATCAAGGGGCGCCGGATCAGCAGCGGATCGCTCAGCATCAGGTCCAGCGCGGCTTGCGCGTCGATGCGGGCGGGATCGATTTCACCGGACTTCAGTTGCGGCGCGGCACGGTTGAACCAGTCGGCAACCGGCAGGGCCGTGAAGAAATCTCGCAGCCGCTGCGCGGTCCACGGCTCACTCAATAAATCCCGTGCGATGACTTCGTGACCTGCATCGAGCAGCAGCCGCTTCTGGCGCGCGTTGGTTGCACAGCCCGGTTTTTCATAAAAAATGAGTGTGCTCATCATGCGTCCTTTTTCACGTTTTGCGCGAGCCTGAGCAGCGCCTCGGTCTGCACCTCGATACGCTGCCTGACTTCCTTGTCCAGCTTCTTCAGCCAATACCCGGGAATGCCGGAAACTCCATAGGCCGCGCCAGCCAGCATGCCGGCCAGAGCGCCGTTGGTGTCCGCGTCCTCCCCGCAGTTCACCACCTCTGTCACGCAGGATTCGAAACTGTCGGTGCGAAAAAAATGGTGGAGAACCGTCTGCAGCGTATCGACGATATAGCCCGATGCATGTTTGGGATAGGGGTCGAAGCGGAATACCGGAAACTCGCCGGTCAGGCGATTCGCTTCCGCGCGGCAGCCCTTGATTCCGCCGCCGTGAATCAGGGCTTGCGTCATTCTTCCGAGCGCCAGGGTCGCGGCGTCCGACAAGGGGTGGTGATGGGTGATATGGCATTGCTCCCGTGTTGCCTGGATGAATGCGTCATCGTCATGCAGCGTTGCCAGCGCCAGCGGCAGGTTGCGCATGCAGGCACCGTTGCCGCCATCGTTCTCATTCGGCTGGCCTGCCAGCGTGCCGTCCGCCATATAGCGCTGGATGCCGCGGCGGCAGGTGTTGCCCACATCCACCGGCCTGGTCTTGAGCCAGGCCACGAAGGCATCGGCGGCGGCAGTCGCGTTCCAGCCCCCGCTATCGATAAGCGACTGCGCCAGCGCCAGCGACATCTGCGTATCGTCGGTGATCTGACCCGGTTTGAGTTTGAGCCAGCCGCCGCCGACCATGTCGCGGTGCATGCCGTAGGCGTGCTGAATTTCGGCGGGCATCATGAATTCAACCGTTGCGCCCAGGGCATCGCCGACGGCGAAACCGAGATAAGCGCCCAGTGCACGTTCGTGTACTTCATCGCGAGCCACATCCATCCTTCAGAGGTAATTGACCGTGACACGATAGTCGCCGCCGATCACCAGATATTCCGCTTCGCCCTTGAGCGCATGGCGCGATAGAAGATCGTTGAAGAACAGGATTTTTGCCGTGGGCACGTGCGCCTCCAGAATGGAATCGCCGAATTCGCAGGCAATGTTGCGGTGCGCGGTGAACGATACGATGTTGTTCAGCCTGACCAGCGCGGGCCCGGTTCGCGGACGCGATTGGCCGCACAGGAGATTGTCCTCGCGAAAGTCGTTCACGCCGCGATACAGGGTGACGTGATGCCGCCCCGGCCGGAACCAGCGCCCGATTGACCATTGGCAGAATTCATATAACAGATCCAGCTGCGTATGGATGTCGTTGTTGTGAAAGCGGCTGGACAGTTTTTCTTCCACGTAACGCAACCAGGCGCCGGACGCAAAGCGCGCGAGCGCGGCCTTGTGGAAGGTCGGGAACAAACCGAAGCGGCTTTCCGCCCAGCCTTTCATCACGGCGCCTTCGTGGCTGTTGGAGTCATAGCCCCAGCCCTTGAGCAGGCGCAGATAGCTGGCGCGAAATCGCCGTGGCGGCGCGTCGCCTGGCTGCGTTTTCTTCGGTGACAAATTGAACGTTTCGTCCATATAGCCCTGAAAACAGTTCCCCGCCTCGGCGTGACTGCCGACCGTGGTCAGGAGATCGAACAGCCGCGCATGGCTTTCATGCACGCCGCGGATATGCAGCGGCAGGGGATGGTCATTGAATGCCGCGCTCGCCAGCAGGCCGGTGGGAACGCCCACCAGATTGGCGCTGTGCCCGCGCAGCGCGGCAACGGTCATGTTGCGTGAATCGGAATCAGCGCCTGTTTGCGCCCCAGCAATCCATCCACCTTTCTGCGCGCATTTTCCACCGTCAGCGGTTTCACCAGCAGGCCATCGATGCCCGCGCTTTGGCACGCGGCTACCAGCGGGTCCTCGCGGTTGTCTGCTACCAGCAGAATCTTCGCACTGGACAGGCGCGAGCGGATGAGCGGCAACACCTCCATCCCGCGCTCCTGCACGACATCGATGCCCAGCAGCAGCAGGTCGGGCTTCCACTCGATGCTTTTGTCGAACGCCGCTTCGAGGCTGGACAGGTCATGGGTTTCGTTCTCGTCGTGCAGCATGAACTGCAGCGCCATGCGCGTGATGTCGTCGTTGGCCACCACGAACAGGCGTTTGTTGTCCACCGCCTTTGCACTCTCTACGCCGATTTGCATCGCACTTCTCCCGGGGTCTGGTCTGTGAAAATCTCTGTGGAAACCGGAGAAAAGCAAAAAGTGTTCCGATGGCGTGACTCACGCTCACATGCGGGCTGGCTGTGCGTACGGCATCCAAAGTCTATGTCGCATGTCGGACAAGGCGGGGCGTGTGTAGGGTTAGCGACAAAGGCTGAAAGTCGGCCGGGCGGCCAGAGTGGCGGGTTGGCGGGACGCGGGTGCGTGGCACGTGCGTTGCTACGATAGATCGACCAATCGAGGCCGTCATGATTTTCTCCCGTACCTATCAATATGCCATCCAGGCGCTGATCTACCTGGCCCCCCAGCCGAACGGATGGGGGGTGCTCAAGCGTGAGATCGCATACAACCTGGACCTGCCATCGGCCTGTCTGGCCAGGATGCTTCATGACGTGTGCCGGGATAAGTTGTTGCATGCACCGCGTGGCCGATCTGGCGTTGGCGCTGTCGCGGCGCTGAAGGTTTTCCCACTGGCATTTCTTTTTGGCTTGTCCCCTTCGCGACAGCGTTTTAGGCGTTTGTCGTGTTTGCAACAAGCAGTGTCGCCCCTTTTTTATGCAAACAATATAAACAAAAACAATAAGTTATTTACTTAAATTCCGACTGGCACGGTCGTTGCTGTGTACTGGTCGTGCAGCGAATGTTTTGCCGGATCCGTATTCGAATAAGAAGAAGAAGAAAGGTGCGCAGCAGAATTTTTGAGTCGGCTGAGTGCTTGCTGCCAGGGTGAATCGATTTTGATTTTTTTAACTTTAAGGAGATACACATGGCTAAATTAAGGCAAATCGCCTTCTACGGCAAAGGCGGGATTGGTAAATCCACCACCTCGCAAAACACCCTGGCGGCTCTGGCCGACCTGGGCCAGAAAATTCTCATCGTCGGTTGCGATCCCAAGGCTGACTCCACCCGTCTGATTCTGCACGCCAAAGCCCAGGACACCATCCTGAGCCTGGCCGCCGAAGCCGGCAGCGTGGAAGACCTTGAACTCGAGGACGTAATGAAGGTGGGCTACAAGGACATCCGTTGCGTCGAATCCGGTGGCCCTGAGCCTGGCGTCGGTTGTGCCGGTCGTGGCGTCATCACTTCCATCAACTTCCTGGAAGAAGAAGGCGCTTACGAGGGCATCGACTACGTTTCCTACGACGTGCTCGGCGACGTGGTGTGCGGCGGTTTCGCCATGCCCATCCGCGAGAACAAGGCGCAGGAAATCTACATCGTGATGTCCGGCGAGATGATGGCCATGTACGCAGCCAACAACATCTCCAAGGGCATTCTGAAGTACGCCAACTCCGGCGGCGTGCGCCTGGGCGGGCTGGTCTGCAACGAGCGCCAGACCGACAAGGAACTGGAACTCGCCGAATCGCTGGCCGCCAAGCTGGGCACCAAACTGATCCACTTCGTGCCGCGCGACAACATCGTGCAACACGCCGAACTGCGTCGGATGACGGTGCTGGAATATGCGCCTGATTCCAAGCAGGCCCAGGAGTACCGTGACCTGGCCACCAAGATCCACGGCAACTCCGGCAACGGCATCATCCCGACGCCCATCACCATGGACGAACTGGAAGACATGCTGATGGAGCACGGCATCATGAAGGCGGTGGACGAGTCTGTCGTCGGCAAGACTGCCGCGGAACTGGCAGCAGAAGCAGCAGCAGCGTAATTGAGCCGCGTCGCCTGCGTGCCTTCACGGTGCAAAGGCGGCGGACTCAGCAGAGGGAAACCTCTGCCAAGGGCATCGCCATTTCACGCAACGGTGCCATTCGCAGAGTTTTCCCGGGAAATCGGGATGCCGGTGTCTAGTGTTCACATTACTTAGGAGGGCGCAATGAGCCTTACAGTCGAGCAAGTCAAAGCGAGAAACCAGGACCTCATCAAGGAGGTCCTGGAAGTCTATCCGGACAAAACCGCCAAGCGGCGCGCCAAGCATCTTGGCACCTTCGAGGAAGGCAAGCCGGATTGCGGCGTGAAGTCCAATGTCAAGTCCATCCCGGGCGTGATGACCATCCGCGGTTGCGCCTACGCCGGTTCCAAAGGCGTGGTGTGGGGCCCGATCAAGGACATGATCCACATCAGCCACGGCCCGGTCGGCTGCGGTCAGTATTCGTGGGCCGCGCGCCGCAACTACTACATCGGCACCACCGGCATCGACAGCTTCGTCACCATGCAGTTCACCTCCGACTTCCAGGAGAAGGACATCGTCTTCGGCGGCGACAAGAAGCTGGAAAAGATCATGGACGAAATCCAGGTGCTGTTCCCGCTCAACAAGGGCATCACCGTGCAGTCCGAGTGCCCGATCGGCCTGATCGGCGACGACATCGAAGCAGTGTCGAAGAAAAAGTCCAAGGAATACGACGGCAAGACCATCGTGCCGGTGCGTTGCGAGGGCTTCCGCGGCGTGTCGCAGTCGCTCGGCCACCACATCGCCAATGACACCATTCGCGACTGGGTCTTCGACAAGGGCGACAAGCATCCCGAGTTCGTCAGTACTCCGTATGACGTGGCCATCATCGGCGACTACAACATCGGCGGCGATGCCTGGGCTTCGCGCATCCTGCTGGAAGAAATGGGGCTGCGCGTGATCGCGCAGTGGTCCGGCGACGGCTCCATCGCCGAGCTGGAGAACTCTCCCAAGGCCAAGCTCAACGTGCTGCACTGCTACCGCTCGATGAACTACATCTCGCGCCACATGGAAGAGAAGTATGGCATTCCCTGGGTCGAGTACAACTTCTTCGGGCCGTCCAAAATCGAAGCGTCCCTGCGTGAAATCGCCAGCCACTTCGACGACAGGATCAAGGAAGGTGCCGAGAAGGTGATCGCCAAGTATCGCAAGATGATGGACGCGGTGATCGAGAAGTACAAACCGCGCCTGGCAGACAAGACCGTCATGCTGTTCGTCGGTGGTCTGCGTCCACGCCACGTCATCGGTGCCTACGAAGATCTGGGCATGAATGTGGTCGGTACCGGCTACGAGTTCGGCCACAACGACGACTACCAGCGCACCACGCACTACGTCAAGGACGGCACGCTGATTTACGACGACGTGACCGGCTACGAATTCGAAAAATTCGTCGAGAAGATCCAGCCCGATCTGGTCGGCTCCGGCATCAAGGAAAAGTACGTGTTCCAGAAGATGGGCGTGCCGTTCCGTCAGATGCACTCCTGGGACTACTCGGGTCCGTACCACGGCTACGACGGCTTCGCCATCTTCGCCCGCGACATGGACATGGCGATCAACAACCCGGTGTGGGGTCTGACCAAGGCGCCGTGGAAGTGACCTGTAGGGTGCGCTTCGCGCACAGGACAAAACTGAATGGTGCGCATGGCGCACCCTACAAAATGCAAGGAGTTTTATCATGACCCAGGACGTAGAAAACGTAGTCGACCATCTCAATCTGTTCCGTAGTCCGGAATACAAGGAGATGTTCGCGGACAAGCGCAAGAATTTCGAATTCGCTCATCCCGACGACAAGATCGAGGAAACAGCCGAGTGGACCAAGGGCTGGGAATACCGCGAGTTGAATTTCCAGCGCGAGGCACTGACCGTCAATCCGGCCAAGGCTTGCCAGCCTCTGGGCGCGGTGTTTGTCGCCGTCGGCTTTGAAGGCACCATCCCCTTTGTGCATGGCTCGCAGGGTTGTGTCGCTTACTACCGCAGCCACTTCAGCCGCCACTTCAAGGAGCCGAGCTCCTGCGTGTCGTCTTCCATGACGGAGGACGCAGCGGTGTTCGGCGGCCTCAACAACATGATCGACGGCCTGGCCAATACCCATTCGATGTACAAGCCGAAGATGATCGCGGTGTCCACCACCTGCATGGCGGAAGTGATCGGCGACGACCTCAACGGCTTCATTTCGACTGCTCGGGAAAAAGGCAGCGTGCCGGCTGACTTCCCGGTGCCTTACGCGCACACCCCGGCTTTCGTCGGCAGCCACATCACCGGTTACGACAACGCGCTCAAAGGCATCATCAGCCACTTCTGGGAAGGCAAGGAGCGCACGCCCGGCGAGAAGATCAACTTCATCGGCGGCTTCGACGGCTACACCGTCGGCAACCTCCGCGAAGTCAAGCGCATATTCGACCTGATGGGGGTGGATTACACCATCCTGGCCGACAACAGCGATGTGTGGGATACCCCGGCCGACGGCGAATTCCGCATGTACGACGGCGGCACCACGCTGGATGACGCCAAGGCTGCGATCAATGCCAAGGCCACTCTCTCGATGCAGCAGTATTGCACCGAGAAGACGCTGGACTACATCGCCAAAACCGGCCAGGAAACGGTGGCTTTCAATCACCCGGTGGGCGTGGCGGCAACCGACAAGTTCCTGATGGAAGTGTCGCGCATCACCGGCAAGCCGATTCCCGACGCGCTGACCAAGGAGCGCGGCCGCCTGGTGGACGCCATCGCCGACTCCAGCGCGCACATCCACGGCAAGAAGTTTGCCATCTACGGCGATCCGGATCTGTGCTACGGGTTGGCTGGCCTGCTGCTCGAACTGGGCGCCGAGCCGGTGCATGTGCTGTCGACCAATGGCAGCAAGGCATGGGAAATCAAGATGCAGGAGTTGTTCGACAGCTCGCCCTTCGGCAAAAGCTGCCATGCCTATCCAGGGCGCGATTTGTGGCACATGCGCTCGCTGCTCAATACCGAGCCGGTGGATTTCCTGATCGGCAACACCTACGGCAAGTATCTGGAGCGCGATACCGGCACCCCGCTGATCCGCATCGGCTTCCCGGTGTTCGACCGCCATCACCACCACCGTTATCCGGTGTGGGGCTACCAGGGCACGATGAATACGCTGGTGTGGATTCTGGACAAGATCTTCGACGAAATGGACAAGAACACCATCGTTCCGGCGAAGACCGATTACAGCTTCGACATCATTCGGTAAGCAGTGAGTAGTGAGTAGTAGGAAGGTGCGCGGTCGGCCCGACTCAGGGCCGGGTCGACCGCAACCACCGAGTGCGACAAGGCCAGGGCTGGGAGCGAGCGACCATGAGTACATTGAGCAGCAAGGTTCAGGAAGTCTTCGACGAACCCGCTTGCGGCAAGAACCAGGCGAAAGGCGAGAAGGAACGCAAGAAGGGCTGTACCAAGCAGCTGGTGCCCGGCGCGGCAGCTGGCGGTTGTGCCTTCGACGGCGCCAAGATCGCGCTGCAACCGATCACCGATGTCGCGCACCTGGTACACGGCCCCATCGCCTGCGAAGGCAACTCATGGGACAACCGCGGCGCCAAATCTTCCGGCTCCAGCCTCTACCGGACCGGCTTCACCACCGACATCAACGAACTCGACGTGGTCTACGGCGGCGAGAAGCACCTGTTCAAATCGGTCAAGGAAATTCTCGACAAGTACGATCCGGCTGCGGTGTTCGTCTACCAGACCTGCGTTACCGCGCTGATCGGCGACGACATCGAGGCGGTGTGCAAGGCCGCCACCCAGAAATTCGGCAAGCCGGTGATACCGGTCGACGCACCCGGCTTCGTCGGCAACAAGAATCTCGGCAACAAGCTGGCCGGCGAAGCGCTGCTCGACTACGTGATCGGCACTGAGGAACCCGACACCACCACGCCCTACGACATCAATATCATCGGCGAGTACAACCTGGCCGGTGAGCTGTGGCAGGTCAAGCCGCTGCTGGACGAAATGGGCGTGCGCATCCTGTCCTGCATTTCCGGCGACGCAAAATATCGCGAGGTGGCCTACTCCCACCGCGCCAAGGCCGCGATGATGGTGTGCTCCAAAGCGATGATCAACATCGCCCGCAAGATGGAAGAGCGCTACGAGATCCCCTTCTTCGAGGGCTCCTTCTATGGCATCACCGATATGAGCGACTCCCTGCGCAACATCGCCAGGCTGCTGGTGGACAAGGGCGCGCCGGCGGATCTGCTGGAACGCACCGAAGCCATCATCCAGCGCGAGGAAGCGGCGTTCTGGCAGCGCATGGAACCGTACAAGGAACGCCTGAAAGACGTGAAGGTGCTGCTCATTACCGGCGGCGTGAAATCCTGGTCGGTGGTCTCCGCGCTGCAGGAAGTGGGCATGGAAATCGTCGGCACCAGCGTGAAGAAGTCCACCCTCGAGGACAAGCAGAAAATCAAGGAACTGATGGGCGAGGACGCGCACATGGTCGACGACATGACGCCACGCGAAATGTACAAGATGCTCAAGGACGCGCAGGCCGACATCATGCTCTCCGGCGGCCGCTCCCAGTTCATCGCGCTCAAGGCCAAGATGCCCTGGCTCGACATCAACCAGGAACGCCACCACGCCTATGCCGGCTACGACGGCATGGTGACGCTGGTACGCGAGATCGCCAATGCGCTGTACAACCCGATCTGGGAGCAGGTGAGAAAGCCTGCGCCGTGGGAAACCACGGTGGAAACCCAGGTTGGAACCCAGATGGAAATTCCGATGGAAATCCGGATGGAAACCCAGGCTGTGACTCCCTCTGTTGAAGTAGCAGAGCCTGTGAGCGCATAAGATGGCCATCGTCACCCACGTCAAGAAATCCTGCGCGGTGAATCCGCTCAAGATGAGCGCACCGATCGGCGCGGCGCTGGCCTTCACCGGGCTGGACAACTGCATGCCCACGCTGCACGGATCGCAGGGCTGCACCGCCTTCGGCCTGGTGCTGTTCGTGCGCCATTTCAAGGAAGCGGTGCCGATGCAGACCACCGCGATGAACGAGGCCACCACCATCATGGGCGGCTACGACAACGTGGAACAGGCCATCCTCAACATCCACAAGCGCGCCAAGCCGTCCATTATCGCCATTGCTTCCACCGGCCTCACCGAAACCAAGGGCGACGATGTGGACGGCTATCTGGCCCTGATCCGCAAGAAGCACCCGGAGCTGGATGAGGTGGCGCTGGTGTATGTCTCCACACCGGACTATGTCGGCGCCTTCCAGGACGGCTGGGCCAAGGCGGTAGCCAAGATCGTGAAGGAACTGGCCGAGCCTGCTCCGCAAATCGCCGGACAGATCAATGTGCTCGCCGGCAGCCACCTCACCCCCGGCGACCTTGAAGAGATACGCGAACTGGTTGAAGCCTTCGGCCTGAAACCGATCATCCTGCCGGATCTGTCGGGTTCAATGGATGGCCATATTCCGGACAACTTCAGTCCCACCACTTTGGGCGGGACGACGCTGACGGAAATTCGCGCTACAGGCAGATCCGAGTTCACCCTGGCCATCGGCGAACACATGCGCGAGGCCGCGCAGACCCTGCAGGACAAATGCGGGGTGCCGTTCGAGGTGCTGGAAAGTCTCACCGGGCTCGACACTAACGATCGCCTGATGACCCTGCTGGCGGCGAAATCCGGCCGCCCGGCGCCGAACAAATACCGCCGTCAGCGCAGCCAGCTGATGGATGCCATGCTGGACGCGCACTTTTACTTCGGCGGCAAGAAAATCGCCATCGGCGCCGAGCCGGATCTGCTGGTTGCCATCGGCAAGCTGTTGGTCGGCATCGGCGCTGAACTCACCGCCGTGGTAACGACAACGCAGTCGCCGGTGCTGGCACACCTGCCGGCGCAGGAAGTGCTGATCGGCGATCTGGAAGATCTGGAACAGCGGGCGCAGGGCTGCGACCTGCTGGTGACCCACTCGCACGGCCGCCAGATGGCGGAGCGGCTGAACCTGCCGTTCCTGCGCATGGGCATCCCCATGTTCGACCGCCTGGGCGCGGCGCATCAGGTGACGGTGGGTTACCGCGGAACTCGGGACCTTATTTTTGAAGTGGCCAATATGTTCATGGCGGCGGCGCACGAGCCGGAGCCGGACGATTGGCGTCAACCCGCAGCACAAGGAGCGGAATGTGGAAGTTGTGCGCCGGCTGCAGCTCATTGACAGCGGCTCGGGTGAACGTTTTTCCAATGGAGGCTATATGAAAGTAGCGTTTTGTACACAGGACATGAAGCGGGTTGACGCTCACTTCGGCTGGGCGAAGAACATCGCCATTTACGACGTGTCGGCCGACGACATGCGTTTCGTCGAGGCGATCGTGTTCGATGGCGACCTCGAGGAAGACGGCAACGAGGACAAACTGGCGCCGAAGCTGGAAGCGATCAAGGACTGCGCCATTCTCTACGTGGCGGCAATCGGCGGTTCGGGCGCGGCGCGGGTGGTGGCCAGCAAGATCCATCCGATCAAGGTGCAGGAGCCGGAAGCGATCGACGACATCCTGCTCAAGCTGCAAGGGGTGCTGAAGGGCACGCCGCCGCCGTGGCTGCGCAAGGTGATCGAGAAGGGCCAGGAAAAAACGTTCGATTTTGATGAAGAAGAGGTTAACGATGCCTAATGCCGAAGCCACGGTTGCTACAGCCGCCGATCCGATGCAGTCGCTGTTCGTGAAGGAACTGATTAAGCAGTGGCGCGCCCAGGATACCCACGGCGTGTGGGAGGGCAAGACCGACGCCACTCTGCTCGCGCCCTACATCATCACCAAAGAGCAGCGCAGGCAATTGCCGATCATCGGCGACCCCGATCCGGAAACCCTGTGGCGGATGGAGCTGTACTACAACGCCATCGGTCTGGCCATCGAACGGCAGACCGGCGTCATGGTGTCGCCCATGATGAAAATGTCCCACGAGGGCTTCGGCCGCCTGGTGCTGCTGGCCGGGCGCCTGATAGCGGTCAACAAGCAATTGCGCGACGTCAATCGCTTCGGATTCGAGAGCATGGAAAAGCTCGCTGAGGAAGGGGAAAAGCAGGTTGCGGCGGGGGTTGGCATGGTGAATCAATTTCCCGACGCGGCCAAATATGAATAAGCCGCGCGGGTGGGCGGCGAGAGGGCGGACGTGAATCCAACTCCGGGTTCAAGACGCCGAATGAAGCTGAAAGGAGCAAATCATGGCTTTAGTGCTTGAACGTGGAATGGAAGTCGACGTACCCCATTGGTTGGACATGATCGAAAACATCGAACATGAACGATTCCTCGCCGAATCTGCGAAAAAGATCGAAGGGAAAGTAAACGTGGAAGAGAAAGAAGCACTGAAAGCAGAGGTGAAGAAACTCAATGCGCGCGCGATGGAGGCTCGCATGGCGCTGCACGACCTGTCGGAGGAACTGCCCGCCGGTCTGGACACGGTCATGGACGTAGCCCGGCAAACGGTCGCGGCCTTCCAGAGTCTGGACGAGGCGCGCAAAAAGCTGGCGGCCGCCACGGCGTGAGGTGAGTCATGAGCAATCCGGTCACCATCACCCTGCCTGACGGGCGTAGCTGGACGCCGAAATTCGTCCACACCATCAACGAAGAGAAGTGCATCGGCTGCGGTCGCTGTTTCCGGGTGTGCGGCCGCGACGTGCTGGAACTCAAGGGCGTGACTCAGGACGGCGAATATGTCGAGGTCGCCCTGGACGACGATGACGATGACGAAGGCGAGTACGAAAAGAAGGTCATGACCATCGCCAACCAGATGAACTGTGTCGGCTGCGAGGCGTGCGCCAAGATCTGCCCGAAAAAGTGCTATGACCACGAAGTGATGGAGGCGGACTGACATGCGCCGCGACCTGCTCGATTTCGACATGCTTATGCGCCATGCGCGCGACCCCGATGACGTGCTCGCGCAAACCTTCGCGCGCGTCATCGTGGCGGCGGCGCGCGGCACGCTCGCTGCGCCTGGCATCGGCATGGGTCTGGATCGCAAGCGCTTCGGCGCGCTGGTGGCGTGCTACTTCCCCGGCGCGGACGTGCAACTGTTCGGCACACGCTGCGATCCTGACGCACCCTGCGCCGACTGCACGCCGCTGCCTGCGGACGAGTTCGAGGATCTGCTGAGCCTGCTGCTGGAACATCGCTCCGATGCCAGCGAGCCGACCGAGTGGCTGGCCTACGCCGTCGCCAGCGGCTGCATGGGTGGCGACCACCTCTACCAGGACATGGGGCTGCCTGACCGTCAGGCGTTATCCGCTCTGCTGGAACGCCACTTCACTGCGCTCTACCTGAAAAACGTGGGCAACATGAAGTGGAAGAAGTTCTTCTACAAACAGCTTTGCGACCGCGCCGAGGTCAAGATGTGCCCGGCTCCGAGTTGCCAGGTCTGCCACGATTACCATCATTGCTTCGGACCCGAAGAGGATGCTCCAGCCCTACCGATGGAAGAAAAAGCTGCCCTATAAAAACCATTAGCACCGTATCTTCGTTTAATATTCGGACTCCGTTACCCTGGTTTAACCACAGGTGATTATGTCGCGCACCAGCCAGCATGCTTCCAGTCCCTCGTCATCCTGGCGCTAACCGCCTGAACTCTCTGCAAGGAAACCACTCATGAACTCCGCGCTATCGACGCTGCTCGCAACCGGTCTCGTTGTCTTTGGTTTGGTCGCCGGTCCGGCAAGCGCGGATGAGGTACAGGTGGCCGTGGCCGCCAATTTCACCGCGCCGATGCAGAAAATCGCCGCCGATTTCGAGAAGGACACCGGCCACAAGGCGGTGCTGTCTTTCGGCGCCACCGGCAGTTTCTACGCCCAGATCAGGAACGGCGCACCCTTCGATATCCTGCTTGCCGCCGACGCTGAAACCCCTGCCAGGCTGGAGCAGGAAGGGCTGGGCGTGCCCGGCAGCCGCTTCACCTACGCCATCGGCAAACTGGTGCTGTGGAGTGCCAGGCCTGGATTCGTGGATGACAAGGGCGATGTGCTGAAGCAGAGCGAGTTCCGCCACATGGCCATCGCCAACCCGAAACTCGCCCCCTATGGCGCAGCCGCCGTGAGCGCGCTGACCAGGCTCGGCCTGCTGTCCGCCACACAGCCCAAGTTCGTACAGGGAGAAAACATCGCCCAGACTTATCAGTTTATCGCCACCGGCAACGCCGAACTGGGCTTCGTCGCCCTGTCCCAGGTGCTCGACAAGAAAGGTAAGCTGGCCAGCGGCTCGGCCTGGGTGGTGCCTGCCAACCTGCATGCGCCAATCCGCCAGGACGCGGTGATCCTCACCCATGGCAAGGACAAGGCGGCCGCCGCCGCGCTGCTGAAGTACCTCAGGGGCGACAAGGCGAGGGCGGTCATCACGTCCTACGGCTACGGTTTCTGAGGGCGGGGCGAGATGCTGCTGACGCAAGGCGATCTCTCGGCCATCTGGCTGACCCTCCGGCTGGCGACAGTCACCACCGTCGTGCTCCTCGTCATCGGCACGCCCATGGCCTGGTGGCTGGCGCACACCCGATGCCGGCTCAAGGGTCTGGTCGGGGCAGTGGTGGCATTGCCGCTGGTGCTGCCGCCCACCGTGCTGGGTTTCTATCTGCTGGTGATGATGGGGCCCAACGGCCCCCTGGGGAGCCTTACCCAGTCCCTGGGGCTGGGCGTGCTGCCGTTCACCTTCTGGGGGCTGGTGCTGGCGTCAGTGATTTATTCCATGCCCTTCGTGGTGCAGCCGGTGCAAAACGCCTTCGAGGCCATCGGCGACCGCCCGCTGGAGGTGGCCGCCACGCTGCGGGCAAGTCCGCTGGACACCTTTTTCAGCGTCGCTGTGCCATTGGCCCGCCCCGGTTTTCTCACCGCCGCCATCCTCGGATTTGCACACACTGTGGGCGAGTTCGGGGTGGTGCTGATGATCGGCGGCAACATCCCGGGCAAGACCCAGGTTATCTCGCTGCGCATCTACGACCACGTGGAGGCCATGGAATATGCCCAGGCCCACTGGCTGGCGGGCGGCATGGTGGTGTTCTCCTTCCTGGTGCTGTTTGCGCTCTATACCTTCAATCCGGACCGCAAGCGCGGGGGCGCATGAACAGCAGCCCCGCTAGCGACCGCATCGTCGCCCGCTTTCGCCACGGCTACACGGGATTCAGTCTGGAGGTGAACCTGGACCTGCCGGCGCGCGGGGTGACTGCCCTGTTCGGCGATTCCGGTTCCGGCAAGACCACCCTGTTGCGTTGCGTGGCCGGACTGGAGCGGGCACCCGACGCTTTCCTGTCGATCAAGGGCGAGGTCTGGCAAGACGAGGCCCGGGGGATATTCCTGCCCACCCACAAACGCCCTCTGGGCTATGTGTTCCAGGAAGCGAGCCTGTTTCCTCACCTTACCATCCGGCGCAATCTGGAATACGGCCAGAAGCGGGTAGCGGCGGCGCAGCGCCGGGTCTCGCTCGATCAGGCGGTGGCGTTGCTCGGCATCGGCCCGCTGCTGGCGCGCATGCCCGCGCATCTCTCCGGCGGCGAACGCCAGCGGGTGGCCATCGCCCGGGCGCTGGTCACCAGTCCGCGCCTTTTGCTCATGGACGAACCCCTGGCGGCGCTCGACCCCAGGCGCAAGGGCGAGATACTGCCTTACCTGGAGCGGCTGCACGACGAGCTGGAAATTCCCGTGCTCTACGTCAGCCACTCTCCGGATGAAGTCGCGCGTTTGGCCGATCATCTGGTGCTGATGGAAAATGGCCAGGTGCGCGCCAGTGGGGCACTCACTGAAACCCTGGCCCGACTCGACCTGCCCATCCGCCTGGACGAGGATGCCGGCGTCGTACTGGAAGGCTCTGTTAGCGAAATCGATGTGGACTGGCACCTGGCCCGCGTCGCATTCGCGGGCGGCAAGCTGTGGGTGCGCGACAGCGGCGTGCCCTTGAATCATCGCGTGCGCATCCGCATTCTGGCGCGCGATGTCAGTCTGGCGCTGGAGCCGCACACCGGTACCAGCATCCTCAATATGCTGCCTGCTGTTGTGACGCAGCTTGGCGACGACCTCCACCCGGCCCTGGCACTGGTGCGGCTGGATGCCGGCGGCGCCCCGCTGCTCGCCCGTCTCACCCGGCGCTCAGCCGCCGCCCTTGACCTGCATCCCGGCCAGGCCGTATGGGCGCAGATCAAGGCTGTGGCCCTGATCGGATGAAACACGCCAATGAGTGAATGGCTCGTCCGGAAACAGCTGCTACGAGAACAGCGCCTGGCAATCAATGACCAAAACACGATGTCTAAGGAATATTGGACCCTGCCACCAGGGTAAGGTCTGACATGAATTCATCAGCCACTTCAGGAACCCAGCCATGGCAGACTCATCCCTAGCGCAGCAGGATACCCAGGAACAGCGCCTGCAAATTACCGGCATGACCTGTGCCTCGTGCGTGGCGCGGGTGGAAAAAGGCTTGCGCAAGGTTCCCGGCGTCTGCGATGTCAGCGTCAACCTCGCCACCGAGCAGGCCAGCATCACGGCCAGCCCCGAAGTGCCTGCGGCCGACCTGGTGGCAGCGGTGCAAAAGGCTGGTTACGATGTCGCCGTGCAGGAAATCGACCTCGGCATCCAGGGCATGACCTGTGCCTCCTGCGTGGCGCGGGTGGAGAAGGCGCTGGGCAAGGTGCCGGGCGTGCGCTCGGTGTCAGTCAATCTGGCGACCGAGCGGGCGCGCGTCGAGGCCAATGCCGGCACGCCGCTGGAGGCGTTGCAGCAGGCCGTACGCGCTGCAGGCTACGAAGTGGCGCCGCTGGCCGAGAGCGCAAGCAGTCAGGCGCCGTCTCCGCGCTTGCCGGAATGGTGGCCGGTGGCGCTGTCGGCGGCGTTGAGCTTGCCGCTGGTCGCGCAGATGGTCGGATTGCTATTCGGGCAGCACTGGGCTTTGCCCGGCTGGGTGCAATGGGCGCTGGCGACACCGGTGCAATTCTGGCTCGGCGGGCGTTTCTACCGCGCGGGCTGGAAGGCGGTCAAGGCTGGCGCAGGCAACATGGATTTGCTGGTGGCGCTGGGGACGTCGGCGGCATATGGACTGTCGGTTTATCTGCTGTTGACGCATTCCGCCCACACCATGCCGCATCTGTATTTCGAGGCATCCGCCGTGGTCATCACGCTGGTGTTGCTGGGCAAGTGGCTGGAAACCCGCGCCAAGCGCGAAACCGCCGCTGCCATCCGCGCGCTGCAAGCGCTGCGCCCGGATACCGCGCGGGTGCGACGTGATGGCGTGGATGTCGAAGTCGCGCTGGCCGCCGTGCGTGTCGGCGACCTGGTCGTGGTGCGCCCCGGCGAGCGCATCGCTGTGGATGGCGCGGTGCGCGAAGGCCATAGCGAGGTGGACGAATCGCTCATCACCGGCGAGAGCCTGCCGCTCGGCAAGAGCCCCGATGCACATGTCACCGGCGGTTCGATGAATGGCGACGGTCTGCTGCTGGTGGAAACCCTGGCGGTGGGTGCGGAAACCACGCTGGCACGCATCATCCGCATGGTGGAAAACGCGCAGGCTGCCAAGGCACCGATCCAGCGTCTGGTGGATAAAGTGAGCGAGGTGTTTGTGCCGGTGGTGCTGGTCATTGCGCTGATCACCTTGCTGGGCTGGGGATTTGCCAACGGCGACTGGCAGCAGGCGCTGCTGAACGCGGTCGCGGTGCTGGTCATCGCCTGCCCTTGCGCGCTGGGCTTGGCAACGCCGACCGCGATCATGGTCGGCACCGGCGTCGCCGCGCGCTACGGCATCCTGATCAAGGACGCGGAAGTGCTGGAAGTCGCGCACGCGGTGCGCTGCGTGGCGTTCGACAAAACCGGCACGCTCACCGCAGGCCACCCCGAATTGATTGCGCTGGAACCCGCCGCGGGCAGCGCTGACGACATGCTGCGCCTGGCTGCGAGCGTGCAGCAGGGCAGCGAACATCCGCTGGCGCGTGCGGTGATGCGCGCGGCTGCCGCCAAACACCTGATCCTGACCAGCGCCAGCGCGGTCAAGGCGCTGCCGGGGCAGGGGGTGGAGGCGCAGATCGACGGCAGCACGCTGTATCTGGGCAGCAGCCGTCTGATGCAAAATATGGAAATCGCGACCGCGCCGCTCGCCGCCAGCGCCGCCCAACACGAGCAAGCCGGGCGCAGCGTATCCTGGCTGGCGCGCAGCGCGGACGGGCAGGGCACATTGCTCGGCCTGCTGGCCTTTGGCGACACCCTCAAGCCCTCGGCACCAGCCGCCGTTGCCCAGCTGCAGGCACAAGGCGTGCGCATCGTGATGCTCACCGGCGACAATCCGGGCAGCGCCGGAGCGGTGGCGCGCGCCCTGGGGATAGACGAATTCAAAGCCGAAATCCTGCCTGCCGACAAGGCCCGGGCGGTAGCCGATCTGAAAGCCGACGGCATGGTCGTGGCGATGGTGGGCGACGGGATCAACGACGCGCCGGCGCTGGCCGCCGCGGATGTGGGTATCGCCATGTCCACCGGCACCGACGTGGCCATGCATACCGCCGGCGTCACGCTGATGCGCGGCGACCCCATGCTGGTCGCGGATACGCTCGACATCTCGCGCAAGACCTATCGCAAAATCCGCCAGAATCTGTTCTGGGCGTTTATCTACAACGTGGTCGGCATTCCGCTGGCGGCATTCGGTCTGCTCAACCCGGTCATCGCCGGGGCGGCGATGGCGTTCAGCAGTTTCAGCGTGGTGTCCAACGCGCTGCTGCTGCGGCGCTGGCGGCCAGCCGGGCAACGCGGCCAGGGTTGAACCTTAAAACTCAGCCACGGAGTTCACGGAGAACACGGAGTCAAAACCACGGACGGCAGATCACCTGAATTCATCCGCTGGGTGAGGCCATAAAAGCCCCAGGTTTGCCTATCTCCGCGCCCTCCGTGGCTAACGGCTTTTTCCAGGTTGAATGGAGACGGCATGGATATCTCTTCCTGCAACATCGGCGACAATCACCCCGATTGCCGGGTACTGGATGGGCTGGTGGCGCCGTAGCATCGCCCGGTTAAAGGGAGTTCAGTGTGCTTCGGCGATGCGCCCGGCAATATGCGCCAGCGCCTCATCGACCTGGTCGATCAAAATCAGGCACAAGTCGCCCGCTGTGAGGCGTGCCAGTGCGCTATCGATGGCGGAAAATTCGCCGTCGATTGCGTCGATGGTGGTGGCGCGCTTCGCTCCGGCCAGGCCTTCGCGCAGCAGCGCCAGCACTTCACCGTCGGCACGGCCGCGCTGGCACTGGTCCTGATACAGAATCACTTCGTCGAAAGCGTCGCCCAGGATGCGGGTCTGTTGCCTGATATCGTCGTCGCGCCGGTCGCCGGCGCCGCTGATGACCACCAAACGGCGTTTTGCCGGCATGGTTTCAATGGCATTGACCAGCGCCAGTATGGCATCGGGATTGTGGCCGTAGTCGGCGATCAGGGTCGCACCGCGATAGCTGAAAACGTTGAATCGCCCCGGTGCGGTGGCAGCGTCGTTGACGAAGCTGCCCAGCCCCGCGCGGATGGTCTCCCAGGCGATGCCCAGCGCCCAGGCGGCGGCCATGGCCGCCATCGCATTCTCGATCTGGAAACCGATGCTGCCGTTGCGGGTGAGGGGGATTTCGGCAAGGGCAATCCGGTATTCAAAACGGCCTTCCACCGCGACAATCGCGTCGCCGTTCACGAATACGGTACGGTGGCCTTGCGCGCGGTGGGTGGCGATCACCGGATGCAGCCATTCGCGTGCAAAAAATATCACCGGGCCGGGGCAGTGGGCGGCCATTTGCATCACCATCGGGTCGGCGGCGTTGAGTACGGCGGTGCCGTCCGGCGCGACGTTCTGGACAATGACGCGCTTGACCACCGCCAGGTCTTCCACCGTGGTGATGTAGTTGAGGCCGAGATGGTCGCCCATGCCGATATTCGTCACCACTGCGACATCGCAGCGATCGAATGCCAGTCCCTCGCGCAGCACGCCGCCGCGCGCGGTTTCGAGCACCGCAGCATCGACGTCGGGATGAAGCAGCACGTTGCGGGCGCTTTTCGGGCCGCTGCAGTCGCCGGTGTCGATGCGCCGCCGCTCGATGTAGACGCCGTCGGAGTTGGTCATGCCCACGCGCTTGCCGCTGAGGGTGAGCATGTGGGCAATCAGGCGCACCGTGGTGGTCTTGCCGTTGGTTCCGGCCACGGCCACCAGCGGGATACGGCCGTCGTCGCCCTCGGCGAACATCGACGCGATGATGGCCTCACCTACCGGGCGTCCCTTGCCGAAAGAAGGGTTGAGGTGCATGCGCAGGCCGGGCGCGGCATTGGCTTCGACGACACCGCCGCCCTGCTCTTCGAGGGGCTTATGCACGGTTTCACAGACCACATCCACGCCGCAGATGTCGAGCCCGATCATCTGCGCGGCTTCCACGGCGCGGGCCGCCACTTCCGGATGCACGTCGTCGGTCACGTCGGTGGCGGAACCGCCGGTGCTCAGGTTGGCATTGTTGCGCAGTATCACACGTGCGCCCTTGGGCGGTACCGAATCGGCATTCAGGCCTTGTGTGGCCAGGCTTGCCATGGCGATGTCGTCGAGGTGGATCCTGGACAGCGAGGTCGCATGCCCTTCACTGCGGCGGGGATCGCTGTTGACCTGCTCGACGAGGCTGCGCACGCTGTGGATGCCGTCGCCGATGACATGGGGCGGCTCGCGCCGTGCTGCGGCAACGACACGTTTTCCGACCACGAACAGGCGATGGTCGTGGCCGGGGATGAAGCGTTCCACCATCACCTCGGTGCTGATCTCGGTTGCCGCGGTGTAGGCGATGTCGAGATGATCGCGGGCAACGATGTTCACGGTAACCCCTTTGCCCTGGTTGCCGTCGCGCGGCTTGACCACCACCGGCAGTCCGATTTCGCACGCAGCTGCCCAGGCATCGTCCGGGTCCGTTACTGAACGGCCAACGGGTACCGGAACGCCGGCAGCCTGCAGCAGTTTTTTGGTGAGTTCCTTGTCCTGGGCGATCGATTCCGCAATGGCGCTGGTGTGATCGGTTTCGGCGGCCTGGATGCGACGCTGACGACTGCCCCAGCCGAACTGCACCAGGCTGCCGTCGGTCAGCCGCCGGTAGGGAATGCCGCGCGCGACCGCTGCCTGGACGATGGCGCCGGTGCTGGGTCCGAGGCGCACATCCTCATCCAGCTCGTGCAGCCGGGCCAGGGCAGAGGCCAGATCGAATGGCTGGTTTTCTGCTGCGGCGCGACAGAGTGCCTCGGCGAGTTCGAAGGCGAGCCGCCCGACCGCTTCTTCGGTGTATTCGACGACCACCTGATAGAGGCCGGGTTCCACCGTTTGCGCGATATGCGTAAAGGTGACCGGGCAGCCAGCCTGTGCCTGCAGCCCAAGGGCGGCGAAGGCGAGGGCATGCGCAATTGAAATCTCGCCCTGGTCACCAATGGAGCGCAGGGCGCCGATTTCCGGGAAACGTGCGCGCAGTTGCGATTCCAGTTCGGACATCCCGGTGACGTGGCACTCTTCGGCCGAGCATCTCACCAGCGCTTCGATGCTGGTGTGTCTGCTCCACAGGTTGGGGCCGCGCAGTGCGCGGATGCGTGTTACTTGCATGGGCCGGTGTTCCTTTGGTTTTTGTGGACGTGTTTCAACGTCGCTTAATGATTATGCGTAGCGTGTCCGAAATGCGGATTAACCGGTTGATCCATTTCAAAGGTCTCGATCCCGGCGCGTATCAATTCCGGGGAAATGTCGAGCGCCCAGGCGGCGCCAACCGCGGCCAGCAGGCTTGCCGTATGCTGGCCCGGCTGCCCCGCTCCGGTCAGCGGCAATGCCGACAGCTTGGCCAGACTGGCTTCGTTCGGGCCGCTCGCCAGCATGATTTGTCCATCACGCACGAACAGCGCGCGGCCGCCTTTTGCCCGATGTTCGGTGATGGCGGGCAGTTGCGGGTCGAGCCCGAAGAAAATTACCGCACCGTCGCACAGGGGCGCCATTTTCACCACCAGCGCATCGTCGGCGTTGAGCACGGCCACGCCGTCGGACAGCACCACGTCCATCTGTGTGCGCAATACGTTGTACAGCTGATCGGGCTCGCTGATGTAGAACTCGCCCAAGGTGTCGGCACCGCTGACGTCGGTCACCACGCCCACCTGGCAACGGTCGTAGGCCAGTCCCTCGCGCAGGATGGATGCCGCCGGGTGCTCGAATACTGCGGCCTCCACCGCGCGGTTCATCAGCAGCCGCTGGCCGGCTTGCCAGGTAGTGCAATTGCCGCGCTCGACCTGGCGCTGGTTCATATACAGCCCGTCGCTGCAGGCGAGTCCGACATAACGGCCGGAAAGGTGCAGCAGCGACGCCACCAGCCGGGCGATCAGCGTTGTTCCATTGGCGCCGCTGACCCCGACGATCGGGATACGACCGCTCTCGGACTGCGGGATCAGGTGGTCGACGATGGCGCGGCCGACCGGGCGCGGCTCGCCTTGCGCCGGCTTGAGGTGCATGAGCAGGCCTGGGCCGGCATTCACTTCGACGATCGCGCCGCGCTGTTCATCGAGCGGACGCGAAATGTCCTCGGCCACGAGATCGACGCCGGCCACATCCAGTCCGACCACGCGGGCGGCGAGGCAAACCATCGCGCAAACCTCCGGATGGACGGTGTCCGTGACATCGATGGCAACGTTGCCGTTACGCTGGACCAATACTTCCTGGCCTGAGGGTGGTATCGACTCCGGGTTATAACCCTGGCGCGTCAGTTCGAGGCGGATTGCCGGCTCTTCGTCGATCAGGATCACGCTGAGGGGATAGTCTTCGGTTATGCCGCGGCGCGGATCGGTATTCAACTGGCTGTCGATGAGTTCGATGATGGTCGAGCGTCCGTCGCCCCTCACCCATACCATTTCACCGCGCGCCGCCGCCACCACGCGACCATCTACCACCAGCAGGCGGTGCTCGTTGCCGGGTACGTAGCGTTCGACGATTACTTTGCGGCTTTCCGCCCGGGCGATGGCATAGGCTGTTTCGATGTGCGCCTGCGTCATCAGGTCGAGCGACACGCCGCGGCCATGATTGGCGTCGACCGGTTTGACCACCACCGGCAGGCCGATGTCTCCGGCGGCTTCCCAGGCGTCTTGCGGGCTGTCGACGATGCGGCCTTCGGGTACCGGTACGCCGCAGGAATGCAGCAGGCTTTTGGTCAGATCCTTGTCGCTCGCGATCGATTCGGCAATGGCAGCAGTCTGGTCGGTTTCTGCGGTCCAGATGCGGCGCTGATGCGCAGCGTAGCCCAGTTGCACGAGATTGCCGTCGGTCAGGCGGATAAACGGAATGTGGCGCTCGCCGGCCGCATCGACGATGCAGGCAGTGCTTGGACCGAGGCAGAGGTTGTCGGCCAGGGTGCGTAATCGTTCTGCCGTGGCCGCCATGTCGAAAGGGCGGTCTTCGATGGCTGCCATCAGCAAGTCGCGTCCGGCGTGCAGGCAGGCGCGGCCCACCTGTTCGTTGCGCGTGCGCACGGCGACTTTGTACACACCGCGTACCGAGGTTTCGCGTGCCTTGCCGAAGCCGACTTTCATCCCGGCCAGGTTTTGCAGTTCCAGCGTGACATGCTCCAGAATGTGGGCCGGCCAAGTGCCTTCGCGCAGACGTTGCAGGAAGCCGCCGCGCTCGCCCACGCCGCAGCGGTGTTCGATCAGGCCGGGCAGCCACGCCGTCAGCCGCTCGTAGAAACCGGGGATGGTGTTGGAAGGGGAGTCTTCCAGGTCGCCGATGTCGACCCATGCTTCCAGCACCGGGCGATAGGTCCAGATATTCGGGCCGGACAGATGCATGATGCGCAGGAACTGAATGTCTTTGTTTTTCATGTCCGGGTAGCATGGCAGGGCTCAGGCGCGTATCTGCGTGAGCCCTGCCTGATTGTTCTCTGGGCTAGGTTATAATTTATGACTTCGACGCTGGCAGCCGCAAGGTGATTGCCGCGTCTGGAATTTTAATAGTTTAAACGTTTATTGCGTTTTGCTCGACGAATCATGCCACCAACCGGGCGCCTTCGAGCGTGCAACGCAGCGCCAGCAAACAGCGACAGACCGAAAAAATACCAGCCCGGCTTGCGCGCGGAGCGCTGACCTTCAATTGCGATTAACGTACTAGTGTACTTTTACGATGACAAGCCGATCCCCGACTGCAACGCCCGCGCATCCGATGCTGCCTGATTTCTGGCGCAGCGACATGGCGTCCGTGCTGGCCGACCAGGAAACGGTTCTGGCGTGGGTGGAGCTTGATCTCGACACCCACCTGCAGTTTTCGCAAGGTCTGGTGGCGGTCACCAGCCAGCGGGTTCTGGCCAGGTCGGACGCTGCGGGTGCCTGGCAGAACTGGACTTTTCGTGACGGGCTGAGCCTGTCGCACCATGACCATGCCGGCGTCGGCACACTTGAATTGCGTGATGCTCAGGCGCGTCTGGCCTGCTGGCGCTACACCCTCGGGCGCAACCTGGCGGCGCTGCAGCTGATCGGCGAATTCGAGCGGCAGCTGGCCAGTCATGTTTCTGGCCGGCCGGTGGTGCGTGAGGCCGTGGCGGTTTGCCCCACCTGCCAGGCGGCGCTTGAGCCGGGTCAGGATGAGTGCGCCATCTGTGCCAGAGAGACGCAGGTGCCGCCCTCGACCTGGACGCTGTTCCGGCTGTGGCGCTTTGCCAAACCCTACCGCAAGCCACTGCTTGCCGGTTTTCTGCTGACGCTCGCGTCCACCGCAGCTACGCTGGTGCCGCCTTATCTCACCATGCCATTGATGGACAATGTGCTGATTCCTTACCAGAACGGTGCGCACATCGATGTGCATCTGGTCGCGCTCTACCTGGCCGGGCTGTTTGGCTCCGCGCTGCTCGCCTGGGGCCTGGGCTGGGCACGCACCTACATCCTGGCGCGGGTCAGCGAACGCATCGGGGCCGATCTGCGCACCACGACCTACGAACACCTGATGCAACTCTCGCTGGAATACTTCGGCGGCAAGCGTACCGGCGACCTGATGGCGCGCATCGGTTCCGAGACCGATCGCATCTGCGTGTTCCTGTCGCTGCACCTGCTGGATTTCGCCACCGACATCCTGATGATCATCATGACCACGGCGATTCTGGTTTCGATCAATCCGTGGCTGGCGCTGGTGACGCTGCTGCCGTTGCCGTTCATCATGTGGATGATCCATGTAGTGCGCGACAAGCTGCGTACCGGTTTCGAGAAGATCGACCGGGTCTGGTCGGAAGTCACCAACATCCTCGCCGACACCATTCCCGGCATCCGCGTGGTCAAGGCCTTCGCCCAGGAACGGCGCGAGGCGCTGCGCTTCCGTGAGGCCAACAGGCACAACCTGATCGTCAACGACCGCATCAACAGGATCTGGTCGCTGTTCACGCCCACCGTGACGCTGCTCACCGAAGTGGGGCTGCTGGTGGTGTGGGCGTTCGGCATCTGGCAGGTTTCCAGCAACCAGATCACGGTGGGCGTGCTGACCGCTTTTCTGGCCTACATCAGCCGCTTCTACACCCGGCTCGACGGCATGAGCCGCATCGTGTCGGTGACGCAGAAAGCGGCCGCCGGAGCCAAGCGCATCTTCGATATCCTCGATCATGTGTCCAGCGTTCCCGAGCCGACCCGGCCGGTGCACCTGGCGCAGGTGGCCGGCCGAATCGAGCTGCATGACGTGGGCTTCCGTTATGGCAACCGCGCGGTGATCCGCGGCGTCAATCTCGCCATCGCGCCCGGCGAGATGATCGGTCTGGTGGGTCACAGCGGGTCGGGCAAGAGTACGCTGGTCAACCTCATCTGCCGTTTCTATGATGTGACCGAAGGCGCGATCCGCCTGGAAGGCGTGGACATCCGCTCGCTCCCGGTGTCCGAATTCCGGCGCAACATCGGCCTGGTGCTGCAGGAGCCTTTCCTGTTCTTCGGTACCATTGCCGAGAATATCGCCTACGGCAAGCCGGATGCGTCGCGCGACCAGATCATTGCCGCAGCGCGCGCCGCCCATGCCCACGAATTCATCCTGCGGCTGCCGCAAGGCTACGATTCGCTGGTCGGCGAGCGCGGCCACGGGCTGTCCGGCGGCGAGCGCCAGCGCATCTCGATTGCCCGGGCATTGCTCATCGACCCGCGCATTCTCATCCTCGACGAAGCCACTTCCTCGGTGGATACCGAAACCGAAAAGGAAATCCAGAAGGCGCTGGACAATCTGGTGCTCGGCCGCACCACTATCGCCATCGCCCACCGTCTCTCCACCCTGCGCCGCGCCGACCGGCTGGTGGTGATGGATCGCGGCCAGATTGTCGAGGTCGGCAAGCACGAAGACCTGATGGCCCGCGAAGGCGCCTACTACCGCCTGTATCAGGCCCAGGCGCGCAACGTGGATATCGATCTGGACGATGTGGATATCGCGGATGTGGATAACGCAATCGTAGCGAATGCCGGATTGTCCAAGTCATGAGCCCTGCCGGAGGCACCCATGTTTGATTTCAAAGTAAGCCGCAACCCCTTCGGCCAGCTGGTGCTCACCGCACCCGACGGCAAGGTTCACGAAAACGTGGTGCCGGTGCGCGCCTTTCCCATCGCCGCGCCCGAGGAGGGCATCGCCTTGCTGAGCGCGGATGGCCACGAACTGGTGTGGATCGCGCGTCTGACCGACTTGCCCGGGGATGCACGCGTGCTGGTGGAGGAGGAACTGGCAAGCCGCGAGTTCGTGCCCGAGATCCGCCGCCTGCGCCGCGTATCCAGCTTCGCCGCACCGACCACCTGGGAGGTGGAAACGGACCGCGGCGACACCAGTTTCGTGCTGAAAGGCGAGGACGATATTCGCCGGCTGGGTGCATCCAGCCTGCTGATCGCCGACAGCCACGGCATTCAGTTCCTGATTCGCGACCTGGACGCCCTGGACAAGACCAGCCGCAAGCTGCTTGACCGGTTTCTCTAAACACAAGTCGTCTGCGAAGATTGGCTCTAACTTGGGTCATGTCTCAATACTGTTCGGTTAGCTATTTGTGTGTCACACTGCGCGCATCGTCTTTCTGGAGCGAGCCATGGCGCGAACCAAAGCGGTATTGGGAGCGGGTGCACGTTTAAGTGACTACCTCAGCGCCAGCTTGCTGGCGCGG
>DATKUZ010000023.1:0-8205 GCA_035530335.1 Sulfuriferula sp. | reverse complement strand
TATCTTGCTGTCATGGGTCTGTGCCTGACGTTTGGCGCACAAGTGCCGGCCTATGCTGTGCAGACAGCGGCCGCCAAAACAGCAAAGCCGAAAACGGAAGTGGCGCTTCCCAAAGTGGAGCTGACCAGTCAGTTGCTGTATGAGTTTCTGGTGGCAGAAATTGCTGGCCAGCGTGGTGATTTGCAGGTTGCCAGTGAGGCCTATCTCGACCTTGCCAAAACTACGCGCGACCCACGTATTGCCAAACGCGCGACTGAAGTGGCGATGTATGCACATCAGGCCGCCACCGCACGCGCTGCCGCCAACCTGTGGCTGGACGTAGAGCCTGATTCTCTCAATGCGCAGAAATCCCTGGCTGCATTGCTGGTGAGTGACGGCAAACTCAACGAGGCGCGGCCGCATCTGGAAAAACTCATTGCTGCCGAGGGGAGCAACGCCGGTGCCGGTTTTATGCACCTGGATACCCTGCTGGCACGGCAAAAGGACAAACAGGCCGCGCTGGAACTGGTCAAAAGCCTGGCTGCGCCCTATCCCGATCTGGCAGAAGCGCATTTCGCCATTGCTCAGGCAGCGGCGAACGCTACCCGCTACGACGAGGCGCTGAAGGAAATTAAAACAGCGGCCAAGCTCAAGCCGGGGTGGGAGCTGGCAGCGCTGTTCCAGTTTCAGCTGATTGAGCGTGAAACAAAAACGGACGGCGTTGCATTTCTGCGGGATTTTCTCAAGCAGTACCCCGATGCCAAAGAGGTGCGCCTGATTTACGCGCGTCAGCTGGTCAGCTTGGGCCAGTATGCCGTAGCGCGGGACGAGTTTCGGCGGCTGGAAAAGGAAGTGCCCGGCAATCCTGAGATCGGTATGGCCATTGGATTGTTGTCGCTGCAGTTGAACGACCTTGATGACGCCGAGAAAGAATTCAAAGGCGTGTTGCAAACGGGCTATGCCGATGCGGGTGCGGCTCAAATTTATCTGGGTCAGATAGCCGAGATGCGCAAACAGTACGATCAGGCCGCCAAGTGGTATCAGTCGGTCGCCCCCGGTACGCACTATATCCCGGCGCAAATCCGTTATGCCGGATTGCTGGCGAAGCAAGGCAAGATGGCCGAAGCGCGTGCTTATCTGCGCAATCTGAAGGTGGATGGCGAGGCTGACAAGATGCTGCTGATTGAGGCGGAGGCGCAGTTGCTGCGTGAAGCCAAGGACTATAACGGCGTGTACGAATTGCTGAGCCGAGCGTTGGCGACCAGGCCGGATTCGCCCGAACTGTTGTACGACCATGCGATGGCCGCCGAACGCGTCAACAAAATCGATGTGCTGGAAAAAGACCTGCGCCATCTGATCCAGATCAAGCCGGATTATGCCCAGGCCTACAATGCCCTGGGCTATACCCTGGCCGATCGCACCAATCGTCTCGCCGAGGCGGTGGCGCTCCTGGATCATGCCCTGAAACTCGCTCCCAACGATGCTTTCATCCTCGATAGCATGGGCTGGGCGCAGTACCGCCAGGGCAATCTGGACAAATCGCTGGACTATCTGCAGCGTGCATTTGCCCTGCGCAAAGACCCGGAAATTGCAGCACACCTGGGCGAAGTGCTGTGGGTCAAGGGCAACCGCGATGAAGCCCGTAAACTGTGGCAAGCCGCGTTGGACAGTAACCCGCAAAATCAGGCGCTGCTGGACGTGATGCAAAAATTCAAGAAACCGTGAGCATGGGTTTCATCAATCGCGGCTGGCGCCTGCCCGCCAGCATTTTGTTTGGGCTTGGCATGGCTGGCTGCGCTGTTTTACCGCCTGCAACAGTGGCGCCTGTGGCAAGTCAGGCACCCCGTATATTCGATCTCGCTGGCCGGATTGCAGTGAAATATCGCGACCAGTCATCCTCCGGCAGTCTACGCTGGCGGCATCAGGCAGACCAGGATGACATTACTTTGCTGTCACCGCTGGGGCAGACGGTCGCGCAAATTACCCGCGATGCGGACGGCGTGACGCTGATTGATCAGGCGCACAAAATCCACCGCGCCGCCGACACGGAAACCCTCACTCAGGAATTGCTGGGATGGCGTTTGCCGCTCGCCGGGCTGGGCTATTGGGTAGTAGGGCAGCCGGCCCCGTCGCTACCGTATCAAGCCGAACATGATGCGCAACAACACCCCACGCAACTCGTGCAGGATGGCTGGCGCGTGAATTACAGTGCCTGGCAAACGGTCGACGGACAGGGTTTGCCGCACAAAATGACCTTGCAGCGTGATGATCTGGAAATCCGTTTGGTGATGGATCAGTGGATGTTGAAAGCCGACGCGCAATGACCGCTCTCGTATGCCCCGCACCTGCCAAATTAAACCTGTTCCTGCACGTGGTAGGTCGGCGTGCGGACGGCTATCACTTGTTGCAGACACTGTTTCGCATGATCGATTATGGCGATACCCTGCACCTTACACTGCGTGAAGATGGACGCATCGTGCGTCAGCAGCCGCTGGCTGGTGTGACAGAAGAAAACGACCTGTGCATGCGTGCGGCACGACTGCTGCAGGCCGAGACGGGCTGTATGCTGGGCGTGGGTATCGGGCTGGAAAAACGCCTGCCCATGGGCGGCGGGCTGGGCGGCGGCAGTTCGGATGCGGCCAGCGTGTTGCTTGGGCTCAACCGGCTGTGGGCGCTGGGCCTGTCGCGCGCCCGGCTGCAGCAGCTGGCGCTAATACTTGGAGCGGATGTGCCGGTGTTTGTATTCGGCCAGACCGCATTTGCCGAGGGAATCGGCGAGGCGCTGCAAGCCGTGACGCTGGCTCCAGCCTGGTATGTGGTGCTGACCCCCGCGGTGGGCGTCTCGACGCAGGCAATATTTGCACATGCGGATTTGACAAGAGACAGCGAAATCATCAAAATAGCCGACTTTTCCGACACCAGTCAGTTTGGTATGCGGAACGACCTGCAAGCTGTTGTTTGCCATGACTATCCAGAAGTGGCGCGGCATCTGGCGTGGCTTGGCCGGTATGGTGAAGCGCGCATGACGGGGTCGGGAGCATGTGTTTTTGCTGCGTTTGACACTGCCGAAGCAGCGCAGCACGTGCTGGCGCAAATTCCGCCGGATATGCGCGGTTTTGTAGCCGCCGGTTTGGATGTGCACCCGCTCCATGGTTATGCAGGTAACAACAGTGAAGAAGTCGCGCAGAGTTAAGTAATAGGGGAGTCGCCAAGTGGTAAGGCACCGGATTTTGATTCCGGCATTCGTAGGTTCGATCCCTACCTCCCCTGCCAGAATTTTACGGTGGCCCATCCGGGCGCCAGCAAGAAGCGTGTAATGGTCGTTACACGCTTTAGTTTTTTTTGGGTGGGGTGAGTTGTGGCGTACGACAGCATGATGGTGTTTACCGGCAATGCCAATCCCCGGCTAGCCGCAGATGTGGTGCGCCATCTCAATATTCATCTGGGGCGCGCCACAGTGGCGCGTTTCTCCGATGGCGAGGTGATGGTGGAATTGCTCGAGCATGTGCGCGGCAAGGACGTGTTTGTGCTGCAGTCCACTTGTGCTCCCACCAACGACAGTCTGATGGAAATCATGGTCATGGTGGATGCCTTGAGACGCGCTTCGGCAGGGCGTATCACGGCGGCAATACCGTACTTCGGCTATGCGCGCCAGGATCGCCGTCCACGCTCGGCGCGTGTGGCGATTACTGCCAAGGTGGTGGCCAACATGCTGGCCAGCGCCGGAGTGGATCGCCTGCTCACCATGGATTTGCACTCGGATCAGATTCAAGGATTTTTCGATATTCCGGTCGACAATATCTATGCTTCCCCGATCTTGCTGGGCGACGTATGGAAGCAGTCGTATCCTGACCTGATCGTGGTGTCCCCCGATGTAGGCGGCGTGGTGCGCGCACGCGCTCTGGCCAAGCGTCTCGAGTCCGATCTGGCCATTATCGACAAGCGCCGTCCCAAGCCCAATGTGGCCAAGGTGATGAACATCATTGGCGATGTGCAGGGCCGCACCTGCGTCATCATGGACGATCTGGTGGATACTGCCAACACACTGTGCGAAGCGGCGCAGGCATTGAAAGACAAGGGTGCAAAGCGTGTGCTGGCCTATTGTACCCACCCGGTACTGTCCGGCACTGCGGTGCAGCGCATCGAGAATTCCGCGCTGGATGAACTGGTGGTAACGGATACCATTCCGCTGCGTGACGAGGCTAAAAACAACAGCCGTATCCGTCAACTGTCGGTTGCAGAATTATTGGCGGAAACCATGCGCCGCATCAGCAATGAGGATTCAGTCAGTTCGCTGTTTATGGAATAGTTTTATATGGAATAGTTTTAGTGGTGCACTTTTGCGTGCGCTACGCCTCTGCAGCCTGGTCGCGGGTGCGGAGTAACCAGACGAAGCCGGAACCGAGTCGGCTTAGTCATTATTTACTGGAGTAAATCATGGAAGTAATCGCTAACAAACGTGACGTACAGGGTAAGGGTGCGAGCCGCCGCCTGCGTCGCCAAGGCAAAACCCCGGGCGTGGTATACGGTGGTGGCAAAGAGGCCGTCAATATCGAGCTGGATCACAATGCGCTGTTTCACGCACTCAAGCGCGAGGCTTTCCACGCCTCCATCCTGACCCTGGCAATCGATGGCGCCAAAGAAGCCGTGCTGTTGCGTGACTACATCATGCATCCGTTCCGCATGGAGGTGCAGCACATTGATTTTCAGCGCGTGGATAAGACCCAGAAAATCCACGTGAAAGTGCCGCTACACTTTATCAATGCCGACATCGCACCGGGCGTGAAGCTGGCTGCCGGTGTCGTTACCCACATCATGACTGATCTGGATGTGTCGTGCCTGGCGGACAGTCTGCCAGAATTCATTGAGGTGGACTTGGCGGACTTGCAAGCCGGTCACTCTATCCATCTCTCCGAGCTGAAGTTGCCCGCGGGTGTGGAATCTGCCAGCCACAAGGGTGGCGATTCCGCGGTTGTCACCATTGTGGTGCCGCGTGGTGCAGTGGCAGAAGAGGCGGGTGAAGCTGCCGTAGCTGCGGCCGTGCCTCCTGCTGCTTAAATCCCTGAATTGTCCGCCCCATGACCGCCCTCCGGCTTATTGTAGGGCTGGGCAATCCCGGGCGCGATTATGCGCGTACCCGGCACAATGCCGGATTCTGGTGGGTAGAGCGTTGCGCCGAAGATTTGCGCATTGCGCTTAAACCGGAAGCCCGCTATTTCGGTATCGCCGGACGTGGCAATTCTTCGGCCGGCGAAGTCTTTTTGTTGCAGCCGCAGACTTTCATGAACGCGAGCGGCAAGTCGGTGGCGGCTCTGGCCCGTTTTTATAAAATCGAACCGGCGCAGATTCTGGTGGTGCACGACGAACTGGATTTGCCGCCGGGCGTCGTGCGTCTGAAAATAGGTGGTGGCCACGGCGGGCACAACGGCCTCAAGGACATTGCCGCGCAACTTGGCAGCAGGGATTTCTGGCGGCTGCGTTTGGGTATTGGCCATCCCGGTGAAAAAAGCCAGGTGGTGAACTATGTGTTGAATCCACCCCGCACCGATGAGCTTGCGCTGATCGAAGATGCCATTATCGATGGGCTGCGCGTATTGCCCGATATGCTACGCGGTGACTTTGCAGTCGCCATGCTTAAATTGCACACACAAACCAAATAAATCATGAGCCTCAAATGTGGAATTGTCGGCTTGCCCAATGTGGGCAAGTCCACGCTGTTCAACGCGCTGACGCGAGCCGGCATTGCCGCCGAGAACTACCCGTTCTGTACCATCGAACCCAACACCGGTGTGGTTGAAGTGCCTGATCCGCGCCTGGCGCAGCTAGCACAGATCGTCAAGCCTGAGCGTGTGCTGCCAGCAATCGTCGAATTTGTGGACATTGCGGGACTGGTGGCGGGTGCCTCGAAGGGCGAGGGGCTGGGTAACCAGTTTCTGGCCAATATTCGCGAGACCGACGCGATCACTCACGTGGTGCGCTGTTTCGAGGATGAAAACGTGATCCACGTGGCGGGTAAAGTGGACCCCATTTCTGACATCGAAACCATCCAGACCGAACTGGCGCTGGCGGATCTGGGTACGCTGGAAAAAGCTTATACACGCTATCAGAAAGCAGCGCGCTCGGGTGACAAGGAGGCGGCCAAGCTGGTGGCCTTGCTCGATGAAACGCGCGCCCATCTTGACCAGGGCAAGCCGGTATATGCGATGACTCTGGATGCTGAACAGCAGGCCCTGCTCAAGCCGTTGTGCCTGCTCACTGCCAAACCGGTGCTGTACGCGGCCAATGTGGATGAGCAAGGTTTCGAAAATAATCCACTGCTGGAGCGGGTGCGTGAATTTGCCGCACGAGAAGGCGCGCCCGTGGTGGTGGTATGCGCCGCTCTTGAAGCGGAAATGGTGGATATGGAAGATGCCGACAAGCAGGCGTTTCTGGCGGACTTGGGGCAATCAGAGCCCGGTCTGGACCGGCTGATTCGTGCCGCATACCAATTGCTGGGGCTGGAAACATATTTTACCGCCGGGGTGAAAGAAGTGCGTGCCTGGACAATTCACAAGGGCAGTACCGCGCCGCAGGCGGCAGGGGCGATTCACACCGATTTCGAACGCGGTTTTATCCGCGCCGAGGTCATCGGTTATAACGATTTTATCGGCTGCAAAGGCGAACAGGGTGCGAAAGAAGCCGGTAAAATGCGCCTAGAAGGCAAGGAATATATTGTAAAAGACGGCGATGTGATGCATTTCCGCTTTAACGTTTGACAAAAGCAGCGATTCTTGGGATAATTTTCGGCTTGTTTTGGAGGGGTTCCCGAGCGGTCAAAGGGATCAGACTGTAAATCTGACGGCTCTGCCTTCGGAGGTTCGAATCCTCCCCCCTCCACCAATTGCTGTAATTTATTTAGCGCTGAGCGCAGGGCTTAGTTACGAGTTTTATTGTGCGGGTGTAGTTCAACGGTAGAACCTCAGCCTTCCAAGCTGATGGTGTGGGTTCGATTCCCATCACCCGCTCCAGTGTTCAGGCCCACATAGCTCAGTCGGTAGAGCACTTCCTTGGTAAGGAAGAGGTCACCGGTTCGAATCCGGTTGTGGGCTCCATATTTTTGGGTCTTTACTTGGGTCTGGTATTCTTGGGGAGTGTCTGATGTCCAAAGGGAAATTTGAGCGGACGAAGCCGCATGTCAACGTGGGAACGATTGGTCACGTGGACCATGGTAAGACCACATTAACGGCGGCGCTGACGAAGGTGTTGTCGGCGAAGTTTGGCGGTGAGATTCGCGCTTATGATCAGATTGACAATGCGCCGGAAGAGCGGGCGCGCGGGATCACGATTGCGACCTCGCACGTGGAGTACGAAACTGCAAATCGTCACTATGCCCACGTCGACTGTCCGGGTCACGCCGACTATGTAAAGAACATGATTACCGGGGCGGCGCAGATGGACGGCGCCATTCTGGTTTGTTCGGCGGCCGACGGCCCCATGCCCCAGACCCGCGAACACATCCTGCTTGCCCGCCAGGTGGGCGTTCCCTATATTGTCGTGTTTCTGAACAAGGCCGACATGGTGGATGACGCCGAACTGCTGGAGCTGGTCGAAATGGAAGTGCGTGAACTGCTTTCCAAGTACGAGTTCCCCGGTGATGACATCCCGGTGATTATCGGCTCCGCGCTGAAGGCCCTGGAAGGGGATCAGAGCGACATAGGCGAGCCCGCGATTTTCAAACTGGCGGACGCCCTCGACAGCTACATTCCGCTGCCCGAGCGCCCCATAGACAAGCCCTTCCTGATGCCGATCGAAGACGTATTCTCCATTTCTGGTCGTGGCACGGTGGTGACGGGACGTATTGAGCGTGGCATTGTTAAGATTGGCGACGAGATCGAGATTATCGGCATTCACAACACCGCCAAGAGCATCGTCACTGGTGTGGAGATGTTCCGCAAGATTCTCGATCAAGGGCAGGCCGGAGACAATGTCGGCGTTCTGCTGCGCGGCACCAAGAAAGATGACGTAGAGCGTGGTCAGGTACTGGCCAAGCCCGGCAGCATCAAGCCGCACACGCGTTTTGAAGCCGAAGTGTATGTATTGTCCAAGGAAGAAGGTGGTCGTCATACGCCATTCTTCAATGGCTATCGTCCGCAGTTTTACTTTCGTACTACCGACGTAACGGGAGCGGTGGAACTGCCGGAAGGAGTAGAAATGGTGATGCCGGGTGACAACATTCTGTTCAAGGTG
>DATKUZ010000022.1:0-28132 GCA_035530335.1 Sulfuriferula sp. | reverse complement strand
TCGCGGCGAAAAGTCCTCTGCGCGAGGACAGTTTTTCGGCGATTTGCCGGCCCATAGTGGTTCTATGGGCCAAAAAGCGACGGAAAAATGGACCGCGCGGAGGGCTTTGCAGCCCGAATGGCTTCTACCGCCCACGCTCCTAGTGTAGTGCTTCATTCTGTTTGGAACTTAAGCGGCTATTGGCGCGGATGACCTTCTGCAGGATGTCGCGCGCGCTCTTGGTCCAAATGAACGGTTTCGGGTGGCTGTTGTGGTGGGCCACGTAGTCGTTGATGGCGGCGATCAGCTCGGGCACGCTGGTGAATACGCCGCGGCGCAGCCGTTCGGTGGTGATGTCGCGGAAGAAGCGCTCGACCATGTTCAGCCACGAGGCCGAGGTCGGGGTGAAGTGCAGGTGGAAGCGAGGATGCTTGGCCAGCCAATCCTGTACCACCGGATGCTTTTGGGCGGCGTAGTTGTCGGCGATCAGATGCAGCGTCTTGTCTTTGGGCGTTTCACGATCAATTTGCCGCAGGAACATCAACCACTCGACGTGGGTGTGGCGCGGCTGGCACTGGCCGATGACCTGACCGTCGAGCACGTTGAGCGCGGCGAACAAGGTGGTCGTGCCGTGGCGCTTGTAGTCGTGCGTCATCGTGGCGGCTCGGCCCTTCTTCAGGGGCAAACCCGGCTGCGTGCGGTCCAATGCCTGCACTTGGCTTTTCTCGTCGCAGCACAACACCAGCGCGTGCTCGGGCGGCGCCATGTACAGACCCACGACGTCTTCGAGCTTCTGGACGAACTGCGGGTCGCGTGAGACCTTGAAATCGCGCACGAGGTGCGGCTTGAGGCCATGCTTGCGCCACACCCGCAGCACGGTGGTGTCGCTGACGCCGACTTTCGCGGCCAGGCTGCGCGTGCTTCACTGGGTGGCCGCCTCCGGTGTGGTCTGGGTGGTCAGCCGCACAATCTCGGCGGCGTCGGCGGTGACGGGGCGTCCGCCACGCGGCAGGTCCCGTTCGATCGACTTCAAGCCGCCTTCGGCATAGCGCGTTCGCCAGCATCCGACCTGCACACGCCCCACACCATGTGCGCGGCGATCGCCGCATTGCTCAACCCTTCCGCAGCCAGAAGCACCATCTGCGCGCGGCGTGCCAGACGCACAGTGGTCGTCTTGGACCGGGCCAATTGGCTCAGTTTCGTCCGCTCTTCGCTGCTCAATTCGATCGTCGGTGCATGCCGCACGGGTGGCTCCTTGCCCTGCCGACATGGTGCTGAGCGACGAGGAGCATATCGGAGCTCACCAGACTGGTCGCTCGCAGCTCGCCAGCGCGATGGCGATCGAGACCTGCGCCGCTTGCCACAACGGCCGACCCAAGCCCTTCATCTGGGTCAGGAGCGCGCGCGACATCCTTCAAAAGGTCATTCGCGCCAATAGCCGCTCAAGTTCCAAACAGAACGAAGCACTACACTAGGCTGACGCGCATCGACGCCCCTCCTGAGAGACGATGACGATGGATTCGATCCTGGCCCTCCTGCAGAGCCCGTCTGCCTGGCTGGCACTGATCACGCTGATCGCGATGGAGGTGGTGCTCGGCATCGACAACCTCATCTTCATCTCGATCCTGACCAACAAGCTTCCCGCAGCCATGCGCGAAAAAGCCCGCCGCCTGGGCATCGGTCTGGCGCTGGTCATGCGCCTGCTGCTGCTTGCCACCGTCTCGACCATCGTCAAGCTCACCGCGCCGCTGTTCACCGTGCTCGACCACGGACTCTCCTGGCGCGACCTGATTCTGATCGCCGGTGGCGCGTTCCTGGTCTGGAAGGCGACCCGCGAGATCCATCACAACGTTTCCCACGATGCCGCCGAACATGCCGAGGATGGCAAACCGTCGGCAGTCACCGGCTTCGCCTCCGCGATCGGCCAGATCGTGGTGCTGGACCTGGTGTTCTCGATCGACAGCATCATCACCGCCGTGGGCATGACCGAGCATATCCAGATCATGTTCGTGGCCGTGATCGTCGCGGTGATGGCGATGATGTTCGCGGCGCGGCCGCTGGCCAACTTCATCAACGACAATCCCTCCATCGTGATGCTGGCGCTGGCCTTCCTCATCATGATCGGCATGACTCTGGTGGCCGATGGCCTGGGCAACCACGTGCCCAAGGGCTATATCTATGCGGCCATGGCGTTCTCGGCGGTGGTCGAGGGACTCAACATGTTTGCCCGCCGGCGTCGCGAACGACGGGCCGAGACGATGGATGGCGGATGAGCCAGTCGATGCATGGCGAATACAAGATGCCCGGAGGCAAGCTGATCGACCTCGACGTGCCAGCATAGTGTTGCAATCTTAAGTAAACGTGTAAACGGCCCGCCTGGCTCATGCTTTACGACGAGGCCAGCGGGTGAGATGGCGTGCGAGTTGCCCCCCACATTGTGCTGAGCGACGAGGAGCATCGTGAGTTCACCCAGCTGGCTCGCTCCCGGCTCACCAGCGTCCGGCTGGTGCAGCGCGCCCGGATCGTTTTGCTGGCGGCCGAGGGTAAGCAGAACAAGGCGATTGCAGAGCAGTTGAGCCTTGGGCGGGTGCAAGTCGCGCGCTGGCGCGAACGCTATGCCCAGCATCGACTCGCCGGTATCGAGCGTGACCGCCCGCGCGGCGCGCCACCACCGAAGGTCGATGTAGCCCGGCTGGTGGAACTGACCACGCAGAGCAAGCCGGCGGCAGCCACCCATCGGAGCACGCGCACGATGGCCGCTGAGATGGGCATCAGCGCCGCCAGCGTCTCGCGTCACTGGCGCGCGAACGGGTTGAAGCCGCACCTGGTGCGGGATTTCAAGATCTCGCGCGACCCGCAGTTCGTCCAGAAGCTCGAAGACGTCGTCGGCCTGTACATGTCGCCGCCCGAGCACGCGCTGGTGCTGTGTTGCGACGAGAAAAGCCAGGTGTAGGCGCTGGGTCGCACGCGGCCCGGATTGCCGCTGAAGAAGGGGCGCGCCCAGACGACGACGCACGACTACAAGCGCCATGGCACGACCACTCTGTTCGCCGCGCTCAATGTGCTCGACGGTCAGGTCATCAGCCAGTGCCAGCCGCGCCACACCCATGTGGGATGGCTGAAGTTCCTGAAGAAGAGCGACCGTGACACACCCAAGGACAAGGCCTTGCACCTGATCGCCGACAACTACGCCACGCACAAACACCCGGTCGTGAAAGCATGGCTGGACAAGCATCCGCGCTTCCACATGCATTACACCCCGACCTCGGTATCGTGGCTCAACATGGTCGAGCGTTTCTTCCGCGACATCACCGCCGAACGCCTGCGTCGCGGCGTGTTTGCCAGCGTGCCCGAACTGGTGACTGCGATCGAGGCATACGTCGCTCACCACAATGCCCGATCCAAGCACTTCATCTGGACCAAGAGCGCGCGCAACATCCTTCAAAAGGTCATCCGCGCCAATAGCCGCTTAAGTTCCAAACAGAATGAAGCACTACACTAGGAGCGTGGGCCGCAGAAATCTTTGGGCTGTGATTGTGCTCTCATCCATAGGCTGCGCCTCTCGTCGGGCTTGCATAGAGTGACTATGCACACCCTCCGATAGACGCATCCTATGGCGATAGCCCAATCTCGCTATCCAAAGTTTCTACGGCCCACGCTCCTAGTGGATGCCGATGCCCACGCCCACGCCGAAGTGGACGTTGCTGCGGCCGCGACTCATCTCGTCGGCACTCCACACGTGTGCCTGCGCCACGCTGACCAGCGGAAACACGTAGTTTGCCTCGCCGACCTTGCCGGCGCGGCTGCCGTTGAGCGTGCCGCTTATCGTCATCAGCGCGCCGGCCGGGTAGTCGAGCGGTTCCACGAAGCCGGACATCACGGCGATGAAGCGGCCGTTGCCGCTGTCGTTCGCCCTGGGCCGCTGCGAGGAATCCAGCGGGTAGGCCAGCAGCTCGATCTCGCTGTGGTCGGCCAGGTTGGTGACGTGCACGATGCGCCCGCCCCAGATCACCGGGGCGCTGGCATAGCGTTCGGGCGCTTGCGCCACCTGGAACGGTGCGGCGGTGATGGCCGCGGCGTTCTTGTAGATCGGTGCCGGGGCACAGCCGGCCAGCACGAGCAGGGCGGATCCCAGAACCAGGCGGATCAAGGTGGCGGGCAAGCGGGTACGCATGATCTTCGCTCCGGGCGGAAGGCTTGAGGATGCGCCGAGCTTAGCGGCGACCCGGTGTCCGTGGTAGCCGGGAGGCAGGCAGCGGACTGGGCGTGTTCAGCATGCTGCCGGCTTCGTCCAGCAGCCAGTCCAGCTTCCAGCTGGCCGGGTGCTCCTGTGACAGCAGGCCGGCCAGCGCCCGCAGCGGTTCGCGCAGGGTGTCATCGAGCTTCCACGGTGCGTTGAGGATCACCATGCCCGAGCCGTTCAGGCGCAGCGGCGAATCGTCCGGATATACCAGCAGTTCGGCGCGCAGCACGCGCTTCGCCCCGCTGCGCTGCAGGCCGCGCAGGAACGGTTGCACCTGACTGCGCAGCTTGATTGGGTACCACACCGCGTAGATTCCGCCGGGCCAGCGTTGCATGGCCGATTTCAGCGCCTGTTCGATCAGCCTGTATTCGGCGTCCTGCGCCTCGTACGCCGGGTCGATCAGCACCAGACCGCGCTTTTCCTTCGGTGGCAGCAGCGCCTTCAGCGCCTCGTAACCGTCGCGCTGGTGCACGTGCACGCGCGGGTCATGATGGAACAGGGCACGCAGGCTGGCCGCTTCGTCCGGGTGCAACTCGCACAACTGAGCGCTGTCGCCCGGCCGCAGCCGCCGGACGACCTGCAGCGGCGAGCCGGGATAGCATTTCAGCCCCTCGTCATTGCCGGGCAGGGCCAGGATGCCGTCCAGCCAGCGGCGCAGCAGCGGCGGCAGGCTGCTGGTTGCCGAAGCCGCCGCGGCCTGGTGCAGATCGGGAAACAGCAGGCGTGCGATGCCGTCCTTGTACTCGCCGGTCTTGCGCGCCTCGACGCCGTCCAGTGCATAGCTGCCTCGGCCGGCGTGCGTGTCGACGTAGCAGAACGGACTGGGCTTGGCCTGCATCGCCTCGATCAGCGCGAGCAGCACGGTGTGCTTGAGAACGTCGGCGAAATTGCCGGCGTGATAGGCGTGGCGATAATTCATCGGGCGAGTATAGATGCCGTACCGCACTACAGAAGGCCGTTTCGCGAAATTCGCAGTGACCCGGTGTGCCGCCGGCGGCCGCTTTCAGGTCGCCTTTACACGGTCCGGCGCATACTGCGCCAGTTGCATCGTGCAACCACCATAAGGAGACCGTCGTCATGAATATTTTGCGCAAGCCCCTGGTGTCGCTAGTCGGTTCACTAGCCCTCGTGATGGCGGTAAGCGGCGTGGCCATCGCCCAGAGCAACCAACCGGGCAGCATGAATGGCATGGGCGCCATGCATCCTGGCCATCACGGCATGATGCGTGCCAGAAATGTGCTGGGCAGGCACCTGATGCCGGCAACGGTGACCGAGGTGAACAAGGAAACCGGCATGGTCTCGGTGAACGCCGAAGGCATGGAATTGAAGGTGCATTTTCCGCCGGCTTCGGTAGCCGATCTGAAGGAAGGTGACAAGATCACGCTGCATCTGGCCTACAGCAAGCCGTGATTCGCCCGTAGCGGCCCTTCCATGGTTGAGGGGGGGGGCGTACACAGGCGGCATGACGTACACGACGGGCCTCGGTGCTCATTCCACCCGCCATCCGGCGGCGATGAGCGCCGGGGCGCGGTCGATGCTGTCTCTGTCGTTCGATCCATCCGGGAATCTCGAATAACCTGGTTCCTGGCATTTGCAGGAGCCCACCCTGTGGGCGAAAACATGCTGCGACGCGACCCGTGATCGCGCACAGGGTGCGCTCCTGCACAAATCGGGGTTATTCGGGGCGCCTATTTGCCGCATCGACGTGGCGGGCACGATATGCCCTGCGTATTCCGGTCCGTTCGCACATGCTGCCGTGCGCGTTGCACGCCGACCCTGAATTGCTGTTCACTCCACAGGAGTCCAGGAGAGCTCATCATGATAAGACGCGTCAGGCATCACCGGGGCACCGCCGGCATCGTTCCGGCGGTCTTCGCGGTTCTGGTCATTCTCGTCGTCGGCGCCGGAGTGTTCGTCTACTCGGGTGTGTACAACATCGGTGCCGACCAGCACCACACCCGGCCGGTAGCGGCGGTAATGCAGATCATGCGCGAACGCTCGATCGAGGCGCATTCCGGCGACATCAAGGTGCCCAACCTCGATGATCCGCAACTGATCCTGAAGGGTGCCGGCCAGTATGCGGCGATGTGCACCGATTGCCATCTCGCGCCCGGCAAGGCCGATTCCGAAATCCGCCCCGGGCTGTATCCGCAGCCGCCGAATCTTGCGCGGCAGCGGCTGGATCCGCGCGACGAATTCTGGGTGATCAAGCACGGCATCAAGATGAGCGCGATGCCGGCGTGGGGGTTCAGCCACGACGATGCCACGATCTGGAGCATGGTCGCGTTCCTGCAGAAGCTGCCGGGCATGACGCCGGCGCAGTACCGGGACATCGTGGCCAGGGCACCGCCGGATGACGACATGGACATGAACATGGGTATGGATGACAAGGCCGCACACGACGACGAACATGGCGCAGCCGCCGATACTGCCGGGCCTGCCATGGCCGGCACGCAGGGCATGCCGATGCCCGCCGGGGCCGCAAGCCGGCCTGCCGATGCGTCATCGACAAGCGGAACCAGGCTGTCGCTGGACGAGTTGAAGCCGCAGGCGGTGCCGCTGGCCGAAGCGGCGGCACAGGCATTCCAGACCGCCCTGCAAAAAGGCGATCGCGCCGCCGTGCTGGCCTTGCTGGCGCCCGACGCGGTGATCCGCGAGGACGGCCATGTCCAGACCCGCGAATCCTATGCGGCAGGCCCTCTGGCCGAGGACATCGCGTTTCTGAAAGATGCGCAGATCACCCCGATCACGCAGGGTTCGATGTCGATGGGCGATCTCGCGGTGGTCGGCAGCGAACGCGATATCACGGCAATGGTCAAGGGCAAGCCCGTCACCATCCGCCGTCGCGAGCTGCTCAGTCTCAGCCAGCTCGGCAAGGAGTGGAAGATCGTGTCCGTGCAGTGGCAGTCCGCACCGGTTGCCGGGCAATGACGCAGATGATGCTGCCGCGGCGCAAGACCGAGGTCGACTGGATGGGGGAAAACCCTATGGCCCTGAAGACGCATTCCCCGCCGAGCGCCATGGTCACCCTGAAAAGAAAGCGGGCGACAAGATCACGCTGTACAGGGGTTTCAGCAAGCCGTGAGATACAAGCGGTTGAGATATCTGAACCCTCCTCCAGAGTTGAGAGGGTTGGAACGCATGAGTAGACTCACGCGATGACCTTCTCGCTGCGCCTGCTCGCTCGATCACGCCGCCTCCGGGCGATGAGCGTGCTGGGGTGGCTGATGCTGGTCATCAACTCATTGGCCGCTGCACCGATGGGCATGACGGGAATGCCGCATTCCCATTCCATGCACGCAACGGTTGCGGCGGTCAGCGAACCACATTGTCATCACCAAGTTGAAGTTGCACCCGCCAAGCCAGCCGGATTCTGCTGCGGCGATCAGGCGGGCTGTTGTGGTGGCCCGACCAGCCATCATTGCGCTTGTGCGGTGCTATGCGTCACAGCACTGCCACCGGCGATGGCCAGAGGGCTTGCCACGACCGCGATAACCGCGGGTTACGTGATGCCGTTGCAGATCAACACCCCCACGCTGGCCACCACACCGCCGTTGCGACCACCGGCGGTCTGACTCTCCCTCGTTTCGATGAGCTTTGCTCACGATGGTCGCGTGTCGATCATTGTGGCGATCGGTTGTGATCGGTATCGGCATGCTCGATACCGTCTGCCTTGGAGAGAGTCCATGAACGTGTTTTCCTCGCCCCCTGCGGATCTGTCGCGGCGTCGTTTCGTCCAGGGCGCCGCTATCGGCGGCGCCCTAGCTGGCCTGGGCCTGCTGCGCCCCCCGAACGTCTGGGCGCTGACCAGTCCCGGCCACCCCACGGTGCTGAGCGGCACCGACTTTGCGCTCGACATCGCCGAGACACCGGTCAACTACACCGGTGCCGTACGCTTGGCCACCACCGTCAACGGGGGTATCCCGGGCCCGATTCTGCGCTGGAAGGAAGGCACCACGGTCAATCTTAGCGTGACCAACCGCTTGCGCGTGCCGACCTCAATTCACTGGCACGGCATCATCGTGCCGTTTCAGATGGATGGCGTGCCCGGTATCAGTTTCGACGGCATCGCTCCCGGCGAAACATTCCTCTATCAGTTCAAGGTGCGCCAGAGTGGCACTTACTGGTACCACTCGCACTCGGGTTTCCAGGAGCAGACTGGGCTATATGGCCCATTGGTGATCGAACCCGCAGGCCCCGATCGCCATCCGACCGATCGCGACTACGTGGTGATGCTCAACGACTGGACCGACGAAAATCCCGAACGGATTTTCGCCAAGTTGAAGAAGCAAAGCGACTACTACAACTTTACCCAGCCGACGGCACCGGACTTCTTTCGCGACGTTCGCGAGAAGGGACTGGCTCAGGCGTTGGCCATGCGCAAGATGTGGAATCAGATGCGCATGAATCCGACCGACCTGTCCGACGTATCCGGTTACACCTACACCTACCTGATGAACGGCACTGCGCCCGCCGGCAACTGGACGGGCCTGTTCCGGCCTGGCGAGAAAATCCGCCTGCGCTTCATCAACGGCTCGTCGATGACCTTCTTCGATGTGCGCATCCCCGGCCTGAAGATGACGGTGATCTCGGCCGACGGTCAAGACGTCGAGCCGGTTACGGTCGACGAATTCCGCATCTCGGTGGCTGAAACCTACGACGTGATCGTCGAGCCGCAGGAGGATCGCGCCTATACGCTGTTCGCCCAGTCGATTGACCGCACCGGCTACGCCCGCGGCACGCTGGCGCCGCGCGAAGGGATGCAGGCCGAGGTGCCGGTGTTGGACCCGCGCCAGCCGCTGGCGATGGTCGACATGATGGGCGCCATGGCGATGGGCGGTGGCCATGCCGGTCACGGTGGCATGCAGGGTATGTCTGGTACGGCGATGCAAGCCGCTGCCGCGGCGCCGGTGGTGCGCCACGCCCGCACCGAGTACCACAACCCCGGCGTCGACATGCACGTGGACAGGCCGCGTACCAACCTCGATGATCCGGGCACCGGCCTGCGCGATAACGGTCGTCGCGTGCTGACCTACGCCGATCTGCACACCATCGGCGGGCTGCTCGATGCGCGTGAACCCAGCCGGGAAATCGAACTCCACCTGACCGGCAACATGGAGCGCTATATGTGGTCGTTCGACGGCGTGAAGTTCTCGGACGCCAAGCCGGTGCATTTCAATAGTGGCGAGCGGCTGCGAATCGTGTTGGTCAACGATACGATGATGAATCATCCGATCCACCTGCATGGCATGTTCAGCGAGCTGGAAAACCCACAAGGCCAATTCCAGGTGCGCAAGCACACCATCAATGTGCAGCCCGCACAGCGCATCAGCTATGCCGTCACTGCCGACAATCCCGGTCGTTGGGCCTACCACTGCCATTTGTTGTATCACATGGAAGCGGGCATGTTCCGCGAGGTGGTGGTGTCATGACCACGAACTGGCGAATCACCTCCCTGTCTCTGCGTTGTCCCGTGTTGCTGACGGCGTTGCTGCTGGTGTTGCCACCCGTTGTTGCGGCACAGAGTGTGCCTACCGTATCCAGTAGCACATCGTCGATGGACATACGTTCCATGCCGGACATGGATCACGGCGCAATGCCAAAAACGCGCCAAGGCGGCATGCCCGGCATGGATTCGATGCCCGACATGACCATCGGCCCCATGCAGGGTGGCAGTCCGCCGCTCAACGCACGCAGCCCTGATTACTCCGATGGCGTCGGCTACGGTTCCATGAAAGGCATGGACATGGCCAATAACGCCCCGCTGGGCATGTTGCTGATCGATCAGTTGGAAGCGTTTCATGGCCGGGACGCCAATGGTCAGGGCTGGGAAGCCGAAGGCTGGTACGGCAACGACGAGAACAAACTGTGGATCCGCACCGAAGGAGAGCGCAGCCGCGGCAAACTCGACGAGGGTGATGTCGAGGCATTGTGGAGCCACAGCACCGCCACCTACTGGGATACCCAACTGGGTGTTCGGCACGATCTCGGTGGACCGTCGCGCGACTGGGCGGCGTTCGGCGTGCAGGGCCTAGCGCCGTACTGGTATGAACTGGAAGCGACCGGATATGCCGGGGCCTCCGGGCGTACGGCTGTCCGTCTGCGGGCCGACTACGAATTGCTGTTCACCCAGCGGTTGATCCTGCAGCCCGAATTGGAGGCCAACCTTTATGGCAAGGACGACCCGCAACGGCACATCGGCAGTGGTCTGTCCGATATTCAGTTCGGCTTGCGTCTGCGCTACGAAATCCGTCGGCAGTTCGCGCCGTACATTGGCATGAACTGGGTGCGCCGCATCGGCGCCACCGCCGACTATGCCCGGCAGGATCATCAACCCGTTCTCGACCGGCAGATCGTGGCCGGTGCGCGCATCTGGTTTTGAGGAGAATCCACCATGAAGAAACACATCAGGCACCACAGCATCACCGTTGTCGCCGTGCTCGCCATCCTGGCCGCCGGTGCCGGCGTGTTCGTCTACTCAGGTCTCTACAACATCGGCGCCGACGACCATCACACCAAACCGGTTTTCGCGATACTGCAGACCCTGCGCGATCGTTCCATCCATGTCCGCTCGGAAGACATCAAGGTGCCCAATCTGGACGACTCGCAGCTGATCCTGAAGGGTGCAGGCCAGTACGCGGCGATGTGCACCGACTGCCATCTGAATCCCGGCATGACGGATTCGGAGATCCGCCCAGGCCTGTACCCGCAGCCGCCCAATCTGTCGCAAATACGGATTGATCCGAAGGATGCGTTCTGGGTGATCAAGCACGGCCTCAAGATGAGCGCGATGCCGGCATGGGGCTTCAGCCATGATGACGCCACCATCTGGAGCATGGTTGCGTTTGTGGAGAAACTGCCCGGCATGACGCCCGCCGAATACGATGACATCGTGGCCAGGGCACCGCCGGACGAGGATATGAAAATGCCGATGGGCATGGCCGCTGGAGAAACCGCTGGCCATAGCGATGGAGACGCGGCCGCGTCAACGAATCCGCCGGCGACAGACACGGCGACCATGCCGGGCATGACAATGCCTGCTGGTGCCGGTCGCAGCCATGCCGCGTCTGCTGAAGAAGGACACGAGCATGCGGATGCCATCGACAGCCATGTCGATGCGACGACCGCGAACGAGGCGCCATTGTTGAAGCCCGCATCGGCACCGGAGGCCGAAGCTGTGGCATTGGCGTTCCGGGCAGCGCTGAAGAAGGGGGATCGTGCCACGGTACTCGCCCTGCTGGCATCGGACGCCAGTATCAGCGAGGGCGGGCGGACGCAGTCACGCTATGCCTATGCAAAAAGCCATCTGGGCGAAGACATCGCGTTTCTGAAGAGCGTGAAGATTACGCCGATCTCATTCGGTTCAATGTTGATGGGTGACAACGCGATGGTCGGAAGTGAGAGCAACATCACTACCACCATCAACGGCACGCCGATCACCCTGCGCAGCCGCGAATTGCTGCACATCAAGAACGAGGGCAAGCGTTGGCGGATCGTATCCATCCAGTGGCAGACCGTACCGATCACGCAGAAGTGATCTTCAGACGCCATTTTGAAGTGATTTTGATCGGCAGGGATGGATCCTCGCGGGTCTATGCTACCCACGTTCCGAAGACCTGATCGACATGACCTGCGTACGTTTGTCCGCATCGGTTCGTCGAACATTACGTGGTGTTGCCAACGGGAGATTGATAATGTCGCTGCCATCGCCTGACAGGGACCAGCCAACTGGAGTGACATCATGTTGGGCGGCGTGATGCTGCTCTGGTTTGCATTGACCTTGCTGTCACTGCTGTTTGTCGCGATCGACATCCGTACCACGCCTGAGTCGCCGGTGCTCAAGTGGGGCTTTGTATTGCTGACGGTTTACACCGGGCCGCTGGGTGCATTTCTGTACGTACTCGGTTGCCGCGAACCACTGCCGGGGCTGCATGAGCGTTACGTGGCGGTACGCTGGCGGCAGGTGCTTGGCTCCACGATGCACTGTGTGGCAGGCGATGGCGTGGGCATTCTGGCGGGTGCGGTCATTGCCAGCGTGATGCACCTGTCCAGCGGCATCGACATTGCGCTGGAATACCTGCTTGGCTTCGGATTCGGCTGGGCGATTTTCCAGGCATTGTTCATGCGCAGCGAGGCGGGCGGCTCCTACAAGCGTGCCTTGTCGAACACGTTTTTCCCGGAGCTGCTGTCCATGAATTGCCTCATGGCCGGTATGGTGCCAACCATGATTCTGGCGATGAAACACGCCCCTCGCGGTGATGATCCATTCGGACCCGTATTCTGGTTCGTGATGTCCATGGCACTGCTGGTGGGCTTCATCACGGCCTTCCCGATGAACTGGTGGCTAGTCGCCAGGCACTTGAAGCACGGTATGATGACGGTGCGCACAACGGAACGACGGGTAACCGATACGGCGACGGAGGGCAGGCACGGAAACCATGCGATGAAGCCCACCACCGATGATGCGGCACCAGGACACGCGGGCTCGGCGCATGCCGGCGCAGGGAAGGTGTCGCGTGGCGTTCTTGCCGGCATGACGTTGCTTTCATTTCTGGTGCTGGCCTTGGGCCTGGGTGTTGCGGCGTCCGGCTAGCAGCCTGTGGATCCTTGCTCGGTCGATTTGTGCCAGGCCGGGCACTTGATCTCGGTCAAGATATACGCCATGGCGAGGTATAGAATGATGTTTATGTCGCCGAGCTTCCGCATGCGTCGCACGAAGCGCTCCAGTCTGTTCTGGCTGGTGGCGTTGCTGCTGCTGTGGCAGCAGATGGCGGTGGCGACAAGCCTGTGCCCCATGTCTGGGCTCGCTATGGCGGCTGTCGCCACGCCGGCTTCGCAGCCCGCCTGCATGCAGAGCATGCATGGCGGGCAGGGCCATGTTCAGAGGGCGGTGTGCGCCGAGCATTGCGCGCAAGGCAGTCTGGTCCAATCCGACGCACGACTGCCGAACGTACCGGCATCCATGCTGCCGCCACTGGCGCCGGCCATGCCGACCGTGGTCATGTTGCCGCGTGCCGAGTCGTCGTTTGCCTCGGCGTTTCGGCTGCAGGCCGATCACCCACCCCTCCGACTGTTGTTCTGCTCACTCCTGATCTAGCCCTCGCCCTGTTCGTGGTGTTGGGCTCGTGCCCGCGAGGGTACGGCGAATTTCGCAAGATCGAGGGAGTGTTCACTCATGTTGTTGCTGCATTCTGTCCGGCGTTTCACGACGTCGGCGCTGGCCATGCTCCTGTCGGGAGTCATGGCGGCGGTTCCGCTGGCGCAGGCCACAGGAACCCATCCAAGCGCAGGTCCGGAAACATCCGGCGCGTGGCGCGCTGCCAGGGTCGGAATAATCCCTGATGCCGCGGCAGGCACCACGGCGGGGCTTTCAGCCGACCGGCTGGTGCAGCAGGTGCTGCAGCGCAATCCGGGTATCGAGGCGATGCAGGCGGCGGCCGACGCGGCCAACGCCCGGATCGAGTCGGCCGGTGCGCTGGATGACCCGATGGTGAGCTACGTGGTGGCGCCCAATACGGCCGGTGGGCCGCGCCAGGGGCTGAACCAGAATGCGCAGATCAGCCAGAAATTCCCCTGGCCGGGCACCCTGGCCCTGCGCAGCCGGATGGCGACGGCCGAAGCGGAGTCGGCAGACCGGCAGGTGACCGATCTGCGCCTGCGGCTCGCCGCGCTGGCACGTGCCGATTATGCCCAGTGGTACTACGTGCATCGCGCGCTCGCCATCAATGCCGAGAACACCCGGCTGGTGACGCATCTGCGCGGCGTTGCGGAAGCGGCCTATGCCTCCGGGCAATCGCCGCAACAGGATGTCCTGCAAGCGGAAGTGGCACTGGTCCGCCTGCAGAACCAAGCCCTGGAGCTCACGCGTTTGCAGCGCACGGTGCAGGCGAAGATCAATGCCCTGCAGAACCTCGATCCGGACACCGCTGTGCCCGCACCGGTCGATCTTCCGCGGGAAATCCCGCTGCCGACTTCCACCGCGCTGCAGGATGCGGCGTTGGCGCATTACCCGATGCTACAAAGCCTCGATGCGCGCGTCAGCGCGAGCCGCGACCGGGTCGATCTGGCGCACAAGAACAACTACCCGAATGTCAGCCTGCTGGCCGGTTACAACAGCATCATGGATCTGCCGGCCAAACGCCTCACCGTGGGCGTCGCCATCAACATACCGTTCGGCGGCAACCATCGCGGCGAGGTGAGCGAGGCCAACGCGCGCCTGCACGAGAGCGAGGCGAAGCTGTCCGACGTGCGCAACCAGTTGCTGAGCGATCTCGACCAGACGCGTGCGACCGCGGCCCAGGCGGTGGCAACGATCCGGCTCTACAACGGCAAGCTGCTGCCGCTGATCAGGCTCAACATGCAGGCGGCCGAGGCCGACTACAGCAACGGTTCGGGCACGGGCGATTTCCTGAAGCTGATCACCGCCGAGCAGCAATACCTGATGGCCGAACTGGAGCTAGCGCGCGCGCGCGCCGATTTCTTTACCCAGCTAGCCTCCCTCAATTACCAGACCGGCGGCACGTTGTGGCCGTCTTCAGTGTCTGCCACTTCGCGGAATACGACGCCATGAAAAAATCAAAATGGATTCTCCTGGCCGTGATTGTCGTGCTGCTTGCGCTCGTCGCCGGGTATTTTCTCGGCAGGCGCGGCCAGTCCGCTGTGGATTCCGACAAGGCTGCCAGCTCGGCGACTGCGGCACCGAAACGCAAGATCCTTTACTGGAAGGGTCCCATGACCCCGAATTTCCACAGCGACAAGCCCGGCAAATCGCCCATGGGCATGGATCTGGTGCCGGTCTACGCTGATGAAGGTGGTTCCGGTGAACCCAGTGACGTGAAGATATCCCCGGATGTGGTCAACAACCTGGGCGTACGTACATCCGAGGTCGAACAGGGCACGTTCGCCAATCGTCTCGAACTGGTCGGGTATGTCGGTTACGACGAGGACACCGTTACCAGTATCAATACCCGCGCTGATGGTTGGGTAGAAAAGTTGGCGGTCAAGAGCGTGGGTGACCCGGTCAGGCAGGGTCAACTGCTCTACCAATTGTTTTCCCCCAAGCTGGCGACTGCCGAGCGCGAATACCTGACTGCGTTGGCCAGTGGCAGCCAATCCTTGATTGCCGCGTCACAGGAGCGACTGCACTCACTGGGCTTCAACCGCGCACAGATTGCCCAGCTGAACCGTACGCGAAAGGTCAGTGATCGTGTGTCGCGCTACGCTGATAATTCGGGCGTCGTGACCAGCCTTGGTGTGCGCGAAGGCGCCTACGTGATGCCGGCGACCCAGATCATGAAGCTGGCCGACCTGCGCACGGTGTGGGTACAGGCGGAAGTCGACGAAAGCCAGGCGGCACTGTTGCATGCAGGCCAGAAGGTCGTTGCCGATTTTGATGCGTTTCCCGGTCGGCACTGGGATGGCGTGGTCGATTACGTCTATCCGGATCTCGGCAGCATGACGCGCACAGTCAAGGTACGTATTCGCTTCGCAAACGCGGACAGGCGCCTCCAGCCCAACATGTACGCGCACGTGACGCTGCAAGCGACCCCGCAACAGAATGTCCTTTTCATTCCCAATCTGGCGCTCATTCGCACGGGTCATAGCCAGCGCGTGATCGTGGCACTCGGTGGCGGTCGCTTCGACGTCTGCCCTGTGGAAGCCGGCGTCACCTCCGGCGACAAGGTGGAAATTCTCAAGGGTTTGCGAGCAGGCCAGCACGTGGTGACCTCGGCGCAGTTCATGATCGATTCCGAAGCCAATGTCGATGCCGCTGCGCTACGGATTGGGTCAGGCAAGCCCGGTTGCTCGGAAGCACCGCAGGCGGCGGCCGCTGACATGACCGGACCCAGCAAGGCCGCTGCCGACATGGCCGGCATGGACATGTCGGGAAAGACCTTGCCCACGATGTCCGTGAAGGGTCCGGCCACCGCGCCCGGAACGAGCGCCACGGTCAGCCCGATTCGCAAGCCAGTCAAAGGCATGTCGATGGGTGGTGAGGTCAAGCGCGATGCGTCCAAATCGATGCCAGCTGGAACCAGCGACGACGGGAGGCCGCAACGATGATTGCCGCCATCATTCGCTGGTCGTTACGTAACCGTGGCGTCGTGCTGCTGGCACTGGCATTCATTGTCCTCGGCGGTCTGTACGCGATGCAACGCACGCCGGTGGATGCGATCCCCGATCTGTCCGACGTGCAAGTCATCATCAAGACACCTTACCCCGGGCAGGCGCCCCAGGTGGTGCAGGATCAGGTCACCTATCCGCTGGAAACCGCCATGCTTGCCGTGCCGGGTGCGACCGTGGTGCGTGGGTATTCGTTCTTCGGTGCATCGTTCGTCTATATCATCTTCAAGGACGGCACCGACCTGTACTGGGCGCGCTCGCGCGTGCTGGAATATCTCAATCAGGTCGCCAGCAGCCTGCCGACCGACGCGCACCCGAGTCTGGGGCCTGATGCCACCGGCGTGGGTTGGGTCTACGAATACGCGCTGGTGGACAAGACCGGCAAGCACGATCTGGCGCAGCTGACCAGCCTGCAGGACTGGTTTCTGAAGTACCAGCTGCAAACCGTACCCGGGGTCGCGGAAGTGGCCACCGTTGGCGGCATGGTCAGGCAATACCAGGTCGTGGTGAATCCGGACAAGCTGCGTGCCTACGGCATCACCCTGGCGCACGTGAGGATGGCGATCAAGAACGCCAATCACGAGACTGGCGGCGCCGTGGTCGAGCTGGCCGAAGCCGAGTACATGGTGCGCGCCAGCGGTTACATCAAGAGCATCAAGGACCTGTTGCAGGTACCGCTGATGACCGACAAGAACGGCACGCCGGTACAACTCAAGGACGTGGCCGAGGTACGGATGGGGCCGCAGATCCGGCGTGGAGTCACGGAACTTGACGGCCAAGGCGAGGCGGTCGGTGGCGTGATCGTCATGCGCTACGGAGGGAACGCGCAGAAAACCATCGATGGGGTCAAGGCCAGGCTGGCATCGTTGAAAGACAGCCTACCCCCGGGCGTCCAGGTCGTGACGACCTATGACCGCTCGCAGTTGATCAGTAACGCGATCGGAAATCTGCGCGAAAAGCTGATTGAGGAATTTCTGGTGGTCGCGCTGATCTGCGGGGCCTTCCTGTTCCACTTTCGTTCGTCGCTGGTCGCCATCATCAGTTTGCCGGTGGGCATCCTGATGGCCTTCATCGTGATGCGATTGCAGGGGCTGACTGCCAACATCATGTCGCTGGGCGGCATCGCGATCGCCATCGGCGCAATGGTGGACGGCGCGATCGTCATGATCGAAAACCTGCACAAGCATATGGAAAAGGAGGGCGGCACCGACAATGCCGGACATTGGCGACGAGTGGCGACGGCCACCGTGGAAGTGGGGCCCGCACTGTTTTTCTCGCTGGTGATCATCACCCTCAGCGTGGTTCCGATCCTGAGCCTCACGGGCCAGGCTGGGCGCATGTTTTCTCCGCTGGCTTACACCTGGATCTACTCCATGGGCGCGGCCGCGATCATGGCGGTGACCCTGGTGCCGGTACTGATGGGCTATTTCATCCGCGGCAAGATCACGCCGGAGCACCGCAATCCGCTCAACCGCGTACTGACGGCACTGTACAAGCCGGTCATCAAGCGGGTGGTTCGCTACCCTTGGGTGCTGCTGATCGTCGGCATCCTGATCGTGGTGGCGGGTGCGTGGCCGGCTTCGCACCTGGGTTCGGAGTTCATGCCGCCACTGGATGAAGGGGACCTGCTGTACATGCCTTCCGCCCGCCCCGGCATTTCCGCGGACAAGGCCCGTCAAGTGTTGCAGCAGACCGACAAACTGATCATGAGCGTGCCCGAGGTGCAATCCGTCTTCGGCAAGATGGGGCGTGCGGATACAGCGACCGACCCTGCACCGCTGTCGATGGATGAAACCATCATCCAGTTCAAGCCCAAGTCCCAGTGGCGTCCTGGCATCACCAAGGCCGATGTCGTCAAGGAGCTGGAGCAGCGGGTTCAGTATCCGGGATTGACCAATGCCTGGGTGATGCCGATCAAGACGCGTATCGACATGCTGTCCACAGGCATCAAGACGCCCGTGGGCATCAAGGTCGGTGGCCCGGACCTGCAAGTGATTCAGCACATCGGAAAAGAACTGGAGCAACTCCTGCCACACGTCCGTGGCACCACCTCGGTATACGCCGAGCGGGTGGCCGGTGGGCGCTACGTCCAGATCGACATCGACCGCGACAAGGCGGCCCGGCTCGGGCTCAATATCAGCGACGTGCAAGACGTGGTCCGCACGGCGATCGGCGGCATGAACGTCACGGAAACGGTGGAAGGCCTGGAGCGTTATCCAGTCAACATCCGATACCCGCGCGATTACCGCAGTTCGCTGGCCAGTATTCGGCAACTACCGATTGTCACCGCTCGCGGTGGCCACGTGGTGCTGGGTGACGTGGCGAACATTCGCATCGAGGATGGTCCACCGCTGATCAAGAGCGAGGCGGCGCAGCTCACGGGGTGGACCTATGTGGACATCGCCGGACGCGATGTCGGTTCGTACGTGGCCGCTGCCCAAAAGCTTGTTGCCGCCAGGATCAAATTGCCGGCCGGCTATTCCCTGACCTGGTCTGGCCAGTACGAGTACATGCAGGCGGCACGGAAGAGCCTGACCACGATCGTGCCGGTGACCATCGTGCTGATCGCGCTACTGTTGTACATGGCCTTCCGCCGCGTTTCACAGGTGCTTCTCATCCTGGGGACATTGCCGATGGCACTGGCCGGTGGTGCGTGGCTGCTCTATCTGCTTGGCTACAACCTGTCCGTGGCGGTTGCCGTCGGCTTCATTGCGCTGGCCGGGGTCACCACGGAAATAGGCGTGGTGTTGGTGGTGTACCTCAATCAGTCCGTCAGCGCCTATCTGGAGCACTGCCGGTCCGAAGCGATTCCGATTAGTTACGAGGGCATGCGCGATGCCGTGCGTGATGGAGCCTTGCTACGCCTGCGACCGATCTCGATGACGGCGACGGCGATCATCGTCGGGTTGCTGCCGGTGATGTTTGGCGGGGGCACCGGGTCGGAAGTGATGCGCCGCATCGCCGCGCCGATGGTCGGCGGCATGATCAGCGCCTTGTTCCTGACCATGCTGGTGCTTCCGGCCGTCTACCTGCTGTGGGAATGGCGGCAAGTGCGAAAGCAGGCTGACTCTACCCGCTGATGCCATTGCGCTGGCACGAAACACACTTGGGGTTCCCGGAATTTACGGGAGCCCGGGAGGATCGAAATGAAGTACCGGAAGATCACCGCCATCATCAACATCAACAGCCTCGAAGCCGTTGAGGAGGCGCTGAAGCGCGAAATAACATTTGAAATTGCCATAACAAGGGTTCAGGGATATGGCGACTACAAGAATTTCTACAGTTCTGAATGGGTTTCGATGCAGGCGCGGGTGGAAGTGTTTGTGCTCGCGGAACATGCCGAGCAGGTGGCTCAGGCCATCATGCGGACCGCTCATGCCGGACTCGACACGGATGGCATGATTGCGGTTCTTCCAGTGGAGACGATCTACCGCGTCAAGGATTATTTCCCTTCTTCAAGTAGAGGTGACTGAATCATGAGCAAATCATATTTTCGCCGTATCGAAATCCTGTCTGCCATCGTTTTTGCCGGCATCATTTTCATGGGCTTTTCGTCTGGGGCAAGGGCATGGGAGCCTGTGCTGCCCAAGGGGGTCCAGGGGCCGGTCAGCTGGAATCAAAATGGCAAGGATGGTCGCTACTTTGTCGCGGTGGTGCAGGGAACAATTACCGAGCCAACCACTGGTGTCGTCAAGACGGATGCGGATTGCATGCCGGACTCGCAGGGGCTCAACCATTGCCACAACATCATCGAGCTGAAAACCGGCAAAGTCATCACCATCCAGAATACGCACAAGATGAGCGAGCACCGTTGTCTGCGTCCTGGCGAGCAGGTGAAACTGCGACCTGACGGCGCATCGTCCTGGGCTATCGTACAGACAATGTCCGATAGCTGAGTTGCGAGTCAATGATGCAGAGGCGCACTCGAGGTACGCGCCTCTGCAGCAATCGGCCCAGCCACATTTAAAATGAGACAATGCGAAATGCTCTCTGTCACCGCGATGGGTGTGGCCACGGCCTTCATGGCCGGCATGGCGTCTTTTCTTTCTCCCTGTGTGCTACCGGTCGTCCCGGGCTACCTGTCGCATTCCGCAGGTTATTTCATTGACAAGCCCGGTGGCAGCTTCCGTCGGCGGATACTGGTCGCTGCAGGCAACATCCCTTTTGTTGCAGGCTTTTCGACGGTATTCGTCCTGATTGGTCTGGGTATAAGCGCCTTCAGGAAATTTACGGCCATCGACCCGGTGATCATGAACTATGTGGCCGGGGGCATTGTCATGGTCTTCGGATTGCTCATGACGGGCTTGATCCACATCCCATGGCTCAACCGCGATCTGCGTTTCCATCCGACCGCCGATCCGAACAAGAGAATCCTCGGCGGTTATGTGCTTGGCGTAGGTTTCGCCCTGGGCTGGACCCCCTGTATCGGGCCGATTCTTGGCTCGATCATGACTCTTGCCGCAGCCGGAACCATGGGCAATGCCACGACACTGATGCTGGTGTATGCCCTCGGCCTGGCCGTTCCATTCCTACTGGCGAGTGCCACCCTGGATTTCCTTCTCGTGCGCATGAATCGAGTTGCCCACATGGGCGCCTGGATACAGCGAATTGCAGGTGGCTTGCTGATACTCACCGGCATCGTCATTGCGACAGGGCAGATGACCTCCATATCTTCCTGGCTCGTCGTTCAGTTTCCGCTGCTGTCGAAGCTGGGCTAGGAAATGTCGGAAGATGCTCTCGTCGGATGACCAGGCGTACGAGAAAGTGGATCAGATTTTCATGCTGGCGATGACCGGCTACAACCTGGTGCGGATGCGAACCTTGGGACAGTTGCGCCTGCAGATCGGGGAACCGGCATGAAAGGGCCGGTGAAGGCGGCAGAACCGCCGAAAATGGATCGGAGACCGGGCCGATGTCACATCAATCTGAGTTTGATCACCAGTGTTGACCATGTGGTTGAATGTCGCACCACACCATGCCGACAGCCCACTCCAGGATCAGTTCAAGCACTCGGAGCAATTGGTTTACGCCCCAAACGACATTCAATATCGTCGCGGTGATCGCCACTTGCCGTATGCGAAACCGCATCAGCAATGGCTTGGAGTGGGGTGATGGTCTTCACAACTTCACTCGCTATTCGTTCAATGCTGAGCACGCATCTATCCAAATTAGCCGTCGCGTCGAGTTCGCCGCATCAGGTCGACACCTGTTCACGGATCATTGTGAATTGATCCTGGTCAAGACGCTCGTCTGGTCAGAAGCTAAAATTTTGTCATGTCTCATTGCAGCCACGTGCGAAGCTCAATGCGCGCCTACCTGATGTTGCTGGTGGCGTTGATGATGCTTTGGCAGCAGACGGCATTTGCGGCAAATATTTGCCCAATGTCCGGGCGAGTTGCTATGGCTGCTGTTGCCGCGTCCGTTGTGCAGCCCTCGTCAGTGAGCAGCAAGCAAGGCCACACGGCCCATTGTGCATGTGCTCACTCTTGCGCACGAGATGCCTCGGTTAAGCCGAGCGATACATCGCCAAGCGTACCCGGGGCGTTCCTGTTGCCATTGGCACCCGAGGTGCCAACCATCGCCCGGTTGCCACGCGTAGAGGCACCCCTCGCATCAGTTTATCAACTGCATGCATATCACCCCCCTCTCCGACTGTTGTTCTGCTCCCTGCTGATCTAGTTCCCGCAACAACCATTGTGTTGGGCCCGTACCTGCGTGGGTACGGCGAACTTCGCAAGATTGCGTGGAAGGGTCAGTCATGTCCTCGATCCAATCTGTCCGGTGTCCCACGACGCCTGGGCTGTCTTTGCTCGCAAAAGCAATCTTTCCCCCGGAACTGACGGCATATGCCCTCAGAGCCCGGGCATACGTTGTCGCAAAAGCAGCCGTCCTACGGTTGTCCAAGTCGGTTGTCATCTCGCAGATGGCGGAGTGCGCAACTACTGCGCTGCTTTTCGACAAAATTTCGTTCGATGGTAATAACCGTAATAAGGCGGTTGACGCATATGCGTGGCCGAGCGCGGGCGAGGTCATGCGAGCCTCTGATAACCAAATCCTGCACCGGATCGAACAAGATCACGCGCACGCAATAGCCACCCGCGACGTTGATAGCTTTCAGTGCTACATCAGCAAGTTACTGATGTGTGCCTCACAAAGTGTGCAGGCCGAGCAGATTGGCCATAAAAATGGCGCCGCTGATTTGTCGAAGCCAATCACTTCCAAACGGAAATTCCTGAAAGATGAACCGAGATGGCGCAGGCGATCTTCAAGGGCTGGCGGCGTTCAGTTATTAAACAAACCACACATTATGGATGTTGTGGCATTCACATGTTTTCCGAATAAACAAATAAACGTCTTGAACAATTGTAATTAAAAAACTACTTGCAACGCTTCGTGAACTGATTGTCAATTAACCACAAGAGAGGTGCACCGTGAAAAAGAGAATAGCGTTATCAGGCTCAATACGGACATGGCCATTATTGGCATTGGCAGCTATGGCGATGGCTGTATTTGTTCCTCAAGCAAAAGCAGTACCTGCCTATTCTCGGCAGGTCAACATGCCTTGCACAGCTTGCCATGTCGGTGGTTTCGGACCACAACTTACTCCATTCGGGCGCCAGTTCAAGCTTACCGGCTACACCATAAAAGCTGGCTCGGGCTTTACCCCGAAGGTTTCATTGGAGCTTGTTGAATCATTCACGCATACCCAAAAGGACCAGTCCGGACCTGCCGCACCTGGATTCGGTAACAATGACAATTGGGAATTCCAGACAGCTGGCCTGTATCTCGCGGGAGCCATCTCCGATCATATGGGTATGTTCATGCAGGCGTCCTATTCCCAGAATGGTCATACGGTTGGCTGGGACATGACCGACATTCGCTACGCACGCACTGCGAAGCTTGGATCGCATACGGCGGTATGGGGTCTCACCGTCAACAACAATCCGACCATTTCCGATATCTACAACACAGGGCCCGCCTGGCAATACCCTTACACAGGTCCCGATCTTGCGCCTGGGGCCGTTGCCAGCCCGATCATCAACGGCGGATTTATGAACGGCGTCCTTGGCCTGACGGCATATACCCAGGTTGATGGCAAGTGGTATGTCGAAGCAGGAGCATACAAGGTTCCATCAAAGGCCTTCATCGATCATGTCAACGGCATGTATCCCGGGCGTCTGGACGTCCCGGCACCTTATCTGCGCGTAGCTTACCAAGCCAGCCCCAACGCAAAGAGCAATCTCGAGGTAGGTGCTCTCTACTTTGAACCCAAGCTGCATCCGATGGGGAGCATGGGTCCCGGTTCGGATGACTACAAGGACTACGGGCTGGATGCAAGCTATGAGTGGTTTGGCGGCAGCAAGCATGCCGTTACGGTGCAAGGACAGTACTTGCACGAAACACAAACGCTAAACAATAGCTATGCCGCGGGAAATGCTTCCAATCTGCATAATCACCTCAGTTCCTTGAACATGAACGCGAACTACTATTACGAAAACACCTACGGAGTCACGGTAGGTGCGTTCACTACCAGTGGTAGTTCGGATTCCTTGCTTTACTCTGGAAGTTCCACAAATAACTCGCCCAATACCAACGGTGGTTCCATTGAGCTGAATTGGGTTCCGTTTGGCAAAGCTGACAGTTGGGCGAAACCCTATTTGAACCTGAGGGTCGGGCTCCAATACATCTTTTACACGAAGTTCAACGGAACCACGAGTCACGCAAGTGATAACAATACCTTGTATCTCGTGTTTCAGAGTTATCTCTTCTGAGTCGAAACTTCAAAACGGAGTGCCGGAGAGTGCCGTAATTCATTAAGCACCAGCTTCGACATGAACCAGCCTCGTGATTGGTGAGTTACCAAAAACCCAACCATTCCGAGTCATTTCGGAATGGTTGGCTCAAACCCGACTTTGCATGAGCACAGGATCACCGTACGCTCAGCAGGAAGCCATTCTTGTGGCAGAAGCAGGTAGGACGACCTTCACATGAAAATTTCGAGTCGATCTTCTTCAAATTACAGCAGCAGGTGATTTGTCATGCTAAACATCGATAAAACGTACAGAGGAAAAACGTCAGCAAGGTTGTCTGCATTGGTAATCGGACTTATCATGATGTTGATGCCATGGTATGTCTACGGACCGCAGGCTACATCCAATGTTGAAGGCTTTTGGAATTGCGTTATTACGGGCAGTCTCGTCGTGGCAATAGCCGTCATTGCGCTAATACGGCGACATGATTACTGGCCGGCCTGGGTATTTGCTTTGCTTGATCTTTGGATACTGCTGGCTCCGGAAACGCTGGCATTTGCGCAAAAGGAGATGTCCATAATCCATTTTCTGATCGGCAGTGTTGGTCTTTTTGTTTCATTTATATGGATACGACGCGTCTTTGGACGTTTGCCAAAAAATCGCAGAGTAGTGAAAGGAAGAACGTTTCGTGAGTGTTCCAGTAGCGAACGTACCTTGTATGGGCTTGTGTTGGTCGTTCTTGGTCTTGGTTATGCGATGGCAATTGGGTATCTCTATATTACCCATTCAGGTCTCGACGGAAAATCCGGTGTGACCGTACAGGATCTGGCCATCAGCTATTACGGAAATCGCAGCGGGACGCGGCTCGAACAGATGTTGCGAGGTCCAATGTCCGGTATGAGAAGCCAGGACGATCTCACAAAAATTGTTGCGTGGCTGAAATCTGGTGCGGATGAAGCCGGTTACGACAAGACCATACATCCTATCATCGAGGAAAAATGTGCCCGTTGCCATAGCTCAAAATCTGGAATGGGTCTGCCGGATTTCACTACGTATGCCGGAATCCGAGCGGTTGCAAAAGTTGACACGGGTATGTCCATCGAAACCCTGGTAAAGCTTTCACATATTCATTTATTTGGCATCGGCCTGGTGACGTTTGTCCTTGGTTTCGTATTCACTTTCACGGCGCTTCCTGCGTGGTTGAAGAATGTGGTGATTGTCGCTCCATTCGGCGCTGTGGTGGTTGACATAGCGACATGGTTTCTGACCAAGTGGGATCCGATATTCGCCTATACTGTATTGGTGGCTGGCTCTGTGATGGGAATTTCGTGGGCTTTTCAAATCATCGTTTCGCTTTATCAGATCATATTCATGACTGATGATGAACAGGAGGGGGAGGTGATTTAAATATTCTTGATATTGATGACATTGCTTCATCTTTTGAGGAGTAAGAAAATGCACGCATTGAAAAGTATTGCCTTGTCGGCTGTTATTGCTCTAAGTACGGCTTCCTGCAGCCAGGATCAGGTCAGCTTCAGCCGTGACGTTAATCCAATTCTGCAAAGTAATTGTGCAGTCTGCCACGTGCCGGGAGGCGCGGGCTACATGAAGAGTGGGTTCAGCGTGGCGACCTACCATGATTTGATGAAGGGAACCAAGTATGGGCCTGTGATCAATCCCGGTTCCAGTGTCGGCAGTACCTTGGTCAGGCTGATCAAGCACCAGGCAGATCCCGCAATAAATATGCCCAAGGACTATTCGGTAGGTTTGAAGAACCACCAGGAGACAATTATGCCTGGAACTGGCGCGCGCTCGTTGTCGGATCATGACATCGGGCTGATCAGCAAATGGGTTGATCAAGGAGCAAAAAATAACTGACGTACGATGTCATCTGATGGGTTCATTCTCACTCGCCCGTGAATTGAATCATGTTCATGCGTCATGCCTGGCAAACTATGGCGTCTTTCGATAATTCGTCTTGTCAGCCATTGTATATGTGCCATAAGTTAATCGTCACGTTTGCCAAAACAACCGTAATTTCATTCATCCAAGGACTAAATATAATGAAAAGCAGACTTTTACTCATACCTGCGCTCTCGTTGCTCATTGCAATGCCTCAGGCGTTTGCGGCCGACGGCAAGGCGCTGTTTGATTCGAACTGTGTCTCTTGTCACGGAGATCATGCGCAAGGAGCATTTCCAGGGGTGCCGAACTTGATCACGAGTGGACGCCTGGAAAAGCCCGACGCTGTTTTGATTGGCCATATTATGAATGGGTTCCAGTCATCAGATTCACCGATGGCGATGCCTCCAAAAGGTGGGGACTCAAGTTTGACGGCCGACGATGCGAAGGCGCTATTGGTTTATCTGCGAGGTATACCTCGTAGTTCAAAGTGATACTCAAGGCGTAACCCGCTGTTCATCATCACTGCCTCTTGAGCGCAAGAGTGCACCTGAATAGTGCTGACCTCAGTCGGTTGTCGCGTGAGTTGAAGTGTGCTGGCGCGGTGGTAAACCCAGCTGTGATGCGGACGTGGGACGTGGCGATGGATCGGTGCCGTTCGAGCAAGGTCTGACCACTATTTCGACACCGCCGATAGCGCCGGGCTGCTGATCAACAGCAGCTTCGGCGTCCAGCCAACGTGGTCGGTGAATACCGTGGCACCCATCTACCCCACCGCCGGGCTCGGTGCCATGACGACCTGGAACAGCGGACGGTGGACCCATCGCACCGGTATCTTTCAGGCCGATCCACGCGATCGAAGCACCACTTTTGATCGCGGTTTCCTGCTGCTGGATGAAGTGAATTTCAGGGTATCGGCCACGACAACGTATAAGGTTGGCGCCTGGAGGTACCACCCGCGCGACCCGCCGTCGGCACCCCTGCCCGAGACGACGTGGGGCGGCTATGCGATCGTCGAGCATGCGCTGAACGGTACAGGGGCGGATGCGCCTGTGGCATTCCTTCGCGTGGGATGGAGTCCACCGAAGGCCAGCGCTGTCCCGTTGGGGTTTCAGGTCGGCATGCTCATCCCGGCGCCATTCACCGCGCGGCCCGACGACCAGCTCAGCCTCGGCATTGCCCGTGCCAGCCTTCGGGGCTTGGGCCTCGAAACGGCCTACGAAGTGACCTATGTGTTGACGCTGTCCGCGCACGTCTCGCTGCAACCGGATCTGCAGTTCGTGGACAATCCCAGCGGAGCCTACCCCCAGGCGATCGTGGGAACACTGCGCTTGCATATCGGATTCGATTGACCAGATGGGGCGTCGTGATCATATGTCCTGAGCGAGCTGCCAGCTCAAACCATGCGGAAATGGCAGTAGACGAACTGCTGCGTGGTGTCGAACGGGGTGCGGTGCAGTTCGGTGGCGTGTTCGATCACCTCGAAGCGCGGCCCGAGTTCGCGTTGCAATGAGGCGGCGTCGTAGCGCACCGTATCCAGTCCGCTGCATTTGCCCGGTCCCTGCGGGCCGAACGTGGCGATGATGGCGTGGCCGCCCGGTTTCAGCGCATGGGTGAGCTGCTCGACGTAGCGCGCCCGCTGCCCGGCGCCGGTGAGGAAATGGAACAGCGCGCGATCGTGCCAGAGGTCGAAGCGTTGCGCCGGCAGCGCCGCCTGCAGGATGTCGTCGGCCAGCACGTCACTTGCGCCGCGGCGGCGCCGAGGCGCTTCTGCGCCACCGCGATGGCCGCGGGTGAGATGTCGAGCACGCTGAGTTGCCGATAGCCGCGTTCAAGCAGATCGTCGACCAGTGTCGCCTCGCCGGCGCCGATGTCGATGATGCATGCATCGCGATCCGGCACCGCCCGTTCGATCAGCGCCAGCGAGGTATCCAGATGCGGGCGATACCAGCTGACCGCGTCGACGGCCTTGGTTTGATAGACCGTTTCCCAATGTTGCCTGCTGACCATGACGGGGATCTCCTCACGAATGCCGGTGCCGATGATGGCTGTCCGGATAGTGCGGGTGGCTGTGCACGAGCGGCTCGTGCACATGCGGATGCGTGTGCGGCTCCTTGCCGTCCCATGGAAAATC
>DATKUZ010000021.1:0-4715 GCA_035530335.1 Sulfuriferula sp. | reverse complement strand
AATTTGCGCGCTGTCGCACAGCCCGGCGTGCTGGATCCGACTGTCGTGCTGCTGACGCCGGGGGCATACAACAGCGCCTATTTCGAGCATGCGTTCCTTGCACAGCAAATGGGCATCGAACTGGTTGAAGGCCAGGACCTGTTCGTCAAGGGCAACGCGGTGTTCATGCGCACCACTGAAGGACCAAAGCGTGTTGATGTAATTTACCGTCGCATCGACGACGATTTTCTCGATCCACTGGCATTCCGCAAGGATTCCATGCTGGGCGTGCCGGGTCTGGTTTCGGTCTATCGCAACGGCGGCGTGACATTGGCCAATGCGATTGGCACCGGCATCGCCGATGACAAGTCTATTTATACCTATGTGCCAGAAATGGTGCGATTCTATCTGGGCGAACAGCCGATACTGTCCAACGTGCCAACATACAAGGCCGCCATCGTGACAGACCGCCAGTACATTCTGGACCATCTGGAACAGCTGGTCGTCAAGGAAGTAAACGGTTCGGGCGGATACGGGATGCTGGTCGGCCCTGCCGCCAGCAAGGCCCAACTCGATGAATTTCGCGTGCGTATCGTCGCCGATCCGGACAATTACATCGCCCAGCCCACTCTGGCACTGTCCACCTGCCCGACGCTGGTGGAACAGGGTATCGCCCCGCGACATGTCGACCTGCGCCCGTTCGTGTTGTCGGGAAAAACAGTCACCCTGATCCCGGGGGCGCTGTGCAGGGTCGCGCTGCAAGAAGGCTCCCTGGTCGTTAATTCCTCGCAGGGCGGCGGTACCAAGGACACATGGGTATTGAACGATGCTGAGTAGAACCGCAGATCATCTTTACTGGATGGCCAGATATATCGAGCGTGCCGAGAATATTGCGCGGGTTCTGGATGTCACCAACCACATGTCGCTGATGCCCAGCGCATTTCAAAATGAAACCGGCCAGTGGCGGCCAGCCGTGCTGATCGCCGATATCGCGACAGCATTCGAGGAAAATTATGGCGATTACACCGCTGCAAACGTAATCCGGTTTTTGGCACTGGATGAGCGCAATCCATCGAGCATCGTTAGTGCGCTCAACCGCGCCCGCGAAAATGCCCGTGCGGTGCGTGCGGCCATGTCGACCGAAATGTGGGAAAACATCAACGCGTTGTGGATCGAGTTCCACGGCATTGCCAGCGAACGCACGGTTTTGGACAAGCCTGAAGAGTTTTGCGACTGGGTGAAATCCCGCTCGCACCTGTTTCGCGGGGTAACCTACGGCACCATGCTGCGCGACGATGCTTTCAATTTTGTGCGCCTTGGCACTTTTATGGAGCGTGCAGACAATACCGCGAGGCTGCTGGATGTGAAATATCACCTGCTGCTTCCATCGGCTGCCGAGGTCGGCGGGGCAATGGATTACTACGAATGGAGCGCGATATTGCGCTCGGTCAGCGCACTGGTGTCCTACCAGAAAATATTCAGCGACACGATAGAATCGTGGCGTGTGGCCGAACTGCTGGTTTTGCGCCACGACATGCCTCGCTCGCTGCATGCCTGTCTGGATGAACTCACGCCGATACTCGAACAATTGTGCTCATCCAGGGGCTGGGAATGTCTGCGTCTTGCCGGAGAACTTCATGCGAGCCTGCACTACGGACGCATGGAAGACATCTTCCAGCAGGGCTTGCACGAGTTCCTCCAGGAATTTATTGAACGCAACTATGCGCTTGGCAGTGAAATCCAGAACACCTTTCTTAACGTGTCTGAGAGCACGGTCTGACATGGAATTTTTGCGTCACTGGCCGGCAACAGGGTCGGACGGTCGGAAATCAAGATTAACCCTAAAAGATACAATGACGGTACTATCAGTCATTACGGTGTAATTTCACATAGCACGGTGTACTTCCAACGAAATACCATTCGGGAACCCGATGAATTCGCTTACCCACTACAAGCAAGATAACAAGGCCAACTCCGGAAAGTTGCAGGGGTTTATACGGCTGTTGCCAGCGGAAAGTGCTTTCTGAAATGACAATACGTGTTGCGATAAATCACAAAACCACCTATCACTATGACCAGGCGGTTCAACTGACGCCGCACATTTTCAGGCTTCGCCCGGCGGTCCATTCGCGCACGCCGATTTCCGCCTATTCGCTCAAAATACTGCCTGAAGATCATTTTATGAATTGGCAGCAGGATCCGGTCGGCAACTATCTGGCGAGGGTGGTCTTCCCGAAAAAATGCAAAATGCTTTCCGTAGAGGTCGATTTGATCGCCGAAATGACGGTCTTCAACCCGTTTGATTTCTTTCTGGAACAGTACGCAGAAAAATATCCGTTCAAATATCCCGAACAACTGCTCAAGGAACTCGCTCCATATCTGGAAACTGTGGAAAGTGGGACGCTGCTGCAGGGATTTCTCGATGAAACTGACTTGAGTCCGCAGGGCATCGTCGATTTTCTGGTAGCGATCAACCAACGTGTGCATCACGCGGTAAATTATTCGGTGCGCATGGAACCCGGCGTGCAGACCTGCGAGCACACGCTGGGGAGCAAGATCGGTTCCTGCCGCGACTCAGGCTGGTTGCTGGTGCAGATATTGCGCCATCTGGGGCTGGCCGCGCGCTTCGTATCCGGATATCTGGTGCAACTGGTGGCCGATGTCAAATCGCTGGACGGGCCTTCCGGCACCGACAAGGATTTTACCGACCTGCATGCATGGACTGAAGTGTATATTCCCGGTGCCGGCTGGATCGGCCTCGACCCGACCTCGGGACTTTTTGCAGGCGAAGGGCACATACCGCTCGCCTGCGCTGCCGATTACGTCAGTGCCGCTCCGGTCACGGGTGGATTCAGCGGCCAGGCCAATACGACCTTCGCCTTTAGCAACAGTGTGACGCGCATCCATGAAGACCCGCGTGTCACCAAGCCCTATTCGGAAGGGCAGTGGAAAGCCATCAACGCACTCGGCGAAAAGGTGGACAAGTTGCTGAAGGATAATGACGTGCGCCTCACCATGGGCGGCGAGCCGACCTTTATCTCCATCGACAACATGGATGCACCGGAATGGAACACCGATGCCGACGGCAAACAGAAGCGCAAACTGGCCGGAGAGCTGATGCGGCGGCTGCGCGACAGTTTTGCGCCGGGTGGCCTGCTGTATCTGGGCCAGGGGAAATGGTATCCGGGCGAACCGCTGCCGCGCTGGCAACTTGCCGCGTTCTGGCGCAAGGACGGCAAGCCGGTCTGGAAGAATCCAGCCCTGCAGGCAGACGAGGGCAGGGATTATGGTTTCAGTCGCGAACATGCCGAACGCTTCATCCGCGAACTGGCAAAACGACTGGGATTGAAAGGAAAGTCCATCCTTCCGGGCTACGAAGATCCGCTCCATTATTTGTTGCAGGAAGGTTTGTTGCCGAATAATCTCGATCCGCTCAAGGAGGACTTGAAGGACGACCTTGAGCGCAAGCGACTTCGCAAGGTACTGAGCCAGGATTTGGGTGAACCGGTCGGGTACGTGCTGCCGTTGCACTGGAGCCATAAGATTGCTTCCTGGAGCAGCAGCGTGTGGGAATTTCGTCGTGGTGAGATGTTCCTGGTACCGGGCGACTCTGCAATGGGCTTGCGGTTGCCGCTGAACAGCCTGCCATGGGTAGCCTATGAAGATCGCGACCACGAGCATGAGCGCAGCTTGTTTGAAACAGTAGAACCTTTGGGTGACATCGACTCCGAGATCAGCCGCCGATATAGCAAGACCAGCAAAAATGCGGTTCATCCTACCGAAATGGAAGCAGCCGATGACGAAGACACGCCGGCCAACCCGAAATACACGCCACATACCGCACTCTCAGTGGAAAGCCGCGATGGCCGTCTGTACGTATTCCTGCCGCCCACTACCGCGCTGGAACATTACCTGGACATCATCGCGTCCATCGAGGCTACCGCCTGCGAATTGAAACTGCCCGTCATTATCGAAGGCTATCAGCCGCCGCACGACCTGCGTCTCTCGCGCTTGCCGGTCACACCCGATCCGGGCGTGATCGAGGTGAATATCCATCCGGCAGCAAGCTGGCAAGAGCTGGTTTACAACACCACCACGCTGTATGAACTGGCGAGGGTGACGCGGCTGGGTACCGAGAAATTCATGCTGGACGGACGCCACACCGGCACCGGTGGGGGAAACCACGTCACGCTGGGCGGCATTACGCCGGCCGACAGCCCGATACTGCGCCGTCCCGATCTGTTGCGCAGCCTGGTCACCTACTGGCAGCACCACCCGGCACTTTCCTACTTGTTCTCCGGCCTGTTCATCGGCCCCACCAGTCAGGCGCCGCGCGTGGACGAAGCGCGCAACGACAACCTGTATGAACTGGAGATAGCCTTTCAGCAGATGCCGGATGGCGAGGTACCTGCGCCGTGGATCGTGGACAGACTGCTGCGCAACCTGCTGGTGGACATGACCGGCAATACCCATCGCAGCGAATTCTGCATCGACAAACTCTATGCGCCCGGCTCCGAAACCGGCCGCCTCGGCCTGTTGGAACTGCGTGCCTTCGAGATGCCGCCGCACGCCCAGATGAGCCTGATGCAGATGCTGTTGTTGCGTTCACTGGTTGCCTGGTTCTGGAAAACGCCGTACAAAAAACCGCTGGTGCGCTGGGGCACGCAACTGCATGACCGTTTCATGCTGCCGCATTTCATCGCCGGCGACATTCAAGACGTCGCGCGCGATCTGCA
>DATKUZ010000020.1:0-179592 GCA_035530335.1 Sulfuriferula sp. | reverse complement strand
GGAATCACCAGCTTGCCGTCCACCAGACGCCCCAGCTTGCCGAGGATCTTGGTAACGCGCTCGCGCAGTTCAGCGGATTCAACCAGGTATTTGCGGATTTCCTTGTAGTTGCCGAAGGAGGTGCCGCAATGCACCAGCGGGAAGAAGTGACCGGCCTCAAAGCCATGCTGCTTGCCGGAAATGTAGGCCTGGTGGAAGTTGCGCATGAACACGGCCGCCAGGGATTCGACGTTGCCGATGCCGGACCCGTGGTAATTCCAGGCGGTACAGGAGGTCTGGTCGGTTTCGTCGAGGTAGTCTTTACCGGGTTCGAAACCGAACTTGTTCATGAACCACAGCAGGGAAGTCGGATAGCCGGGAATATTGCCACACTGTCCGCACGATTTGTGGTGCCACAGCTGCATGGTCGGCACTTTCTTGGTCCAGCCGAACAGGGTCTGCACCTCAACCGGTTTGTGCGCATCGGTAATGCGATGAACGATGATCTGCCCATCCTTCTCCAGTTCCCACATGTGATCGCGGATGTCGTCCATACGCTCACCGAGATCAACGGTGCGCTTGTCCACGTGCTTGCGCACCCACTCGGTGGCTTTTGCGGCTTCGGCGCCGGAGAGGTTGGTTTGCTGGAAGAAAGAACCGTGTCCAGCTATGCCTTGGGTTTCGTTGCTATCCACAATATTGCTCATGGTCAAGCTCCTGAATTAAATGTGCTTAGTCTAAAGTCGACACGAACGATCAGTTGTCTTCCTGCTCTTCCAGCCACTCTTCGTACTCTTCGCGTTTCTCGTCGATGAAATCTTCGATGACGTCAAACAGGTTTTCGTCCATTGCTTCAAGCGAGGACAACACGCCGGTCATTTCCCAGATGGTATACATCTCAACCGAAGTTTTCAGTGAGACTTCCCATGCGGTATCGGTGGTCTGCAGTGTGCGCACTGGAATTGCCTTGCGCAGCGTCTTGAGATCGCCCTCGACTTTTTGAATATTGGGACCCCAGTCAGGGAAATGATCCGGTTGAATCATGTCTGGTGAGAGCTGATTGCCTGTAGTGATCAGCTTCAGCATCACACGACCAAAGGGACGCAGCACGTCTTTGGCCGATTGCATTCCATGCTTGATGGACACTTCACGCATGATCATCACCAGGCCGCCCGGGGAATTCTTGAATGGGCAGCGCGCAGCGCAAGTCATACACTGGGCGCACGCCCAGATTTTTTCCTGCATCGCGTCATAAATCTGCTCAACGTTTTCAGTCCAGAGCAGCTGAACGATTTCGCGCGGGCTGTAATCGTAAAATTGAGCGGACGGACACGTAGCGGTGCAAATACCGCAATTCAGGCAGCCGTTCAACTCATGATCGTAGCGAAAATCACTACGAATATCGTCATAAATTTCGCGCATTTCAGCGTAAGTTGCCATATGCACCCCTTCGGTTAACCATGCCAAATAGTTGACAAAACTGGTAAGGTATTACCATACACCAAGTATATAAAATTTCAAGCCAGACTAACAAAGCCTGATATAGGTCATACAAAAAATATGACAGACGGCCCGCACTGGCGTTCCGTCGAAGTGACAGCTTGGCATGGTCAACCAAACCGTTGCGGTGAACAACCGGGGATTGTGTCCCCGGTCTTAGCTACCTGTTGCGGCGCATCATTCCCTGCGCGGCAACCAGATCATTAAACGTACAGGCAAATATCCGATTCACCGGCAAACTCAAAAAACGTGGCAGCGCCGCCGTATTCCAGTCCGTCAATGAAATCGCTGTGCTCAAAACCGAACAGCTCAACCGTCATCTGGCAAGCAATGAACTTGACGTCAGCCTCCTGGCACATCTCGCGCAGATCAGGGATAGTCGCCACGCCATTGTTCTTGATGGTTTGCTTCATCAGGCTGGTCGCTAGCGATTCGTAACCAGGCACCAGCGACTGCACTGCGTTGGGAATATTCCAATTCAGGGCACGGAACCATTTTGGTCCAAACGGCATTTTCATCGGCATACCCGGGTTACCCAGCGGGCTTACCTTGAGTACAGACAGGTCTTTGCGCAACAATTGCAGCCCATAGAACGTAAAGAAAATCTGGGTTTCATAGTCCAGCGCTGCGGCAGTCGATGCCAAAATAAACGGTGGATACGCCCAATCCAGCGTGCCTTTGGTTGCAATGATAGCGAGTTTCTTCTGATCCATGTCTGCCTCCTAAATGTTTAAAGTTGAGACTTTGCGCCTATGATGATTGAACGCCTTGCCACCCAACCAACAAATTATAATTGTTTTAATTATTTCTTTTTCATGAAGAAAGTATACTCGCCACCCGCTTCAGCAGAAGACAATAGCTCATTGCCGGTCTGCTTTGAAAACGCCTGAAAATCCTTAATCGCACCCGGGTCGGTTGCGACAATTTTCAGAACCTGCCCGGTCGTCATGTCGGCCAGCGATTTTTTGCAGCGCAAAATGGGCAACGGGCAATTTAAACCACGGGCATCGAGCTCTTTATCGAAATTCATATTCAAAACCTCCTTAAGTGTCTAAAAAATTGAAAGCGGTGAAACATAAACCAGTCAGGCGATAATTGCAACCACCCGCACTCCTACTCAACGGATTCTCATGCCACAGCAGCCAGTGGCTTTCCGGAACGCATCCACCCCATAATCCCGCCTTGCAAGTTATAGACATTGCCAAAGCCTTTAGCTGCCATAAATGCACATGCCTGAGCCGAACGGCCTCCAGACTGGCAATAAAACACCACGGGTTTGTCCTGCGGTATATCTTGCGCCTTGATTGGCAACAAATGCAGCGGAAGATGGGTGGCATTATTTATCATGCCGCGCGAAACTTCAGCGTCCGTGCGCACATCGATCAGCACGCATGCACCTGATGTTTTCAACGTTTCGAGTCCTGCCGCATCCACTTCCTTGAAGCCGTACATAATCACCTGCTCCGCCGCAACAATTTAAAGAATGCTAATATAGCAAAATACTACTGTTCTGCAAACACCCTGTTAAGGTTTTGTTTCAGCAATGTTGAGCACCGTGATACAGATTAATAATGTGGCGCGCCTCAGCAAAAAACAACCAGCGCTCAGCCACCATTCCCAGCAATGCAGTCATGACAGCAGCGTAAATCGCCACAGTGACATCGCCACCCAATGTCAGAATCAATGCTGGCACAACAAAACCAGCCGCAAACACGAAAGCTTTTAGCGCCAGAGAAAATTGGCGCGCAACCTGGAAACCGAACTCCTGGGTAAGAAAAGTGCCATGGGTGTGCCCCGTATCCAGCAGTCTGACTGTGCCACGCGTAAAACCAGTAGCTGTCTTGATGGTAGGTCCGGTCCCCGGACTGGCAATCCAGAAGTAATAGATTGCCTTGAGTGCAGCAGCTGCTACTAGCAAAGCCAGCACCAGCGATATATAGCCAGTCAGTGACACACTGGCATGGCTGGCCACGGCAAGTAGCAACAATGCGCCAGTAAAATGTCCTAGTGTTAGGTAATTGGCTGGTACCAATGGTGAATTCCACTGCCGGATGGTTTTCAGGCAGCCGTAGATCATGCCGGTGCTGAACAGGGTGATCCACGCCAGCAATGTGGCAAGCGCACCCGCCGTCAGGCGCAACACCTCCAGTTCAGGCACCACCAGCCAGGTCAGCCCCAGATAAATTATCGCGAATGGGTAAAACGCCATGGCGAATACACCTTCTCGTGACAACCACGAAGTACGAAAACGGTTGACGGCACGCCAGGCATTTTTAGGGTTGGCAAGGTGGAACACGGACGAGGTCAGACCTGCTGCCACCAGCACCAGCGCCAACACGCCCGCCACCAGCTTTTGCTCGACTGGCATGCCGCCACCCAAACCGAACAGATCCGTCAGATACAGCAACGCGAATAAACCAAAACCCGCGCCGGAGCTGACAGTAAAAAATATGACAGAAAATGCGGGATGCATTCGGAATTCCCTTATGACGAGTACGCGAAATTAACGCTTTACAATACGGTTGGCGATACCTTTGATCTTATCCTTGAAACCCGGCTTGCCCAGGTTTTCAGTCGGAATCGGCTTGGCTTTACGTACTGGCAAATAATGATTGGTCGGGTTATAGCCCAATTCAGGCATTAATTGATAGCCACCGCGTTCACGTACTACGCTACTGACAGCTGAATTGGGATCATCCATGTCACCGAACATGCGCGCATGCGCCGGGCAGGTCAGCACGCAGGCGGGTTGGCGCTCTTCTATCGGGATTTTCTGATCATAGATACGATCAACGCACAGCGTACATTTTTTCATGGTGCCGGATTCGCGATCCAGTTCACGCGCGCCATACGGGCACGCCCACGAGCAATAATTGCAGCCCATGCACTTGTTTTGATCCACCAGCACGATGCCATCTTCGGCACGCTTGTAAGAGGCGCCTGTAGGACACACGGTTACGCAATCGGCGTCCTCGCAATGCATGCACGACATCGGGAAATTGATGGTTTTGTTGTTGGGATATTCACCCACTTCATAGCTGCGAATGCGGTTGAACCAGACACCTGAAGGCTCCGCGCCATAAGGCTGGTAGTCTGTCAAAGGTGCGGTGGTGCCGGAGGCATTCCACTCCTTGCAGGCAATGGCGCAGGCATGGCAACCCACGCATACGTCAAGGTCGATAACTAGTCCAAGTCTCATGTTGATACTTTCAAATAATCAAGCCGGGCGGCAGTGCCACCCGGCGAATTGGGATAGGCTTAATTATTATTTGCTGGGACTATCGTCGCTGCGGGTACTGTAGCGCAACACATCCGGACGCACACCGTCGTCCCATGGCAAGGGTTTGAGGGCCGGGAATTCCGGCCAGCTGCCGGTTTCACCCGGCAGGGCCTTGGAAATCTTGACCCGCAGATCAAACCACGCAGCCTGCCCGGTAACCGGATCGGAATTGGTAATGCGGCGTTCGCCCTGTCTGGCCGGCAACAACTCGGAAATCAGGTGGTTGAGCAAGAAGCCCTTTGTAGCCTCCGAGGCATTCGGCTTCAAGCCCCAAGCACCACCCTGTTTGCCAATCGCGTTCCAGGTCCAGACGGTATTTTCCTGGGTACCTTCCATGGTACGCATCTGGCAGCGAATCTTGCCGTTGTGCGACTCGACCCAGATCCAGTCATCATCCTGCAACCCCATACGTGCGGCCTGACCACGATTCATGTACATGTAGTTCTGCGCCAGAATCTGGCGCAGCCAAACATTCTGCGAGTCCCAGGAGTGGTACATCAGCATGGGACGCTGAGTGAGAGCAAAGAAGGGGTACTCGTTCTCCTCTACGCGCTCCTGTTCAAGCGGCTTGTACCACAGCGGAAGCGGGTCAAAATACTTTGCCAGACGTTCGCGGTCAGTCTGGTTGTTAGGCTGCGGACCGTTGTACAGGCCTTGTCCGGCCAAACGGAATTTTTGCAGCGGCTCGGAGTAAACCTGCATGATGATGGGCTCGGACTTGCCAATGAAACCCACTTCCGCCGCGACATCCAGATATTCTTTATTGGCGAAGCGGTTATATTTCTGGCTGTCCGGCCAATGGTGCGCAAAGAACGATTCGTTCTCGATATATTTTTCCCATTGCTTCGGATTCGGCTCGCCCTTGAGTGATTTGTCACCGTTCTTGCCACGCCAGCCGGCAAGGAAGCCGACTCCAGGCGAGCGCTCGTAGTTGACGATAAAATCGGGATAATTCTTGAACTTGCGTGTACCGTCCGGATTGGTAAATGCCGGGAATTTCAGGCGCGAGGCCATTTCCACCAACACCTCCTGCCACGGGCGTACGTCGCGGTCGAGCTCGATCAGTGGGTAGCGAATTGCGTCGGCCGCCGCATCCGGTTCGGAAATCGGGCGGTCCAACAGCGAGATGGTGTCGTGACGCTCCAGATAGGTGGTATCCGGCAGCACCAGATCGGCAAAGTTGACCATTTCCGAATGAAATGCATCCACCACCACCAGGAACGGAATCTTGTGCTGGCCGGGCTCTTCCGGGTCTTTCTCGCGCAGCATGTCCTGGACATTCTTAGTGTTCATGGTGGAATTCCACGCCATGTTGGACATGAACAGCATCAAGGTATCAATCGCATACGGGTCATGGTTGGTGGCGTTGGTAATCACCATGTGCATGAGACCGTGGGAAGCAATAGGAATCTCCCATGAATACGCCTTGTCGATGCGCAGCGGATTGCCATCGGCATCAATCACCAGATCTTCCGGGCGCATCGGGAAGCCGAGTGGCGTGCGTGACAGCGGCGTGTTGGGCGCATTGATTACATCCAGATTATTTTCCGGCAGCTGGTGCGGCGGCACCGGCTTGGGGTAAGGCGCGCGCGCACGGAAATTGCCCGGTCCGTCCAGTGCGCCCAGCAGCATCTGGATCAGATGTACCGCGCGGCAGGCGTGGAAGCCATTGGAGTGCGCGGCTATACCGCGCATAGCGTACATTGCCACCGGGCGGCCAATCACCTTGTCGTGTTTGCGTCCCCAGCTATCGGTCCATTCGATATCCAGTTCGACAGTTTCCTTGAACGCCACATGCGCCATTTCCAGCGCCATACGTTCGATGGTTTCGGCCGGCACGCCGCACTCTTCGGCGACATTTTCCGGCGCGTAGCGGTCGTCCAGATAGCGCTCGGCGGTGAGGCTCATCACGGTGCGTACCGGGCGTCCATCAGGCGCGACGAAATCGCCGAACAGCGCCGGCGCGACATCCTTGCCAAGACCGTTGACGAAGGTTTCCTTTTCCATATCCCACACCAGCGGGTTGCCCGCCTCGTCGCGCAGAAACAGTCCGTTGCCCTGTTGCCCCGGCGTATCGACGACCAGCCAGGCACAGTTGGTATAACGAATCAGGAATTCCCAGTCGAACAACTCGCGCGACAGCAGCACATGCACCACCGACAAGGCCAGCAGACCATCCATGCCAGGCTTGATGGGAATCCATTCGTCGGCAATGGCCGAGTATCCGGTGCGCACCGGATTCACCGATACGAACTTGCCGCCGTGGCGCTTGAGCTTTTCCAGACCGATCTTGATCGGATTGGACGAGTGATCTTCTGCCACCCCCCACATGATGAAATACTTGGCGTAATCCCAGTCCGGGGCGCCGAATTCCCAGAATGAGAACCCAATCGAATACAAGCCGGCGGCCGCCATGTTAACCGAGCAAAATCCGCCGTGTGCCGCCCAGTTTGGGGTGCCGAACTGTTGTGCCCACAGACCGGTGAGCGCCTGCATCTGGTCACGCCCGGTAAAAAACGCCAGCTTGGAAGGGTCCGTCGCACGAATGTCGCCCAAACGCTCGGTGAGCATGTCCAGCGCCTCATCCCATTCGATTTCAATAAACTCGCCGTCTCCACGCTCGGATCCCGGTTTGCGCAGCAGCGGTTTGCGCAGCTTGGCGGCGGAGTACTGCTTCATGATTCCCGCCGAGCCTTTGGCACACAGTACCCCCTGGTTGGTGGGATGGTTACGGTTACCCTGGATGAAGCGAACCCTGTTCTCCTCCAGTGTGACTTTGATCCCGCAGCGGCAGGCACACATATAGCAGGTGGTAAACTTGATTTCCTGCTTGTCGTGATTTTCGATTTTGACGATTGCGTTCATTAACTGATTGATTATTATGAATTGATTAAATAGTAGCGTATTATATTTCTCTAATATTGTCGCCTACATTCCATCAACTAGGCAAACCGCGCATTTTATAGCCTCATAAAATATTTTTGGTAAGTTTTATTTGGCTTAAACGACTGCGGCTGCTCATTGTGAGGCTAGAAATTACATGTTAGAGTATTAGCATTTTCATATTCTTCTGTGCTAGGCCGCATTAGCACTTGGGTTCCAACCGAGCACTCGCTCAGCAATTACAGGAGTTTTGCAGTGGACAAGAACAATTTCAAGGAAAATACGCGTTATACCATCACTTTGCGCACACTTGACGGGAAAATGCGTCCTGCCAATATCTACGTGTACAAGATGTTCGAGACTAACATGATTGCGCGCATGACGGACAGTGGTGGCCTTCTGCACAAAATTGCTTACGCCGATGTACTCAAGATTGTCAAAGAAAAATCCGTGGACAAGGAAAACCAATTTTTCATTCCTGCCGCCGTGCTGGACGAAAAGGCGTGGAAAGACCGCACCGTGATGGAACGTTACTCTTCTTCCCCGCATATGGGAAAGTAAGTCAGTTTGGGTGTTTAAGAAAACGGAGCCAGGCGCTCCGTTTTTTATTGCGTCTGACACTCCGCAACACCGTTATGGCGCATTGACGCAAGTCCTGGTAATTTTCTCCGGCACGGTTCTCTCCATAGCAACACGTTTGCAATTGCCGCACCAGTTGTCGCAACGCCGCATTTTCCCCATAGCGCAACGCCATGGCTGCCAGCCACAGGTTTAACGTGGCAGCGCGCAAGCCACCATCGCCCGCATCGAAATCGCGCAAAGCCTGGCTCAACTCGCTGCAATTAGCCGCAACCTCCACCCGCCGCAGCGACGCGCGGCGCGCCTGCCAACGCTGGTATTGCCGCCAGCAAATATATGCCAGCCACGCCAACGCAGCCAGCAGCCCGGCAATCACCGCAAACCGGGTGAGCTTGTGCCACAGCGGATTCACTGCTGTCATGACTGATGGCTGAATAACGGCTGATTCGAGGCGGCCACTGAGCGGATCGTAATAGGGCAACACCAGCGTCGGCAGCCGTATATTACCCGCGCGTAGCGGCTGAAATGGCAGGGTCAGCCGCCAGGTTTGGACCAGGGTGTTGGTATGGCCAACCTGCTCTATTTGCGCTGGATAAAAGCGCAATGCGCCATTGTCCGCGAACGCAGGTAACAATTTGGCCAGACCTTCTGCACTCAGACCCGTGCCGCGCACGGTGAGTATCCAGTCTACCGGCCGATTGAGCACCAACGTACCGGTGGGAGGCTGGGAGTTCACCTCGATTTTGCCGATGGGCACATACACCGGCAGGTAAGCAGGTGCCGGATGGGTGTCGAATTGCAGCGACGGCAGCGCATAGCGCAGTCGATTGCCAAATTTGAGCGCTTCCAGCATGGGCAAATTCACCACGCTGGAGCCAGCGCGCAACGGCATGATGGCCCAGGCCCGGCGATGTACGGTCACTGCCGTGCCATTGAGCATCTCCTCATGCTGCGACGACGCCAGTTCACGCACGTGCACAGCAGCGGGGGGCTGAAACTGGAGCGGCGACCATTGCAGACTGCCGTCGTCGGTGATGTCCAGTGCCAGCCTGGCGGTTTGACGCGTGAGCAGTTGCTGCGGGTCCAGCGCGAGTTTGAACTGCACACGCGGTACATCGGCGCCGGAGGCATGCACCATCAGCGCCAGCGGGCGACTACTGGCGCCGGCAAAACGCAGGGCGGGAAACAGCACGCGCCCACTATGCAGCGGGTACAGCACCAGCGTCATGGTTTGACTGGTGACTTGCCTGCCACGGATGGTTTGCGTCTGGGTATCGCTGGAACGACGATAAACATCAAAATCCGCCTGCAGCGCTTTGAGCGCCAGTCCATCCAGCGACTCCTTGGTGTGCTCGGCCTGCAAGATCACGGTAACAGGCTCGCCCAGCGCAATTTCGTCTTTATCCATGTGCGCCACCAATGCGGCGCTGGCCCATGCCGGCAGGACCAGCAGCATGCAGCATGCCCATCGCAGCCACTTCACCACGGCAGCAGGACTCCGTAATCCCGGCTATCGTAGCCTGCATCCAGTTGCAGCAGCTGCTTCTGGATGACTGCACCTTTGTCGGTGGTCAGTTCGAGTTTTTTCAGCGCTGCATCCACAGCTTGGCCTGATACCGGCACTGAAGAAGACGCGACGATGCGGCTGTTCAAAGTGGCCCGGTGCGCCGCAAGCTGCTGGTCGGACAAGCCGATTTCGGCTGCGGTTTTTTTGTCCGCATCCAGAATGGTGACCGGCTGATTGCCGATCTCCTGATTCAGTGCGCCGCCCACCTGGCTACCGCGCCGCCCGAGTATGCCCGCGCTATAGGCATCGGGTTTGCTGGCTGCCGACTGGCGCCCGGCAGCGAGCGCCAGATTGGCACGGGCGTTGGCGTCACGCGGGCGCAAGCGCAGCACCCCCTGGTACGCATCCGCCGCTGCCCCAAAATTGCCCGCCGCAAAATAACTGTTACCCAGGTTATACAAGGCATCGGCGCGCAACTTCGCATCTGGCGCCGCCAGCATGGCATGGGTGAACTGGCTGGCCGCCGCGACATAATCGCGCCGTCGATACGCCGCCGCACCCGCGCCCATGTTTGCCGGGTAGTCCTGCGTAAGTCCATACAGCGCCTGCGCCTCGACATAATTGCCGCTACGGTAAGCGGTATAGGCCGCCTGTGCGGTATCTGCGTCGGCTGCGCGAACGCTCGGCACCCCCGCGCCCCAGGCTACCACGCCCACCAATAACCAGCCCGCAACTTCAGGCCGGATGGCACGCTGCCACAGCGGATAATTCAGAAATAGCAGCAGCAACCATGCCGGCAGCAGACACCATGCATACAACTCACGCCAGCTTTGTGCCGGATCAACCGGATGCGGATTGCCGGGCAAACCCAAAATGCCGCGATCATACAAGGCCTCCCAATCTGCATCGCCATCCTGCACGGTTTGGTAAGCGCCGCCGCCCAGGCGCGCCAGTGTGGCGAAGCCGTTCTCATCCAGGCGGCTGGTCACCGCGCTGCCGTCCTGCTCGACCACCCCGCCATCGGGCAAAGGAATGGTTGCGCCAGCAGGTGTTCCCACACCCAGCACATACAGTGGCAGGTCAGCACGTTTCAGCCTGCGTGCGGCCTCCAGGGCAGCGGCACCCGCCGTGCCGGAGAGTGCACTGGCATCGCCATCGGTAAGCAGCAGCACTGCGCCGCGCCTGCCCGGGCTTTGCGCCAGCAGTGTTTGCCGCGCCAGCTTGAGCGCAGCAGCAATATTGCTGCCCGGTGTATCCAGCAGGGTGGGCTGCGCCAGTGGCAAATCAGCGCGCACAGCATCCATGTCACGGGTGAGCGGCAGCAACAGCCCGGCGCTGCCGGAAAACACGATCAGCCCGATCCGTTCGCCATGCAGTCGCGACAATAAATCGAACAACTTCAATCGGGCGCGCTGCAAACGTTGCGGCGACACATCCTGCGCCAGCATGGAAGGCGACACATCCAGCACCACCATCACATTCAGTTCATGGTGCAAAACCGCGGCCCTTTGTTCCGGCGTGGTCACCAGCGGCAGGCGCGGCCCGGCGGCAGCACAGGCCAGCAACAGCCACGCCAGCATATTGGCAACGCGCCGCCCGTTGGATGACACGCCAAACGTGCCGCGCAGCGCCCATGGCAGCAGATGCGCATCGGCATAATGCAGCACGCGTCCGCGGCGCCAGTGCTGCAGCGCCGCCATCAACAGCGGCTGCAAGGCCAGTGCCAGCCACCACGGGTTGCGCCAGTCCAGTTGCGCCAGTTCGCCCAGACCGGTCATGCCGCCACCCGCCGTATCGCACTCAGTCGAGCCAGGCTCAACAGACCCACCGCCAGCAACAGCGGCAGCAGATACCATTCCTGCACCACGCGGCGTGTGGCGGGACGCGCGACGGTTTTTTCACGCTGGCCAATATCGTGGATGACACTTTGCAACGCACCACGATTGCCCGCCTGATAATAACGCCCGCCGGTGGCAGCGGCGATTTGCGCCAGTCCCGGTGCGCTGGCCGGGGTATGGGCGGGCGCACTGGGTCGCCCAGCGGCAAACAGGTCGCCGCCAATCTGCACGGTGTATATCGGCACCCCAAAGTGGCGCGCGAGTTCGATTGCCTCGCCGGGGGTGATATCGCCTGCGGTACTGTCACCATCGGTAAACAGGATCAGCGCCGGGCGCAGGCGCGGTCGCGCGCGCAATTGCTTGAGCGCCAGTCCGATGGCGTCACCGATGGCTGTGTCGTCACCCCCAATGCCGACCTGCAGGCGCGCCAGCATGGCACGCACCAGGTCAAGGTCAAACGTCGGCGGCACCAGTGTGCCGGCTACGCTGCCAAACGCAATCACGCCAAAACGATCACCCTGGCGCCCGGTCACGAAGCGGGTAACGAGATCCTTGAGCACGACAAGACGTTCCACCGGCTGCCCATCCAGCTCAAAATCGGTGATGCCCATGCTCTTGGACGTGTCCACCAGCAACATGATTTCGCGCCCTTGCGGGGTTTCCGGCAGCCAGCCCCCAATCCATTGCGGCTGCGCCAGCGCCAGCACCAGGCAAATCAGGGACAGCAGATTCAGCCAGCGCGCAAACTGTCCGCTGGGCTGCGCAACCTGGCTGCGCGCCAGCCAATCCAGCTGGGGATGCACCAGCGCCACGCTGACCGCCTCCTGGCTGACGCGCCCCCGCCGCCACTGCAGTCCGGCCAGCACGAGCAGAGGCAGCAGCAACCCCAGCCAGGCAGGGTGCGCGAGGCTCAGCATCGGCCCGCTCGCTGCAGCCAGACGTCGGCCTGGTTAAACAGGTGCGTCCACTGGCTGTCATCCAGACTGGCTCCAGCCTGATAACGCAGCGTATCCAGACGGGTTACGGTTTCTGCCCAGCCTGCGTGCTCGGCTACCGGCAAGGCACGCGGCGGCTGGTCGGCGTCTAGCTGCTGCAGTTGCAACCCCTGCCGCAGAGCAAATGCCAGGCGATAGGCGGCCTCGTGCTGGCTCACACTACCCGCAGCGTACGCTTGCCTGAGATGCTGCAGACGCTTGCGACAGGCACGGACACAGCGCCCGCGCCAGCGCATCCATAGCCCCAGCAGCACCAGCGTCGCCACCCCCAGAGCCAGCCACCACGCGCTGTAGCTGGTGGTGGTGAACATCGGCCTGACCGGCTCGATGATGTCAATCAAACCGCTGGTTGGATCGTTCATCACGGGCGCATTTGCTGCAGCAACGCAAACGGGTCAGCGTCGGCCAGCAGGCAATGCAGGCGCACGCCGATGCGCCGAAACAACGCCTGCTGCGCAGCCTGGCTGCTGTCCGCTTGTTCCTGATACGCCGCACGCACCTCGCGCCTGCTGGTGTCGACCCAGCACCGGGCCATCGAGGCCGCATCCTGGAACGCGATCAACCCGACATTGGGCAGCGCCTGCTCGGCCACATCCAGCACCTGTACCGCCTGTACCTGGTGACGGCTGGCCAGGCGCAGCAACGCAGGCAAATCAGCCTCACACAGTGCATGAAAATCGCTGATCAACACCACGTTGGAACCGCGCGGCAATTGCCCATCCAGCCGGTCGAGCAAGGCATGCAAGGGCGGTATTGCCGCAGCAACCGAATCCACCAGCGGCGGGCACGGTGCAATCGCCGCCTGCGCCAGTTGCATCGCACCCGCTGCGCCATTGCGACAAGGCAGCGTCAGCGCGCCGGGCTGCCAGATCGTGCCGCCGATACACGTGTTCGCGCCCGCAGCACCAAAGCCGAGAATGGCGGCAATGCGTGCGGCTTGCGTTACTTTCAGGCGGCTGCGGGTGCCGAAACGCATGCTCGGGCCGCGGTCGATCACCACATGCAAGGCAGGCTGGTGCTCTTCCCGGTAAATCTTGATGTGCGGTCGGGCGGTGCGCGCCGTGGTGCGCCAATCCATGCCGCGCACGTCGTCGCCGGGCTGATAGGGTCGCGCTTCCTCGAAATCCAGACCGCTGCCCAGATACACCGAGCGAAAATCCCCGGCGTGGCGATGCTGCGACTCCCTGGAATACAGCGCTCCCTGCTGCGCCTGGATACGGTGCATGAGTTGCGCGAGTTCTTCCGCATTCAGCAACGGCGCGTGCGTATCCACCACATCGGGCCGGCCAATGCTTACGGCAATCAGGCGCTGTCCGAGTGAAGCCAGCTTGGCCAATGATGCTTTCACAGTACGTTAAGGTACCGGCACCGCATCCAGCAAAGCCTGGAGCAGGCTATTGCGCGACACTTTTTCCATGCGCGCGTTAAAGCTCGGGATGATGCGATGGCGCAAGCAGTCCGGGGCAATGGCATGAATATCGTCCGGGATGACATATTCCCTGCCCTGCAAATAGGCATGCGCGCAGGCTGCATGGGCAATGGCGAGGGAAGCACGCGGGCTGGCACCGACCTCGATCATGCCGGCCTGGTCCGGCAGCCAGCGGGCGATATCGCGCGTCGCCCCGACCAGGGTCACGATATAGCGTTCCAGCGCACCGTCCAGATGAATCTTTTTAACTTCCTCGCGCGCCGCCAGCACGGTCTGCACATCCACCTTAGGCCCGGATTCCGTAGCGGCGGCATTACCCGCACGATCGCGTTGCAGTATGCGCAACTCATCCTCCGCACTGGGATAGGTCAACTCGACATGCAACAGAAAGCGGTCAAGCTGCGCCTCCGGCAAAGGGTAGGTACCCGCCTGCTCCAGCGGGTTTTGCGTGGACAGGACCATGAACAATGGCGGCAGCGGCCGGGTCACCCCTCCCACCGTGATCTGCTGTTCCTGCATGGCTTCGAGCAAGGCCGACTGCACCTTGGCCGGCGCCCGGTTGATTTCGTCCGCCAGAATGATTTCGTGGAACAGCGGCCCCTCGACAAAGCAGAAGCTGCCCGCCTGGGGATTGTAGATATCGGTGCCGGTCAGGTCTCCCGGGAGCAGGTCGGGGGTGAACTGGATGCGCTGAAAACGCGCGTGGACAGCACCCGCCAGCGCCTTCACCGCCGTGGTTTTGGCCAGACCGGGCAGGCCTTCCAGCAGCAGATGCCCGCCGGTCAACAGTCCGATGACCAACCTATCCAGCAAGGCTGATTGACCGACGATGGTATTTTCCAGAGATTGGCGCAGCTCGATGATTTTGGGCTGATTCAGCATCATTCATTCCTAACATTGGACAGCGCGCCGTCGCACGAAATTATTATGATAATGTAATATCATCTACATAAATGTAGAATAGTTAATATGAACCACAATGATACTTGGCTGGCTCTGATCACCAGCCTGCCCACCAGTAACGCCACCGCCCGCATGCGCATCTGGCGCGCGCTCAAAGCCTTGGGCTGCGCCGTGCTGCGCGACGGCGTGTATCTGCTGCCGAATCATCTATCCGCAAGCCCAGCACTGCAGGCACAGGCCGCCAAGACACTTGCTGCTGGGGGCACGGCGCAGGTGGTGGGGATCAGCGCGACTGACCCGCAGCAAGCTGCCGCGTTCCGCGCGCTGTTTGATCGCACCGCAGAATACACGGAATTGAAAAATGCGCTTGACGCTTTCATTCGCACCCTTGTCACGCTCGACGCCGTTGCGGCCAAACGCACACTTAGCCGCTTGCGGCGCGATTTTGAGGCCGTCGTCGCCATTGATTATTTCCCGGCCGCTGCGCGAGAGCAAATCGCCGCCGAACTGGCGCAGGCAGAAGCAGTTTATCAGGCGCTCATCGACCCGGACGAACCCCATGCAGCAACAGGCAGCATCCGGCGCTTGCCGAGTGCCGAATATCAGAATCGCACCTGGGCCACGCGCAGGCACCTGTGGGTGGATCGCATGGCCAGTGCCTGGCTGATCCGGCGCTTTATCGATCGCCAGCCGGTATTCGTGTGGCTGGAGCGGCCGCAGAATTGTCCGGATGGCGCGCTCGGCTTCGATTTTGACGGCGCCGCTTTCACCCATATCGGCAACCGGGTCACATTCGAAGTCCTGCTCGCCAGTTTCGGTTTGCAACACGATCCGGCCCTCACCCGCATTGGGGTGCTGGTGCATTACCTGGACGTGGGCGGCATTCCGGTGGCGGAAGCCGCCGGGCTGGAAATCCTGCTCAAGGCCATGCAGACGCGCTGCCCGGACGACGACACCCTGCTCGCCGAAGCCTCTAAACTGTTTGACGACCTCTATGCAGCATTCACTCCTTCATAACAAAGCAAGCCATGCTCCCTGAAGCCATCCCTGACACCGCACCCGCACCAGTCGGCTTTGTCGAATCCCTCAAATACTGGCTCAGACTCGGTTTCATCAGCTTCGGCGGCCCGGCCGGGCAGATTGCCATGATGCACCTGGAACTGGTGGAACGGCGCCGCTGGATTTCCGAGCGGCGCTTTCTGCATGCGCTCAATTACTGCATGCTGCTGCCCGGACCGGAAGCGCAGCAGCTCGCCACTTACATCGGCTGGCTGATGCACGGAGTGAAAGGCGGGGTTGCGGCTGGCGCGCTGTTCGTGCTGCCGTCGCTGCTAATCCTGATTGCACTCGCCTGGATCTACGTCTCTTTCGGCAGCCTGCCCGTTGTGGCGGGGATTCTGTACGGCATCAAACCCGCAGTCACCGCCATTGTCGTGTTCGCGGCCTACCGCATCGGCACGCGCGCGCTCAGGCATGGCGTACTGTGGGCGATTGCGGCGGCCGCTTTTGTCGCCATTTTCGCGCTCGATATTCCCTTCCCCTACATCGTGCTGGGCGCGGCGAGCCTCGGCATGGCTGGCGGCAAATTCATGCCGGACAAATTCAAGGCTGCGGGCGGCCATGGCACTTCCGGGAGGGACTACGGCGCGGCGTTGATCGACGACCACACCCCCACCCCCAGCCATGCACGCCTTTCCTGGGCACGGCTGTCAGCATTGGTGATCATTGGGTTGGTACTGTGGATCAGCGTGATGGCGCTGCTGTCCGGCCAGCAAACCCTGTTCACCATGGGCGGATTCTTCACCAAGGCCGCGCTGGTGACCTTCGGTGGCGCTTATGCAGTGCTGCCCTACGTCTATCAGGGCGGCGTCGAACATTACCAGTGGCTCACCGCCCACCAGATGATAGACGGGCTGGCACTGGGCGAAACCACGCCCGGACCGCTCATCATGGTGGTGGCTTTCGTCGGCTTCATCGGCGGCTGGAGCAAGGCGCTGTTCGGTCCTGATACGCCGTTCTGGGCCGGCGCCGCCGGTGCCGGCGTGGCCACCTTCTTCACCTTCCTGCCCAGCTTTCTGTTCATCCTGGTCGGCGGACCGCTGGTGGAACGCACCCACGGCGACCTCAAGTTCACCGCACCGCTTACCGCCATCACCGCCGCTGTCGTGGGGGTGATCCTGAATCTCGCCGTATTCTTTGCCTGGCATACGCTGTGGCCTGTCGCCACCAAGACCGCGCCGTTCTCGGGTCAGTTCGAGTGGTTCTCAGTGCTGGTGGGTGTCACCGCTTTCATCGCCCTCTGGCGCTACCAGGCCGGTGTGGTGAAAGTTATCGGCGCCTGTGCCCTGCTCGGGTTGAGTTACTCGATGCTCGCTTGAACCTGTTCAACACTCACTGAGACTGGAGTGGAACCATGAAATGGATCACCAGAGAACATCCAAAAATCGATCGCGTCGCCTGCCCGTGGCTGATTGCACGCTTTATCGATGAAGCGCCGCAATTTCTGTACGTGCCGGCAACCGAAGTACTGGAGGTGGCCGCACAAACCGGGGCGGTTCCCTATGATATTCCCGGCGTGGAGTATGGTCATGACGGCGAACTATGCAGCTTCGATGCCTTCCTGATAAAACACCATCTCGACGAGCCTGGATTACAACAGCTCGCGCTGATCGTGCGCGGCGCGGACACCGCGCGTCTGGATCTTGCCCCCGAAGCAGCGGGTTTGCTGGCGATTTCACTGGGCTTGTCACGCTGCTTTTCGGACGACCATGAAATGCTCAAGCACGGCATGGTGATGTACGATGCGCTATATGCCTGGTGTCGTGAAGGCCGGGCGGAAACCCACAACTGGCCGCTAGGCAAAGTCTAGCGCGCAGGTAGCAGCGCCATGAGTTTTCCCAGGGCATCAGGTTCATCCCATTCCGTGCCGCCGAATATGACGTAACGCACGCGCCCTTGCGCATCCACCACAAAACTGGAAGGCAGGGCATAGGCTTTCCAGGCTTTAAAATGGCGGGCATCGCGATCCATCAGGACGGGAAAGGTGACGGGAACCTGCTTCATAAATGCCTGCACATCAGCGTTTTGTTCACCCACGTCCACCGCCAGAATCGCAAAAGGCTTGCCTTTCATGCGTTGTTGCAAACGCTCCATCGAGGGCATTTCCTTGAGGCAGGGCGGGCAATAAGTCGCCCAGAAATTTACCAGGACGACGCGCCCGCGGTAACTTGCAAGGTCAAACTTTTTGCCGCCCATGTCGGTCAGCACAAGGGATTTTGCGGAGCTGGGCGCGACCGCGCGCAGGTCGGTATCAGCCGCGTGCGCAGTAACAAGAAACAGGCTAAGGATGGTGGCGAGCAACAGGCGCATGATGGGTTCCGGGTGAATCCGGCGCAAGCTCGCGCCAGGCAGTAAACATGATAGGTCCGAGTCGCTGCGCCGCATCGAGTTCCCGCTGGCTTGCATCCTGACGCTCGTAAAAACCATCTCGTACGCCAGGCAAAATCGTCACATGAACTTTGCTGCCGCCGCTTTGCAATGCGTTTTTCAGTTTGTCCAGCCACCAGAAACGTGGGGATTGCTGCGGTTGCAATAAAGCGATATTGAGGCGCGTCTGGCTCGCGACAGGCAGAAAGTGCAGGGCATCGCCGGTGTCCACTTCCTCGATCAGATCTGGGTAGATCATCACAGCACCGAGTAGCCGGGGTGGCGTCGGCGCATTTTTTACACGCTGCTGCTGCAACTGCTGTGCGCCCTTGAGCAAGGGAATAACATTCGTACCCGCGCCGGCCAGATACAACTTCTTGCCGCCATGCAGCGCAAATTGCAATAGTGCCATCATGTCGGAAGCGGGCACCTTGTTGCGACTGCTGTGCAGATCCGGCAGATCGTAGGCAGACAAACCATCCACCAACCAGACCTCCACGCCGTGTGCAGCGAAATACCTGGCTGCGGCTTGCTCACGGCGCTGTTCACCGTACTCAGCCCCCATCCACACCAGCAGGTTCCGGCCGGGTGCCGGATATACGCTGTAACTCAACACCGCGCCTGACGGTGACTGCCAATGCTTATCCAGCGCAGGCGCAGCAGCCTGCACCAGACCACTGCCCAATGAAATCATCAGCAACAAACTTACCAGTCCACCAAGTAACTGGCGAGACAACTCACTGCAAACCGGAAATTTCATAAGAAAATCTGAAGAGCACCATGGCGTAGCAGGCCAAAATAACCGCTCTTATCTTTCGTCACAATAGTACACACAGCCCAGAGCGATTTTTCGCAAGCCAGGTTTTTCAGCCCGCCGGATTCAATCGAGGATGCGTTTCCTCGCCCCACACCTAAACCAGCGCATCCACGAATTTTTCCACCAGCCCGCTTTCCGACGGTAGCCAGAGCAGCAGGTCTGCCCTTTGGCCGGAAAAAAGTTACCGGCATGTCGGTTCCTCCAGCCAGATGAACGGTTTCTGCGATGCCTTGAGGCTGCCCGGCAAAAGCAATCAACGGGAAAAGAAACGGTCGGAACAACGCCAGACGGAAGTAAACGCAAACCAAACTTTTCATATTAGAGAGAAATTACTTTATCCGCTCCGTCCAGTAACGTGCTCAGCGCTTTCATAGAGCTTTTTTGAACACCGGGCAGCGGATAGCCTTCGTCCCAGCCGAGCTTGCGCATCGTTGCGCCGCACACAAAAACCTGCATGCCCACGTCCATCATTTCATAAAATAAAGCGCGGCAGGCGTGTTCTTCGCTCAACTTCGGATCAGCCAACTTGGCGCCGTCTTCCATCAGGAATAATTGCACGTCTTTGTTATCCGCCAGCAATGCACCGGCCAAGCGCATTGCGGTAAGCGCGCGGTTATCGGGCGCGTCCGGCGCGGCATGTAAAATGATCAGCGTTTTTGCCATATGTACAACCTCCTAATGCCGAGGCTGTTGTGACGCACGCCGGTTGGCGTCGAACCCGCCTTTGGCCTTCCATTCGGCAAAACCACCCTGCAGAATCCGCACGTTGTCCATACCGGCCACACGCAGCGCAAACCCTGCCTGAGCGGAAAGCGAGCCGGTATTGCAATAAATGAGAACGGACTTATCCTTGGGCAATTCGCTGCGGCGTGCAAGCGCCTGCCGCCACTCGATGTTCACGGCGCCGGGGATATGTTCTTTCTTGTATTGATCCGCATCGCGCGCGTCGATGACGTAAAAATTTTTCCAGTCGTCGACCGGAATCTGCTCCGGAAAAATGGTGGCGCCGCCATAGTCCACAAAATCCAGATATTCCTCCATTGCCTTCACCGCGGCTCCATCCACCGCGAAAGCCGGCAAAGCGGTGCAACCAAGCGAAAGAGCGCAGGCTACGACGCGCAGTTTTTTATTGATGAACATAATCTTCCCTGGCAAGCGCAACCCAAAGATTGCTAAAAAGTCAGCACCTTGTCGCTGTCACGCGTAATCTCGTACAGGTCTTGCATGGTGGAAATCTCGCAAACGCCGGTATCCGTGTTATCCCGCAGCTTCAGACAGGTGCCACAGGCCTGTATCCTGCCACCCGCCGCAATATACTGATCCATGGCTTCCGTCACCTTGAATTTCTCGTTGTCCAGGCTGCGGCATTCCACGCCCTTGGCCAACAAAAAAGCCGCAACCACATCCCCCTGCTTCAAGGCAAACACACCCAAACGGAAGGCATTCCACACCGTCTCACTGTCGGTGGAATAAATCACCATACCGAGTTTCATGGCATTTTCCTTTCACTTAGAGCTGTCCGCCGGATTCAGCCGCGGGTGGGTTTCCTCGCCCCACACCCAGACGATCAAACCGGATATCAACATGGCGATGGTGACGAACCAGAATCCGGAGTTGATGGCGCCGCTCAGGTTCGCCACCAGTCCCAGCGCCAGCGCGCCGATGCCGTAGCCAAGGTCGCGCCAGAAGCGGTAGATGCCGATGGCCGAACCGCGCCAGTTGGGATGCGCGATATCGCTCACCGCCGCACTCAAATTGGGATACAGCAGGGCCATGCCAAAACCGGTCACCCCTGCCGAGAACGACCACCATGCGACACTCTCGCCCAGCAACATCATGCCCACGCCCGCGCCGCAGATCCACATGCCCCACACGACGGGCTTCTGCCGGCCGATGTGGTCGGACAGCTTGCCGGTAACAAGCTGCGACCCTCCCCAGACGAACCCGTACACGCCCACCACCCAACCAATGTTGGGAAGGCTTAAGCCGTGCTGATGAAGAAAAACCGGATAGAATACCCAGATCAGCGCATCCACGAATTTTTCCACCAATCCAGCTTGGCTAATAGCCGCCATGCGCTTGTCGCGCCAGGACATCAGCGTAAACACTTCCCAAGTCGTCGGCTTATCGGAAATATTTTTCGGAAAACGCGGCGCTGGACCAACGGACTTACCCGCCGCATGGCGTGCGCCCTCTGCCTTGGCCCAAGGCAAGGTATCCTTGACCCAGATCAATGTCAGTACAATAGCCAGCACAATTACCGTCAAGCCAAAGATCAGCAACCCTTGGCGCGCACCGAAGGTCGTCGCCATGTAGCCGGTGATGATGCCGGCGATGGCTACGCCTACATAACCGGAAAATTCATTCAGGCCGATGGTGAGGCCGCGCTGGTCGGGACGGGTGATGTCCAGCTTGGAAGTCTGGGTCATCGACCAGGTGAGTCCCTGGTTGACGCCCAGCAACACCGTCGCAGCGACCACCCAGCCCCAGCTCGGGGCATACAGGATCATGAACGGGATAGGCAGCGCCGACAGCCAACCCAACAACAATACTTGCTTGCGTCCGATGCGTTCGGACAGACGCCCCGCCACGAAATTAAGCGGGCCCTTGACGAAACCGAACGCCACCACAAATGCCATGAGCAGCATGAACGAGCCCTTCGGCACGCCGAATTCGGACTCCGCCAGGGCCGGTACCACGGTGCGCATCATGCCCAGCGTCAGCCCCACCAGCAGCACCTGGAACAACTGATGTACAAACTGTGACCAATTGTGGCTGATGCCGTGGCGGTAGTCCTGGTAAGTTTCCAGGTGCGAAGCAGAATCACTCATCAGATCACCCTGTCTCATCAGGCAGCGATATTCGCCGCCACCATTTTGTCCATCTCTGCTGGCCGCGGCGGAATTTCGCTGGTGAGATAGCTCACAAACTCATCCCTGGCGGTGATATGCAGGCCGGGATTGAAACGCTTCTCGAAACCGACAGTGGAAGAAGGCTTGCCGGAAATACCCGCGCCGCACGCGCTACCTGCCTGGTGGCCGGGGAAGATTTCGGTCTCGTCCGGCAGGGTCAGCAGCTTGGCGTGAATGCTGTCGAACAGCATGGCGGCCATCGCCTTTTCGCGCCCGGCAAGATCGGGGCGGCCGACGCTACCCACGAACAGGGTATCGCCGGTAATCACGAACCAGGGTTGTTCGCCACGACGCTTGTCAGTCACCGCCAGGCAGATGCTGTCCATGGTGTGGCCGGGGGTATGCAGCACCTTGGCCACCACATTCCCGGCCTCGATGACGTCACCGTCGTGGAGAGGATGAAACGGGAATTGCACCACTGAAGCATCGCTTTCGTGCAGGCAATAATGCGCGCCCACCATTTCGGCCAGCTTCCTGCCGCCGGAATAATGGTCGGCGTGAACATGGGAGTCGATCACGTGGCTGATCGTGACATTGGCCTTTTTAGCCTCCTCGATGAACCATGCCTCGTCGCCCGCGACCACGTCCACGGCAATTGCCTTGCCCAGGGTGCCGCAGCCGAAGAAATAGGAAAGGGACGATTCCTTGGTGGCAAGCTGTTTGAAAAACATATATTCCTCCGCGAAAAAAGTGGTACCGCATTACAAAAAACAAAACAATATTCAAGCGAATATTTGAATACTGGACAAAAACAAGGCCAGAGTCAAGAAAAAAGCGACTAAAACCCGATGGTGCCCAAGTGGTTTTTCAGCTTTTCTCCACTGGCAGCTGCCCGGCCTTCCACTCCGGGTAGCCGTCTTCCAGACGGCGCGCCTTATATCCCTGGCTGCGCAATTGGGAAACCGCCTCGTACGCAAACATGCAATAAGGCCCGCGGCAATAAGCAACGACCTCCTGGTTCTTCGGCAACTTGGCCAAGTGCTTGGAAAGGCTGTCCAGCGGGATACTGATCGCGCCCGGAATATGCCCCGCAAGATATTCCCCGGCAGGCCTGACATCGACCACCACGGCTTCGCCGCTGCTGACGAGTTGCAGCAATTCATCGCGTTTGACCGGCTTCAGCTCGTCCAGCCGTTCAAAGTTTTCGCGCACGATGCGCTCGACCTCGGCAATATGGCGCTCCGCCAAATGGCGCAGGCCACTCAGGATGGCAGGTATCTCGGGGTCGTTGAGACTGTAGATGACCTGCAATCCCTGCTTGCGCGATTGCACCACACCGCCGTCGCGCAGGATTTGCAAGTGATGGGAAGTATTCGCCACTGAAATGCCGGTGGCCTGCGCCAGGCCTTCCACACTGCGCTCGCCCTGGGCCAGCGCCTCCAGCAGTTCAAGACGGCTGGGGCTGGCCATGGATTTGGCAACCCGGGCAAAGTGCTCGTACAGCTTTTTTTTGGGGGTGATAGGCGCAGACATCATCAAATAGGGAAGGGACTCAAAAAATTCTGGCAATGATAAATTTATTGGCGCAAACGCTCAGATCACATCCACAGTCACGGCGAGAAACGAGCCGAGCGGCAGACTCGCAGGCAATACGCTTTCCAAGTGCCACGCAATCCATTCACCCCCCGGTGCGAAAATCGCAAACCCCATGCGCAGGTTCCGTACCGGCTGGCCGGCGAACAGTTCGCGTACCTCTGCAGCGGTATGCCAATGGGCGCCGCGATAAGCGCCTTGCCCACCGCCGCGCCCTTTTTGCCAATAAAGCAGACTATGCCGGTTCAACAGGCCTAGCGCAACGCGGCGCCTGGTCACCCGCAGCATCTCCGCGAGCGCCCGGCGCTGGTCGGCAACAAAACACAGGGCGGTTACTGACACCACAAGGTCAAAGCTGTCATTCGCGAACGGCAACGCAAGCGCGCTGCCACCCACATAATTTTCCGTGCCGGCGGCATGGTGTTCAGCAAATACCAGCCAGTCCCGGTTCGGGTCCAGCCCGGTTACGGCAAGCTTGTCCGCCCGTGCGAACTGGCGAGCGAAATAGCCGGTGCCGCAACCGACATCCAGCAAACTTTCTCCAGGTCGCGGTCCCAGCATGCGCCGCAACAGACCAGATTCGGTTTCCCCGATCCAGCGTCCGCGAGGCGTTTGGTACCACGCGTCATACTCTGCTGCCTGCATCGCACCCCCTGAAACCATTTAAGATTTTCGTGGACTGATCAATATGGCTGTCACATCCAAGATCAAACCGGCAAGTGCAAGGTACCCAGCAGTGGTTTTCAACATCCTGCCACCTGGCATCAGCTAGCATGCCAGTGACCGGATTTTCCCCCCTGTTTTTCCAGCAAGCGGATGCCTTCCATGCGCATCCCCCGATCCACCGCCTTGCACATATCGTAGATGGTGAGCAGCCCGACGCTGAGCGCGGTGAGCGCTTCCATCTCCACACCGGTTTTGCCGACGGTTTCAGCCGTCACGCGGCATTCAATGGATGAATCCGCCTCCTCCGCCAGAAACTCCACCGCCACCCGGGTGAGTGCGAGCGGATGGCACAGCGGGATCAGGTCAGCAGTACGCTTGGATGCCGCGATCGCGGCAATGCGCGCGACACCCAATACATCACCTTTCCGGGCATTGCCGTCGAGGATCATCTGCAGCGTGGCGGGCTGCATCACGATGCGCCCGGCTGCCACCGCCACACGCCGGGTATCGGATTTATCGGCCACATCCACCATCTGGGCACGGCCGCGATCATCAAAATGAGTGAACTGGTTCATAGTCAGGAACTGGAAAACAGAAGAAGTTATCATAGCATCCATGAAATCAGCTCCTCTATTCCTGGCTGTGTGCCTGATCAGCCAGCAGCTGGCGGCCAGCGAATTACCTGATCTCGGCGATGTTTCGCAAGGTGCGTTTTCAGCACGCGACGAAGCCCGGGTAGGCGGTGAAATCATGCGCGACATCTACGCAGAGCCGACTTATTACGACGACCCCGAACTCACTGATTACCTCAACAACCTTGGCTACCGCCTGGTGGCGGCCAGCCCGGAAAACCGCCTCTCGTTCCAGTTTTTTGTACTGCGCGACCATACGCTGAACGCGTTTGCCCTGCCGGGCGGTTTTATCGGCGTGCATACCGGCCTGATCGAAGCCACACAAAATGAATCCGAGCTGGCAGGTGTGCTCGGCCATGAAATTGCCCACGTCACTCAGCACCACCTGGCGCGCATGATTGAAAGCCAGAATCAGGGCATATTGCCCTCGCTTGCCGCACTGGCACTGGCGATACTCGCTGCGCGCTCCAACCCGCAGGCGGCCAGCGCAGCCATTGCCACGGTACAAGCCACGTCGATCCAGAAACAGCTCAATTTTTCCCGCGATAACGAACGCGAAGCAGACCGTATCGGTATGCAAATCATGCGCGGGGCGGGTTTCGATCCACGCGCCATGGCGACCTTCTTTGAGCGTCTGCAAAAAAACAGCCGCCTGTATGAAAACAACGCGCCCGCCTATCTGCTTACCCACCCGCTGACCTCGGAACGGATTGCCGACATGCAAAACCGTGCTGACACTCTGCCGGTCAGGCAGGTGGCAGACAGCCTGGAGTATCAACTGTTGCGCGCCAAGCTGCTGGCTGGCGAAGGGCGCCCGGAAGAAGCCGTCAAGCGTTTTACCGAAGCCATCCGTGATGCCCGCTACAATAGCCTCGTGGCCGAACGCTACGGGCTGGCAGTAGCGCTGCTGCGCGCACGCCAGTTCGACTATGCCGAACGGGAACTGAACAAGCTCAACCAGCTGGGTGCCGGCAGTCCGATTATTGCCATGCTGGGTGCACGGATCAAACAGGAAGCCGGCGACCTCAACGCCGCGATCACCCGCTACCAGGCCGGACGCGAGCGCTTTCCAGGTTACCGGCCACTGTTATACGCGGATGCCAATGCACTGCTACAGGCAGGAAAAGCCGATGCCGCACTGGCACTCGTCACCGATCATCTCATGCTGTATCCGGACGATTACCGCCTGTACCAGTTGCAGTCACGCGCCTACGCCATGCAGGGCAAGGATTTTTTACGTCATCAGGCCCAAGCCGAGGCCTATGTACGCCAAGGCAATCTTGATGCCGCCATCGAGCAGTTGAAACTGGGTCTGAAAAGCCGTGACGGTGACTTCTATCAGATGTCCATTGCCGAAGCGCGCCTGAAAGAACTCGTTGCGCTCAACAAGCCAGACAAGCCTTAATGCCTCTGAAACATTCATCGGGCGCAGGTTTGGTACAAACATACCGAATGCCATAATTTTGTAAAAAAACGCTGTCCGGGGCTTGGACAAGCAAAAAATTTTGCACTATGCTTGCCGCATCCTTAGTTTGGATAGGCAAACCGGAAAGCCTTAGCGGTGAACCGGAAAATCATTCAGTTGCACCCACCACAATTAGACTAGGAGGATGACATGCGTGCAGGCGCATCACTAATCTTGACCGCAAGCATGGTCGGCATGTTCGTTATGGCCAACTACGCTGCGGCGGCAGACGCCCCCAAAGAAGAAACCGGCAAGCAACTTGCCTTTGATAAAAGCAAAGGTAACTGCCTGGCATGTCACGCCATGCCTACCGTGCCGGATGCAGTCGCCGCTGGCACTATTGGACCGCCGCTGATCGCCATGAGCGCGCGCTATCCAGACAAAGCCAAGTTGCGCGCCCAGATATGGGACGCCACAGTCGCCAACCCGCAAACCTCAATGATTCCGTTCGGCAAACACAAGGTGATGACCGAGCAGGAAATTGATCTAGTAACCGATTTCATATACGGCCTGTAATCTGGGTTCCAATATCATCAAGGAGAAATGAATGAATGCATTGCGTAGAAACATCCTGAAAAGCGCCGGCGCAGCCGGCGTAGTCGCCATGGCGGCTGCCGCCGGACTGCTCAAGTCCGGTAACGCCATGGCGGCCTGGAACAGCAGCGCGTTTGCCGCAAAGAGTGTACCCGAGGCCATCAAGGATCTGGGCATGGCAACGCCCACAGACAGCAAGGCCATCACCATCAAGGCCCCGGATATTGCCGAGAACGGCGCGGTCGTTCCTGTCGAAGTGACCAGCAGCATTCCCGCCACCACAGGTATCGCCATTTTCGCCGAGAAAAATGCTACGCCGCTGATTACCGATTTCAAACTGTCCAACGGCGCCGAGGGTTTTATCTCCACCCGTATCAAGATGGGACAGACGGCCATGGTGCGAGCCGTGGTGACTGCGGGTGGCAAGACCTATACCGCCGCCAAGGAAGTGAAGGTAACGATCGGTGGTTGCGGCGGTTAACTGACGCGCATCCTGATCCGGCAACCGTGTCTCAATATTTAGCTTAGAGGAATTCAAAATGGCAGAACCAATGAAAATGCGCGCATCCGTCAGTGGCGATGTGGCAGATATTAAAGTATTGATGAACCACCCGATGGAAACCGGCCTGCGCAAAGATGCCAAGACCGGCCAGCTGATTCCGGCTCACTTCATTGATGAAGTGCACGCCACGGTTAATGGCAAGCCCGTGCTCGACGCACAATGGGGCGGCGGCGTGTCAAAGAACCCGTACCTGGGATTCAAGGTCAAGGGTGCCAAAGCCGGTGACAAGGTAGAGGTGAGCTGGAAAGACAATAAAGGCGAATCCAATAAAGTTGATGGCGTGGTCGCCTGAATCTCAACCAGGCTGAACTAACTGCCAGAACTAACGTTCTGGCGCCACCCAAACAAACACCAAACGGAGGACGGCATGAAAAAAACTTTTCGCGAGCCACAGGCACAGTTGCCCAAGGCGCACGGCAAAAAAATCCTGCTGGCTCTGGCTGGGGCTGGACTCCTGCTCGGCGCACTGAATGCAAGCGCCACGCCGGAACAAGACCGCCAGAGTCTGCTTAATTTTTTCAGCAGCAAATATCCGGATATCAAAGCCGGAAACTATGTTTATGGGGCGCTGGCATTTGACCCTGATGCCATGGCACAGTACAACAGCATCATGGATTTTCCACCCTTCGGCTCGGTGGTCGAGCAAGGCAAGAAGATGTGGGAAACACCGTTCAAGAATGGCAAGAAATACGCGGACTGCTTCCCCAATGGCGGCAAAAACGTAGCGGGAAACTATCCCTACTTCGATGACAAGGCTGGCAAGGTTGTCACCTTCGAGATGGCCATCAATGCCTGTCGCACCGCCAACGGCGAAGAGGCTTACAAGTACAATGACACCAAGACTATGGGCACATTGACTGCCTATGCCCGCACGCTGTCGGACGGGATGCCGATGAACATCAAGGTGCAGGGTGCAGCGGCTACTGCTGCATACGAAGAAGGCAAGAGCCAGTTCTATAGCCGCCGTGGCCAGCTCAACTTCTCTTGCGCCACTTGCCACGTGCAAAACGCCGGTAATCACCTGCGCTCCGAAGTGCTCTCCCCCAGCGTGGGGCAGGCTACGCATTGGCCGGTATTTCGTGGCGGTGAGAACCTGGTGACACTGCAGGAACGTTACGTCGGCTGCAACAAGATGACGCGTACCGTGCCGTTTGCTCCAGGCAGCGTTGACTACAACAATCTGGAATACTTCCATTCCTACATCAGCAATGGCTTACCGCTGAAGGCTTCGGTATTCCGTAAGTAAACAATTGCTTCAATCATCAAGCGAAGCTGGCGTCTGCCAGCTTCGCTTTTTTTTCGCGGGCACACACTCATCAGCGCCTGCTTGGATGATTATTACCATTTACTTCACCCGTCAGCACACTAAAATAGGCGCACCCATAAACCAGCCGCAACAATGCATTGAGGAGCTCACGAGATGATGAATCGCCGCGAATTTTTACAGATACTGGCCGTCGCCGCTGCGTCCGGCATGGCGATTGACAATAAGCAGGCACTGGCCGGAAACGCCCCCTCCGGCTTTTACGACCTGCCCAAATTCGGCAACGTATCGCTGATGCACATGACCGATTGCCATGCGCAATTGCTGCCGATTTATTTCCGTGAACCGGACGTCAACATCGGCGTGGGCGGCGCAGTTGGCCAACCACCACATCTGGTGGGTGAATACTTCCTCAAGCATTACGGCATCAGGCCCGGTACGCGTGAAGCATACGCCTTCACCTATCTCGATTTCGCCGCTGCCGCGCGCACCTATGGCAAGGTGGGAGGATTTTCCCACCTGAAAACGCTGGTGGACAAAGTGCGCGCCTCGCGCCCCGGTTCGCTGCTGCTGGATGGCGGCGATACCTGGCAAGGTTCCGCCACCTCGCTGTGGACCAATGGCCAGGACATGGTGGATGCAGCCAAACTTCTCGGTGTCAACGTGATGACCGGCCACTGGGAATTCACTTATGGTGCCGAGCGCGTCAAACATGTTGTCGATAACGATTTCAAGGGGCACATTGATTTCGTTGCCCAGAATATCAAAACCAACGACTTCGGCGATCAGGTGTTCAAGCCGTATGTGATCAAAACCATGAACGGCGTACAGGTGGCCATTATCGGTCAGGCTTTCCCCTACACCCCGATTGCCAACCCGCGCTACATGGTGCCGGACTGGAGCTTCGGCATCAATGACGACGACATGCAGAAAGTCGTCAACGAGACGCGTGCCAAAGGGGCTCAAGTGGTCGTGGTGCTGTCACACAACGGCATGGACGTTGACCTGAAAATGGCATCACGCGTGACCGGCATAGACGCGATTTTCGGCGGCCATACCCACGATGGCATCCCCTATCCATCCCAGGTCAAGAATGCCAAGGGCATCACGCTGGTGACCAATGCCGGCTCCAATGGGAAATTCCTCGGCGTAATGGATTTTGATGTGAGAAACGGCAAAATCGCTGGCTGGAAATACCGCCTGTTACCGGTCTTCTCCAACCTGATCGAACCAGATGCAAAAATGGATGCACTCATCCAGAAAGTGCGCGCGCCATTTGCAGCAAAACTGGATGAAAAACTCGCCGTGACCGAAGAACTCCTGTATCGACGCGGCAACTTCAACGGCACCTTCGACCAACTCATCCTGGATGCACTGATGGCGGTCAAAGGCGCAGATGCGGCCTTCTCGCCCGGCTTCCGCTGGGGTACCACATTACTGTCGGGGGATATCATAACCATGGATCGGTTGATGGATCAGACCGCCATCACCTACCCGTCCACAACGCTCAACGAGATGACCGGCGCAACCATCAAGAGCGTCATGGAAGATGTGTGCGACAACCTGTTCAACGCCGACCCCTACTATCAGCAGGGTGGGGATATGGTACGCGTGGGCGGCATCCAGTATGCAGTTGCACCCAACAACAAGATTGGCAACCGTATCAGCAACATGACCCTGAAAGGCAAGCCGGTCATGGCTAACAAAAAGTACAAAGTGGCTGGCTGGGCGCCAGTGGGTGAAGGGGTGTCCGGCACACCGATCTGGGATGTGGTGGCTGAATATTTGCGCGACATTAAAGTGGTCAAGCCGCGCAAGCTGAACGAGCCGAAAATCGTCGGCATCGGCAAAAATCCCGGCATCGCCCCCAATCTGCTCTGAGCTTTCCTGTCATAAAAAAGGTCGCCGTGTGCGGCCTTTTTTGTTTTCAACCGGTTACACGTGAATTTATGCTGTATCCGGGCTAAAATGTGCCAATTCTATCGAACCTGCGTATCCCACGAAAAACAGCCCATGAAAAGCAGCGAAATCCGTCAGCGCTTCCTCGATTTTTTTGCCCGTCACGGGCATACCCCCGTCGCTTCCAGCCCGCTGGTACCAGGCAACGACCCCACCCTGCTGTTCACCAACGCGGGCATGGTGCAATTCAAGGACGTATTCCTCGGCCGCGAAACCCGGCCTTACGTGCGGGCGGTCAGCTCACAGCGCTGCGTGCGCGCGGGCGGCAAGCATAATGACCTGGAAAACGTCGGCTACACTGCGCGCCACCATACCTTCTTCGAGATGCTGGGTAACTTCAGCTTCGGCGATTATTTCAAACGCAACGCCATCCAGTTCGCCTGGGAATTCCTTACCCAGGAACTCGGCATAGCCAAAGACAAATTATGGATAACCGTCTACCACACCGATGACGAAGCGCACACCATCTGGACAACTGAAATGGGCGTGCCGGATGAGCGTGTCATCCGCATCGGCGACAAGCCAGGCGGGGGCTCGGACAACTTCTGGCAAATGGGTGACACCGGTCCGTGCGGGCCGTGTACCGAGATTTTCTACGACCATGGCCCTGAAGTCGCGGGCGGCCCGCCCGGTTCACCGGATGAAGACGGCGATCGCTACATCGAAATCTGGAACCTGGTATTCATGCAATTCAACCGCGACGAGGCAGGTAGCCTGCAGCCATTACCCAAGCCTTCGGTGGATACGGGCATGGGGCTGGAGCGCATTTCGGCGGTGATGCAGCACGTCCACAGCAATTATGAAATTGATTTGTTTCAGGCATTGATACACGCTGCGGCGCGCGTTACCGGCAGCGCAGATTTAACCGACAATTCGCTCAAGGTCATCGCCGATCACATTCGCGCCTGCGCCTTCCTCATCACCGACGGCATCATCCCCGGCAACGAGGGGCGCGGCTATGTGCTGCGCCGCATCATTCGCCGCGCCATCCGCCATGGCTACCAACTGGGTCAGAAACAACCCTTCTTTCACCTGCTGGTGGCCGACCTGGCTGCAACGATGGGCGCAGCCTACCCGGAGCTGGTCGCCGCCCAGACACGCGTGACCGCCGTGCTCAAACAGGAAGAAGAGCGCTTTGCCGAAACCCTGGAACACGGCATGGGCATCCTCGAACAGGCGCTGCAGTCGGGCGGCAACGTACTCGACGGCGCCACCGCGTTCAAGCTTTACGATACCTACGGCTTCCCGCTGGATCTGACCGCCGATGTGGGGCGCGAGCGCGGCTTCACGGTAGACACGGCCGGTTTTGATGCTGCCATGGAAGCGCAGCGCAGGCGCGCGCGTGCAGCCAGCAAATTCACCATGCAGGCCGGCATGCGCTTCGACGGCCAACCCACAGAATTCCATGGCTACGACACGCTGAGCCTGGATAGCCGCATTCTCGCCCTGTATCAGGAGGGCAGCCCGGTGGACAGCATCGGCGCCGGCGAAGCTGCCGTCATCGTGCTCGACCGCACTCCGTTCTATGCCGAATCCGGCGGCCAGGTGGGCGACAGCGGCGAATTGCGCAGCAACGGCAGCGTATTTGTAGTGGACGATACCCAGAAAATCCAGCCCGATGTTTTCGGCCACACCGGAATACTCCAATCCGGCAGTCTCAAACTGGGCGATACCGTCACCGCGCAAGTAGATGCTGAGGCCCGCAGCCGTGCCGCCTGCAACCACTCCGCCACGCACCTTCTCCATGCTGCGCTGCGCCAGGTTCTGGGCACTCACGTCACGCAAAAGGGCTCGCTGGTGGATGCGGCCAGGACACGCTTTGACTTCGCCCACACCGAGCCTGTCAGCACAGTCCAGCTACAGCAGATTGAAGACCTGGTGAACCGCGAAATCCGCCGCAATGTGATCGTCGAAACACAGTTGATGAACTACGATGCCGCCATCGCCCACGGCGCCATGGCATTGTTCGGCGAAAAATACGGCGACCAGGTACGCGTCATCGCCATGGGTGAATTTTCCACCGAACTGTGCGGCGGTACCCACGTCAGCCGCAGCGGCGATATCGGCTTGTTCAAGATCGTATCGGAATCCGGCGTGGCCGCAGGGATCCGCCGCATCGAAGCAGTCACCGGGCCAGCGGCACTGGCCATGACACAGGCGCAGCAGCGGCAAATCCTGGAAGCCGCCGCCCTGCTCAAGGCGCCGCCGCAAGAGTTACAGCAAAAAATCGCGCAGATTGTGGACAACGTCAAAAACCTGGAAAAAGAACTGGGTCGTCTCAAATCCAGACTGGCTACAACGCAAGGCGATGACCTCGTCAGCCAGGCTACTGCAGTAGGCAACGCGAAGGTGCTTGCCGCGATGCTGGAAGGCGCCGACGTCAAAACGCTGCGCGAAACCGTCGACAAACTCAAGGACAAGCTCAAATCGTGTGTGGTGGTATTGGGCAGCTGCACTGACGGGCGGGTTACCCTGATTGCTGGCGTAAGCGCCGATCTGACCAGCAAAATTAAGGCCGGCGAATTAGCCAACTTCGTCGCCCTCCAGGTAGGCGGAAAAGGAGGCGGGCGCCCCGATATGGCTCAGGCCGGCGGCACCGAACCCGCGCAATTGCCCGCCGCCTTGCAATCTGTTGGGGACTGGGTGGCGCAGCGCCTGGAATAAACAAGCATAATCCCGCATAGCCGTCGGCTTTTCGACATTATATTGGCCAGCAGTCGAGCAGGCGCAACTCGGCCCCTTGGGATTCTGCCTGCAAGCGGCGCTTTCGACATCGCAAGAAAAATGGCACATATTTTGCTATAGAAATCTTAGCAAATGGAGTCCCTACAGCAATTTAGCCGGAGCAAATAGTCATGTTCAACATTCTGTCCATGCTGCGTAAAAACAGCGCGGAGCCGGACACTCTGGGCAGCCAGAAGACAATTACGCGCTGGATAAACGACTTGCCTGCCGGCGATGTCTTTAAAGCGCATGAACAGGTGTTGCACAAGCTCGGGGAATTCAACGACCAGAACGCCCATTATGGCAAGGAGCGCCTGGATGGACTGCTGCTTCTGGATGAATATGCGCGCTCGCTGCAAACTTCGCTGAGCCAGCAATATCTGCGCAATCCGCGCATGTCGCGCGTCATGGAAAGCCGCCTGTGGCATGCCGTCTACAATTTTTACTGGGAAGTGGCGCGTGCCTACCATGGCTTCATCATGAGCTACGTTGCCAACCCGGCGGGTAACCCGCTGAAAGCCTCCATACCGCAGATCACCCTGCGCACCATGCACAATTTCGGGCATGCCTTCAAATGGCACTATTTCCGCTACGAGAAACCGGCAGACAAACTCTGGCTGAGACTGCACAACTTATACCGTGTGGCCGAATTCGAAGGTTTCAGTAAAACCGAACTCACCCTGTATCCACAGAACGGCAGAACCACACGCTGCTTGGATCAATACAACCGCGCTTTGTTTCTGGGTCAACTTGACACCAGCGTCCTATATCCGAAACAAATCGAAATGGCCGATCAATGGCTTTGCCAATGGTCACATCTGATCGAGCACGAGTCGCAATTCAATCCCGATTCCCATATTTTTTATGTTGCGCTATCGGACGCCGCTGGCGCACGCCGCATACGCAACACGGAATTTTCAGAATCCTGCCGTTTCCTGGTGACCGCCAGTCTGCATGAAAAAATACAGCTGACCCGTAGCGCACTGCATAACGGAGAGACGCCTGCGCTATTGGGCCTGGGTGAAGATTGCCGCCTGCCGGACTGTTTTGAAATACTCGACTATGCGGAACGTCAATGGGGTCCCCTCGACAAGCGCGAGCAGCGCAAAAGCCCTCGTACCTCGGTCAAGAAGATCATTGACGTTGTGCATGGCTTCAATGAAATTTGTGCGGTGGTGAAACAGGGCAACAACGGCGCAGATGTACTCCACGAAGTGGATACAGAGATCAAGTATGACGAGATGATCGACATGAAGCTTTATGGTTTCGTGACCGACTCCACGCGCACGCGTAATCGCCACGCCACACCGGCACCCAGCGAGAAAATTCCGCCACATGAGCGCTGGGTGATGGAGGACATGAGCGAGCATGGCCTGGGAAGCAGCGTGCCGGCCGATTCCAACGACTGGGTGCGGCTGGGCAGCATGGTAGCCCTCAAGGTCGAACGCGATGCATCCTGGAAAATCGGCGTGATGCGGCGCTTGCTTCATGCCGACGACGGCTTGCTCCAGGTCGGTATCGAAATACTCAGCCACAATCCGCAAATGCTGCTGCTTCGGCCTTATTTAACCAACACGGCATTACAGGGTTATACCGTGGACGGCGTGGAGACGACCGATGCCGGGCTGCCGGTGCCGGTAATCCTTACCACATTGATCAACGACAATCGGGGGGAATTGCTGCTGGAAGCCGCGCAATACGCTTCTGGCCGCGGCTTCCAGTCAAGCATCGGGGCACAAAAAACCACGATTCGTCTGCGCGACGTGATCGAAAAAGGCGATGGCTGGATGCGCGCGGCGGTGGATATTGCCGTGGCTGACCCCAGCGCTTAGTCGCGCAACAGCAACACCCGCATCAGCCATCCACGGATAGCGTCGATTTCTTCCTCGCACACGCTGTGCGCCATCGGATATACCTGCCATTCCACGTCGAAGCCGCAAGCCACCAGCTTTTGCCGGCTGCGTTCAGCAAGTTGTAACGGCACTACCCTGTCCTGCACCCCATGCGCCATGAATACCGGGATGGCGTGGGCGCCAGCAGCACGCCACTCATTAAAGTCTGCCATGAGCGGCAGATAGGCGGACAACGCCATGATTCCCCCCAACACGCGTGCCTGCGCAAGCCCCGCATACAAGGCCAGCGCACCGCCCTGAGAAAATCCGGCGACAACGATCCGCGACGACGCAACACCGCGCGCCAGTTCGTCCGCGATCAGGCCATCGACCACCTGACTGGATTGCGCCAGTCCCGCTACATCCTCATCCGCATCCAGCCCGGTACTGCGGATGTCATACCAGGCCGGCATCACATAGCCGCCATTGATGGTCACCGGGCGCGTGGACGCATGCGGCAATATGAAACGCACCCCGGGCAGATCCAGCGCCTGCACCACCGGCGCGAAATCATGCCCGTCCGCACCCAGCCCATGTAGCCAAATCACGCTGGCCTGGACAGGCTGGCTGCCGGCAACGAATTCCAGTGGCGCGAGTGCAGTCATGATGCTGTGGCCTCCGGTTGCGCCAGTCCGTCAAAATCCGTCAAGACATAATCCTGGGTGGCCCTGAGTGGCGGGCGCAGGCGGATCAAGTAACGCCGGCCCTTGCTCAATAGTCGCCACTGGCCACCCTGCCGGCTGATTCTGGCGGGTATCAAAACACAGCGGCGTTGCCCGAAAGCGCCTGCCATGGACAAATACAGCGCGTCAACCACCTGCCCGGCCAAATTCACATTGACGCTTTCCAGCTTGACCGGCACCGCATTTGCCGCCAGCCGGCGAATACCGATTTCGGTCCAGCCCGACTCATGCCGGCGGATGCGGCACACCACGCCCACCAGAAAATGGCGGCCAAAATCAATCCCGATCAAGCTGTTGATCGCCACCTGCAAGCCATCCGATGTATTCAGCGCAATGCCCAGACCCTCCGCACTCTCGTCGCGTACCCGGCAGCGCTGCAAATGCGGCAAGTCGTGAACCCGCCGTGACGTGGAGTAATCAATTCGGGCATGTATCTCGTTGAACCCGAGAAACAATCCGGTCTGCTTTCCGATCGTCTGGCGCGGATGGTGGCGCATCGGCGGAATACCTGACCAGTCATTCACCACCCTGCGCCACAATGCCTGGCGCCAACCCTCATGCGCCCCCGGATCCGCCTGATCATGTTCGGCATGCATGGCGGCCAGCATCAGTCCGGTGCCCCAGTAGCGATAACTGCCCGGCTCGTTCAGCATCGCCAGCGGCCTGGGCGGATTGCCGCTTTTCAGGTTGACACCGTAACGATGTTTTTCGGATAGCAGCGTGCGTTCCAGCAAGACACTCTTGCTCCAGCGCACTATCCACTCATCCACCTGTTCGATCTCGCGCGGCAGCAGCGTATCCGGCCGCAGGCTGTGCAACATCTGCGGGCGCAAATACAGGGTCTCGCAGCAGGTATCAGCACGTTCCATGCCGGGCAACGGCAGCGGCACGCGGGCAAACTCGTACTTTTCGGCGACTGCGTAGAGTCTGTGCAGGCGCGCCCAAAAATAGGGGGGGATTACCTGGTAGCGCAACCACAGCCATTTCATCTGCATGGCATGGTGGTATAGCGCACGCTGGGTGAGCAAGGGCAACAAGGCACTCAGTCTGGACTCGGGGTGACGCAGCAGGTAAGTAACGCATTGCAGATGAATTTCGCTCATCTCTTCCCAGTAGCCGCTGATGGCCGCCAGAAAGCGCCCGCTCACACTGGAAACGAACGGCGGCAACGCCAGGTAATGCTGGGTCAAGCGCGTTATGAATGGCGCAGAGAAATTGTCCTGACGGTGCAGGCTCTCAATGCTGTGACGCTGCCAGTCCACGTTCTTTTTGCGTGCCGACACCAACGTTTCGATCAGCTGCTCGATGGACTCGCAGATTTCATGCGCGGTATAACTTGCCGGGTCATCCTTGGCCGGTGCAACCAACGCGTCTCCCGCAGTGGGGATCAGCTTGCCAACGAACGGGATGCGGCGGATATCCACAGACGAGAACTAACTGTTAAAGCGCCGCGACAGTTCCAGAACGCGCAGGCCAGCACTGGTATCCGCTTTTCCCGCCTGTTTGATGGCCTCGGCAAACCCGGCAAAAAATGCCGGCAACGCTTTCACCACCAGCGCCTTGCGGAGCCGGCTCACGCCCTGGATAGGCCATTCTGCGCGGCAGTTCGCCTCAGGAGCGGCTACGCATATTTTCATGCTCCAGGCTGGCTGGTGCATTTTCCATTCGTGCTGGCGCACCACCATCTGATGTGCCAACGGTGTTTCCACGCCCACATAAGGCCCCCGGTATTCCACCTGCACTGCCGCACACAGCCCGGCCAGTGCATGATCGAGATGGGTGAGCGCGTCATCCAGTGCCGGATTGATTGTAACGCTCTGCAGTCGGCTTTGTTCCACCAGTAACGCGATAAAATCTTTCATAATGCCTTGCAAAAATACTTGCCAAAATTAAAGGAATCCGTGCGCGCACAAATACGCGCAAACTGGCGCAAATACTACCACACCACAGCGCAGGCCCGTCCGTGCACGGAGCGCTACCCGCACGGCCGGCAATCTGGCACAATCAGCGCAGAATGCCAACAATGTAAAGAGGACCAACGTGAGCTTAAAAGGCAATAGCGCCAAACCCAGTCTGTTGATCGTGGATGACGACCCGCTCATCACCGACACCCTCAATTTTGTGTTGTCCAAGGATTTTGAAGTATTCGTGGCGGATTCGCGCAACCAGGTCAAAAGCCTGTTGACCCAGCTCGACACACCACCGCAGCTCGCCCTGGTGGATCTCGGTCTGCCGCCGCTACCGCACAAGCCGGATGAAGGATTCCAGCTCATCAGCGACCTGCTCGGCTACTCGCCCGGCATCAAGATTCTGGTGCTGTCCGGACAGAATGACGAAACCAACGCACGCCATGCGCGCGCCCTGGGCGCGATCGATTTCGTCGGCAAACCGTGCGAGCCGGAGCAGATCAAATCCCTGCTGTTCAACGCCCTGCTTATCCAGGATGTCGAGCGCACTGCGGAAACCGAAGCGCCGGCTGCAGAAAACCTCATCGTCGGTACCAGTTTCAACCTTGACCGGCTGCGCCAACAGATCACCCAATACGCCAACGCGCCTTTTCCGGTGCTGATCGAGGGCGAATCCGGCAGCGGCAAGGAACTGGTCGCCGCCAGCCTGCACAAGCTCTCCAGCCGCGCCAAAAAGCCCTACCTGGCGCTCAACTGCGCGGCAATTTCGCCCACGCTGGTTGAACCCACCTTGTTCGGTTACTGCAAGGGTGCGTTCACCGGTGCCACCAGCAACCGCGCCGGTTATTTCGAGGACGCCAGCGACGGTACGCTGTTCCTCGACGAAATCGGCGAGCTGCCGCTGGAGCTGCAGGCCAAGCTGCTGCGCGTGCTGGAAAATGGCGAATTCCAGCGCGTGGGCGAAACCCAGTCGCGTTTTTCCAATGCGCGTGTGGTGACTGCAACCAACCGCGACCTGCGCCAGGAAATCAAGGCCGGACGCTTCCGCGCCGACCTCTATCATCGCCTCTCGGTGTTTGGCATCGCGGTGCCGCCATTGCGCGAACTGGGTGAGGATAAAGTGCGGCTGCTCGAGCACTTCCGCGAATTTTACGCACGCGAGGCACGCGTCAAGCCATTCACGCTGGATAACCGCGCTCGTCAGATGTGGGAGGATTACCACTTCCCCGGTAACGTGCGCGAGCTGCGCAACATCGTCATTCGTCTCACCACCAAGTATGCCGGGCAGAATGTGCCCTTGGAACAGCTGGAAACGGAGCTGGATACCGATACTGCCTTTCCGTCGGAGATCCCGTTGCCGAATGACGGCAAGGCGCTATACGACACGGCGCGCAAGCATTTGCAGACCCTGGCCAATTTCAGTCTCGACCAGACCATGAAGCAGTGGGAAAAAAGCTACGTCGAAGCCGCGCTCAACCTCACCCACGGCAACCTCTCGCAGGCCGCAAAGATTCTCGGCATCAACCGCACCACGCTATACAGCCGAATGCAGACGTATACCAACGAAGCATGAAATCGCCAGCCCAAAACCGTAAGCCCTTGCCACGGAGGGCACAGAGCACGTAGAGCAAAATCAGGACGATTCTGCGTCTCCACCGCTCTCTGTGCTCTCCGTGTCCTCCGTGGCTAAAGTTTTTCAAGGACAACCCGCCTCCATGTATCACGAATTTTTCGGCCTGAAAGAAGCCCCGTTCCGCATCACGCCGGACACGGGGTTTTTCTTTTCCGGCGGGGAACGCGGCGCGATTCTGCAGGGACTGGTGTACGTCATCCGTCAGGGTGAGGGCATCATCAAAGTCACCGGCGAGGTGGGCAGCGGCAAGACCATGCTGTGCTGGATGCTGGAGCAGCATTTGCCCGACGACGTCGAAACCGTTTACCTCGCCAACCCCAATGTCAAACCGGAGGATGTACTGCCGTCCATCCTCGCCGAACTGGAACTGGTGCGTCCGGCAGACGCCAGCCGCGCCGAGCACCTGCGCACGCTTAACGACTACCTGCTGGCGCGTCACGATGCCGGCAAGCAAGTCGCCATGTTTGTCGAAGAAGCGCAGGGCATGACGCTGGACACCCTGGAAGAAATCCGCCTGCTGTCGAATCTGGAAACCGAACGCGACAAGCTGCTGCAGATTGTCCTGTTCGGCCAGCCCGAGCTCGATGCGAAACTCGCCGACCCGCGCATCCGCCAGCTGCGCGAACGCATTACCACGGCGATCACCCTGGCACCGCTCACGCCAGAGGCTATCCGCGCCTATCTGGCGTTCCGCCTCACCACCGCAGGGTATCGCGGGCCCGACCTGTTTGACCGGCGCGCGGTGCGCGGCATTGCCCGTGCATCGCGCGGCCTGACCCGGCGCGTCAATATCCTGGCCGACAAAAGCCTGCTTGCCGCCTATACCGACAACACCCGCGCCATCCGGCCACGTCACATCCGCATCGCCCTGCGCGACAGCGCCTTCAACGATGGCGCGAAAAAACCGCAACGCTGGCAGTTACCTGCCGTCGCCATGGGCGTGATAATCGCCGTGCTGGCCGGTTTTTACTGGCTGTCGAAACCCGCGACTGCGCCTTCGCCCGAGACTCAAACCAGACCAATGCCGGCCAGACCAGCGGGCAGCCTGCCAAATCGCGCCAGTGCCGCATCCACGCCCGCTTCGTCCGCATCCGCCGACTCATTCCGGCAGCGCCTCGCCGCCACCCGTACCTGGCTGGCGCAACAAGCGGCGGATACCCACACCATTCAGCTTTCCCTGCTCAACAGTCCGAACGAATTCGCGGCTTATCTAAGGGGTGAAGGTGCGGGACTGGCACCGGATCAATTGCGTATTTTCCGCAGTCAGGCTCAAGGCCATCCCAGTTGGACCGTTATTTATGGGAGCTACCCTGATCGACAAACTGCCAACCATGCGTTATTGACCCTGCCGGAAGCCGTGCGCAAGCGCCAGCCCTACCTGCGAACGATTGGTGGAATACGCAATGAAACCCGGCAAATTCAACAAGTTGGAGAACAGCCGTGATACCATTTCTGAAAAGAGCCGGATGAGAGGGATTGAAGTGCAGGAAAATCCGCGCAAGACAACGAATACCGTGGGATGGATGTGGCTGCCAGCGCTTGCTGCCACCCTACTGCTGGCGGGTTGCGTGCCTCCTGCCATGATTCAGCCGTCGCAAGGGCATATCCAGCAATCGGCGCAGCCCGCCGCCAGCCTTGCCGACATTCCGCCGCTGGTCAAGACCATCCCCTACCTGCCATCACCCAAGGCCGAGACACGCGAGCCCACTTACACCATCGTGGTGGACAATGTACCGGTGAAAGACCTGCTGTTTTCACTGGCGCGCGATACCAAGAAAAATATCGATATCGGCACCGGCATCACCGGCAACGTCACGCTTAACGCCGTGAACGAACCGCTGCCCGCCATTCTCGAACGCATTGCGCGGCAGACCAACATCCGCTACCGGATGGAAGGCGACACCCTCTCCATCATGCCGGATACAGCGTATCTGAAAACTTATAAGGTCAACTACGTCAATCTGTCGCGCAACACCACCTCCAGCATCGGCGTGGCCGCGCAGATTGCCAGTACCGGTAGCGGTGCCGTCGGTGCAACTGCGAGCGGCGGCGCTCAAGGCGGCAACAGTTCATCCACCACGGTAGACAGCCAATCCAACAACAATTTCTGGGATGTGTTGACGGCAAATTTACATGCCATCCTGACTTCCACTCGCGCCTCCACCCAGCGTGCCGAGGACAAGGCCGCCCGCCTCGATGCGGAGCGCAATGCCCGCGCCGACCGTCTGGAGCAGGCGCAAGCCGTGGCGCGGGCAGGTGCAGGCGCGACCACCTTGTACAAGGAGGTCTTCAACAATACCTCCTCATCACTGTTACAGGACAGCAAAAACGATGTCATCGTCAACCCGGTCGCCGGCACCGTCAGCATCATGGGCAATGAGCGCCAGCAACAGGTCGTCAAGCAATATCTCGACAGAGTAAGCCAGTCTTCGCAGCGCCAGGTATTGATCGAAGCCACCATCGTCGAGGTCAACCTCAATGACCAGTATCACGCGGGTATCGATTGGTCTCAAATGGCCAATGCCGGCAACGGGCTTTTTGTCACTACCCCGGCCAGCCCCAACAATCTGGCGGGCGCACTCCAGCCATTCATTAATATCGGTTACCGGGGTCCCAACATAACCGGCGCCATCAACCTGCTGGAATCTTTCGGCAATGTGCGGGTACTATCCAGCCCCAAACTAATGGCGCTGAACAACCAGACGGCACTGCTCAAGGTCGTGGATAACCTGGTCTATTTCTCCGTGCAAGCCCAACAAGGCACCTTGTCCTCAACCGGCACGCCGCTTCAGCCCACCACTTTCACCACCACTGCCAAGACGGTGCCGGTGGGACTGGTGATGAGTCTCACCCCGCAGATTTCCGAAAACGGGACGGTCACGCTGGATGTACGCCCCACCATCTCGCGCAAGATCAGTGATGTGAGCGACCCCAATCCCGGTTTGCCTGCTGCTACACCTAACAAAATCCCGGTGATTCAGGTGCGTGAAATGGAATCGGTATTGCAGGTCGGCAGCGGCCAGACCGTGATCCTCGGTGGCCTGATGCAGGATGACAGCGATCGTGCCCGCGACGGCATTCCGGTATTGTCGCGTCCGGAAGGCATCGGCGCCTTGTTCGGCCAGCAGGAGCGCAATGTCAAACAGACCGAACTGGTGATTTTCCTGCGTCCCACGGTCATTACCAACCCTTCGCTGGACAGCGACGAACTCAAATTCTACAAACGCTACCTGCCCAGCGCCAATACGGTTCCTGGGCAATGGCATAACGGCGCAGACGCCGCCGGAGATCCACAGTGAGCCTGCTGCTCAAGGCATTGAAACAGGCGGGCGACAAGTCCGCCGCAGGTGCGCGCAATCCGTCCGCCACGCTGGCCGATTCGCTGTCGCTCGAACCCATCAGCGATTCCACGTCTGATGCCAGCGCCTATACCAGCTGGGATGGTGCTGCGCCGCTCAAGCGCAGCGCAACAAGTGCTGCCTGGTATTCGCCGTGGCTCTCCGGCCAGCGTTCGCTGGTACCGGTAGTGGCGGTATTGGCCGCCTTGTTCATGCTGATCTACGGCGCATTCGTGTACTGGCAAACGCGTACGCCGGCTACGCTGGCCATCACCCCCACTGCGCACAGCGCCACACCCGCAACCGCCCCGTCTGCTGCCGCGCCCGCTGCCGTACCCAGCCAGGAACCTGGTCCGGCCTTGCCTGAAATCAAGCGCCCCATGCCGGATGCGCCTGCCGCCGCGCCGCTCCCCCCGGCTAATGCCGACGCGACCCCGCAGTGGGGCAGCGGCGAATTGCTACGCGAAGCACTGCCGCCCGGGCGTGAACGCACGCCGGCAGCGAGGCGCGAAACACACGCCGTGCTGCCGTTTTCCATGCAGACCACCCATACCGACCCGCAGCTGGAGGCCGCCTATCAGGCATACCAAGCCGGACGCACACGTGAAGCGCGCAGCCTGTATCAACAAATCCCTGACGGCGAGCGCAATGTGGATGTCCAACTCGGCTTGGCCGCCCTCGCCTTGCGCGACAACGATACCCCTGCGGCTGCCCGCTATTACCAGCGTGTATTGGAGCTTGACCCGCGCAACACGACCGCCAACAGCGCCTTGATCGGCATGATGGGCGACGCAGATTCGAACGCCTCGGAGACGCGCCTGAAATCGCTGATCGCCAGTCAGCCCGCTCCACAACTGTATTTTGCGCTGGGCAATCTGTATGCCGGGCAGGAGCGCTGGCCGGATGCCGAGCAGGCGTACTTCGAGGCATACCAGAAGAACTCTGCCAACGCCGATTACGCCTACAACCTGGCGGTGAGCCTGGAACACATCGGCCAGAGCAAAGCCGCGCTCAATTACTATCAGAAAGCACGCAGCCTGATGCAACCAGGCAATGTCCAGTTTGACCCGGCGCGCCTGGATGCGCGCATCAACCAACTCAAAGCGCGGCAGGAATAAGCTCGGTGGAAGCGCGTAAAACCCTGCGTCTGGGTGAAATGCTGGTACAGCAGGGGCTGATTACCCTAGACCAGTTGCGCATCGCACTCAAGGAACAGCAACACACCAACCTCCCGCTCGGACGCCTGCTGGTCAAACTCGGTTTCATCACCGAAGCCGTAATCCGCGACCAGCTTGCCCATACCATCGGCCAGACCAGCCTGGATCTCGCCAATGTGGTGGCCGACCCGGAAGCGCTCAAGCTGATATCGGAAGATTTCGCACGTCGCCATCACCTGCTGCCCATCGCCTTTGATGCGCAGCGCCAGTTGCTGGTAGTCGCCATTACCGACATGTTCAACGTGGTGGCGCTGGATCACCTGCGGGCGTTGCTGGGTGCGGGCGTCGAGGTGGATACGGTGCTGTCGGGCGAAGCGCAGCTGCTGGAAGCGATCGATAATTTCTACGGTTTCGAACTGTCGGTGGACGGCATCCTGCGCGAAATCGAAACCGGCGAGGTGGACTACCAGAGCCTCGCCATGGATACCGAGGAATATACCCAGCCGGTGGTGCGGCTGGTCGGCTCGCTGCTGGTGGATGCGGTCAAGCGCGGCGCGTCGGACATCCACTTCGAGCCGGAGCATGCGTTCCTGCGCATCCGCTACCGCATCGACGGCGTGCTGGAGCAGGTACGTTCGCTGCACAAGAGCTACTGGCCAGGCATCGCGGTGCGCCTCAAGGTCATTTCCGGCATGAACATCGCCGAGAACCGCGCCCCGCAGGATGGCCGCCTGTCGCTCACCCTGCACGGACGGCCGATTGATTTCCGCGTGTCATCGCAACCCACCATCTATGGCGAGAACATCGTGCTGCGCGTGCTGGATCGGGAAAAATCCATTATTCCGCTGATCAATATGGACCTGCCGGCCGACACCCATACCACCTTGCAACTGATGATGGCGCGCCCCGAAGGCATCCTCATCATCACCGGCCCGACCGGCTCGGGCAAAACCACCACGCTGTATTCACTGCTCACCCACCTGAACGACGAGACGGTCAACATCATGACCCTGGAAGACCCGGTGGAATACCCGGTCACCCTGATGCGCCAGACCTCGGTGAACGAAACTCTCAAACTGGATTTCGCCAACGGCATCCGCTCCATCATGCGGCAGGATCCTGACATCATCCTGGTCGGCGAGATCCGCGACCGCGACACCGCCGAGATGGCGTTCCGCGCCGCCATGACCGGCCACCAGGTGTTCACCACGCTGCATACCAACTCCGCGCTGGGGGCCTTTCCGCGCCTGCTGGACATCGGCATCGTGCCCGACATCATGGCCGGCAACATCATCGGCGTGGTGGCGCAGCGCCTGGTGCGCGTGCTGTGCCCGCACTGCCGCGCCGCTTACACCCCCGACGACAACGAACGCAAGTTGCTGGGCTGGCAAACCACTGACCATCCCCCGGTCTATCGTGCCGTGGGCTGCCCGGCATGCAATGGCAAAGGCTATCGCGGCCGCATGGCATTAATGGAACTGCTGCGCATGGACAGCGAACTCGACGACCTGGTCGCGCGCCGCGCCAGCCACCGCGAAATCCTCAACGCCGCCCTGATGCGCGGCTATCGCAGTCTGGCCGTAGACGGCATCAGCCGCGTGCTGGAAGGCAAGACCAGCCTGGCCGAAGTGTCGCGCGTGGTTGACTTGACTCAACGCATACTGTCTTAAACATGCCCTACTTCAGCTACCGCGCCGTTGATCAGCTAGGCCACACCAGTCGCGGCAGCCTGTCTGCGGCCAACGAAGTCGATCTGGAGTTGCGCCTGCGCCGCATGGGACTCGATCTCATCACCCTGCGCCAGATGGACAGCCGCGTCAGCGGCTTTGCCCGCGGTGCCGCCAGCCGTCGCGACCTGATCACCTTCTGCTTCCACCTCGAACAAATCAGCCGCGCCGGGATTCCCATCCTGGACGGCGTGCGCGACCTGCGCGACAGCATGGACAACCCGCGCTTCCGCGACATCCTTACCGCACTGCTGGAGGACATGGAAGGCGGCAGACTGATGTCGCAGGCGCTGGCCGCGCACCCGGCCGTATTCGACACGGTCATCGTCAACCTGGTCAAGGCCGGCGAGCAGACCGGCCTGATGCGCGAAGTGTTCGAGAACCTCGGCACCAGCCTCAAGCGCCAGGACGAACTCGCTGCGCAAACCAAGCGCCTGCTGATCTACCCAACGATGGTGCTGAGCATGGTGGGCATCATCATCCTGCTGCTGTTGCTGTTTCTGGTGCCACAGATTGCCGGTCTGATCAAGAACATGGGCATCGCTCTGCCCATCCAGACCCGCGTCCTGCTGTGGCTATCCGAGACCCTGCGCGCCTGGTGGCCGCTATTCCTGATCCTGCCCGTGGCCATCGGCAGCGCCCTGGTCGTCGCCCTGCGTGCCAGCGAACGCGCACGCTTCATCGCCGACGACGTCAAGCTGCGCCTGCCGGTAATCGGCCCCATCCTGCAAAAAATCGCGCTGGCGCGCTTCAGCAATTTCTTCGCGCTGATGTACCGCTCCGGCATCACCATTCTCGATGCCTTGCGTGCAGGCGAGGACATCGCCGCCAATCGCGTCATTGCCGACGCCATCCGCCGCGCCGGCGCGCGCATCGGCAATGGCGAGGGACTGACCGAAAGCTTCCACAGCCTGAGCGTATTCCCGCCGCTGGTGATCCGCATGCTACGTGTCGGCGAAACCACCGGCGCGCTGGATACCGCACTGGAAAACGTGAGCTATTTTTATACCCGCGAAGTCTCCGAATCCATAGAGAAGTCCCTGAAAATACTGGAACCGGCATTAACCGTGGTACTCGGTCTGGTCATGGCGGTGATCGTCGGCTCGGTGCTGTTGCCGATGTACGATGTGATCGGCAACGTAAAACTATGATGTTCACGCCGCACCTGCTGGTTTACGTCTGCGCTTGGAGTATCACGGTGGCGTGCCGCCGTGCTGGCAAGATGCGCCTGGTTGGACAATTCAACGCAGACGAAGGCGGACGCCGCGCCTTTGCCGCTGTACTGCACGCATTTAAAAACAGCCCGGTGTCGGTGATGGTGGACGGGGTGGACGAAGACTACCGTCTGGAAACCCTGCCCCATGTGCTGGGTAATGCACGACGCGAGATGCTGGAGCGGCGTCTGCGCCAGATCAGCCGCAACGCGCTGTTTAGCGCAGCGTGGCCGCAGGGGCGCGAGTCCACCGAACGCCGTGACGACCGTTACCTGTTCATCATCCTGAGCAATCACGATGCCGTGCGCCCCTGGCTGGACCTGCTGCACCAGCACAGCGTGCATCTGGCCGAGCTCACCGTGCTGCCCGCCATCAGCCACGTCTTGTTGCAGCGCATCCGGCCCACCGAGCCACATGTGTTGCTGGTATCCGAGCACAGCGGCGGCCTGCGCCTGTCCTATTTCGAACGCGGCAATCTGCGTTTCTCGCGCCTCACCGCACCGGAAAGCATGGCCGAGGGCAATGCGCCCGACATCGCCAGCGAGATCAACAAAACCGACCTCTATCTCAACAGCCAGCGCCTGATGCCACGCGACGCCCAGCTTGCGGTCTACATACTCGACCCGGAAAATATCTACGCGGGCCTGTGCCGTGAAATCAGCGGCGAAAACAAGAACCTCGCCTGCCGGGCAGTCGGTTCAGCCGCCTTGGCAAAGCTGGTGGGTGTGGATGAGCCGCTGCTGCACCGCACCGCGGATGTTGCCCATCTGGCCATGCTGGGGCGTAGTCGCGCCGCGGTCAACCTGGCCCCTGCCGCCTACACCCGCGGCTACGTGCAACTGGTGTTGCGGCATCAACTCTACACGGGCGCATTCGCCGTGCTGGTGACTGCGCTTATTATCAGCGGCTATCTTTTCTCGCGCCAGCACGATCTCGAACAACAACGTCTCGTTACCCAGGACCGCATCCGGCAACAAGCCAGCCTGTATCGCGCAGTACAGCAAACGCTGCCACAAGCACCCACCTCGCCGCAAAACCTCAAGCGTGTCGTGGAGACCGCGCGTGCACTGTACGCCGCACCCCAACCCATAAGTGATTTCGCCCGTGTCAGCCAGGCGTTGGAAACAGTCCCTGACATTGCCGTATTGCGTCTGCACTGGATCGATCGCGACGCCGCCGACACCGCCGCCGCAACCTATTCTGCCGCCAATAAAAATCCCGGACCCGCTTTGCGCGCCCTGTATTTTGATGGCGAAGTCACACCGTTTCAGGGCGATTACAAAACCGCACTGGCCAGCATCGAGCGTTTCGCCGCCACTTTGCGCAACGACCCTGGCGTGGCCGAAGTACGCGTGCTGACGCTGCCGATCAACACCGACCCGTCCGCCACGCTGGATGAGGTGCAGCGCACCGGCAACAGCGTCCCCAGCGCGCGATTCAAACTCAAACTGCTGATGAGGCCGGCGCGATGAAAGCGCTACTCGAAAATCTCAAGGCCGCGCGACTGGCGCTGCTCGCGTTGTTGATTGCCGCTGTGCTGAGCATGTTGCTGGTGCACTACGCGCTGCAAGCCAAACAGGCCGCACAGCAACGCCTGGGGCAATTGCAAATGGCGCTCGATGAAGCACAGCGCAAGCTGTCGCAATCGGGCAGCGAAAAAGACCTGGTACAGCAATATCTGGACGCCTACCACACCCTGCAACAACGCGGCTTTATCGGCCCGGATCAACGCCTGGCATGGCGCGACGCACTGGCCGATGCCGGGCGCCGTCTCGCCATCGGCGACCTGAAATTCAGTATCGGCCCGCAGCAAACCTACACCGGCGTGGTGCCGGTCGATGTCGGCAAGATGGTATTGCATGAGGCGCCAGTCAATCTGACGGGCCAGATATTCGACGAAAACGATCTGGCGCGGCTGATCGACATCCTGGCCAGCCAACCCGGCGGCATTCTGGGGGTGCGCGACTGCACGCTGCAGCGCAGCAATACCCAGTTATCCAGCCCGGTCGAGCCGCAATTGCAAACGCAATGCAACCTTGTCTGGTACACCTTGAGCCCCACTGCACCCGGCGGGAGTGCGCCATGAAGAAGTGTATATTCAGCCTGTTGATGGTCGGCCTGGTGAGTCCGGCACACGCCGCCGGCCTGTCAGGGCGCCTGTTCTATACCCCGGCCCAGCGCGCCCAGATTGAAGCCGCGCGCAATCGCGGCACGCCTGCCCCCGCAGACGTCCCCAGCGCGCAAGACACCACCTACAACGGCTATGTAGTGCGCAGCGACGGCAGTGCCACCCTCTGGGTCAACGGCCAGCCGCGCCAGCTGCAGCGTGCGCCCGCTACCCCCGGCACGCTCAGGCTCCCCGCCACCCCCGCGCTCAAACCCGGCCAGGAATTCAACACGCAGTATGGCCGCGTACTCGAGCCCTACGAGCGCCCCGCCCCCACAGCGCCAACCGTGCAACCCGCCGCTCCCGCCGCGCGTAAAACGCAGCGCAACCCGCTGCCGGACGACGATGACGCGTCCACCGACACACCCCGCGACGGCGCCTCGCCCCCCCCTCCCGCCGCCAGCGAACACTAGTCATGCGCACCGCGCCCTCTCTGCCCAGGCAGCAACGCGGTGCATTGCTGATCCTGCTGGTGATTGCGCTGGGCATCCTCGCTGCCACCGTGTTCGTCGGCATGCTGTCGAGTTCGGGAATACAGAGTGCACGGGACAAGGAAACTGCGGCAGCGCTGGCGGAGGCCAGGGCGGCGTTGATTGGATATGCAGCAAGCGATCCGAATCGGCCCGGAGAGCTTCCTTGCCCGGATTATGATGGCGATGGAAAAATCACCCTTACGGGTGATTATACTGGGAGCAACTGCAAGTCCTACACCGGTAGGTTGCCATGGAAAAGCCTGGGTTTGCCAGATTTACGCGATGGCTATGGAGAACAGCTCTGGTACGCGGTTTCGGATACATTTCACGCCAATAGTACCGCCTTGTTAAATAGCGATGTGCCCGGACAGCTGTCGATTGCGGGAACCTCTCCGGCAAACAACGTCATCGCCATTGTATTCGCGCCCGGGCCTGCCCTTGCCGGGCAGCTACGTGATGCCGCCCATGCTAACGACCCTGCCAATTACCTGGAAGGAAATAACGCCCTTGGCGGCAATAACACCGATTTCACAACTGCAAATGCTTCATCGATATTTAATGACCGACTCTTGCCGATTACCAATGACAGCCTGTTTCAGGTTGTGGAAAAGCGGGTCGCCCGTGAGCTGGTTACAGCTCTGCAAGCTTATGCGCTAAGCAACAGTGGTAACTATCCTTATGCAGCGCCGTTAGACGGCTCATCGCCATACTGTTTAGCAGGCAATACAAGCGGAAGAATGCCCCTGACTGACAGCACCTGTCCACTGAACACGCCAACGTGGTTTTCCGTAAACGCCTGGAACAACTTTGTTTATTATGCGCTGGCGCCTGGCGCGCCAATGCTTACGGTTGGGGCGACAACTAACGTTCAAGCGTTAATAATAATGGCAGGCAGACGCCTGAATAAGACTATCTGCGCTGGCTCGCCTTATGGCCCCCAAGGTGCAAGACCGTCAGCAAATATTTGCGATTATCTGGATGACACGGAAAATACAAACGGCGATAACACTTACACCAATACGCTGATTACACCGACTTACAACGATCAGACTTTTATAGTCGCTCCCTGAGATAGTTGCTCCCTGACTGAGCAAGAATCGACTGCGCAAAAGAGGATGCCGTGAAAGACGCACAAGGTTTTACCCTGATCGAAATGGCCGTGGTGCTGATCATACTCACCCTGGTTGCTGGTGGTGCCCTCATACCCCTGAATGCCCAGATCGAGTTGCGCCAGCGGACAGATACCGAAAAAACGCTGGAAGAAATCAACGAGGCGCTCATCGGTTTTGCCATCGCCAATGACAGATTGCCCTGTCCTGCATCCGCCACCTCCAATGGCGTCGAGAGTCCCTTGGGCGGCGGCACCTGTACGAATGCATACACCGGTTTCGTACCTGCAGTAACGCTTGGACTCAGCCACACCGACGCACAAGGGTATGCGCTGGACGCTTGGTACAACCGCATTCGCTATGCGGTTGCTCAATCCAATAGCAAGGCGTTCACAACCACCAACGGTATGAAAAACACAGGAATGGGCTCGCTCAGTTCCGAGTTGCGCGTGTGCGCGTCCTCTGTTGGAAATACGTCGGGCGCCTGTGGCACAGCACAGGCGCTGACAACCAGCGCACAAAATGCCGTACCCGCCATTATTTTTTCACAAGGCAAGAATTGGGCAACCGGCGGAATCAGTAGCGACGAAGCATCCAACCTCAATGGGGATGCGGTTTTTATAAGCCACACACCAACGCCCGCCAATTATCCTGCTGCTCAGGGCGGTGAATTCGACGACATGGTCACCTGGCTCTCCCCCAACATCCTCTACAACCGCATGGTTGCCGCCGGCAGGCTGCCGTAAGTTTTACCCAGGCTGGCTGCTCAGTGTGAAGCACACTTTGCCGTCCAGATTACTCGCCAGCCGCAGCACATAGCCCAGCTGCGCTGCCTGTTTCGCAGCCTGATACAGGCCGATCCCCAGGCCATGTTCCGAGCCTACCGGGGCATCGAACAAGTGAGTCGCCACCGCATCGGGCGCTGCCTCACCGCTATCGCACACGCTCAGCGTGACCTGTCCCGCGCATTCCAGGCACACGCTGATGTTGACCGATTTATCTTGCTGGCGCTTGCGCAGGGCGTTGCCGACCAGGTTGTCGAGCACGCTGTCGAACAGGTCTTGCGGCAGCGCACAAGCGGCGGCGGCAGGATGCATGTCAAATTCGATGTTGTCGCGCGCATAGTGCTGCAGCATGCACTCCCACCACAGGGCGGCGGCGATCAGGCTGTCGTCGGCTTGTTGCTGCGGGGCCTTGAGCTTGTCCAGAGTGCCTTGCAGGCGCTGTGTCATTTGCGGCAACTGGCGCTGCATCAGCGCCTGCAGCGCTTCGGCCTGTTCCGGCCCGCTGTTCTGCGCGGCGGCTACCAGGGTCTTCATGGATTGCAGCAGGTTTTTGACATCGTGCGTGAGGCGCGCGCCGGTCTCGTAAATCGCCTGGGTGTAGGCATTGTGCTGCAATTGCTGCTCGCGCAGTTTGGCCTGGTAAAAATAGCCGAGCAGCTGCGACAGCAGGCGCGCATGGACTTGCAGGGCGGGCGAAATCGGGCGCTGGGTGTACCAGTTGAGCACCAGCCCGTGGTAAGTGAAATTGAGAACATGCGCGGTCTGCGCGCCGAAACTGCTGCTGCTCTTGGCGGTCGCCCAGCTTCCGCCTGCCAGCCAGGGCAGATCATCGAGGCTGGTCACGGCAGCACGGATGAACGCCTCGGGGTCGCCCTGGTATTCAGCCTGGCGCGCCAGGTGCTGTATCCATTGTTCAAACGGCAGCCCCACGGATAACAGGTAGCGCGACAGCAACTGACCCAGTCCGCCGAACCCGGCACGCGGATTCCACAGCCAGCTCAGCACCACCAGCAGCAAGGCCATCGCAAACAGCGTCTGCGCCAGTGCCATCAGATAATCGGTGTGCGTCACCGCCACCACAGCGAAACTGCCCAGCACCAGCACCAGTACCATCAGAAACAGCATCAAACCGTAGAAAAAATCCACCACACTGATCTGTTGCAACTGACGCGCACCGGGGCGGATCAGCACGATCGCCAACGGCAGTGGAATCAGGCCGTAGCGCACGACGACCGCCACGGCCGCGTGCAACTGATCGGTGCTGAACACGTGCGGCATCACCCAGGCCAGCAACAAGGCGAGCAGGTAAGCCAGCGCCAGCATATAAACCACGCGCTGGCGGCGCGACTCGACACTGGCGGTATTGGTACCCACCAGGCCGATCAGCACCGCCAGCCACAGCGCCAGCACCCACCAGCTCCAGAACACCAGCAGCACCGCTGCCAGAAAGATCAGCGCGGCAATGCGCGGATCCAGCTTTTTATCGCCGCCAACGAGGGGTTGCCAGAGCAGGAACAGGCCGTAATGCGCGAGTAAAAATGGACGGGTCCAGGAAGCGTCGTTACCGAACGCCACGGAAAAATGCAGCATCAGCAGCATCAGCCCTAGCCAGCGATTGGGATGGACATCAGGCAACTGCGCTGCGAGGCGGAAACGCGTCAACAGGGGCTTTGCGGCTTGTTCACTCAATTAGGGACACCATAATCTTGGGACCATTATCCTAAAAACCGCAATTCAAGCCACAGAGGACACAGAGAATATTTACGGCAACCAATTGTTTTGCGAGTTGGGCGACAAATCGCCCAACCCTGCGAACCCAGCGCCTTTGTGAACTCCGTGTTCTCTGTGGCTAACTGATTTTTCAGGTTATGCATGATTGTTCTGACCCCGTTCTCGCATGTCGGCAGTATCGCGGGGTGAGACATTCGGCGCAATGCCCGTTGGTTATTGCGCCCTACCGGGCTTGGTTATAAGGCTGCAGTGAATTCATCTGGCGACACGTCCGCTTGGCGCAGGATACCCGCAAGAGTACCGACCTTGACCTCACTGTGCAGGGGAACAACACAGCCTTTGGAGCCGCGACGCATGATTACGTGGCTTCCGGATTGGCGGACCTTCTCAAAACCGAGGCGCTCAAGCGTTCGTACAGCGGCAGCCCCTGATATGCGGGGTAGCTTAGGCATGCGCTGGAATGCTGAACATTGTTACCAGCGGATGTCCTGACGTGGGCAAGGGAAACTCCGACAGATAAAGCGCCGTGGCCTCCTGCAAGTTGGCGATAGCCTCTTCGACTGTTTCGCCTTGGGTGGTGGTACCCGTTTCAGGATTCAGGGCGATGTAGCCGCCTTCTTCGGCGGGCGTAAGGACAGCTGTCAGTTCCATGGATGGGCTCCGTAAGAAAAAAGTTTATTATCGTTCATTCCAAGCAATGGTACCCAACGTTCAATTGAGGAGCACGCGGCTTTCGATAATCAGACATATTGGCAGTATCGGCGTGTGAGGCATTCGGCGCAATGCCCTTTGGTTCTTGCGCCCAAGCTAAAAAGGGCACCCGTCCGGCACAGCTCGGGACAGAATAAACACCACGCACGCGCGCGTAACTCCACGTTCTTTGAAATCCCCTTCTGCGCCGCTTCGTCTGAGCCGGTCAGGCGGGAGGTTTAGGCGAGCACTGCTCGAGCTCCGCAGCAGCTTGCGGGTTGTGCAAGCTGCCAGGGCGAGTTGCGCAGCCCCCGTCTGAGCGGTTCAGACGAAGGTATCCCGAAGGGACGGCGCAGTGGGGTGGCCTTCTTTTGGGTTACCTTTTTCTTGGCCAAACAAGAAAAGGTGACTAGCCGCCGGGCTACCCCCGGCAAACTGTGCTCGAGCGATACACGTCGAATAGGCGCGCCAACTTTTTTTGAATATCACAATACTCGCCACCTTTAGCTCATTGGCATGTGTTAATGCAAGACCCCGGCATTCTTCAACGCGTAGGGCAATTGAGTTATGCGGCAACCTCAACAGGAATCTCCCAACCAGGGAAAACCAGCACTGCGGGATGGCACTTGAGGGCGCGGGCAAGAACCTTGGCGCGCTCGACGCCGAGATTAACCCGGCCGTTCTCAATCGCGGAAATGGTGGCTTGAGGAATGCCCGTGAGTTCGGAAAGCTGACTTTGGCTCAGTTCCTGGAGTTCGCGCAGGATACGGACGGACTCACCGACAGAAACTTCCACTCGTTTCTTGGCAGGACGATAATTCTTCATCTCAGGGCCTCCGGTAATCATGGGCAGTAACTTGAACGACTTGAATCAGCAGCACGCCGGCAGCAACCTTATAAATCACTCTCCATTGGAGCCCGAGCCGGGAAGAGCGGTGCCCCTTCCACTCACCGGACAGTGCCTCGTCGTGAAACCCCGTGATCGCTCGTAATCCGGGTGGGCCCGAAAGCCGGGCAATGTCTTTCCATTTCTCGTACCGCTTGAGTACCTCAATAGGCACGCTGCCCGAAAGTTGTTTGTCGACCCGGCGGTGTTCTTCGATGCGCCACATATCATATTATGTATATCCTACATATGGTATGTCAACAGACATGGGGCGCGTGACGCCACGTTCTTTGAAATTCCCCTTCTGCGCCGCTTCGTCTGAAGCGATCAGGCGAGAGGTTTAGGCGAGCACTGCTCGAGCTCCGCAGCAGCTTGCGGGTTGTGCAAGCTGCCAGGGCGAGTTGCGCAGCCCCCGTCTGAGCGGTTCAGACGAAGGTATCCCGAAGGGACGGCGCAGTGGGGTGGCCTTTTTTTGGGTTACCTTTTCTTGGCCAAACAAGAAAAGGTAACTAGCTGCTGGGCTACCCCCGGTAAACTAAAATAATCGAGTCTGACCCCATTGTTTGCATTATTTGTTGCCGCGTAGAACCGGTCAGTGGATTGTGTTGTTAACCGTGTTTTTAAAACCATGGCTGCGATTGCAATGCTTCACGAAGGGGCGTGTCGATAAATTTTGGCGCGCGCCATACATACTCTGCCGCCTTTGCCTTTCCTTCGGTATCGAGGGCTTGAATATGACAAAGCGCTGCCTCGATCGAGAAGGGCTTTTTGCATTTGCTCATCTCTTGAAAGTTGCTCGCAAGATCAGTCCAAATAACAACATCGATCTTCTTTTCTGACGCCCAACTTTGGATGCTTTTCAGGACTTCTTCTTCTCGGGATTGTTTTCGCGACTTGTTGGCAAAGTAGAAACCAATATTCTTAAGTGTGGTTCCTTCTCGGCACCGCAGATCGCAAATGGCATCATCTGGGTTTTTGCGTTTGCTGAGTGCATACGCCGCTTGGCATGGCTTACCATTATTAATGTCCAGAACGAGCGTCAATGCATTATTCCTAGTCTGAGAGACCCGGGAAAACTCAAGCTTTAAGCTGGGGCCATCGAACTGCCAGTCCTCGTGCTGTTTGTCGAAATCGGCGCGTTTGTCCCAAAGCAGCGAACCCCAACCAAGGATTGCAATCTTCATCAGCGATTCACTTTACGGCTAACGAGGCTGTAGAAAAACTACTTGAGGGGTCGGGCAAACCGGTTTTCGGGGGTCACTTGACCCTTCCTCAATCCACGATCGTTGAATACAGTGCATTTTGAGAGGTTGGTTTTTGCTCATCGCAGGTCCGATTTTTCGTCAGGGGATTTTTCTACAGCGTCAACGCATTCTATCACCCCAAACCTTATCGGCATGGCCTCTCGATAACTGCGCGCAGCAGGGGAATGGGCCGGGCGGATACCTGGATTTTTGACAATTATTCGCCATCCCTGTCGAGAACTCGCCAATCGCATCCATTCGTGCGGAACCCGCATTAAAAATACAAATAAATTTTCTTTAAAAACAGGCTGTTAAAAACATCACAAAAGCCGCAATATGGCGCGATTCTTGCGAGGCGAATCACTACCCATAAAGTCGGGATATAACCAATGAAAAACATGCAAAAACAGAACGGATTCACGTTGATCGAGATCGCCATCGTGCTGGTTATCATCGGCCTGCTGCTGGGCGGCGTAATGAAAGGCCAGGAGCTGATCAACAGCGCGAAGGTGAAGAACCTCGCCAATGATTTCCGTAACATCCCGCTGTTTATTTATGGCTATCAGGACAAATACAAGGCGCTGCCGGGTGATGATGCTAACGCGACTACTCATGTCGGTGCTGCAGCGACTGCCGCCAACGTTACCCTGCTGACTCCGACACCTGCGACTGTGGGTAATGGGCGCCTGGAAGGCAACTACAACTCGACGGCCAATACAGATGAAACTGTTGCATTCTGGCAGGAAGTGCGCCTGGCTAACCTCGCCTCCGGCACCACCGATTTCAGCAATGTCACCGCAGCCATGCCGACCAACACAGAAGGTGGCCGCCTTGGCATTCAATCCACGGCACCGATTACCGGCATGAGCGGCTCCTATTTTGTTTGTTCTGACGGGATTCAGGGTAAGTTCGCGAAACAGATCGACACCACGCTGGATGACGGCAACACGGACCAGGGATCAGTGCGTGTAGCTGTCGGCCCTTACACCGGCACCGCGCTCACAGCCGCGCCAACAACAGGTACCAACGCCATCGTGGACAGTAACGTATATATCGTGTGCATGTCTCTGTAATTAATCAGGCCCGCTATACCCTTGGCGGGCCTGCTGTTGAATCCGTTCCATTTCTGAAGCCCTACCCTCACCCTCTGACGCGAAGCCATCCGGCACTCGTGTCATCCCTGCAACAATCTGATCTCCGCCGCCGCCAGATTCTCGGGTATCCCGCGCAGCACCAGCACATCACCCGCCAGCACCTGTGTATCCGGCTGCGGATCGAGGCCGCGGATATTGCGGCGGCGCACAGCGATGACTTCCACACCCAGTTCCAGCACGCCGGTTGCGGCCAGGGTTTTGCCGGCCGCCGCCGCCTGCGCGGTAATCAGTACCGACAGCAGGCGCGGCTGGGCGGTTTCTGACAGTTCGGCCACCTCGTCGGTCGCGCCGCGGAAGAATCCGCGCAACAGTCCATAGCGCTGCTCGCGCACGCCGCGCAGTTTTTTCAGCACGCGGGTGAGCGGCACGCCGAGCAACAGCAGGGCGTGGGAAGCCAGCATCAGCGAGCCTTCCAGCACTTCCGGCACCACTTCCGCGGCGCCCGCCTGTTTCAGCGTATTCAGGTCGGTGTCGTCCACGGTGCGCACGATCACCGGCAGGTCGGGGCGAAGCTCCTGCACCACGGCAAGGATTTTCATCGCTGCCGGCAGGTTGGCGAAGGTGACCACCAGCGCGCGTGCGCGATTGAGGCCGACGGCCTTGAGCACTTCGCGCCGCGACGCATCGCCGAAAACCACGTTCTCGCCCGCCGCCGCTGCCGCTTTGATGCGGGTGGGATCCACGTCCAGCGCAATGTAGGGAATATCTTCGGATTCCAGCAGGCGTGCCAGGCTTTGCCCGCTGCGGCCATAGCCGCAAATAATCAGGTGCGCGTCGGCAGCGAAACTCTTCACCGCGATTTCGTGCAATTCCCTGGCGCGGCCTACCCATTCGCTGCCGCACAGACGCAGGGTGATCGCATCGGTGTACTGGATAATGACGGGCGCGATCATCATCGACAGCACCACCGCCGCCAGCACGATTTGCAGGGCGGCGCCGTGAATCAGGTTCAGGCTGCCTGCCTGCGCCAGCAGCACAAACCCGAATTCGCCGCCCTGCGCCAGGCCCAGCGCGGTGCGCATGGCCACCGGCGATTCGTTGCCGAGCATGCGCCCCAGCCCCCATACCAGCGCGGCCTTGAGCAACACCAGCGCGGCCAGCACCAGCACCACCCAGCCCAGCTGCGCCCATACTGCGTGCAGATCGAGCAGCATGCCGATGGTGACGAAAAACAGGCCCAGCAGCACATCGCGGAACGGCTTGATGTCGTCTTCCACCTGATAGCGAAACTCGGTTTCGGAGATCAGCATGCCCGCCAGAAACGCGCCCAGCGCCAGCGACAATCCGGCCTTGTCGGTGAGATAGGCCAGCCCCAGGGTGATGAGCAGCACGTTGAGCATGAACAGCTCGGAGGATTTATGGCCGGCCACCATGCTGAACCACGGGCGCATCAGTTTTTGTCCGACGAACAACAGCAGGAACAGCGCCACGGCAGCCTTGGCGCCAGCCCAGCCGAGGTCCACCCACAGGTTTTCGCTGCCCGCCGCCAGGGTGGGGATCAGGATCAGCAGCGGCACCACCGCCAGATCCTGGAACAGCAGCACGCCGATCATCTGGCGGCCATGCTGGGATTGCAGTTCCAGCCGCTCCGCCAGCATCTTGCTGACAATGGCAGTGGACGACATCGCCAGCGCACCGCCCAGCGCAAGCCCGGCTGCCCATGGCAAACCGGCACCCCAGGCCAGCGCCATCACCAGCGCAATGGTCAGCCCCACCTGCGCGCCGCCAAAACCGAATACCGTGGTGCGGATGGCCTTGAGTTTGGGGAGGCTGAACTCCAGGCCGATGCTGAACATCATGAATACCACGCCGAATTCGGCCAGGTGGCGCGTATCCGGGCTATCGGGTATCCAGCCGAAGGCGTGCGGGCTCACCAGGATGCCCACCAGAAGATAGCCGAGCATGGACGGCAAACGCAACGCGCGAAACAGCGCCGAAACAATCACGGCGGCAGCGAGCAGAATCAGGACGAAGCCCAGGGTAGTATGCATAGCCTGAAGATTAGGGGCTACGCGCAGCTACCGCAATAGCGGGAGCGTCTTGTATACTCCTGCAGTATTCGAAGCACAGCCAGAAAACACAACGACCGCCATGCCCGACACCTCCCCGCCCACCTTTGACCATGACGCCGCCCTGGCGCTGGCACGCCGCGTACTCAGCATCGAGGCCGACGCCGTGGAAGCCCTGCGCGACCGCCTGGACACCAGCTTCACTGCAGCGATGACGCTGATTCTGGCGTGCCGGGGACGCGTAGTAGTGAGCGGCATGGGCAAGTCCGGGCACGTCGGCAACAAGATTGCCGCCACCCTGGCCAGTACCGGCACCCCGGCGTTTTTTGTGCATCCGGGGGAAGCCAGCCATGGCGATCTGGGCATGATTACTCATGAAGACGTGTGCATCGCGCTGTCCAATTCCGGCGAGAGCGCCGAACTCACCAGCATCGTGCCGCTGATCAAACGGCGCGGTGCCCGTCTCATTTCCATGACCGGCAACCCCAACTCAACCCTGGCGCGCGAAGCCGACGTGCACCTGGACGCCAGCGTGGCGCAAGAGGCCTGCCCGCTCAACCTCGCCCCCACTGCCAGCACCACCGCAGCACTGGCGCTGGGCGACGCGCTGGCGGTGGCGCTGCTGCAGGCGCGCGGCTTCGGCGCTGACGACTTTGCGCGTACCCATCCCGGCGGTTCGCTGGGACGCAAACTGCTGGTGCATGTGCGCGACGTGATGCACGCGGGAGAAGCGCTGCCGCATGTCGCCGCCAGCGCATTGCTGCCCGAAGCGCTGCTGGAAATGACGCGCAAGGGCCTGGGCATGACCGCGGTGGAAGACGACCACGGCCAGTTGATCGGCATCTTTACCGACGGCGATCTGCGCCGCGTGCTGGAAAAAGCCGTCGACATCCGCGTCACCCCCATGCACCAGGTAATGACCGCCAACCCGCGCAGCATCGGCGCCGATGCACTGGCGGTTGCCGCGGTGGAGAAAATGCAAAGTCATAACATCAACGGCATGCTGGTGGTGGATGCCGACAACCGGCTCGTCGGCGCGCTCAACATGCTCGACCTGCTGCGCGCCGGCGTGGTCTGAGGTGAGGTCAGGCACAATGGAAAACGCACACCTGCGCGCCCAGGCAATCAAGCTGGTCATCTTCGACGTGGACGGAGTGATGACCGATGGCAGCCTGTTTTTTGACGATGACGGCTGCGAATACAAAGCCTTCAACTCGCTCGACGGCCACGGCCTGAAAATGCTCAAAAGTACCGGCGTGGATACTGCCATCATCACCGGGCGCAGTTCAAAAGTGGTGACGCACCGTGCGCACAATCTGGGCATCGCTCATGTTTATCAGGGTGTGGACAACAAGCTGGAAGCCTACCTGCACCTGCTGGAAAAATTGGGCTTGTCCGCAGCACAGACCGCCTATATGGGTGACGATGTCATTGATCTGCCGGTGCTGATCCGCTGCGGCCTTGCCATCTCGGTGCCGGCCGCACCTGCCGTGGTCAGGCAGCACGCGCACTTCACCACCGCGCTGGGCGGCGGTTGCGGCGCGGTGCGCGAAGCCTGCGAATTCATCATGCAGGCACAGGATACTTACGCAAAAGTCATTGCCCATTATCTGCAATGAATTACCGCGCCGCTTTCTGGTTCCCCATTGGCCTGCTCGCGGCGCTCGCCGGTCTCTCGCTGTGGCTGCAATACGCGGTGCAGGCACCTGATTCCGCAGGGCTGGGCAGCCACAAACATATCGCCGATTACATTGTGGAGAATTTCAATGCCACGCGCACCGATATCACCGGGAAAACGGAAAACACCCTGCGCGCGCGCAAGACCCAGCATTTTCTCGATGACGACACCACCGAACTGGAAGCGCCCGACTTTACCGCATACGACAGGCAGGGCGGCACTGTGAATATCCGCTCCGCGCATGGCTACGTATCCAGCAAGGGCGAGGTCATCATCTTTACCGGGAAAGTCGTGCTGGTGCGCGACCTGCATGATGCGCAAGGCCCGCTCACGCTAACGACGGACTACCTCAAGGCCATTCCGAAACAGCACCTGATGCTCACCGATCACCCCGTTCTGGTCCAGGGGAAAAACATTGAAATCCATGCCGGCGCCCTGCAAATGAATAGCCAAACCCGCAAACTGCTACTCACCCACCACGTCAAAACCCGCTATGAACCCATCCATTAAAAAAACCCGGCTGGCAGCCCTGTTGCTGCTGATTCCCCTGCTCCTGACGGGCGCACCCGCGCTGGCCGAAAAAGCCGACCGCAGCAAGCCGGTCAATATCGAGGCGGACAACGTCACCGTGGACGACCTGCACAAGGTCAGCATCTATCTCGGCAACGTGGTGCTGGTACAGGGCACCATGATCCTGCATGCCGACAAGATCGAGGTGCATCAGGATGCAGAGGGCTTCAACAGCGCCACCGCCTATGGCAACCCGGTCACTTTCCGTCAGAAGCGCGACGGCGTGGATGAATATATCGAAGGCTTTGCCCAGCGCATGCAATACGACGGCAAACCGGGGACGCTGCAGCTGTATGACAACGCCCGTCTCAAGCGCGGCGCGGACGAATTGCGCGGCAGCTATATCTCCTACAATGCCAACACGGAATTTTTTGAGGTCAAGGGCGGCAGCAGTACGGCTTCCTCCCCGGCTGGCCGCAAAGGCAGGGTAAGCGCGGTGATCCAGCCAAAACCGGCCAAACCCGCAGCACCCGCTGCGGCGCCCCTGCCACCCAAACCCGACGTCATACAGAAGACCCCATGAGCGAACTCAAGGCAGAACACCTCAGAAAGAGCTACCAGTCGCGCCTGGTGGTCAAGGATGTATCGCTGGAAGTGCGGAGCGGCGAAGTCGTCGGCCTGCTGGGTCCCAACGGCGCAGGCAAGACCACCTGTTTTTACATGATCGTCGGCCTGGTGCGGCTGGATGCCGGGCACATCAGTCTGGATGACAATGATCTGGGAACCATGCCCATCCACCGCCGCGCAGCCCTGGGCTTGAGCTATCTGCCGCAGGAAGCTTCCATTTTCCGCAAGCTCACGGTAGCGGAAAACATCCGCGCCATTCTCGAACTCAAGGACTATAGTGCAGCGGACATCGACACCCATCTCGACAACCTGCTCGAAGACCTGCACGTCACCCATCTGCGCGACGCGCCCGCCATCAGCCTGTCCGGCGGGGAACGGCGGCGCGTGGAAATCGCCCGCGCGCTGGCGATGAATCCGCGCTTCATCCTGCTCGACGAACCGTTTGCCGGAATTGATCCGATTGCCGTGCTGGATATCCAGAAGCTGATCCGCTTTCTGACCGAACGCGACATCGGCGTGCTGATCACCGACCACAACGTACGCGAAACCCTGGGCATCTGCGACCGCGCCTACATTATCAACGAAGGCATGGTAATGGCCGCTGGCAAGCCGGAGGAAATCATTTACAATGAAAACGTAAGGAAGGTTTATCTGGGCGAACATTTCCGCCTGTGATTTTCACCTGACTCAAGTAAGCAGCAACTATTCCGTAGATACTCTCATCGCAGGCAAGCAGGCTTGGGACCCGGCACCCAAACATGAAACACAGTTTACAACTCAAGCTTTCGCAGCATCTCACGCTGACACCGCAACTGCAGCAGTCTATCCGGCTGTTGCAGTTGTCCACGCTTGAACTGAACCAGGAACTGGAGCAGATGCTCCAGGACAACCCGTTGCTGGAACGCGTGGACAACCTGGATGACGGCGAGACCCACATCAATGGCAGCGACCCCGAGATGCGCAGCGAAGCGCCCACCGAAACCAGCAGTGTGGCCGATAGCTCCCCGGAGCCGGAGCCGGAGACACGCGAACTGGCCGACATCGACTGGGAAAGCGAGGGCAACTACGGCTCGCCCGACGATGACGACGAAGACCGCGAATATCAGCAGCCCTCTACCGAGACCACCTCGCTGCGCGATCATCTGGTCTGGCAGCTTAACCTCACGCCGCTGTCGGAACGCGACAAACGCCTGGTGCTGTTGCTGATCGATGCGCTGGACGAAGGCGGCTACCTGTCGCAAAGCCTGCAGGACATCGCAGACATGTTGCCGCCCGAGCTGGAAGTCGAGCTCGACGACTTGCAGATCGCGCTCAAACATTTGCAGAATCTGGAACCCACCGGCGTCGGCGCGCGCAACCTGTCCGAATGCCTCACCCTGCAACTGCTGGCGCTGCCGGCGGATACACCGCATCGCGACTGCGCACTGACCATAGCCGGCACCCATTTGAGTGAGCTGGCGGCACGCGATTACAGCGGGCTCAAACGCAAACTGCACTGCGGTGATGACGAACTGCGCGCTGCGCGTGACCTGATTACCCATCTCAACCCCAAGCCGGGTGCCGGTTTTGGAGAGTCCGATACACGCTACATCGTGCCCGATGTCATCGTGAAAAAAGTCAAGGGCCTGTGGGTGGCCAGCCTCAATCCCGACGCCATGCCCAAGCTGCGCATCAACCGCATGTACGCCGACATCCTGTCGCGCAACCGCGACAGCGGCCACCAGCACCTGGCCAGCCAGATGCAGGAAGCCAAATGGCTGATCAAGAACGTCATGCAGCGTTTTGAAACCATTCTCAAGGTGTCGCAAAGCATTATCGACCGCCAGCGCCATTTCTTCGAGCATGGCGAGGTGGCCATGCGCCCGCTGGTGCTGCGCGAGATTGCCGAGACCGTGGAACTGCACGAATCCACCATTTCGCGCGTCACCACGCAAAAATTCATGATGACGCCGCGCGGCATTTATGAACTCAAATACTTTTTCGGCAGCCACGTCAGTACCGAGACCGGCGGCGCCTGTTCTGCCACCGCCATCCGTGCGCTCATCAAACAACTGGTAGCCGCAGAAAACAGCAAGAAACCCCTATCCGACGGACAAATTGCAGACCTGCTCGGACAACAAGGCATCGTGGTGGCACGCCGCACCATCGCCAAATACCGCGAATCCCTGCAAATATCGCCCGCCAGTCAGCGCAAGTCGCTCTAACCGCAAGAAAGGAACTGCATGAACCTCACCATCACCGGCCACCATCTGGAAATCACCCCTGCCATTCGCAGCTATATCGTATCCAAAATGGATCGGGTCAAACGCCATTTCGACCACGTCATCGACATCAACGTCGTCATGACCGTGGAGAAACTCAAGCACATCGTGGAAGCCAACGTGCATCTGCGCGGCAAGGATATTTTCGTGCAGGCTGAAGATGCCGACATGTACGCCGCGATTGACGGCCTCACCGACAAACTCGACCGCCAGGTGGTCAAGCACAAGGAAAAAAATGGCGATGTGCACCAGGCGCAAGGTGCCGTAAAGCACCAGGCAGCCGACGCCGCCGAATAAGCGCGACAACATAAGGGCGCCATGAACCTGATTGTCCCGTTGCTGCCACCTGACCATATCCTGCTGGATGTGGAAATCAGCAGCAAAAAACGCCTGTTCGAATATGTGGCGGAACTGTTTGAAACACGCATCGGGCTGTCGCACGACACGGTTTTCGACAGCCTGCTGGCGCGTGAAAAACTCGGCTCCACTGCACTCGGACACGGCATTGCCATCCCACATGGCCGTATCAAAGGTCTCAAACAGGCCAGTGGCGCGCTGCTGCGCCTGCACACACCGATTGCGTTTGACGCACCGGACAATGCCCCGGTCGCGCTCCTGTTCATCCTGCTGGTGCCTGTGCAAGCCACCGACCAGCACCTGCAAATCCTCGGCGAGCTGGCGCAAATGTTCAGCGATAAACGCCTGCGCGAAGCCTTGATCGGCGCGCCCGATGCAGCAGCCGTGCACGACCTGATCGCAGCCTGGAGCGCCTGATGATTACCTCGATTCCGGTCAGCCGGATGTTTGAGGCGATGCATCAAACCCTGGAACTCGACTGGGTATCCGGCAAACAGGGTGGCAGCAAGCAACTGGCTGGCGACACCGTGCAGAAACCGTCGCTGGCGCTGGTGGGCCACCTCAATTTCGTCCACCCCAACCGGGTACAGGTACTGGGTTGCGCGGAGATGGACTACCTGCGCAGTCTCGGCGACGAGTCCATGGCCCAGGCCATCCGCAACCTGTTTTCCACCGAGTTGGCCGCAGTCATTGTGGCCAATGACGAGCCGGTGCCGCCGGGTTTGCTGGCAGCTTCCGAGGCCGGACAAACTCCGCTGTTCACCTCACCACAGGCCAGCCCGCAGTTAATGTCGGTGCTGTCGCACTACCTCACCCAGGCCTTGGCTGAATTCACCAGCGTGTACGGCGTGATGCTCGAAGTCATTGGCATCGGCGTGATGATTACCGGCGACGCTGCGGTGGGTAAAAGCGAGCTGGCACTGGAGTTGATCACGCGCGGCCACCGCCTGATCGCTGACGATATGGTGGACATGTACAAGGTCGCGCCCGAAACGCTGGAAGCCCATTGCCCACCGCTGTTGCAGGATTTTCTGGAAGTGCGCGGCCTGGGCGTCCTCAACATCCGTACCATGTTCGGCGAAACCGCCGTCAAGCTGCAAAAAAACCTCAAGCTCATCGTGCACCTGAAAGCCCCGGAAGAAGAGCCGCGTGAAAGCATTTCGCGGCTGGACATGCATGCGTCCAGCGAAACCATCCTCGGCGTGAGCGTACCCAAGGTGCGCATTCCGGTTGCCGCCGGGCGCAACCTGGCGGTGCTGGTGGAAGTCGCTGCGCGCAACCACATCCTGCGCATGCGCGGCATCAACAGTGCCGAGGAATTCATCGCGCGTCAGCAACAATTTCTGGATGACGCCAGCTGATGCGCCTCGTCCTGATCAGCGGCCTGTCCGGTTCCGGCAAGAGCATCGCCCTTAACGTGCTGGAGGACGCCGGCTATTATTGCATCGACAACCTGCCCGCCCAGCTGTTGCCGGAAATCATACGCTTTCTGTCCGAACATGGTTACGACAGGGCCGGTATCAGCGTGGATGCGCGTAGCGGCGAGTCGTTCCGCGACTTGCCCGGCCTGGTAACGGAGTTGCGCAAGCGGGTGGACCTGCGCCTGATTTTTCTGGAATCCAAAATCGAAACCCTGGTGCGGCGCTTTTCCGAGACGCGCCGCCGCCACCCGCTGAGCAGCGACACGCGTTCGCTGCGCGAGGCCATTGTGCATGAGCGCGACCTGCTCGGCGATATTGCCGAACTCGGCCAGCGCATTGACACCAGCGACCTCTCTGCCAACAGCCTGCGCGCCTGGATCAGGGACATCATTGCGCTGGAAAACGCCGGCTTCACCCTGCTGTTCACCTCGTTCGGCTTCAAGCACGGCATTCCGCTCGACGCCGACCTGGTGTTCGACGTGCGCTGTCTGCCCAATCCGCACTACGACACCAAACTGCGCCCGCAAACCGGACGCGATGCCGATGTCGTCGCCTTTCTCGATGGCCTGCCGGAAGTCGCCGACATGCTCGCCGACATTCGCACTTACGTAGCCAAATGGCTACCCTGCTACATCCGCGATAACCGTGCCTACCTCACGGTAGCCATTGGCTGTACCGGTGGCCAGCATCGATCGGTATATTTTGCCGAGCGCCTCGCCGCACATTTTGTCGCCACCCAGCAAACCCTGGTACGCCATCGGGAGCTGGCGTGAAATATCATCACCTGTTGCGCCCCGGCGACTGGCTGGTGCTGGCAGCGGGCGGCGTCACCGTAGTCGTCCTGGCGCTTACGTTCTGGTTTGGCGCGCCCGGGCAGCGCCTGGTAATCAAGCGCGGCGGCCAGCTGTTTCTGGAAACCTCGCTCAACCACCCGCGCACCGTCGATGTGCCCGGCCCGCTGGGCACCACCCGCGTCGAGATCGCCGACCACCGCGCGCGCGTATTGTCCGACCCCGGCCCGCGCCAGCTGTGCGTGCATCAGGGCTGGCTGAGCCGCGCAGGCCAGGCCGCCATCTGCCTGCCCAATCAGGTCAGCGTGGAAATCGCGGGGCGCGTAAAACGCTATGACAGTCTCAACTATTAGCCTCCAGGCCAGCCCCGAGGATCACCGCATCGCGCGCATGGCGGCGCTGGCGATCGGGCTGACCTTGATGGAAGCGGCGCTGCCCTCCCCGCTGCCCGGCGTCAAGCCCGGGCTGGCGAATATCGTCACGCTGCTGGTGCTCAAGCAGCATGGCATGCGAACTGCTGCGTGGGTATCTGCGTTGCGCGTGGTGGCGGGCAGCCTGCTGCTGGGCAGCTTTCTCACGCCGGGATTTTTTCTCAGCGCGGGGGGGGCAGTCGCCAGTCTGGCCGTGCTGTGGCTGGCGCGACGCCTGCCTGAACATCTGTTCGGCATGGTCAGCCTGAGCGTGCTCGCCGCCTTCGCGCACATCGCCGGGCAGATGGCGATCGTTTATTTCTGGCTGATCCCCACCTCCGGCGTGCTCTACCTCACCCCGCTGTTTGCCGCCGCCGCGCTGGTGTTCGGGCTGGTAAACGGCCTGGCTGCGGCGCACCTGCTGGCTGCGCCTCTCCCCGTCACTGCTACCCAGGATTCAGCATGAAGCCACCGCGCACCGTCACCCTTGCCTTGACCGGCGCCTCGGGCATGCCATACGGCCTGCGCCTGCTGGAATGCCTGCTGCAGGCGGAGGTACAGGTTTACCTGCTGACTTCCAGCGCCGCGCATATCGTCGCCAAACAGGAGCTGGGCCTGACGCTGCCCGCGCGCGCTACCGAACTGGAGTCCTTTCTCGGCCAGCGCTATCAGGCCAAACCCGGCCAGTTGCGCGCATTCGGACGCGAAGAATGGTTTGCACCCGTGGCTTCAGGCTCGAATCCGGCGGATGCCATGGTGGTGTGCCCGTGCACCATGGGTACGCTGGCGGCGATTGCACAGGGGCTGGCAGACAATCTCATCGAGCGCGCTGCCGACGTCTCCATCAAGGAGCAGCGCAAACTCATTCTGGTACCGCGCGAAACGCCCTACTCCGCGCTGCATCTGGAAAACATGCTGAAGCTGGCACGGCTGGGCACGGTCATCCTGCCGCCCAATCCCGGCTTCTACCACCATCCGCGCAGCGTGGAAGACCTGGTGGATTTCGTGGTGGCGCGCATCCTCGATCACCTGCAAGTGCCGCACAATCTGATGGCGCGCTGGGGTGACACAACCGGGGATCCGATGTGAACTGGCTGAAGAAAAGCCTGCCGCTGATATTTGATCGGATACACAACGTGCAAACACTGGAAATCCCCATCTTCACGCTGCATACGGTGCTCTATCCTGACAGCCTGTTGCCGCTGAAAATTTTCGAACAGCGCTACATGGACATGGCCAAAGCCTGCATGAAAGACCAGCTGCCGTTTGGTGTGTGCCTGATACAGGCCGGCACGGAAGTCGGCTCACCGGCTACGCCCCATGCCGTTGGCACGCTCGCCCGCATCGTCGACTGGGATATGCCGCAGCTCGGAATATTGCACGTTAGCGCACGCGGCGAACAACGCTTTCTGATCGAGGATAGCGAGGTCGGTGGCAATGGCCTGGTCCAGGCCAAAGTGCGCCTGATCACGGCGGAAACAGCGCAACCCGTGCCCGCCGAATATGCCCCCTGCCAGGACGTGCTGCGCCACATTATTGAAGAACTGGGCGAATCACACTTTGGCCCATTGCAAATGGAGGATGCCGCCTGGGTCGGCTACCGCCTGGCTGATACCCTGCCCATCAAACCCTCTGCCAAACAGGACTTGCTGGAAATGAACGACAGCACGACGCGCCTGCAAATCTTGCTGGCATTTCTCAAACGTCAGGGGCTGGCGGAACGATAGAAGATATTGCCGCAGGATGGGCTGTATGTGCAGAAACTTGCCCGAAAACCCTGAAACCGGCCCGCAACGGGCCGGCTCCTGTTTCGCAGAAAAAGACTACTTTTTCAGTTGCGGCTGGTCGATGTAGCGAATGTCCTTGGTGGAGAGCGGAAGCGGGTTGAGATATTTGTAGCCCTTACCTTCCCAGTAGGCAATTTCCGGAAAACCTGCCGGCACCACGGTAATGAAACCGTCCATGTCATCGGCGTTGTAGCCGGCCGCATGCATGGCGTTATTGCACATCTTGAACTCCACCCCGTCTTTTGCCAGTTCTGCCATCTTGTCCACAACACCCTGGTATTTCTCGTAATTCTCCTTCGCAAAAGCGCGCAACTCGGGGCCGTGGGTCACTACCACAACCTTGCCGCGAGTAACCTTCTTGGTGTTCTTGATATAGTTGTAAAGGAGATTCAACTTCTGCGGGTCATCGTAGTTGACGTCGAAGACCGTGTCGGTGACCGGCATTTTGTGCATGTCCACCTTGGCGGTTCCGTAAGGCGCAAACGCTTCCGCAAAGACCTGTTGTCCAGGCAATAGGGCAAATGTTGCGGCGACAGCCACGCCGATCAGTTTGATTTTCATTTTTTGTCTCCTTCTCCATTATTGGTGCGCAACCTACATCGGCCCGGCAGCGCACTATTGCCGGGTTTCCTGCCGCCATGAACGACAGTTGTTTGCAGCAGCATGACCCTGCTCATGCGTCCCCCTCTGATTCAGGCTGGCCCGACATGACTCATGTCAATGCGCCAATTTATTGCAAGCCCTCCGCCTTGCGATCGCGGTTCAGCAAATCATCCACCACGGCGCGCGGCGGCACGCCTTCGTAGAGCACCCGGCACACTGCATGGGTAATGGGCATATCGACGCCCAGCGAGGTGGCCAGCCTGTCCACCTCGCGTGCGGTGGTGACGCCTTCCGCGATGTGGCCCAGGGCACGCAGGATGGCTTCCAGGCTCTCACCCGCGGCCAGGCGCAGACCAAGCTGGCGGTTACGCGACAGGTCGCCGGTGCAGGTCAGGATCAGATCGCCCATGCCGGTGAGTCCCATGAAGGTTTCCATCCTGCCGCCCAGCGCCATGCCGAGGCGGGCGATTTCGGCGACGCCGCGGGTAATCAGCGCGGCGCGGGCGTTATGGCCGAACTGCAGGCCATCGGAAATGCCGGCGGCGATGGCGATGACGTTTTTCAATGCACCGCCCAACTCGACGCCAATCACATCGTTGCTGGTATACACGCGCAAGTGACCGCCGTGCAGCGCAGTTGCAGCTTCACGTAACGCAGCGGTGTCGCTTGCCGCCAGCGTGAGCGCAGCAGGCAGTCCGGCGGCGACTTCCTGAGCGAAGCTGGGACCGGATAACACACCGCGCGCCACATAGTCGGGCAGCTCTTCCTGCGCCACCTGATGCGGCAGTTTCATGGTTCCCGCTTCAAAGCCTTTACATACCCAAACCACCGGCGCGCGATTATTGAGTGCTGTCAGTTGCTTCAATACGCCGCGAAATGCGCCGCTGGGCGTAGCGACCAGAATGAGCCCGGCATGTGCCACGATGTCAGGCAGGTCGGCGCTCAGGGCGAGCTGATCAGGCAGCGTCACGCCGGGCAGGTAGCGCGGATTGCTGCGGGCTGCATTCATGCTGGCGATTTGCTCGGCATCGCGCGCCCACAGCGTCACGGCATGGCGTGACGCAAGCGTCACTGCCAGCGCAGTACCCCACGCACCCGCCCCAAGAATGACGATATTCATGCGCCCCACACCTGACTGAGCTTGATGTAACCGCTGCTGTTGTCGGGCAGGCGCACCCGCGCCCAGCCGCCCGGCAGGGTTTCCTGCCATTCCAGCAATACGCCTTTTTCAACACGTGCAGTAATGGCGGCGCCGTCCTGCGCCGCGGCACGGATCTCGGCCTGTGCTGCGGTTACCACCAGCATGCGCGTGCCGGTTGTTGCCAGCTTGGCAGCCTCCACCCAGGCCAGCGCGCCACTGCTGTCGCGCACTTTCAGCCAGTTGTCCACGCTCACCACCACCTCCACCGGATAGCCGCGACCGATGACAAACAGCTTCCTGGCCAGGGTGGAGGGCGCGTCGTACAGGATTGCCGCCGGTACGGCAACCGAGCGATAGTCGAGCGCCTGCGCGGGCAGCGCAATCAGCGCAGACAGGGCCAGTAGCAGGCGCAGTGCGGTCATGTTCAGTTAAGCGGCGTGCCCGGAGCGGGTGCCTGCTGCTGTTGCATGTACATGGCTTCAAAGTTCACCGGATTGAGGATCACCGGCGGGAAACCGGCGCGGCTCACCACGTCGGAGATGGTTTCACGCAAGTACGGGAACACGATATTCGGGCAGCCGATCCCCAGCACTGCATCCATCTGGTCAGCGGGTACGTGCTCGATACGGAAAATCCCCGCCTGTGCGGTTTCCACCAGGAACATGGTCTTGTCGCCAAGCTTGGCGGTAATGGTGGCGGTGAGGATGACTTCGAATACCCCTTCACCCACGTTGCTGTGCTGCGTGGCAAGCTGCACGTCGATCTGCGGCGCTTCGCGCTCGAGAAAAATTTGCGGTGCATTGGGGACTTCGACCGACATGTCTTTGACGTAGAGTTTTTCGATTGCGAAAACCGGCTGTTGCTGTTCTTGTTCACTCATGGTGATTTCCAGATGGTCAAAAAACCGATTTTAACCCGGCCGGGCTGCATTTGTGTGACTGCGTTGCCGGCAGCGTGACGGTTTGCAGTTGAATCTTTGCCACGTGGCTGTTGTCTGCTGCTCGGCGGTCATCAAACGCCTCAATGCCAAGGATAAAAAATATGGACTGGAACCACGAACTCCTCGACAGCGTCATCTGGCTCGGCAAGGCGTTTCCCATCAGCTTGCTGGGCATGACCGCGAGTGTTGCGCTGCTTGGGGTCTTCACGGCCTGGGGGCGGCAATTCCGCCGCCTCACCTGGGCTTTTTTCAGCCCCAGGCGCAGCTGGCTACCACTCGCCGGACTGATGCTGATCGTGCTGATGACGCTGTTCTCGGTACGCATGAACGTGCTATTTTCGTTCTGGTACAACGGTTTTTATACGGCCATGCAGAAACTCGACGCCAAGGCGTTCTGGTTCATGCTGCTGGTGTTCGGGGTGCTGGCGGCGGTGCATGTGACGCGCACGCTGTTCAGCTTCTATCTGCGCCAGGCATTCCTGATTCACTGGCGGGTGTGGCTGACCGACAACCTGATCGAGCGCTGGCTGGCGCATCAGGGCTACCATCGAAGCCAGTATGTGCCCGACGCGCCCGACAACCCGGATCAACGTATCCAGCAGGACGTCGAGAGCTTCGTCAGCAGTACGCTTAACCTGTCGATGGGCCTGCTCGATGCCGTGGTCTCGCTGTATGCGTTCACCGTCATTCTGTGGGGGTTGTCAGGCGCGCTGGCGCTGTTCGGCATCGAGATTCCGCGTGCCATGGTCTATCTGGTATATCTCTACGTGATTGTGGCGACGGTGTTTGCGGTGTGGATCGGGCGCCCGCTGATCCGCCTCAACTTCCTCAACGAGCAATTCAGCGCCAACTTTCGCTATGCGCTGATCCGCCTGCGCGAATACGGCGAGAGCATCGCTTTTTTTCGCGGCGAAAACGTCGAGCACGGCAATCTGCTGACGCGCTTTGCCAGTGTCATCCGCAACATGTGGGCGATTGTCTATCGCTCGCTCAAATTCCAGGGCTTCAACCTCACCATCAGCCAGGCTGCCGTGGTGTTTCCGTTTATCGTGCAGGCACCGCGTCTGCTCAGCAAACAGATTACCCTCGGCGACATGATGCAGACCGCACAGGCCTTCGGTCAGGTGCAGGATGCGCTGTCCTTCCTGCGTAGTTCGTACGACGAATTCGCCGGCTACCGCGCCGTGCTCAATCGTCTGACCGGCTTTCTCGACAGCATGGATGCCGCCGCCCTGCTGCCCGCAGCGCACATCCTGCCGAGCCAGCACAGCGTGACCATCGAGGCGCTCACCGTGCGCACCCCGGCGCAAGTTGCGCTGGTGGAAAACCTCAACCTCAGCCTGACCGCCAATACCGCGCTGCTGATACGCGGCCGCTCCGGCATCGGCAAAACCACCCTGTTGCGCGCGGTGGCCGGCCTGTGGCCTTATGTGGACGGCAGCGTGACGCGCCCGGTTGAACAGCAGGCGCTGTTTCTCCCGCAAAAACCCTACCTGCCGCTTGGCACCTTGCGCGCTGCACTCTATTACCCGGCCAACGCACGGATGGGCGAACCCGCCGCCCACATGCTGCAGCAATGTCATCTCGGCCACCTTGCCGCCCGGCTCGATGAAACCGCCGACTGGGGCAGCATCCTGTCGCTGGGCGAACAGCAACGCCTGGCCATCGGCCGCGCATTGTTGAGCCAGCCGCAGGTGCTGTTCCTCGATGAAGCCAGCTCGGCCATGGATGAAGGTCTGGAACACGCCATGTACAAACTCCTGCGCCAGGCTCTGCCCAAATCCATTCTGGTCAGCATAGGGCACCGCAGTAGTTTGCTGGAATTTCACACCCAGGAATTGACGCTGCTGGGTGAGGGAAAATGGCAGTTGAGTGCTTTGGTATAGCGAATTTCGAGCTGACGATAGCGCGATGGCCAGGCAGTGGGGATTGGCGCACAAATCGCTTATCATTAGCCCATGGAAAAATGCCGCACGCCACACCGTCCAACCCGCCCAGCGCTGGCCGCCGCCTCCACCCTGGAGGCCAAGGTCGCGTTCCTGAAAAGTTCGGACGCTTACGCTGAAGCGCCCGCGCGGGTGGAAGCGGTGGAGACCCACATGTCCTGGGTCTTCCTCACCGATACCCATGCCTACAAGCTGAAGAAGCCGGTGCGCTACGCCTACCTGGACTTCAGCACCATCGAGGCGCGCCGCCTGGACTGCGAACGGGAACTGCTGCTCAACCGCCGTCTGGCTGCCGATGTCTACCTGGGTGTGATCCCGCTGGTGCTCGGCGCGGAGGATCGCCTGAGCGTTGGCGGGGCGGGGGAGGTGGTGGACTGGCTGGTGCAGATGCGGCGGCTGCCGGCGCAACGCATGCTCGATTACCTGATCCGCAACGGGACGGTCGAACCAGCGGAAATCAGCCGGCTGGCCCGCCGGCTGGCTCGCTTCTATGCTGCAACGGCGGCTGAAGCCATCACGCCCGAGACGTATCGGCAATACCTGGTCAAGCGCGTCGAGGCTAATCTGCAGGAACTCACCAGCCCGGAATTCGGGCTGGCCAAGGACGTGCCGGAGCGTCTCGCCCGCTTCCAGCTCGGCTTCCTGGAAACTCACGCCGGGCTGTTCGATAGCCGCGTGCGCCAGGGCCGCATCGTCGAGGGCCACGGCGATCTCAGGCCGGAGCACGTGTGCCTGCTGCCGGAACCGGTCGTCATCGACTGCCTGGAGTTCAACCGCGAATACCGCATCCTCGATCCGGCGGACGAACTGGGCTATCTGGCCCTGGAGTGCGAGCGGTTGCACGCCCCGGAAGTCGGCCGCTGGCTGCTGGAAAGTTATACCGAAGCAAGTGGCGATGCCCCACCCGCCGCCCTGCTCCATTTCTATCAGAGCTGGCGGGCGGTCTTGCGTGCCACGCTCGCCATCTGGCACCTGCGCGACGACGGGCGCCATCCCCACAAAAAGTGGGTGGAAACCACCATGGAATACCTGGAACTGGCGCAGCGGCATGCGGCTGCGGCTGCGGCTGCGGCTGCGGCTGGAAGCTGACGCTAGGCGCCTGCCAGCAGTTCGACCAGCGACCCCCCGCTGTGCAGGCGCCGGATGGCCTCGGCGAACAGGGGAGCCGACGCCAGCACTTCCACCCGGCTGCCCACCAGCGCCGGCGGCAGCCGGAAAGGCGGGATGGTGTCGGTGACCAGCACCTTCTCCAGCGCCGGGTCGGCCAGCACCTGGCCCGCCGCGCCGACGAACACGCCGTGGCTGGCTGCGGCATACACCCGCTTCGCCCCCAGCGCCTTGCAGGCGGTAGCTGCCCGTGCCAGGGTGGTGCCGGTGCTGATCAGGTCGTCGATGATGATGGCCGTCCTGCCGCCCACATCGCCGACCACGGCCGCGCCGGAAACCACGCCTTCGCTGCGGCTCTTCTCCATGAAGGCGGAGGCGACGGGCCGGCCGAGCGCACGGCCCAGGGCCTGACGGAAGGCTTCCGCCCGCTTCACCCCGCCCACGTCCGGCGAAACCACCACAATAGCTTCGTCCTGCAGCCGTGCCGCGAACCAGGCCACGAACAGCCCGCTGGCTTCCAGGTGCTCGGCCGGGATGCGAAAGGCATTCTGGTAGGCGGCCAGGTTGTGCACGTCCAGGGTCAGCACCCGGTCCGTGCCCAGCGCCTCGAACAGCTGGGCCACATAGCGGCTGCTGACCGGGTCGCGCGACTTGCTTCTGCGATCCTTGCGAGCATAGGCCAGATAGGGGCAGACGGCGGTGACCCGCGCGGCGGAGGCATCCTTCAAAGCGCCGATGAAAAACAGCAGGCGGACCAGCTTGTCGTTGGCGCTCATGCCCGGCTCGCCGAACAGCGACTGGATCACATACACGTCCTTGCCGCGCACGTTTTCCAGCGGCCTGGCCTTGTGTTCGCCATCCTCGAACTCCCGTTCCTCATGCGCGCAAAGCGCCACCCCCAGTGCCGTGGCCACCCGCTCGCCGTAGGGGCGGCTGGTGGCCAGGGCAAACAGGCATAGATCATCCTGAGTCATCGAACTGTCTCCTCGCTTTTCGCGGGTGGTGGCGTAATTTTCATAATATGCCAGACTGAATCATAGAGTATGTCCCTACGAAAGGCGCGAACCATGGAACCCAAGGAATGTTTTTACCAGGAACAGTTCGGCTATTGCTGGCTGGAGGGCAGCCAGTGGCTGTTCCAGGCGATGGACGTACGCGAGCAGCCTCTGGGCGAACCCGTCAAGGTCGAACTGGCGGCGCTGGCCTTCCATCATGATGAAGATGAAGAACTGCATTAGGGCGCGTTGCTGCGTCGCATAGACCACTGGAGAAAAAGGAGGCCGGTCGCCTGGTACGGACTGGCAAGGAACGCTTCCTGGTGCAGGCGGGAAGCGACACAGTCACACTGAAGGAAGGGAAATCATTATGGCTATTGGAGAAATCTGCAACCGCGAAGTCATTGTCGTTGCGCAGGAAACCACGATCGGCGAAGCGGCCCAGCTCATGCGCCAGCACCATGTCGGTGACGTGGTCGTGGTCACTGAAGAGGGCGGGCGCCGCAAACCGGTCGGCATCGTGACCGATCGCGATGTGGTGGTGGAAGTGGTCGCCACCGGGCTTGATCCTGCCGTGCTCACCGTGGGGGACATCATGGTGCCGGACCTGGCGACCGTGCCGGAACAAACCGGCGTGTTCGAGGCCATCCGCTACATGCGTGACCAGGGGGTGCGGCGCATGCCGGTGGTGGGCGAGGATGGCAGCCTGATCGGCATTCTGGCGCTGGACGATCTGCTCGAACTGCTGGCGGAGGAACTGGGGGCGCTCGCCCGTCTGGTGACGCGCGAGCAGGGCAAGGAAATCCAGAATCGGCGCTGATCGTCAGCTGCGATCATGGTGCATCCTCCGGCGGCAGCCCATGGTGCAGCGCCCATTCCTTGGCGCGCGCGATGGCGATGCGGATGGCGCTGCCCTCGTCACGACCTTCCCGCAGCAGGGCGTTGGCGATCTCGATCGCCTTGGCGCGCACCAGCGTCGGCAGATGCTGCATGGCGCGCGGGTAGTAATGCTCATTCCACGGCATGGCCAGTAGCCCGCCCCGCACATAGATGGGCGAAATAAAATAGATGGATTTCGCCGCAGCGCAAGGCGCGTGGGCGAGTGTTGAGCACATCCTCTTGTTCCAGCCGGCTGGCGATTTCCTCGAAGATGGCGGTGATGTCGGCGTTGCGGACTGGCATATTGTCCCTCCTGTGGCGTCAGGCAGCCGCGCCGGCTTCCCCCAGTTGCGCCAGTATCCGGCGGCGCGCGCTGTCGCGCAATTGCAGCGCGGCCTGCCAGTCATTCCCGACAGCCGATAGCGGGGCGCCGACCTGCACCTGGAGTGCGCTGTAATGCGGCCGCAATTCTTCGCCGCGCAGCAGGGTGCGGGTGCCGGTCAGGGTGACCGGCACCACGGGCGTGCCGGTGCGTGCGGCGACGACGAACGCGCCGAGCCGGAACGGCAACAGTACCGGCTGGATCTGGAAGGTGCCTTCGGGGAAGAAAACCAGGGATTCGCCGGCGCGCACGCGCTCCTCCAGGCCGCGCGCATCCTCCACGCTGCGCACGCTGTCGAAACGCTCGACAAAGGCGCTGCCGAGCCGGCGCAACGGAATGCCGGCGGCCGGCTTGCGCAGCAACTCCTGTTTGGACACATAGGCGAATCGGGCCGGCAGCACTGCGGTGAGGATGAGCGCATCCAGGTAGCTGGCGTGGTTGACCACCACGATCACCGGGCCGCGATCGGCGAGGTAGTGCAAACCCTGCACCTGCGGCGTCAGGCCGGTCAGCGCCAATGCAAGGCGTGCGCTCGCCCTGGCGCTGCGCCGGCGCAGCGCCAGGGTAGGTGCCAGCACGATTAGCAGCCAGGCGAAGGGCACGATGGCGACGAAAACCATCCAGGCCCAGGCGCTCCACGCCGACTCGGCGCCGCGCCGCAGCAGGCGGCTGGCCTGCGCCATGGCACCGGCCCAGGCTAGCCGCACCAGTTGCCGCCACGGCGCGCGCTGCGCGCTGATCAATTCGCCGCGCTCGTAGCGTTCGCGGCAGGCGGCACGGCGAATCTTGCCGCTGGAGGTCTTCAGCACGGTGCGCGGCGGCGCCAGCACGATATCGTCGGCCGGCATGCCGATCAAATCGACGGCGAGGCGATTGATCTCGGCCAGTATCCGGCTGCGTTCCTCGGACGCAACTGGCGCGCGCGTCTCGGCCAGCACCACCAGCCGCTCCGTGCCTGCGTCCGCGTCGGTCGCCGGGAACACTGCCACACCGCCACGGCGCACGCCGCGCACCTGGCCCACCGCCTCTTCCAGTTCCTGCGGGTGAATGTTGTGCCCGCCGCGGATGATGATGTCCTTTTCGCGCCCGGTGAGATAGAGCTCCCCTGCCGCGAGATAGCCCAGGTCACCGCTGTTCAGCCACGGTCCGTCGAACAGGCGCGCCGTCGCCTCGGGGTTGTGGAAATAGCCGCCGGTCGCCGACGGCCCGCGAAACTGCACGCGCCCCTGCGTGCGTTCGGGCAGCTCGGCCCCGCCGCCATCGACAATGCGGATGTCGTGGCCGGGCAGGGGCAGGCCGCAGGAAACGATGCGCAGCGCGTGCGCATCGTCTGCCTGCGCGGCACGGGCGATCCCGGCGGACGAGAGCGCGTCGCGGTCCACGCGGTCGATCAGCGGCCCGCGTCCGGGCGGGGGGAAGGCCAGCCCCACGGAGGATTCCGCCAGGCCGTAGACCGGCGTCATGGCGCCAGGGCGGAAGCCGAAGCGGGCGAAGCGCGCGGCGAAATGCGCGATCGTCTCGGGGCTGACCGGCTCGGCGCCGTTGTAGGCCAGCCGCCAGCAACTCAGATCGAGGCCGTCGAGGTCGCGATCGTCGAGCTTGTTGGCGCACAGTTCGTAGGCGAAGTTGGGTGCCGCCGAGACGGTGGCGCGATGCTGGTGGATGGCCCACAGCCAGCGTCCCGGCCGGCCGAGGAAGGCAAGCGGCGACATCAGTACCAGCCGGAATCCGGCGCTGAGGCTGCCCATGCAGGCGCCGATCAGCCCCATGTCGTGATACAGCGGCAGCCAGGACACGAAAATGTCGGCAGCAGTAACCCCCGAGGCGCGTTCCATTGCGCGCAGGTTGGCGAGCAGGTTGGCGTGGGTCAGCACCACCCCCTTGGGGTTGCCGGTACTACCGGACGTGTACTGCAGGAAGGCGATATCCTGCGCGTCCACGCGCGGCAAGGGCGGCGGCGCACCGGGAAGGGACAGATCCGCGACGGTCGCCACGACGCGCAACGAGGCACACTGCGCGCGCAGCAGGTGGCCGAGTAGCTTGGCGCGGTCGTCGGTGACGAGCATGGCGGCCCCGGCATTGGCGACGATGCCGGCGATACGCCGCATGTGATCCTCGATTTGCGCAGGGCGCGCCGGCGGGTACAGCGGCACCGGCACGCAACCGGCGTAGATCGCGCCATAGAATGCGGCGAGGAACTCGCGCCCGGTGGGGAGCATGATGGCGACGCGGTCGCCAGCACTTAAGCCAGGCGCGACCCGATCGCCAGCACTTGAACCAGGCGCGACCCGGCCACCCGCACCCAGGCCCTGTGCGAGCAGCCCGGCAGCCAGCGCCTGGGCTTCTGCCTGCAGCATGCGATAGCTGATGTCCTCGCTGCGCTCGTCCTCGACATAGAGCGTGATGTGCGTCCGCTCGCCGTGCATCGCAACATGCCAGTCGAGCATCTCGATCAGCGTGGCGGCGGTTTGCGGCGCAGGCTCGACCCCCGCCGCAGCCGCCGCCGGCATCCCGGCCGGAGCGGGCGCCACGCTAGCAACGGCACCCGCCATTTGCCGCAGCAGATCGCGCGGCGTTTCAGCCTCGGCGAACGCTGCCTCGCCCAGCCTGACGCCCAGTTCGCGCTCGATGCGGGCGAGCAGTTCCACGCGCGCCAGGCTGTCCAGGCCGAAATCGCGCTCCAGCGCATGATCCAGGCCCAGACGGTCGATGCCATTCGCGCCGGGGCGCAGTTCGTGCGCAAGACCGCGTACGATATCGAGCAGTTGCTGCGCCTCGGCGTGGGTGGAAATCATCATGTCTTCTTTATAGAGCATGACGTCGCCGCAAGCGCAGCACCACCCAATACGCCGCCAGCGCGGCGACCGCGTGCTTGGCCGTGTGTCCGCTGAACAGACCGGTCAGCGCAGCAATCTGGCGATCGGTGAGATCGCACAGCAAGGCCAGCAGATACAACCCGATGACGGCCAGGATATCCCGGTCGCCGCTGTAGCGCGGCGGATAAAGCCGGAGCAGCAGCGGGATCAGCAGCGTCGGATACAACTGCATCAGCCCATAGGGGCGCAAGTCACCCCTGCCGTGCGCTTCGCTCCAGCCCCAGTAGGCGACGCTGCCCAGTCCGGCGGCGATCAGCAGTGGCAGCAGGCGCAGCCCGGCCTGGATGCTGACGCGCTCGCACAGGATCGCGGCAAACCAGGACATCAGCGTCAGTGCAATCGCCGCCCGATCCCACACCAGCCGGCCGTTGTCGGGGGCAAGGTGATAATAGCCGGAGCCGAAACCGACCAGGAGAGTGGCGAAAAAGAACAGCGCGTAAGGCAGCGCCTCGCGTGGATCAATGAAAGCGCGCCGCCCTGCCGCACTGTGCAGGAAGCGCAATCCAGCCACCCCCGCCAGCACGAACAGGGCATTGGAGGCGGTATCGAGGCAATTGGGCAGGCCGAGGCAGGCGCGCTGGTCGGCGAAATGATGGTATTGCAGCGGCTGCGGAATGCGCGGCAGTGCCCAAGCCAGGCCGGCCAGCGCCGCGCCCAGCAGCCACAGGCCGAGCGCCTTGGCGCGTGGGTCGGCATGCCGCCATCCGCTCATGCCGCCTCCTGGCGTTGCGCGAGCAGCAGGTCGATGACCCGCCACAGCCGCCACAGGTCGGGCAGATCCTCGGTCCAGAAACGCCACGACAGCAGATGCGGAATACTCAGGTCCACATGCCCGAGGACACGATGGATGAGAAACACGGTGGCCTGTCCCTTTGGCACGGCGGCGGCGAGCGCCAGGCTTTCCGGGTAGGGAATGAGATTGTCATTCTTGCCGTGCACCAGGATGAGCTGCGCCTTGAGCTGCTTCAGGTCGTGGCGCGACAGGTCGAGCCGCGCGATGTCCGCGCGCATGGCCGCCGGCAGCCGCGCCAGCAATTCCGGAAAGCGGGCGGGATCGCTGTTGGCGGCCAGCGCATACACCGCCCGGCCAGCGGCACTCAACTGCGCGGCGAGCGGCGTCAGGTCGGCGTGCGGATCCTGGGTACGCAGCGTCACCATGCGGTCGAATACCGCGCCGTCGTGCTGGTCCGCCAGGTAGCCCAGGCTGGAATAGAGCAACACCATTTTACCGGTGTCGTCCGGAGTGATGTGGTGCCACTTGCCCGCATGCTCGAACCAGCCGGTGGTGAAGAAGCGCATTGCGCGCGGCAGGTCATAGTAACCACCCACACCCACAATGAAGCGCACCTGCTCGCGGATGTCGGGTTGCAGCGCGGCGAGCAGCGCGGGGCCGACTGCGTAGCTGAAGGCAAACATACCGGCGCGGCCGCCGGGGGCAAGTTCGGGGCGGCTGACCAGGTAGGCGAACGCATCCGCGATCTCGCGCGCGTTCGCGGGGCGGATGCGCAATTCCCGAAAACCGGCAAGGTCTGGCGCCAGTACCGCAAAGCCGGCGCGCGCCAGGGTCGCGGCAAAAGCGGTGAGGCGCGGGTCGTCCTTGCCCTGCGGCACCGCGCCGGGCACCACCACGATGGCGGCGCGCGGGCAATGCTTGCCGCGTGCGGCCGTCTCCCGTGATTCGGCAGCGGCCGGGGGGACACAACCGTCCGGCGAACCCGGCAGGTACAGGTCGGCGTGGTGCAAGCGCCCCGACACCGTGTAGGAAATGCTGCGCCGCAGCGGCGTAGCGGTGATCTGCTTGAGCCGCGAAGGGCCTTGCGCCGCGGCAAAATCCTGCAGCACCAGCGCGGCTTCGTAGTAGCGCTGCGGCACGCATCCCGCCAGCAGGACGAGCAGCGCCACGGCGATCACGCCGCGCGCCAGCCGGTGCGACGCTTGCCGGCCCTGGCTGTGCTCAGGCATCGCCAGCTCGGGCGGCGGCGCTGGCGGAGGCGGCTTGCTCCTGTTTCAGCTCTCTGCGCAGAATCTTGCCGATGGCGGACTTGGGCAGCCTGTCACGGAATTCCACCTGCTTCGGCACCTTGTACGCGGCCAGGTTCGCCTTGCAGTGCGCAATCACTGCGGCGGCGGTAAGCGCCGCATCCTTCTTCACCACGAAGACCTTGACCGCCTCGCCGCTCTTTTCATTCGGGACGCCCACCGCGCCCACTTCCTTGACGCCGGGATGCATCATCAACACCTCCTCGACCTCGTTGGGGTAGACCTTGAATCCGGACACCACGATCACGTCCTTGCAGCGCTCGATGAAGCGGATGGCGCCGTGCGCGTCCATCACGCCCATGTCCCCGGTGCGCAGCCAGCCGTCGGCGCTGAGGACGCGGGCGGTTTCTTCCGGCATGTTCCAGTAGCCGCGCATTACTTGCGGTCCCTGCACGCAGATTTCGCCCTCCTCGCCCAGCGGCAGCTCGCGCCCCGCCTCGTCACGCATCGTCACGCGGGTGGAGGGGATCGGCATGCCGATCTTGCCGCTGAACGCCTTGGCGTCGAGCGGATTGGCGCAGACGATGGGAGAAGCCTCGGTCAGGCCGTAGCCCTCGATCAGCGCCACCCCCATCGTCTGCTGCCAGCGCTCCGCCACCGCGCGCTGCAGCGCCATGCCTCCCGCCACCGCCACCTTGAGCGCGCCGGCGTTGGCCTGCTTCACTTTGTCGAAACCGGGCGCGTTGAGCAGCATATTGAACAGGGTGTTGACGCCGACGATGGCGGTGAAGCGGGTGTTGCGCAGTTCCTGCACGAAGCGCGGAATGTCGCGCGGATTAGTGATGAGCACGTCGTTCGCGCCCCACTTCACAAACAGCAGCAGGTTGGCCGTGAGCGCGAAGATATGGTAGAGCGGCAACGGCGTGATGACGACCTCTTCGCCTTCCTTGAGGATGCCACCGATCCAGGCCGAAGTCTGCTCGACGTTGGCCACCAGGTTGCCGTGGGTCAGCATCGCGCCCTTGGCCACGCCGGTCGTCCCGCCGGTATATTGCAGAAAGGCGGTGTCTTCATGGGTGAGCGGCACATCGCTCAGCGTGCGGCGCGCACCGAGTTTCAGCGCGGTGTTGAAGGCCACCGCGCCCGGCAGATCCCAGCGCGGCACCATGCGCTTGATCCGCTTGATGACGAAGTTGACCAGGCACGCCCGCAGCGGCGGGAACAGGTCGCCCACGCGGGTGGTGATCACGTGGCGCACAGCGGTTGTCGCGACGACCTCCTGCAAGGTATGCGCGAAGTTCTCCAGCACCACCACGGCCGCCGCGCCGGAGTCGGCCAGTTGATGCTGCAGTTCGCGCGCGGTGTAGAGCGGATTGACGTTGACCACCACCAGGCCGGCGCGCAGCGCGCCGAACAGCGCCACCGGGTATTGCAGCAGGTTGGGCAGCATGATGGCCACGCGCTCGCCCTTGCGCAGTCCGACCACCTGCTGCAGGTAGGCGCCGAAATCCCGGGACAGGCGGTCGAGTTCGCCATAGCTCAGGGTAACACCCATGTTGGTGAAGGCGGGACGCTCGCGGAACCGCGCGCAACTCTGTTCGAGCATGTCCTTGAGCGAAACGAAGCGGAAGATGTCGACTTCCGCCGGAACGCCTTGGGGATAGTACTGCAGCCAGACGGCTTCCATTCGGGTCTCCTTATACCGGGCGTGCGGGATTTCCCGTGCCCGAGTCACTACTCTAAGGTTATAGCCCGAATGGCTTGAACTGGTTGCTTGACGTGGATGGCCCCCGCATCCGCGATCAGCAGGTCGCGGGCAGGGATGGCGTCAGGTCAGGCCGGTTCCAGCTTGGCGTACTCCAGCGCCAGCCACTTCATCCCGTTTGCGCCGCCGAAGTTGACCTGCACCCGCGTGTCGTCGCCCTGCCCTTCCACGTTCACTACCACGCCGACGCCGAATTTGGCGTGGCGCACGTTCATGCCGATGCGCCAGGGCGAGGTGTTGCTGCGCGCGCTGGATGGGGATGCCACGTAGCTGTCATAGCTGGCAGGGGCGGCTTTATTGCGTTTGGCGTTGACCAGCTTGATCAATTCACTGGGCAGTTCATCGAGGAAGCGCGAGGGGATGCCATAGCGCGTTTGCCCATGCAGCATGCGGCTTTGCGCGTGGCTTAAATACAGCCGTCGGCGCGCGCGGGTGATCGCCACATACATCAGGCGGCGCTCCTCTTCGATGCCGTCCTGTTCGTTCATGGCTTGCTCGTGCGGGAACAGCCCCTCTTCCAGTCCGCCCAGAAACACGGCATGGAATTCCAGCCCCTTGGCGGCGTGCACGGTCATCAGTTGCAGCGCATCGGTGCCCGCGCCGGCCTGGTGGTCGCCCGCTTCCAGCGCGGCGTGCGCGAGAAAACTCGCCAGCGGACCGCCGACTTCGTCGAGCTCGGCCATCGCTTCCGGGTCGTTGGCGAATACGGTGGCCGCATTGATCAGTTCATTCAGGTTTTCCAGCCGGTCGGCGCCTTCTTTTTCGGCCAGGTAATGCGCCGCCAGGCCGCTGGCGTGCAGCACGTGCTCGATCACTTCCGGCAACGGCAGCCCCTGCGTGGCGTCCTGCATGGCCTGCATCAGGGCGACGAAACCGGGCAAGCCTTTGGCGCCGTCCTTGCTGGCGTCGGCCTTGGCGCGGGCGGCCTGCCACAGGCTCATCCCGCCGGCCTGGGCGGCGTCGGCCAACTGTTCCAGCGTGCGCGCGCCGATGCCGCGGGTGGGGAAATTCACCACGCGGCTGAACGCGCCGTCGTCGTCCGGGTTGGCCAGCAGGCGCAAATAGGCCAGCGCGTGCTTGACCTCCTGGCGCTCGAAAAAGCGCAGCCCGCCGTATACGCGATACGGCACCCCGGCGCTGAACAGGGCGTGCTCCAGCACCCGCGATTGCGCATTGGAGCGGTACAGCAGCGCCATGTCCACCAGCGCCGTGCCTTCGCGCTGCAGCGCCTTCACTTCTTCCACGATGAACTCGGCTTCCTCCAGGTCGTTGTATGCCTCGAACACGCGGATCGGTTCGCCCTTGCCCTCCGCCGTCCACAGGTTCTTGCCCAGGCGCGACCGGTTCTGCGTGATGAGCGCGTTGGCGGCGTCGAGAATGTTGCCGTGGCTGCGGTAGTTCTGCTCCAGCTTGATGACGTTGTCGCCGGCGTAGTCGCGCTGGAATTCGTTCATGTTGCCGGTATGCGCGCCACGGAAGGCATAGATCGACTGGTCGTCGTCGCCCACCGCCATCAGCACCGATTGCGCCCCGGCGAACTGCTTCAGCCAGCGGTATTGCAAGCGGTTGGTGTCCTGAAACTCGTCCACCAGGATGTGGCGAAAGCGTTCCTGATAATGCGCGCGCAACACGTCGTTGCGCGCCAGCAATTCGTAGGAGCGCAGCAGCAGTTCCGGGAAATCGACCACGCCCTCGCGGTTGCACTGCTCGTCGTAGGCGGCGTAAAACTCCACCAGGCGCCGCGTGTAGGGGTCGAACACCTCGACCTGCTGCGGGCGCAGGCCGGCTTCCTTGTTGCCGCTGATGAAGTACTGCACCTTCTTCGGCTCGAACTTCTCGGTGTCCACGTTGAGCGACTTGAGCAGGCGTTTGACCGCGGAAAGCTGATCGGCGGTATCCAGAATCTGGAACAGCTGCGGCAGCCCGGCCTCGCGGTGATGGGTGCGCAGCAGGCGGTTGGACAGGCCGTGAAAGGTACCCACCCACATGCCGCGCGTGTTGATCGGCAGCATCGCGGTGAGGCGCGTCAGCATCTCCTTCGCCGCCTTGTTGGTAAAGGTCACCGCGAGGATGCCCAGCGGCGAGACTTGTCCGGTCTGGATCAGCCAGGCGATGCGGGTGGTGAGCACGCGCGTCTTGCCGCTGCCGGCCCCGGCCAGAATCAGCGCCGACTGGCCCGGCAGGGTGACGGCGGCAAGTTGCTCGGGGTTGAGCCCGTCGAGTAGGGAGGTCATGTTAAACTTTCAGATGGCGATTATCTGAAAAAGTCGCCCAGCGCTGTTATCCAGGACACGCTGAGCGCACTTTTCAGATTCATTCAGTAACAGAGGATTATATATGCCCAGGCAACTCGGCTGCTTTATAAAAGAAGCGCGCAGCCATATCGAAGAGTGGGACGCCGAATCCGCCCATGAAAATCTGCAAGCCGGCGACGTGCTGGTGGTGGACGTGCGCGAAGCCGACGAGTTCGCACAAGGCCACGTGCACGGCGCCATCAACATCCCGCGCGGCATTCTCGAAGGTGCCGCCGACCCGGGCTACAAACACCGCGACCCGCGCCTGTGCAACGCCCGCGACAAAACCATCCTGCTCTACTGCCAGGGTGGCGGACGCTCGGCGATGGCGACGTGGGTGCTGAAGCAGATGGGTTTTGAGCACGTCTACAACATGGCCGGCGGACTGGAATGCTGGGAAGCCGAAGGCCTGGAACTGGAGTCATAACATGCTGCACATTCTGTATTTCGGCCATCTGGTCGATGCGCTCGGCACCGCCTCCGAGAATTTCGAACTGGCGCCAGCCCAGAACACCGTGGCGGACCTGTGCGCTGCCCTGTCGCAGCGCGGCGCAATCTGGCACAGCGCGCTGACCGGCAACAAATCGCTCAAGATCACCGTCAACAAACAGTTCGTGGACGCCGACAGTCCGCTCAAGGACGGCGACGAAGTGGCGTTTGTCGCCTTCATGGTGGGCTAGGATGGGCTCAGGCATGGGCATGGCGTCGGACCAGCAATGGCTGCAACTGGCACTGACCGGACTCATGATCGCGGCACTGCCGTTGAGTTACACCTGGGTCAAGGGCCGCCGCAACCGCTACCGCCAACTGGTATGGCTGACCCTGTTCCTCACCTTCGATCTGATCCTGTTCGGCGGCTTCACCCGGCTCACCGACTCCGGCCTGGGTTGTCCCGACTGGCCCGGCTGCTACGGCACCGCCAACCCCTTCCTGGCGCACGTCAACATCCACGCCGCCGAGGCGCTGATGCCGAGCGGGCCGGTCACCTGGGCCAAGGCCTGGATCGAGATGGTTCATCGCTACCTGGCGATGATGGTGGGCGTACTGATCATCGCGCTGATGGGGCTGGCGTGGTTCAAGCGGCGCGAGCTGCGGCAATCGCCGTGGCCGGCCACCGCGCTGTTCATCCTGGTGTGCGTGCAGGGCGCGTTCGGCGCGTGGACGGTCACGCTCAAGCTGCAGCCGGTGATCGTCACCCTGCACCTGCTGCTCGGGCTGACCCTGCTGGCATCGCTGGCCTGGCTCGCCGCGCGCAGCCAGCCGGCATCCGCGCACGATGCCGCAGCCGGCCGGCTCAGCCCGTGGATTGCGCTCGGCATCGTATTGCTCGCAGTACAGATCGCGTTGGGCGGCTGGGTGAGCACCAACTATGCGGTGCTCGCCTGCACCGACTTCCCGTTATGCAACGGCCAGCTGATCCCGACCATGGACTTCCGGCACGGCTTCACGTTGTGGCGCGCCCTTGGCAAAACTGCCAGCGGCGCGCTGCTCAGCCATGAGGCACTGGTGGCCATCCACTGGACCCACCGCGTGTTCGCCGTCGTCGTCATCGCCTACCTGGGCTGGCTCGCCCTGCGCGCGCGCCGCAGCCTGACGCTGACCCGACCCGCCCTGGTGCTGCTTGCGCTCATCGCCCTGCAATTCGCCAGCGGGCTATCCAACATCCTGCTGCAATGGCCGCTCCCCATCGCCGTCGCCCACAACGGCGGCGCAGCGGCGCTGCTGGTGACGCTGGTTTTCATGCTGGCGCGAAGCGGGGCGGCTAGAAGTTGGTGGGCGTAAGTAAAGAAAATCAAGGACGGCATTCGGCTCAGAAGAAACCCACGCAATGGGCAGTTGTGTGCCAATAACAGTCATGCGTCAAGTGCAAAGGAATGACGGTACTGACATCGAACATACGCGAAGATCACCGTGACGGGCTGCTACTCGGCCTCACCGGTCATTCGCTCTTTGTTGCACGAGGGGGAAAATCAGGATTGCCGGGGCGAATGACCGCTTCTTAAAAACCTGACAGGCCGCCTCCGACCCTGAAGAGGCATTCGTGCTATTTTGCCGACCGACCTTTTAGTAGCTGACAGCGGCCATCTGTAAACCCGCGCCAGTTGGTTTTAGGCTTTAAATTCTTGTGAGTTCGCAGTCAATTTTATTCCGACCCTGAACCTTTGATTTTGAAATCCCCGGTTTTTTCCGGCTTTCGAGTTTCTGGACTTTGTGGGCACGGCGGGGATGGATTAATGGAAGGCCTGATTCCGATGCTCACGATGCTCGGAATTGGGCCAGCCGATGCTGATCCGCGCCAGGGCTGCGTAATCTACCCCATATCCGTCGCCGAGTATTTTAACCCCTCAATACGGCCAACAACTATAATCCATGTATTATTATTTTCTTTAACAAGAATAATACAAAAGTTATTATGATATAATTTTTCAATAATATATTGGTTATAATAAATGCGCCCCAAAGACCGTGAAGCCGCCCGCCGCCAACTCGACAAGCGCTTGAGCCCTTTGCTCAACGCCGATGTGTTCACGCGCCCGCCGCGTGGCTGGGTCAAAGCCATCCGCGAAGCACTTGGCATGACGACCGCCCAGCTTGCGAAACGTCTGGGCGTCAGCCAGCCGCGCGTGGTGGTCATCGAACAAGCCGAAATGAAAGGCGCAATCACCCTGGATAGCCTCGAGCGCGCGGCGCACGCACTGGATTGCCAACTGGTCTATGCCCTGGTGCCCCGAAAGCCCCTGGACACGCTTATCGAAGAGCGTGCGACCGGTCTCGCAACAACGCGGCTAGATTCCACGCGCCACACCATGGCGCTTGAGGCGCAGACGGTGGACACGCGCGATGAGGACGAACAACGCAAGCGTCTCATCCGGCAGTTGATCGAGCAGGCGGGTTCCGAACTGTGGGAAGACGCATGAGCGATCCGCTGCTTGAAGAGGATGACGCCTCCACCCCGCTGACCGCTGAAGAACGGGATGGATTGATTCCATCCTATATCACCCTGCGACACGAACTGAACGAGGCGGAACAGGCGAACATCCTTGAAGCCGAGCAATGGGCCTTCGCACGCAAGCGCAAGGTGCTCGATGAACGGTTCCTGATGGCCTTGCACAAACGGATGTTTGGGCGGGTTTGGCGCTGGGCCGGAAAATTCAGGCTCACCGAACGCAATGTAGGCGTCGATCCCTATCGCATCGCAACCGACCTGCGGCAATTGCTGGACGATTGCCGCTACTGGATTGAGCACGGCACATATCCGCCAGACGAAATCTGTACGCGTTTTCATCACCGGCTCGTGGCCATTCATCCCTTTCCAAACGGCAACGGTCGTCATGCGCGTCTGGCCACCGACCTGCTCCTGGTTGCGCTCGGCCAGTCGCGCTTTAGCTGGGGCCGAACCAGTCTCGTCACGCCGGGTGAAACCCGGCATGCTTACGTCGCAGCGTTACGTGCCGCTGACGGCCGTGATATCTGTCCCCTGCTGGAATTTGTGCGTTCCTGAATTGAGGTCCTGCGTTGCGGCATTAAGGGGAGCCCAAGCACCCGTTTAGGTTGTTAATGAGCTTTCCCTATCTACCTAATCCAGAAAACAACCCGAAGCTGACCCCTTTAGTCCGCAAAACCGTAAATTATGATAATACTTAAGCATCAAAATTTGTTTCCAATAAATGAACCAGCATCGAAGCTAACGGGCCCTCTTGGTGAGGGAAGCAAAGCGCTATATATGCGTCTGCCCAGTTGCGCGAGAAGTTATTTGTCGATTGAATTGACCAGCACTTCAAGATAGTTGTAGCCATGTTGGCTCGCGATACTCTTGAGCTCATTGACAGTCTCCGCTGTTAACTCGCTTTTTCGTCTTTCCCATGTCTTCTTTGCTGCACGTGACTTGCCGGCCTGGAACCCCACGTAATATCCAACACGCTGGAGGCCATAAGCCGCAGTTTGAAATAATGCCGGCGGGAATCGTTTAATCGAAAAAGCTGTAAGGATATCTAAAATTATGATCAAATTTTGATTGTAGCCTTCAAATGCTCCATTTGGCTGAGAGCGCAGCCACGTTTCATCAATGCATTTATTCAAGAAAGAGAGAAAACCGGAAACAAGATGGATAGAAAACTTCGACAAAATCTTCAACATCTCCGATCTGAATGCCTGGTCATCGATAAATTGTTCGATCATTGCACTATCTGGATCATCTAGCCTGGCTGCTAAATTCTTGAGTGTTTTTAGCTCTTTTTTTTCATCCTCCAGAAGTTTTCCTCGAATATCCATGAACTCGTCGAAGAAGCCTGAAATATCCTCCGTCTCAATAATCACAATCCCATTTTTATCTCTATATGGCTCCTCTTTCGGATTGTCCTTTCTGAGTACCTGTATAACATCGTTAGGATAGTTGGCTTGCTCACCTTTGAATACATTTCGTGACCAATCAAGTGCTGTAAGAACGTTCACGTCGCCTAGCCCATAGCCCAGGAGAAGTGTCGTGGATTCTTTGATCGTCAATGCTAATTTTATCTGCCTGTACTCACTGGGTCTGAATAGAGAGACATAGTCTTCTTGAGCAATAATTATTTCCTCTGGATTAGTTCTCAAACCATGCAGATGAAACACTGGAATTACTCCTTTAGGCGAAGACAGGGAGTCATTCGGCCCAAGTGAGGTGGACTTGCCTGTTAAGAGGCTTTCGATGATTAAGTCGTAATTAGTTGTAATAATCCATGAGGGAGAAAGACACTCTAAATATTTTGAAAATATCTCTCTCTTCTCCTTATCTGGATACCAACTCGTGAGTGCAGCTATCTCGCGTTTCAACTGACTTAGAGACTTTGCGTAGTCGCAGCCATGATTTTCAGCATGAAGTTTACAAACAGCAGATGCAATGTCTGGGTAACCCACCCCGGTTTTCCAGATCGCATCGTAGTCCACCTTCATTTTTATTGCGGCTTGCTCCAAGAGTTCACCCCAAGAGAGCGCAATCTCATTGACCTTATCATTGAGGACAGCTTTGGAAAAACCGGCCCCCAAGAACGCGCCCAGATTCCCATAGCTAGCCGATTCCGATATAAAAGCTAAGACTTCTTTACGAGTTGGATTTTCAGGCAGGCGAAACACAGGGGTAAATTCCTAACTTGATAAAAAATAGACGAGAAAATGTCGCATAATCTGACATAGAATGCTATATCACGAACAGTCCATTTCATAATCCCAATAAATAAAGCCGGGCGAACCCGGCTTTATTATTGCGTGATGAATCAAGCCAATCAGGCTTTCTTCTTGGCGGCAATCATGTCTTCGATCATCGGTCCGAGGATCAGCTCCATCGAGTAACCCATCTTGCCGCCGGGCACCACCAGGGTGTTGGCGCGGGACATGAAGGAGTTGGGGATCATGTTGATCAGGTAGGGGAAGTCCACGCCCTTGGGGTGGCTGAAACGGATGATGACCAGGCTCTCGTCCGGGGTCGGGATGTCGCGCGCGATGAACGGGTTGGAGGTATCCACCGTGGGCACGCGCTGGAAATTGACGTGGGTGTGGGAGAACTGCGGCGTGATGTAGTTCACGTAGTCCGGCATGCGGCGCATGATGGTGTCGACGATCACTTCAGCGGAATAACCGCGCTCGGCGGCGTCGCGGTGGATTTTCTGGATCCATTCCAGGTTGACCACGGGCACCACGCCCACGCCCAGATCCACGTATTTGGCCACGTTGACCTTACCGTTCGAAACCAGGCCGTGCAGGCCTTCGTAAAACAGCAGGTCGGTGCCTTCCGGCACTTCTTCCCACGGCGTGAACTCACCGGCAGACAGCTTGGTGCCGAGGCGCTTGTTGTGGTGCGCGGCTTCTTCGTCGCTGTGGATGTAGTAGCGTTTTTTGCCCTTGCCGTTCTTGCCGTAGCTCTTGAACAGGTCTTCGAGCTTGTCGAAGTGGTTGGATTCCGGGCCGAAATGGCTGAAATGGTTGTTGCCGACGGCTTCGGCCTTTTTCACTGCTTCCTTGAATTCCACACGACTCAGGGCGTGAAAACTGTCGCCCTCGATCACGGCGGCGCTGATGTTCTCGCGGTGGAAAATGTGTTCGAAAGCGCGCTTGACGGTGGTGGTACCGGCGCCGGAAGAACCGGTCACGGCGATGACGGGGTGTTTCTTGGACATAATGCGCTCCAGTTAAGAACTATGAAAAAAGCCGAATATAATCGCGGCAGTATAGCTTTTAAGCTGTCCGGCTGTCCACGCACCGCCGGTGCGGCAGGGTATAATTGCACTTTTGCCAGCGCCGTTCATTGCACCCCATGGAAGCCCAATACCAACCCCAGAAAATCGAAGCGGATGCCCAGCGCCGCTGGATTGAATCCGCCGCATTCAAAGCCGTCGAGACCTCGGACAAGCCCAAGTACTACTGCCTGTCGATGTTCCCCTACCCTTCCGGCAAGCTGCACATGGGACACGTGCGCAACTACACCATCGGCGATGTGCTGGCCCGCTTTCACCGCATGCGGGGCTATAACGTGATGCAGCCGATGGGCTGGGACGCATTCGGCCTGCCGGCGGAAAACGCCGCGCTGAAAAACGGCGTGGCGCCCGCCGCGTGGACCTATGCCAACATCGACCACATGCGCAGCCAGTTGAAGAGCCTCGGTCTGGCGATCGACTGGGAGCGCGAACTCGCCACCTGCCAGCCCGCGTATTACCGCTGGGAGCAGTGGCTGTTCACCCGGCTGTTCAAAAAGGGCGTGATCTACAAGAAAACCGCGTCGGTCAACTGGGACCCGGTAGACAACACCGTGCTCGCCAACGAACAGGTCATCGACGGGCGCGGCTGGCGTTCCGGCGCGCTGGTGGAAAAACGCGACATCCCGATGTACTTCATGCGCATCACCGCCTACGCCGACGAACTGCTGAGCGGTCTGGATACCCTGCCGCACTGGCCGGAGCAGGTCAAAACCATGCAGCGCAACTGGATCGGCAAGAGCTTCGGCTGCGAAGTGCATTTCCCCTACGATGCCGCCAGCATCGGCGCGGCCGGCGTGCTCAAGGTCTACACCACGCGCCCGGATACGCTGATGGGCGCGACGTATGTGGCGGTCGCCGCCGAACATGCGCTCGCCGCCCGCGCCGCTGCCGGCAACCCGGCGCTGGCCGAGTTCATCGCCGAATGCAAGCGCGGCGGCGTGGCCGAGGCCGACATCGCCACGCAAGCCAAAAAAGGCATGGACACCGGCCTGTTCGTCACGCATCCGCTGTCCGGCGAAAAACTCCCGGTATGGGTCGCCAATTACGTGCTGATGGGCTACGGCGAAGGCGCGGTGATGGCGGTACCGGCGCACGACGAACGCGATTTCGAGTTTGCCGCGCAATACGGGCTGCCGCTGAAAACCGTCATCGCGTCCGGCAGCGGTGCTTATGAAACCGTAGCTGCGCCGTGGCAGGACGCTTACGCCGAGCATGGCGTGTGCATCAATTCCGGCAAATACGACGGCCTGGATTTCGACGCCGCGCTGGAGGCCATTGCCGCCGACCTGCAGGCCAAAGGGCTGGGCAGCAAACGCACCCAGTTCCGCCTGCGCGACTGGGGCATCTCGCGCCAGCGCTACTGGGGCTGCCCGATCCCCATCATTCACTGCGCCACCTGCGGCGATGTGCCGGTGCCCGACGACCAGTTGCCGGTGGTGCTGCCGGAGGATGTGGTGGTCACCGGCGCGGGCTCGCCGCTGGCGAAAATGCCCGAATTTTATCAATGCACGTGTCCGAAGTGCGGCCAGCCGGCACGGCGCGAAACCGACACCATGGATACCTTCGTCGAGTCGAGCTGGTATTACGCGCGCTACGCCAGCCACGACTGCGGCAGCGCCATGCTGGACCAGCGCGCCGACCACTGGCTGCCGGTGGATCAGTACATCGGCGGGATAGAACACGCCATTCTGCATCTGCTGTATGCGCGTTTTTTCCACAAGCTGATGCGCGACGAAAGGCTGGTGCAATCCAGCGAACCCTTTACGCGCCTGCTCACCCAGGGCATGGTCATCGCGCCGACGTTTTACCGCGACGCCGGGGAAGGCAGGAAGGACTGGTTCAATCCGGCCGAGGTCGATGTGCGTCTGGACGAGCGCGGGCGTCCGCTGGATGCGCTGCTCAAGGCCGACGGCCTGCCGGTGATCATCGGCGGCACCGAAAAGATGGCCAAATCCAAGAACAACGGCGTCGATCCGCAACTCCTGATCGACGGCTACGGTGCCGATACTGCGCGCCTGTTCATGATGTTCGCCGCGCCGCCCGAGCAAAGCCTGGAATGGTCGGATGCCGGCGTGGAAGGCGCGTTCCGCTTCCTTAAACGGCTGTGGAAGCTGGTGCACGATCACGTCAGCGCCGGCGTGGTGCCTGCGTATACCGGCGGCGAGCTATCCGCCGAGCTGAAGGCGCTGCGCTTCCAGTTGCACGGCGCGGTGAAAAAAATCAGCGATGATTACAGCCGGCGCCAGACTTTCAATACCGCCATCGCCGCGGTGATGGAATTGCTCAACGCATTGAGCAAAACCGGCGACACCAGTCCGGCCGCGCGCAGCGTGGCGCAGGAAGTGCTGGAGCGCGCAGTGCTGATGCTCGCGCCCATCGTGCCGCATGCGTGCGAAGCGCTGTGGGCAGCGCTCCGGCCGGGTACGCAGCTGCTCGATCAGGCCTGGCCGCAGGTGGACGAAAGCGCGCTGGTGCAGGATGAAATCACCCTGATGCTGCAAGTCAACGGCAAGCTGCGCGGCGAGATCACCGTCGCCAAATCCACCAGCCGCGAGGTCATCGAACAGCTGGCGCTGGCGCACGAGGCTGCACAAAAATTCATGGCCGGACAGACCCCGAAAAAAGTGGTGGTGGTCCCGGGGCGGCTGGTTAATATCGTGGTCTGAACTCAACGGAGACAGTATGAAAAAATTCCTCACCCACTGGCTATGGCTGGCACTCATCGGGGTAACGCTCACCGCTGGCTGCGGCTTTCACCTGCGCGGCCAGGTCGAGCTGCCGTATCGATCCGTTTATGTGGAAGGCGGCCAGGATGGATTGGCGGCTGCACTGCAAGCCGCCTTGCGTCTCGGCCATGCCGGGCGCCTGGCGCCCAGCGCCGCGCAGGCAGAGAGCGTGATACAGATTCTGTCGGTGCAGAACAGCAAGGTGATCGTAGCCCTGTCCGGCCTCGGCCAGGTGCGTGAATACCAGCTGCAATACCGGGTGCAATACCAGCTCATCACACCCCATGGCAAAGTCATCCTCGCCCCGGCCAACCTGCTGCTGGCGCGCGACATGACCTACAACGATGCCCAGGTATTGGCCAAGGGCTCGGAAGAACAGCTGCTTTACCGCGACATGCAGAAGGACGCCGCGCAGCAGATCATGCAGCGTATCGCCAGCGCCCGCTAAACCATGCGCGTCAAACCGGAGCAGCTCGCCCAGCACCTGGCGCGCGGTATCCAGCCACTCTATACGGTATACGGCGACGAGCCGCTGCTGGCGCTGGAAGCCGCTGATCTGGTGCGCGTCAGCGCCCGCGCCGCAGGCTACAGCGAACGCGATGTTCATACCGTGGAAGCACGCTTCAACTGGAACGAGCTGCTCACTGCCGGCGACAATCTCTCCCTGTTCGGCGACCGGCGCCTGGCCGATATCCGCATCCCCTCCGGCAAACCCGGGCTGGAAGGCGGCAAGGCACTGCAGGCCTATTGCGCCAGACTGCCCGCAGATACCGTCACGCTCATCTCCCTGCCCAAGCTCGACCGCCAGGCCACCAACGCCAAATGGTTCACCGCGCTGGAAGCCAACGGTGTCGTGGTCGGCGTCAACCCGGTGAGCATCGACCAGCTGCCGCGCTGGATCGGCGCGCGTCTGGCTGCGCAAAATCTGCAAGCCGACAGCCAGACCCTGCGCTTTCTGACTGAACGCGTGGAAGGCAACCTGCTTGCCGCCCAGCAGGAAATCCGCAAGCTCGCGCTGCTGTTTCCGCCCGGCAACATCACTTTCGACAACGTGCGCGAAGCCGTGCTCGACGTGGCCCGCTACGATGTTTTCAAGCTCTCCGATGCCTTGCTGGCGGGCGATGTGCCGCGCCTGATGCGCATGCTAGACGGCCTGCGCAATGAAGGCGAAAGCCCGGTGCTGATCCTGTGGACGCTCACCCGTGAACTGCGCATCCTGACCCGCATCAAAGCCGGCCAGGCCAGCGGCCGGCCTGCCGCCCAGCTGATGCGCGAAGCCGGGGTGTGGGAGTCGCGCCAGGCGCTGGTGGAAAAAGCGCTCGCCCGCGTCAGCCTGACCGCGCTCACCCAGGCGCTGCGCGATGCGGCCGCGATAGACCGCACCATCAAGGGGCTGCAAAGCGGCGACGTGTGGGATGCACTCGGCCAGTTGGCATTGAAAATCGCGCCGCCGGGCAAGGCGGCGACCCCCTCCCCTGTCCGTCAGTAAAGGTCATCAGCATGTCCGACACCAGCCGATTCCCCGCCGCCCATGAATTCCACATCAGCCTGCGCGTAGCCGATCTGGCGTGCAGCACGGCCTTCTACACCGATTTTTTCGGCGTCGAGCCCAAAGACCGCACTGCCCGTTTCAGCACCTTCATCGTGCCGCATCTGCATCTCAACCTCGTATTACTGGTGAATGACCGCGGCGAGACACTCGACACCTACAGCCTGTATCACCTGGGGCTGGGCGTGGCCGACAAGGCCGCGGTCGTTGCTGCCGCCCATAGCGCACGGCAAGCAGGTGCCGAAATCGTCAAGCCGCCGCGCACCACCTGGCGCGGCACACCGCTGCATGAGCTGTGGCTGCGCGACCCGAGCGGCTATCTGATCGAGATTTACGCACGGCTCACGCCCGAAGAACTGGCCCAGATGCCCGCCGATCAGGAACCCGTATTTTTGCCTGAGTAAGCCGGCACGATTCAGCGCATGCTGCGCAGCCCCGCCCAAGTCACGCAAGCATCCTGCCATCGTTCCGGGTTAAAATCCGGCTTCAACATTTCACCACTGGATTTGATATGGACATCAAAGCCTACATGCAGGATACCGGGCGTGCTGCCCGCGCCGCTTCGCGCGCCGTGGCCCGCGCCGACACCAACGCCAAGAACAGGGCGCTCACGGTGATGGCGCAAGCCATCCAGCGCGACGCGGACCAACTGCTCGCCGCCAATGCCGAGGACATGGCCGCCGCGCGCGCCAATGGTCTGGACGCAGCGCTGCTCGACCGCCTGGCGCTGAACGCAAAATCGGTGGCCGGGATGGCGGAAGGGCTGTTGCAAATCGCCGCGCTGCCCGACCCGGTGGGCGAAATCACCGACCTCAAATACCGTCCGTCCGGCATCCAGGTGGGCAAGATGCGCGTGCCGCTGGGGGTGATCGGGATCATTTATGAAGCGCGTCCCAACGTGACCGCCGACGCCGCCGGGCTGTGCCTGAAATCCGGCAATGCCGCCATCCTGCGCGGCGGCAGCGAGGCGATCCGTTCCAACCAGGCCATCGCCGCCTGCGTGCGCGAAGGTCTGGCCGCGGTCGGCCTGCCGGAAACCGCGGTACAGGTGATCACAACCACCGACCGCGCGGCGGTGGGCGAACTCATCACCATGAAGGACTATGTGGACGTGATCGTACCGCGCGGCGGCAAGGGACTGATCGAGCGCCTGATGAACGACGCGCGCATTCCGGTGATCAAGCACCTGCACGGCGTATGTCACGTGTATATCGACGACCACGCCGACCTGGACAAGGCGGTACGCATTGCCGACAACGCCAAAACCAGCCGTTACGGCACCTGCAACACGACGGAAACGCTGCTGGTAGCACAGGGCATCGCTGCTGCGGTATTGCCCAAAATCGCTGCCATCTATACCGCCAAGGGCGTGGAAATGCGCGGCTGCGAGGCATCGCGCCGGATTGTGGCGATGAATGCGGCAACGGAAGAGGACTGGGTCACCGAATACCTCGCGCCCATCATCTCCATCCGCGTGGTGGACGACATGGATGCGGCGATCGAGCACATCAACACCTACGGATCACAGCACACCGACGCGATTGTGACCGAGGACTACACGCGCGCGCGCCGCTTCCTGCGCGAAGTGGATTCCAGCAGCGTGATGGTGAACGCTTCGACGCGTTTCGCCGACGGCTTCGAATACGGCCTGGGTGCTGAAATCGGCATTTCCACCGACAAAATCCACGCGCGCGGTCCGGTCGGGCTGGAAGGACTGACTTCGCAGAAATGGGTTGTGTTAGGCGATGGCCATGTGCGCGGATGAAAACCCGAAGCACTTTATGCCACGGAGGACACGGAGATCACAGAGAACAGCTCCCTGCATCATGCCCGGTGCCCTCTGTGTCCTCTGTGGCAAATCGCCTTTAGATGCATAGCCTCACACACAACCATTGAAACCCATCGGTATTTTCGGCGGCACTTTCGACCCGATTCACTTCGGCCATTTACGTCTGGCGGAGGAAATTGCCGAGGCGCTGGCGCTCGCTACGGTACGCTTCATCCCGGCAGGCACGCCGCCGCACCGTACCCGCCCGCGCACCGACGCGCACCACCGGCTGCAGATGGTGCGGCTGGCAATTGCCGGCAATCCGCACTTTGTGCTGGATGACCGCGAAGTGGACCTGCCGCGCCTGTCTTACACGGTGGAAACGCTCGCCTCGTTGCGTGACGAACTGGGCGCGGCGCAGTCCCTGTGCCTGCTGCTGGGTGCCGATGCGTTTCTGGGCTTGACCACCTGGCACCGCTGGCAGGACTTGTTCGCGCTGGCACACATCGCGGTGGCGCATCGTCCCGGTTTTCCGCAAAGCACCTGGAAGGATGCCATGCCCGAAGCATTGCGCGCCGAACTGGAAGCGCGCATGGCCCACCCGCAGGACCTGACCAGCACTGCGGCGGGGCTGCTGGTCACGCGCCCGATCACCGCGCTGGACATCTCCGCCACGCACATCCGCGACACCTTGCGTGCCGCGCGCAGTCCGCGTTATTTGCTGCCTGACGCGGTTCTCGACTATATTCAGGCCAACCAACTCTATTTACCGGAAAATTAATGGATATCAACGAAATCACCGCCGCTGTCGTGGACGCACTGGAAGACATCAAAGGCCAGGACATTGTGGTACTGGACACCAGCCAGCTCACTGCCATGTTTGAGCGCATGGTCATCGCCAGCGCCGACTCTACGCGTCAGACCAAGGCACTGGCCCATAACGTGCAGGAAAAACTCAAGGAAAAAGGCATACCCGACCAGGGCATCGAAGGTCTGGCGTCGGGCGAATGGGTACTGCTCGATCTGGGCAGCGTGGTGGTGCATGTGATGCAGCCTGCGGTGCGCCAGTATTACAACCTGGAAGAACTTTGGAGCGCGGCGCAGGATCAGCGCAATAAACGCATCGCAGCAGGCTGAATCTGCCCCATGAAGCTGCGCATCATCGCGGTAGGACAGAAAATGCCGGCGTGGATCGAGGCCGGGTTTAGCGAGTATGCCAAGCGCATGCCACGCGAGAACAGCATCGAACTGGTCGAGCTCAAGCCGGAGAAACGCGCCAGCGGCAAAACCAGCGAGCAGATCAAGGAAGCCGAGCGCGACCGCATCCTCGCCGCGCTGGTGCGAGATGCCACAGTGTGGGCACTGGATGAGCACGGCAGCCAGCTCACCACCCTGGAACTGGCCGATGCGCTGCGCGAATGGCAGGGAGATGGGCGCGACACGGCTTTTGTCATCGGCGGCGCCGACGGCTTGCATCAAGATGTCAAACAGCGTGCCGATAAACTGCTTGCACTGTCACGCTTTACCCTGCCCCATGGCCTGGTGCGGGTAATCCTGGCGGAACAGCTGTATCGCGCCTGGAGCGTGACACAGAACCACCCTTACCACCGGGAATAAGGCCTCATTCATGAATAACTTGGATTTATGTTGCTGCGTATTCGGGATGGCTGCAAGGCGCGAAGCGCAGCGAATGGTCATTCCATTCGCAAGCTTTGCAACACCGCAGACGCCCGAATACGCATCAACCCTTCGGGCTGGGGGCGCTTTGGGCGCATCCCGGCGTTGCGAGCCGTTTGTTGTGAATGACACAACTGCACGTCTCGCGCCTTGGGCTGCATCCCAAGGCGGCCCCAGCGTAAGTCCAAGTTATTCATGAACGAGGCCTAAACATGGCGCATACCGACCCACGCATTTATCTCGCCTCACGTTCGCCGCGTCGCCGCGAGTTGCTGCGTCAGATTGGCGTGCGCCACGAGGTACTGCTGTTGCGTGAATCCGGCGGCCGCCTGGACGTGGATGAAACGCCGCAGCCCGGTGAAACGCCGCAGGAATATGCACTGCGCATCGCGCGCGACAAGGCCAACGTCGGCTGGCAACGCATATTGGAACGCCATATTCCGCGTTACCCGGTGCTCGGCGCCGATACCGCGGTAATCCTGGACGGCGAAATCCTCGGCAAGCCTGTGGGTGTGGACGCTGCCATTGCCATGCTCGGCAAACTGGCCGGACGCAGCCATCAGGTGATGACGGCGGTAGCACTGGCGTGCGAAACGCGCTGCGAGATGCTGCTGAGCACGTCGACGGTCAGGTTCAAAGCCCTCAGCGAACGCGAAATCCACGCCTATGCCAGTAGCGGCGAGCCCTTCGACAAGGCTGGCGGCTATGCCATCCAGGGACGTGCAGCGGTTTTCATCGAGCATCTGGAAGGCAGCTATTCCGGCGTGATGGGCCTGCCGCTGTATGAAACCGCACAGCTGCTGGAACGCTACAACATGAAATTATTTGAATAAGTCATACCGGTAAACCGCACACCATGAGCGAAGAAATTCTCATCAACGTCACGCCCCAGGAAACCCGCGTCGCGGTGATGCATCTGGGCGTGGTGCAGGAACTCCACATCGAACGCATCAGCCAGCTCGGACTGGTCGGCAATATCTACTTCGGCAAGGTGTGCCGGGTATTGCCGGGGATGCAGTCGGCGTTCATCGACATCGGCCTGGAGCGTGCGGCGTTTCTGCATGTCGCAGACATCTGGGAAGAACGCCATGCCGGTGGCGAGGAACGTCCGATCGAACGCATTCTGTTCGAGGGACAGGGGGTGCTGGTGCAGGTCATCAAGGATCCGATCGGCACCAAGGGAGCGCGGCTGTCTACCCAGGTGAGCTTTGCCGGGCGTTTTCTGGTGTATCTCCCGCAGGAAACACATATCGGCATCTCGCAGAAAATCGAGGATGAAGCCGAGCGCGAGTCGCTGCGCCAGAAACTGCAACAGTTGTTGCCCGAGGATGAACACGGCGGCTTCATCATCCGCACCATGGCGGAACAGGCTGAAGAACGCGAATTGCAGGCAGATATCGGATACTTGCGCAAACTGTGGGCGGATATTCAGCAACAGGCCAGAACCGCGCCGCTGAAATCGCTGCTGTATCAGGAACTGAACCTGTCGCTGCGCGTGCTGCGCGATTTCGCCAACGAGGAAACCGACCGCATTCTGGTGGATTCGCGTGAAACCTACCAAAAAATGCTGGGCTTTGCCGAGAGTTATAGCGGAGGCGTGGTCGACAAGCTCAACCACTACGCTGCCGAGCGCCCGCTGTTTGACCTGTATGCCATCGAGGATGAAATCGAGAAAGCGCTGGCGCGGCGCGTGGATCTGAAATCCGGCGGTTATCTGATTATCGACCAGACCGAAGCGCTGACCACGGTGGATGTGAACACCGGCGGTTTCGTCGGCGTCCGCAATTTCGACGACACCATTTTCAAGACCAATCTGGAGGCCGCGCAATCCATCGCACGTCAGCTGCGGCTACGCAACCTGGGCGGCATCATCATTGTTGACTTTATCGACATGGATAATCGCGGTCATCGGGATGAAGTGTTTTCCGAGTTCAAGAAGGCACTGGCACGCGACCATACGCGCATGACGGTGAATGATTTTTCCCCGCTGGGGCTGGTGGAGATGACGCGCAAGCGCACCCGCGAAAGCCTCGCCCATGTGTTGTGCCAGCCCTGCCCAACCTGTCAGGGACGGGGCGAAGTCAAGACCGCGCAAACCGTGTGTTACGAAATCCTGCGCGAAATCGTGCGTGAAGCGCGCCAGTTCAATGCGCGCGAATTCAGGATACTGGCGTCACAGCAGGTCATTGATCTGTTTCTGGATGAAGAGTCGCAGAGCCTGGCGCAACTCGGCGATTTCATCGGCAAGCCGGTATCGCTACAGGTGGAGAGCCTGTATACCCAGGAACAGTACGACGTGATTCTGATCTAGATTGAAAACGGCTTACTTTTTATTCAAGCGACAGCCTGAATCACATGCAACGCAGGGGCTTTCTTATCTACTGTTGTGCTGGCAGTATCGGGGGTGAGTGTGCGCAGGATGGCGCTGATTTCCCGATGCTGTTTCCCCAAGTCGTCAAACTGTTGTTTTAACTCGGCCACTTTGGCCTGCAGGTTATCCAGATTGTCGTGCACCTTGCGGATGTTTTCGACGCGCAGCTCCAGCTGGGTTTTATGGTCGCGAATGCGGATGACCAGCGGATCCAGTGTCATGCGCAGCCAGGCATCGGCCTCCATGCGCGCCCTCTCGAATACTGTGCGCGCCTCAGCCACCAGGCTTTGATAAAACTTGCTTACCATAAAGCGTTTTTCCAGCATCAGGTTAAGCGGGTCACGGCAAAACATCTCGGTACTCTGGGCCAAACCTGCCAGGCGTTCACGATGGCGATCCAGATTCAGTGCGGGCGGATTCAATTGCGGGAATCCATGCTGCTCCTGAAAACGCCGGTAAGCCGAGTCGAGCAGCGCAAGGATATTGTCGGCAGCCGTGTCTACTCGCGCGAACTGGGTATTGATGCGCCCGAACAGGTTATTCATGCCGCGGGTAAGGCTGGCCGTGGTCCAGCTCTCATCCAGGTGTTCGCGACTTTTTTCCAGCATGGCATTCAGCACGTCGCCGGATAGCTCGGACAATAGCGCACGTCCCTGTTGCTGTACCAGGTTACGGGTAATTTTGAAATTCAGCGCAACCGCATCATAACCGCGCTTTTCAGTCACCAGCTTGTCGCGCAGCTTGGTGACGACTTCACGGTTTTTGCCGGTGAAACCACTCAGTTGCTCGGCATCGCTCTTGATGGCTTCCAGCCTGGATCCCACACCGTCACGCGAGGTCTCCAGCATGGTCAATACCTCGCGATTCACCGACTGATGCAACAGCGCCTGGCGCGAAGGAATGATTTTATCGGCGAGCAGGGTCTCCAGCGCAGCAATGCCGGAACGTTCCAGTAGCGCCTGGTCTTCACGGATTTTGCCAACCAGCGCTTTCTGTGCCGAAACGGCAAACACCTGATACCGCGGAATTCTGAGCTGCTGGGCGGTTTGCTCGATCTGGCGCTGGATGATGGCATTGATCTCCGCTTCGGATTTGAGTTCGTCCCACAGCATGTCAATCTTGTTGAGTACCGCAATGTGATGATGCACACGGCGGTACACCGTGTTCTCCCAGATATCCAGATCAGAACGGGTAACACCGGTATCCGTCGCCAGTAAAAAAAACACGCCGTGGGCATTGGGAATGGCGTTGAGGGTCAGCTCGGGTTCGTTGCCCAGCGCGTTAAGCCCGGGCGTGTCGAGAATCGCCAGCCCGCCTTGCAATAGCGGATGCGGGAAATTGATCAGGGCATAACGCCAGGCCGGTACTTCCACCTTGCCGTCAGCCGCACCCTGCCGTGCAAGCTCGGCATCATTTTCATCGCATAAGCCCATGGCGCGTGCCTCGGTCGCCGGCACACGCTTGACCTCTGCCAGCGAGCGCAGGGCAGCGCTCATCTGCATCGCATTGGAGGGATCGAGGGTAATCGTGCTCCACTCGATGGGCATGCGTTTCAGCGTGGCGATACTGTCGTCGCGCAAGCGCGTCTCGATGGGTAACAGGCGCACGTAGGGTTTACTGCCGCTGTCGTGGAAAATTTCTGTCGGGCACATGGTCGTGCGCCCCGCATCCGAGGGCAGCAAGCGCTGTTTGAGGTCAGCAAAAAACAGCGCGTTGATGAGCTCCGACTTGCCACGCGAAAATTCGGCTACAAACGCCAGCACCAGCCGATCCTGTTTCAGGCTCTCGGCCAGGTCATAAAGACGCAAGGTCTGCTCTGCCTCAATATCGGCATAGCGGTCCAGCCAGCCACGATAGGCGTCCAGCGCGCCGAGCAGCGCATCGCGGCGCTGCTGATAATTCACGATTTCCTGCTCAAGCCGATTTGCCATGCCTATCTTCCCATTTGTTCTAGTTTTTGAATGGTCTCATCATCCAGCGGCGCAATTTTCAGTATTTTACGGCGGCTTTTTTCACCGCTCTGAATCTGGACATGCCTGACTGAAATACCGAGTGTCCTGGCAATGAAAGTGCGCAGCACTGTATTCGCCTGCCCTTCAATAGCGGCAGCGGCAATGCGAATCTTGAGTGCGTCGCCATGCCTGCCCGCTATTTCAGTGGTTTTTGCACCCGGTTGAATATGCAGGAAAAGCTGCGCCGCGTCACCACTCATTTTGAACCAGCTCAAAACCATGTGATCGCGCCGTTACATCATGCTGCGCGCCACGTGCTCCAGCCACGCCAGCGGCAGCATGATGACAAGCTGACATACCAGCAGAAAAACCAGCGGGGAAAGATCAAAATTGGCAACCAGCGGAATCAGACGGCGGAATGGCCGCAACAGTGGCGCAGCCAGTGCCGCGAACACTGGCATCAACGGCGATAACGGATTCACCATGGACAATACCGCCATCACCACCACCAGTCCGATCAGGGTGTATACAGCCAGGCTGGACAAGCGCACCGTCGCCAACAGCAAAAAACCTGGCAGCACCTTGCTCCCTGCCGCTACGAACGGATAACCATCCAGTCCGAACAACACCAGCAGCAATACGAATTCAAGCACCAGTGCCAGCAATAGCGTACCCATATCCACCCCGAACAACCCCGGTATGACACGGCGCAATGGACGCACGGCAAAATCGGTAAGCTTGACCACAAAATGGGCAAACGGATTGCGGAATGGAACGCGCGCCCATTGCATGTAAAAACGCAGCAACAAAGCGATCAGGAACAGATTCACGAGATTTTGCAGCAGGAACTGCAAGGCTTGGTTCAACATGATGATTTACCGTAAAAACACCTTGTTATTGTTGCATTTTCGGGGCGCGAGGGGCGCATATATTATTGCAGCGCTTCGCCCAGCTCCTTGGAGCGTGCTGCCGCGGCATGAATGGCGCTGACAATGGCGGCTTTGACTCCAGCCTCATCCATGCGCTGCAGGGCACGCTCGGTGGTGCCGGCTTTGGAGGTGACACGCGCACGCAGGGTGGCGACGTCTTCACTGCTACCGGCCGCCAGTTGCGCGGAACCTAGCATGGTTTCCAGCGCCAGCTGACGCGCGGCGTCTGCATTCAAGCCCAGCTCCAGCGCTGCCTGTTGCATGGCCTCGATGAAATAGAACACATAGGCCGGGCCGCTGCCTGAGACTGCCGTGACCGCATCCATCAACGCCTCGTCTTCCACCCACAGCACGCTGCCCGCCGCTTTAAGTATGGTCTCCGTCATCTGCCGCTGTGACGGCGGCACTCCCGGCAATGCATACAGCGCGGTGACACCCGCGCCGATCATGGCCGGCGTATTGGGCATTGTGCGCACCACATTGGCATAACCCATCAGCCATGCCGACAAAGTGCGCGCGCGCACCCCGGCAGCAATGGACACCACCAGTTGCGCGGCCAGCAACGGCGACAGCGCCCGGGCCACTTCCTTGAGCTGTTGCGGCTTGACCGCCAGTACCACGGCATCCGCGACCACCGTATCAGAACCCAGCTCAGCATAAGTGTTCACCCGATAATCCGCCGCCAGCCGCGCGCGTGCCTCTGCATTATGCTCGATCACCGTTATCTGTTCAGCTGCCTGTCCTTGACGCAACAGGCCCGCTATCAAGGCGGTCGCCATGTTGCCGCCGCCGATGAATGTAATGCGCATTTGCACTCCCAAAAAATTAGGTTTTGACTTGACGTCGCCCAAAAATAGCCGACCCCACACGCACCAGGGTTGCCCCCTCGGCAATGGCGGCTTCCAGATCATCCGACATGCCCATGGACAGCGTATCGAGCGGAATATCCAGGCCATCCCGCAACTGTCGCAGCAGCCGAAATTGGGCGCGTTGCTGGTCAGGGTTTGCGCTGGGTGCAGGAATCGCCATCAGACCGCGCAAATGCAGCCGGGGCATTTGCGCCACTACATGTACCAGCGCCGGCAAATCAGCCGGTGCCACACCGCTCTTGCTGGCTTCGCCGCTGACATTCACTTGCACGCACACATTCAGCGGAGCCCGTGCAGCCGGCCGGGCATCGTTCAGACGCTGCGCAATGATGGCACGATCCACGCCATGCACCCAATCGAAATGCTCGGCCACCGCGTGTGTTTTGTTGCGCTGCAATGGCCCGATGAAATGCCAGGTTAAAGTTAAGTCAGCCAGCGCCGCTATTTTGACTAGCGCTTCCTGGACGTAGCTCTCACCGAATGCACGCTGCCCCGCCGCTGCCGCTGCGCGTATCGCATCGACGCCAAAGGTTTTGCTGACTGCCAGCAATTCGACAGTATCCGGCGCCCGTCCGGCAGCGCTGGCCGCTGCGGCAATGCGTGCGCGCACGGCTTGCAAAGCGCTTTTTAGTGTGTCCATAATGATTTGAAATTCATCGCGGAATTATAACAAATGGAAATCTCCGAGCTGTTAGCCTTTGCCGTCAAGAACAAAGCTTCCGATCTGCATCTGTCAGCCGGCCTGCCGCCGATGATCCGGGTGCACGGCGACATCCGCCGCATCAACCTGCCGCCGCTGGATCACAATACTGTGCACGACATGGTGTACGACATCATGAACGATGGCCAGCGCAAAATTTACGAAGAATCGCTGGAGGTGGACTTTTCCTTCGAAGTTCCTACGCTGGCGCGCTTCCGCGTCAACGCTTTCAACCAGAACCGGGGCTCGGGCGCCGTGTTTCGTACCATTCCCAGCAAGGTACTGACGCTGGAAGAACTCAATGCACCGAAAATTTTCAAGGAAATCTCCGACCAGCCGCGCGGCATCGTGCTGGTCACCGGCCCCACCGGCTCGGGCAAATCCACCACGCTGGCAGCGATGGTGGACTACGTCAACGAAACCCAGTTCGGCCACATACTGACGGTGGAAGACCCGATTGAATTCGTCCACCAGAGCAAAAAATGCGTGATCAACCAACGCGAAGTGGGGTCGCACACGCAAAGCTTCTCCAACGCACTGCGCTCGGCGCTGCGCGAAGATCCGGATGTGATTCTGGTGGGCGAGATGCGCGATCTGGAAACCATCCGCCTGGCACTCACCGCCGCCGAAACCGGCCACCTGGTATTCGGCACGCTGCATACCAGTTCGGCAGCCAAAACCATCGACCGTATTGTCGACGTATTCCCGGCAGCAGAAAAAGAGATGGTGCGTTCCATGCTGTCCGAATCGATCCGTGCGGTGATCGCGCAAACCCTGCTCAAAACCAAGGACGGCAATGGCCGCGTGGCGGCGCACGAGATCATGATCGGCACCCCGGCCATCCGCAACCTGATCCGCGAAAACAAAATCGCGCAGATGTATTCATCCATCCAGACCGGGCAAAACGTCGGCATGCAGACCCTCGACCAGTGCCTGCAGGACCTGGTGCGGCGTAACACGGTATCAGTGGGTGAAGCACGCGCCCGGGCCGCGAATAAAGACATGTTTGCCGGATAAATAACGCAGGATAAATATTTATGGACGCCCTCAAAGCCTTGCACGATCTGCTGCGCCTGATGCTCAGCAAAAGAGCCTCGGATTTATTCATCACTGCGGGTTTTCCTCCCGCCATCAAGGTGGACGGCAAGATAGCGCCGGTATCCAACCAGACCCTCACCCCGGCACATACACGCGAGTTTGCGCGCGCGCTGATGAATGATCGGCAGTGGGCGGATTTTGAAGCGACCCATGAGAGCAACTTCGCCATATCTCCGCCGGAAATCGGCCGCTTTCGTGTCAACGCCTTTGTCCAGCAGGGACGGGTTGGCCTGGTGTTGCGTACCATCACCACCAGGATTCCCAAGTTCGAGGAACTCAACCTGCCGCCGGTGCTCAAGGATGTGGCCATGGTGAAGCGTGGCCTGGTGATTTTTGTCGGGGGCACCGGCTCGGGCAAATCCACTTCGCTTGCGGCGATGGTTGGCTTCCGTAACGAAAACGCCCAGGATCACATCATTACCATCGAAGATCCGGTGGAGTACGTGCACGAACACAAGAAATCCATCATCACCCAGCGCGAAGTCGGCGTGGATACCGATAACTGGTTTGCTGCGTTGAAAAACACCCTGCGCCAGGCACCTGACGTGATCCTGATCGGCGAAGTGCGCGACCGGGAAACCATGGAATATGCCATCGCCTTCGCCGAAACCGGCCACCTGTGCCTGACCACACTGCACGCCAACAGCGCCAACCAGGCGCTGGACCGCATCATCAACTTCTTCCCGGAAGACCGACGCCAGCAGTTGCTGATGGACCTGTCGCTCAACCTCAAGTCATTTATCTCGCAGCGCCTGATTGCCAAAAAGGGCACACCGGGACGTGTCGCCGCAGTCGAGATTTTGCTCAACTCCCCGCTGATTTCGGAACTGATCTTCAAGGGCGAGGTTAACGAAATCAAGGAGATCATGGCAAAGTCACGCGAACTTGGCATGCAGACTTTCGACCAGTCGCTGTTCGACCTCTACGAGGCGGGCATGATCAGCTACGAAGACGCCCTGCGCAACGCCGACTCCCTCAACGACCTCAGGCTGAAAATCAAACTGCAAGGCCAAGAATCCAAAGAGCGCGACATCATGTCCGGGCTGGATCACCTGGACATCGTATAGCCGGCCGCCAATACAAATCCCGTGTTGTAAACTTTGCAGCGCTGCCATCGCATGGCAACCGAGTGAAGCATCTGCGCGACTTAAGGAATGAGCACATTGGGGAAATTTACGTTTTCCGGCGTTCGGGCACGGGTACTGCTACTGGTGGCACTCGCGGTTGCGCCGTGGCTGGCGATCACCATTTACCATGCGGTTGAAGATCGCAAGCTCACAATCGACGCGGCGCAGGAAAACGCGCTTCGACTCGCGCGCCTTATTTCTTTCGACCAACGCGAAACAATCAGTCATTCCCGCACGCTGTTGCTGGCCCTATCCACTTTGCCGGAAATCAATGGGGGCACGCAGCCTGATTGTCGGCTGCGGCTGGCAAACATGCTCGACAGCACGCAAAGCTACGCCAATATCGGCATAGCAGACGCGCACGGCGAACTGTTGTGCGACGCCATAGCGACCCAAAAATCGATCAATTACAGCGATCGCAGCTGGTTCCGCGATGCACTCAAAAACCGGCGCTTTGTCATCGGCGGCCTCACTATCAGCAGAACCACCGGCAAACCCGTCATCGTAACCGCCCTGCCGATATTCGATGCCCAGGGCATGGTGCATCGGGTCGTTTTCACGTCTATCGATATCGAATGGCTCGAACACCTCCTGCAACAGGTCAGGTTACCCAGGGACACTGCAGTCAGTGTGATGGACGCCCATGGCGTCATCCTGGCGCGACACCCGGGTGGAGAAAAATTCGCGGGCAAGCTCAATCCGCTGGCACCGCTAGTCCAGACTATCCTGGCCAGGAAAGAAGAGGGTATCGGCAAAGGCAAAGGAACGGACGGCGTCACCCGGCTGTTTGCCTACCATCGTTTGTTCGAAAATCCCGCGACAGCTTCTGCCTATGTCAGTGTCACCACGCCGACGGAAATCCTGTTCGCCCAAAGCAACCACCTGTTTGTCAGAGACATGTCCATAGTGGGGCTGGCAACCGTATTGATATTTATCCTGGTATGGTTTGGCACCAATATTCTGGTACTGGACAAAATGAAGGCCCTGATTCAGGCCAGCAAACGGATTGCGCACGGCGATTTCAGCACGCGCACCCAAATCCGGGAATCAGGTGAACTGGGTGAATTGGCGCGGACCTTTGACGGCATGGCGCAATCACTGGAGCTGTTGTTCCAGCAAAACCAGCACGTCATGGAGGTGATGCCGGAAGCCGTCATTGTTTCCGACAGTAGCGGCAAAATCGTGACGGTCAATGCTCAGGCAGAAAAGCTTTTCGGTTATACCCGTAGCGAGATGATCGGGCTATCGATCGAAACCCTGGTGCCGGAACGCTTCCGCGCCACACACGCCACCCATCGCAACGAATATATGGCGATGGCCACCCCTACCGTGAGAATCATGGGAGAAGGGCGGGAACTGTTCGCCCGCAGAAAGGACGGCAGCGAATTTGCCACCGAAATAAACCTGGGTTCGTTAAAGACGGAAGATGGCCATTTTGTGATTAGCGCGGTACGCGACGTCAGTGAGCGCAAACAATTCGAGACACGCATACTGCACCAGGCGACCCATGATCCGCTTACCAGCCTGCCCAACCGTATCCTGTTTCACGACATCCTTGAGCACGCCATGATACGTGCCGTGCGCACGGAAAAGCTGCTGGCGGTGCTATTTCTCGATCTGGACGAATTCAAAAACATTAACGACACGCTCGGTCATGAATACGGCGACATGCTGCTCAAGGAAATCGCGCGGCGGCTGACCGCGACATTGCGCAGGGATGACTTGATCGCACGTGACGATACCCATATCGCACGTCAGGGCGGCGACGAATTCACCATCCTGCTGCAAGGCATCTCGGTCGTGGATAACATTATCCAGATCGCGGAGAAAATACTTGCCGCAGTTTCCCGGCCTTTCATCGCAGACAACCATGAGATGCATATGACGGCGAGCATCGGCATCACGATATTTCCGTTTGACGACACCGACATCCAGAGCCTGTTGCGCAACGCAGACACTGCCATGTATCGCGCCAAGGAAAACGGCAAAAATAATTTCCAGTTTTACACGGCGGGAATGAATGCGCTCATCCGTGAGCGCATGGAAATCGAAAACGGGCTGCGCCATGCACTGGAAAGAGGCGAGCTGGTGTTGCACTACCAGCCACAAGTGGATATCGAGAGCGGAAAAATGATCGCGGTGGAAGCACTGCTGCGCTGGGCGCATCCTGAAAATGGCCTGATCCCGCCTGACAAATTCATTCCGGTGGCGGAAGAAAGCGGCCTGATCGTACTTATCGGGGAATGGGCACTGCGCACCGCCTGTCGGCAAAACAAAGCCTGGCAGGATATGGATTTGCCGCATATCCGCATGGCAGTGAACCTGTCCGCACGCCAATTCCGCCAGCCCCATCTGCTGGCAGTGGTGGCCCAAGCCATGGCGGATGCAGGCCTTGACCCCCATTCAGACAGCCTGGAGCTGGAAGTGACCGAAAGCGTCATCATGAAGGACATGGAGGGCACTATTAACACGCTCAACGAACTGCACGAAATGGGGGTGCGGCTTTCCATCGACGACTTCGGTACGGGTTATTCCAGCCTGAGCTATTTGAAACGCTTTCCGATCAATACGCTCAAAATCGACCAGTCCTTTGTCCGCGACATCACGACCGATGCCGACGATGCCGCGATTGCCGCCACCATCGTCGCATTGGGGCACAGCATGAAATTGCGGGTGATTGCCGAGGGCGTGGAAACCGCGCAACAACTGGCGTTATTGCGCGAGATGAAGTGTGACGAAATGCAGGGCTATTATTTCAGCAGACCGTTGCCTCCGGAAGAGATGGAAAAACTGCTGCGGCAAGCGCGGCGCCTGTAAGTCCCAGTCACTGAAACACCAGGCACTCCAGGCCAAGTCAATCGCGTTTATTTACGCGCCGACCCCGCCACGATTTTATATTCAAACAGGCGGCATTCCAGCGCGCCGTTGAACAGCGGCGTGCGCTTGCTCGCGGCGAGCCGGATCAGCTTGGGCAGCTGCATGTCGGCAGACAGAATGTACGCATTCCAGCCGGCACATTTGCGCTTGAGCCAGTCGCCCAGTTTGGGATAAAACTCGGCCAGTTCGGCCTGTTCGCCGATACGGATGCCATACGGCGGATTGGTGACGATGGTGCCGGATTCAGCCGGGGCCGGGACTTCCAGCACATTCCCCTGTTTCAGTTGCACCACGCCGGAGAGTCCGGCTGCTTCGAGGTTGACCTGGGCATCGCGTAGCGAATCGCCAAACAGGTCGCGACCGTAAATCGCTTGCGGCTGTGCCGGGTGCTGCGCCGCAACAGCAGCATCGCGCAACCGGTTCCAGACCACTGCATCGAAGTTGCTGAGCTTCATGAAACCGAAGCTGCGCCTGCTGCCCGGCGCAATATTCAGCGCCATCAACGCGGCCTCCATCAGGATGGTACCGCTGCCGCACATCGGGTCGAACAATGGCGTGCCGGGCTGCCAGCCGGACAGCATGAGCATGCCCGCCGCCAGATTCTCGTTCAACGGTGCGGCGCCCGCCTGCTTGCGCAGGCCGCGTTTGAACAGTGAATCGCCCGACGTGTCGAGGTAGAGAGTGCAGGTGTCGCTGGTCAAGAAAGCGTAGATGCGCACATCGGGTTCACGAATATCGACGTTGGGGCGCTCGCCAGTGGCCTCGCGAAAACGATCGCACACCGCATCCTTGATGCGCAGAGTGGTGAATTCCAGGCTTTTCAGCGGCGATTTCTGCGCCGTCATTTTCACCACGATGGTGCGGTCAACGCTGAAAAACTCCGGCCAGTTGAAGGACAGTGCGCCCTGGTAGACATCCTCCTCGTCACGATACTCGCCGCCGCCTACCCGCCACAGTACCCGACTGGCAATACGCGAATGCAGGTTGACGCGGTAGCACAGGGTGAAATCGCCGGCGAAGGCAACGCCGCCGAATCCGCTGGCTACATCCTGCGCGCCCAGCCCGGTCAATTCCTCGGCCAGTAAAGTTTCCAGCCCGCGCGGGCAGGGTGCAAAAAATCGTTGTTTTTTCTTGTCCATGACACTCAAGGCTTTAACACCACTAAAAAAACCACCGCAAACAATACCAGCACCGGCACTTCATTGAACCAGCGGTAGAATACGTGGCCCAACCGGTTGCGGTCTTCAGCAAACACCTTGACCAGATGGCCGCAATAGAGGTGGTAGACCACCAGCACACCTACCAGGGCAAGCTTGATTTCTAGCCAGGTGCCCGCGTAACCGTAACCAAGCCAGAGCCAGGTGCCGAACAGCAGTGCCAATACGCCGAGCGGCGTCATGAAACGATACAGCTTGCGCTCCATGAGCTTGAACCGTTCCGAAGTGGCAGCATCGCTGATCATGGCGTGATTGACGAATAATCGCGGCAGATAGAACAACCCCGCAAACCAGCTGGTAACAAAAATTATGTGTAATGCCTTAATCCACAGCATGTATCTACCCGAATGAAAATTAACCTGAGTCCCGCCGCCAGAGTCTGGCTGAAAAAATTGACGCCGAGCCCGGTCACGCTAGTGTTAGTGGGGCTGATTGTTTACGTGTGGTTCCGTCCGCCGGCCTGGGTATCTGATGAAAACCGCCCGGTCCAGGATGTTCAGGTGGCGCTCACCGATGGCCGCACGCTGCAACTTTCGCAATTGCGCGGCAAGGTTGTTCTGGTCAATTTCTGGGCAACCTGGTGCCCCTATTGCCGCCACGAAATGCTGGAAATGCAGTCATTCTACCGCGACTGGCACAGCCGCGGCTTTGAAATCCTGGCATTGTCCGTTGAGGACAACCCGGCACTGGTCGCGGCATTCGTGAAAAAACAGGGCTATACCTTCCCAGCAGGTATTGCCTCGGCAGAAATCCAGCAGGCGTTTGGCGGCGTAAGCACCGTGCCCAAGTCATTCATCGTGGACAAGCACGGCGTGATCCGTCAGAAAATCAGCGGACAGGTGTATTACTCCAGGCTGGAAGGGCTGGTGGCGCCGTTGCTCAAGAACTGATTATCACGGATGGTTTCCATGTAGCCTTCCATCTCGCGCTTGTAGTAAACGTAGTCCATCTCCGGCGCGGCGCCCCCCAGGCGGGTGATGACTGCGGAAACCTGGCCGCGATGATGGGTCTGGTGATTCATCATGTGGGTCAGCGCATCGCGCATCCACATCGAGCGCGCTTCGCCTGCGGAAGACACATAATCCAGACGCCCGTCAAACCAGTCCTCCGTGCATGCTTCCAGCCACAGCGTGAGCTCCTCGGCCTGACGCTGAGTCGCCTCGATCAGCTGGTTCCAGTCGGGATAGGTAAGCTCCCGGAAATCCACTTTCGCAACTTCACCCCGCAACCGTGCCAGCCACAGCCGGTTAACCAGCATGATGTGATCCACAGTGTGGTGGATGCTGCCGAAAAACAGGCCCTGCGGACTTTGCAGCAAAGCGCGGTCGATCCCGCCCAAAGCCGCGAACAGCCGGTCGTTCGCCCACTGCTGGTAGTCCGACAGCACCACGAAATAACTTTTCCACGAATAGCGGTCTTGCATGATCAACCTTTTTGAATGAGCGCCTTATCCAGACGGCTGCGCAGCTTGGCGAAATCCAGCGAACCGATGGTCTGTTCCACCACGTTGCCCTCCTTGTCGATCAGAAACGAGGTAGGGGTGAGTTTCACGTCATCGAACTGGTGCGCCAGATCACCCTGCACATCCAGCGCCACCGGAAACGGCAAGGCGCGCTGCTGGTTAAACTGGAGCACATAACTGGGCGGGTCGTAACTCATGGCAACCGCAATCACTTCGAAACCCTTGTCATGATACTGCTTGTAGGTTTCAACAATATGCGGCATTTCTTCCACGCAGCCCGGACAGGTTGTCGCCCAGAAATTCACCAGCACCATTTTTCCGCGCAGGCTTTGCATGGATATTTTCTTGCCGGTGAGGTCGGTAAAGGTCACCTGGGGGGCAGGAGATTTTTGCGTCAAGCCCACGAACAATACGGCTGCCAGCGCGGCCAGCACAACGGCGATCAGGACATACTTATGATATTGTTTGTTGCCCATTTGCCTCTTTCCATCCAGAAATCGTCATGCACAGGATTGTCATGTTTTTCGCTGCCCTTGTCATTAACGCCGTCGCTCCCATAGATGCGCGCGACTGCCGGACCAGCACCGATTTGAAAAAAATGCGGGGACAAGGTTCCCCGAATGTCGCGGCCGATCCAGGCAATATGGAGGCGCACTGATGGCCAAAGTCCTGTTCATCCTCACCGCCGCCAGCGAGCTTCCGCTCAAGGACGGCAATCATATTCCGACTGGCTTCTGGGCGCAGGAATTTGTGCCGCCACACCATATCTTTCTCGAACACGGACATACCATCGACATCGCCACACCCAAAGGCAAGCCTGCCGTGCTGGACGAAAGCTGCTTTGCCCCGGCGTTTCACAACCATGATGCCGGCCGCATCGCCAACCTGCGCGAGCAGTTGTCCGAGATCGAGGCCTGGCGTACACCGCTGTCACTGGAGCGGCTGGCGCTGACCGGAGCCAGATACGACGCGCTGTTTTTTCCCGGCGGATATGGCCCGATGGTCGATTTGATCAACTCCGAAGCGGCAGGCAATCTGGTCAAGCGTACCTTGGCAAGCGGTGGTTTGATCGGTGCGGTATGCCATGGCCCGGCGGGTTTGGTAATGGCGCAGCAGGACGGGCACTGGCTGTTTGCCGGATATCGGCTGACCTGCTTCAGCCCGCAGGAAGAGCAGCTCGCTGGACTCGCCGACGCGTTGCCCGAACTGCTGGCCGAGCGCCTCGCCAGCCTGGGCGGGGAATTGCATTTTGGCGCGCCGGGCAGCGAACATGTCGTCATCGACCGCCAGCTCCATACCGGCCAGAACCCGGCTTCAGTCGACAAGCTGGCTTTTGCCATGGCGCGCCGTCTCAAAAAAATGGGCAGCCTGGACAAGGACGCCTGCGGCACGCCCTGTTCCTGATTCAAGTCCGAATACGCCAGCCGGGTATCGACCTTCTCCCCGGCTGCGTATTTTCTCCGCTTCATCAATCCCGAAAATGCAAAGGGTTATTTACCCGGGTAGTTACTGATAAAATGGCGCTTTAGCAATCGCCGTGCCGCTCATGGACACCCCCCGCTTACGCGAAATCCCCTACAACTACACTTCATTTTCCGACCGCGAAATCGTCATCCGCCTGCTGGGAAGTGAAGCATGGGCAATCCTCAACCAGCTACGCGGCGAACGCCGCACCGGGCGCTCGGCGCGCATGTTGTTCGAGGTGTTGGGCGATATCTGGGTGGTGTCGCGCAACCCCTATTTGCAGGACGATCTGCTTGCCAACCCCAAGCGCCAAAAAGCCCTGATCGAGGCGCTCAACCACCGACTGAATGAAATCGACGCGCGCCGCCAGGACAACCTGCTGGTCGCGCCGTTGCTGGAAGCCGCGCGCCGGGCCGTGGCAAATTTCGAGTCGGATTTTGCCCATACCCATCAGTTGCGCCGCGACACGCTTAAAAAACTGAGCCACCACACGCGCAAGGACAACATCCAGTTCGACGGTCTGGCGCGCGTTTCCCACGTCACCGACGCCACTGACTGGCGCGTGGAATATCCCTTCGTTGTACTCAACCCGGACAGCGAAGCGGAAATCGCCCACCTGGTCAAAGGCTGTATCGAACTGGGGCTGACCATCATCCCGCGCGGCGGCGGCACCGGCTATACGGGGGGCGCGATTCCGCTCACGCCTGATTCCGCCGTCATCAACACGGAAAAGCTGGAAGCACTGTCCCAAATCGAGATGACGCGCCTGCCCGGCGTGGATCACGACTACGCCACCATCCACTGCGGCGCCGGGGTGGTGACGCGGCGGGTGATGGAGGCGGCGGATGCTGCGGGCTTTGTGTTTGCAGTCGACCCCACATCCGCGGACGCCTCCTGTATCGGCGGCAACGTGGCGATGAACGCTGGCGGCAAGAAGGCTGTGCTGTGGGGCACGGCGCTGGACAATCTGGTGTCGTGGCGCATGGTGACGCCGGATGCGGAATGGCTGGAAGTCACCCGCCTCGACCACAATCTGGGCAAGATTCACGATTCCGCAATGGCACGTTTCGAGATCCGGCACTACGACATTGGCGGCGCAGCCGAGATCGCCAGGCCGGAAATCCTGGAAATCCCCGGCCAGCACTTCCGCAAGGTGGGGCTGGGCAAAGACGTCACCGACAAGTTCCTGGCCGGGCTGCCCGGCATCCAGAAGGAAGGCTGCGACGGTATCATCACTTCTGCCCGCTTCATCCTGCACAAGCTGCCCGCATTCACGCGCACCGTGTGCCTGGAATTCTTCGGCCAGGTGCGCGACGCCGTGCCTGCCATCGTCGAAGTGAAAAACTATCTGGACGCCCACCCCCAGGCCATCCTCGCCGGACTGGAGCATCTGGATGCGCGCTACATCAAGGCCGTGGGTTACGCCACCAAGGCCCACCGCAACGAGCGCCCAAAAATGATCCTGCTGGCCGATGTGGTGGCGGATGACGATACCGCTTGCGGCGAAGCAGCCTCGCATATCGTCCAGCTCGCCAATGCCCGCGGCGGTGAAGGCTTCATCGCTGTGACTGCCGAGGCGCGCAAGAAATTCTGGCTGGACCGCGCCCGCACCGCCGCCATCGCCGCCCACACCAATGCCTTCAAGATCAACGAGGACGTGGTGATTCCGCTGGACCGGCTGGCGGATTATTCCGACGGCGTGGAACGCATCAACATCGAGCTCTCCATCGCCAACAAGCTGAAATTGCTGGGTGTGCTGGAACCGTTTTTCCGCGCCGAACTGCCGCTGTTCCAGGATGAGGATACGGTGGCCGACCCGCAGATGACCGAGGAACGCCGTCACCGGGCGCTGGCCTTGCTGGAAAAAACCCGCGCGCGCTGGCGCTGGCTGCTGGACAATCTGGACGCGCCCCCTGCCAGCGCGGGGCTCGCCATCGCCAACACCGATCTGGTCGCATCCAACGCCCACACCACGGTGTTCCAGGCCTTGCAGGATCACACCCTGCGCGTGTCGTGGAAGCGCGAAGTGCGCAAGGAGCTACAGCGCATTTTTGTCGGCCGCGAATACCAGCCGGTACTGGACGCCTGCGACCGCCTGCATGAACAAACCCTGAAAAGCCGCGTTTTCGTGGCGCTGCACATGCACGCGGGCGACGGCAACGTGCACACCAACCTGCCGGTCAATTCCGACGACTACACCATGCTGCAGGAAGCCAATGCGGCGGTGGCGCGCATCATGCAGCTGGCACGCGACCTGGGCGGCGTGATCTCGGGCGAACACGGCATCGGCCTCACCAAGCTGGAATATCTGGAAGACGAAGCGATCCAGAGCTTCGTGCGCTACAAGCAGAAAGTTGACCCGGAAGGCCGCTTCAACAAGGGCAAGCTGATGCCCGGCGCCGACTTGCGCAATGCCTACACTCCCAGCTTCTCGCTGCTGGAAACCGAGTCGCTGATCATGGAGCAATCCGAGATCGGCGAGATCGCCGACTCGATCAAGGACTGCCTGCGCTGTGGCAAGTGCAAGCCGGTATGCAACACGCATATTCCGCGCGCCAATCTGCTCTATAGCCCGCGCAACAAAATCCTCGCCACATCGCTGCTGATCGAGGCTTTCCTGTACGAAGAGCAGACCCGGCGCGGCGTCTCCATCCAGCATTTCGACGAATTCGGCGACGTGGCCGACCACTGCACCGTATGCCACAAGTGCCTCAACCCCTGCCCGGTCAACATCGACTTCGGCGACGTTTCCATTGCCATGCGCAATTTCCTGCGCAAGCAGGGCAAGAAGAAATTCAACCCCGGCACGACGGCGTCGATGTTCTTCCTCAACGCCACCGACCCGGCCACCATCAAGCTCACCCGCAAAGTGATGATCGAGTGGGGCTATCAGGCCCAGCGCTGGGCTTACCAGGGCGCGAAGAAACTCGGTCTGGTCAAGGCGCAAACCGCTCACCCCCCCGCCACGCTCGGCACCGCCCCGGTCCGCGCGCAAGTCATCCACTTCATCAACAAGCCCATGCCCGGCGGTCTGCCCAAGAAGACCTCGCGCGCGCTACTGGGGCTGGAAGACGCCAGCATCGTGCCGGTGATCCGCAACCCGGCCAAACTCAGCGAGGATTCCGACGCGGTGTTCTACTTCCCCGGTTGCGGCTCGGAGCGGCTGTTCTCGCAAGTGGGGCTGGCGACGCAGGCCATGCTGTTTGAACTCGGCACGCAAACCGTGCTGCCGCCCGGCTATCTGTGCTGCGGCTATCCGCAGACCTCGAGCGGGCAGGCGGACAAAGGCGACGCCATCACCACCGAAAACCGCGTGCTGTTCCACCGTGTGGCCAACACCCTCAACTACCTCGACATCAAGACCGTGATCGTGTCCTGCGGCACCTGCATGGATCAGTTGCTGAAATACCAGTTCGAGAAAATCTTCCCCGGCTGCCGCCTGCTCGACATCCACGAATATCTGCTGGAGAAGGGTGTAAAACTGGAAGGCGTGAATGGCACGCGCTACATGTACCATGACCCGTGCCACACGCCGATGAAGACCTATCAACCGCTGAAAGTGGTAAACGAACTGATGGGCGAAGAAGTGCAACTGAGCGAGCGCTGCTGCGGCGAATCCGGCACGCTGGCGGTGTCGCGCCCGGACATCTCCACCCAGATCCGCTTCCGCAAGGAAGAAGAAATCCGCAAGCTGGCCGGACAACTGCGTGACGAATCGGGTGAAGCTGCCGCAGTGAAAATCCTCACCTCGTGCCCGTCGTGCCTGCAGGGCTTGTCCCGCTACGATGACGACGCTGCAACCTCTGCGGACTACATCGTGGTGGAAATGGCCAGGCACCTGCTGGGGCCGGACTGGATGGAAAGCTACATCGAAAAGGCCAATAACGGCGGCATCGAACGGGTGCTGCTGTAATCCCGGTCCTGATTGCTTCATGATTGCGCAACAACCGCCAGCAAGGGATTTAGATGGAAAACTGTGAGCTATGCACCACGCCCGGTGGCGAGCTGTTATGGTGTGATGATTTTTGCCGCGTGGTGCTGGTAGATGACGTGGACTACCCCGGCTTTTGCCGGGTGATTCTGAATGCGCACGTCAAGGAAATGAGTGATCTGAGCGAGGCGCGCCAGATGCAACTGATGCGCGCGGTGTTTGCCACCGAAACGGTGCTGCGTGAGGTACTCAAGCCGGACAAGATCAATCTCGCCAGTCTCGGCAACATGACACCGCATCTGCACTGGCACGTCATCCCGCGCTTTGCCAGCGACCGCCACTTCCCCAATCCGGTCTGGGGCACGCCGCAGCGCGAATCGCGTCCGCAAGGCCAGCTCAACCTGATCGCCGGGATTTTGAAATCTGCGCTGGCGCAGCGGCTTTAACCCCGGGAAAACAATCAAGCAGGTGTCGGTGCAATCACCCGGCTGGCCGGAAAACACGCCGCAAAACAGCTGCCCTTGCTGACCTGGCTTTCTATCAGCAGGCGCCCCTGGTGGCGGGTAAGCACATGCTTGACGATGGCGAGTCCAAGGCCAGTGCCACCAGTTTCGCGCGAGCGGCCACGATCGACCCGGTAGAAGCGCTCGGTGAGGCGCGGGATATGATGTGGTTCAATGCCTTCGCCAGTATCAGTCACGCTGAAACACACCTCCCCCGCGCGCGCAGCCCAGCGCAAGCTGATGTTGCCGCCCTTGGGTGTGTAACGCACAGCATTGCTGACCAGATTGCCGAAAGCGCTACGCAGTTCATCAGGATTGCCTTTAACCCAGCGGTCAGAATCGATGAACAGTTCGATATGGTGGCGCTCGCCACTCAGGCTCTGCGCCTCCTGAAATAAGGACTGCGCCAGCGCGGGTACGTCGACTGCGGATTCCTGCAGGCGGTTTTGCGGACTCTCCAGACGCGACAAGGTGAGCAGGTCTTCTACCAGCATGCGCATGCGCTCGGTCTGTTGCTGCATCAAATCGCTGTAGCGACGGAAATCCACCGGATTGATGTGCTCCATGTCGGCGAAAGTTTCCAGGAAACCGCCTACCACGGTGAGTGGCGTGCGCAACTCGTGCGAAACGTTGGCGACAAAATCGCGGCGCATCGCCTCGACCAGCTCGATCTGGGTAATGTCCCTGGAGATCAGCATCTTGCGTTTGTCGCCAAAAGGCACCAGTTGTACCGACAGGGTGACATCGCGGCTGGCGGGGGATTTCATTACCAGCGGCTCGCTGTAATCGTGCCCCGCCAGATATTCATGAAACGGTGCCTGGCGGATCAGATAACCGATGAACTGGCCGCGGTCGGTTGCATCATCCAGGCTGAAATGGCGACTGGCCGCGGGGTTGAACCAATCGATCTGGTCGGTGCCGTTGAGCATCACGATGCCGTCGGGAATGGCCTGCGCGGCATGCTCGAAGCGATCGAGCAGCGCAGACAGCTTGGTCGCGCTGCGCTTTTGCCGGCGCAGCAGGCGCTCCAGACCATAGAAAATGTCATCCCACGCGCCGCGCGCCTGTGGAATGCCGCCGCGTTCACCGCGTTCCAACCAGCGGATCAGCGCAGCCATCTGGCGCAGGTTGTAAATCAGATAGCCCAGCACGCCCAGCATGAACAGGGTAATGCCGGCGGCGACACTGAACATGGCCGCAGCCAGCAACGCTGCAAACAGGATTCCGCCCAGCATCAGCACCGGTCGCCACCAGAAATCAAACAAGGCAATCCCCGTCGTTTAAAAGGGCTTAATTATGCTTGAATTCAGACACGCCGGGCGCAACCCGATCACGCAGGCTGCGCCGACAGGCGATAACCTGCGCCACGCACCGTATCAACCAGGGTTTCATGCTGGGTGGGCTCCAGCGCCAGACGCAGGCGACGAATGTGAACGTCCACGGTGCGCTCCTCGACAAACACGTGGTCGCCCCATACCTGATCGAGCAGCTGTGAACGCGAATACACGCGCTCCGGATGGGTCATCAAAAAGTGCAGCAGACGAAATTCAGTCGGCCCCAGTTCCACCGGCGTGCCGTTGCCGGTGACGCGATGACTCACCGGATCCAGGCTCAGGCCGCGAATCTCCACCTTGTCCTCGGTCATCTGCGGCGCGCGGCGGCGCAACACGGCCTTGATGCGCGCTGACAGTTCGCGCGGAGAAAACGGTTTGGTGATGTAGTCGTCGGCGCCGGTTTCCAGGCCGAGCACTTTGTCGCGCTCCTCGCCACGGGCAGTAAGCATGATGATGGGCACATTTTTCATGCGCCCGTCCGCGCGAAACTTTCGCGCGAGGTCTATCCCGCTCATGCCGGGCAGCATCCAGTCCAGCAGCACCAGATCAGGCAAGCTGTGCTTTACCATGCCTGCCGCCATCTCGGCCGAGTCGGCACACAGCACGCTGTGACCGGCCTGCGTCAGATTGAACTTCACCAGTTCCTGAATGCCGGGTTCGTCCTCTACCAACAATATCGTCGCAGCCATGTTCGCTCCCATTTGATTTATTCAATATTAATGCATGTTATGACAGCCTTGTGACAAACTCATGACAAAGCGGAATAACGCATCGCCTTTTGTTTAACCCCCGTGTCGGTTATGATTCTGGCTGTTTTCTCTGATTGTTTTCGCGCCATGAACAACACCACCCACTTTGGTTTCAAGACGGTTGCCGAATCCGAAAAGGCCGGCAAGGTCGCCGAGGTTTTTCATTCCGTCGCACAGCGCTACGACGTCATGAACGACTTGATGTCAGCCGGGCTGCACCGCGTCTGGAAACGTTTCACCGTCGAAACTTCGGGGGTAAGACCCGGCAATCGGGTGCTCGACGTGGCAGGTGGCACCGCCGACCTCACCCGGCTGTTTCTGAAAAAAGTGGGCGACGCAGGCCAGGTGTGGCTCACCGACATCAACAGTTCGATGCTCAGCGTGGGGCGCGACCGGATGCTGGACGAAGGACATACAGTGCCGGTGGCGCAGTGCGATGGCGAAAAACTGCCGTTCCCGGACAACTATTTTGACTGCGTGAGTGTGGCCTTCGGCCTGCGCAACATGACCCACAAGGACCTCGCGCTGGCCGACATGTATCGCGTGTTGCGCCCCGGCGGGCGGCTGCTGGTGCTGGAATTCTCCAAGGTGTGGAAACCGCTGGCACCTATCTACGACGCCTACTCGTTCAAGCTGCTGCCGTTCATGGGCAAGCTGGTTGCCAAGGATGCAGACAGCTACCAATACCTGGCTGAATCCATCCGCATGCACCCCGGCCAGGAAGAACTCAAGACCCTGATGGAACATGCCGGATTTGCCAAGGTAGATTATTATAACCTCAGCGGCGGCGTGGTCGCCTTGCACAAAGGCTACAAGTTTTAATGCCATCCGGCCTGGCTGCCAGCGCGGGCTTGCCGCTGCTCAATCACCTGTTGCACGGCGCGCCGTGGGCGCGTGAACGCCTGCAGGCCTGGGCAGGTAAAACCGTCAGTATCGAGCTATTCCCGCTACACTTCACCCTGGCTGTCACTGCAGCGGGCACGTTTGCCGCTGCCGAGGCCAGCACAGCGCCCGATGCCCATATCCAGCTCACTCCGCTGCAGGCTGCACGCCTGGCGATGAAAGACCCGGCAGCGTTCCGCAACGTGGCCATCGATGGAGATGCCCAGTTTGCCGCTGCGCTGGGCAGCATTTTCCGCGAACTGGACTGGGATGTGGAGGCGGACCTGGCGCGTATGGTGGGCGACGTTGTCGCGCATCGCATCGTGCGTGGCGCTCGCAGTTTGCATGAGTGGCAACGCCACGCCGCAGACAGCACGCAGCATACCCTGGTCGAATATGCTACCGAGGAACGCCCGCTGCTCGCCAAACGCCGTCATGTCGCTTCCTTTATCGCTGAAGTGGATGCAGTGCGCGACGACGTGGCGCGTCTGGAAAAACGCCTGCAGCTGTTCGCCGCGCACCGTAACCAAAACTAATGCGAGTCTTGCGTCTGATCACCATTGTCTGGGTCGCGCTGCGCTTTGGCCTGGATGAATTTTTTCTCGGCCACGAGCGCGTGCGCGCGCTGCGCTGGCTGGTCAAAACCACGCTGTTCTGGCGCAACCTGTCCGAGCCGCGCGCGGTGCGGCTACGCCAGGCGCTGGAAGCACTCGGCCCGATTTTCGTCAAATTCGGCCAGATGCTGTCCACCCGCCGCGACCTGATGCCACCGGACATTGCCGACGAACTGGCACGCCTGCAGGACCGTGTACCGCCCTTCCCCGCCGAACTGGTACGTACCACCTTGCAGCGCGTCTACGGCAAGCCGGTGGAGCAGGTGTTCGCGCAGTTCGAAGCCGAGCCGGTGGCCAGCGCCTCCATGGCGCAGGTGCATTTTGCCGTATTGCGGGACGGCACCGAGGCCGCCGTCAAGGTGCTGCGCCCCGGCATCGGCGCAGTGATCGAGCACGACCTCGGCCTGCTGGAAGCCGGCGCCCTGCTGGTGGAAAAACTGTTCGCCGATGGCCCGCGCCTGCACCCGCGCGAAGTGGTGGCGGAGTTCCGCAAAACCCTCACCGACGAGCTCGACCTGATGCGCGAGGCCTCCAACTGCTCGCAGTTGCGGCGCAATTTTGAAAACTCCGAGCTGCTCATCGTGCCGGAAGTTTACTGGGATTATTGCGAGCCCGAGGTGATGGTGATGGAGCGCATGAAGGGCGTGCCCATCAGTCAGATCGACACGCTGCGCACGATGGGCGTGGACATCCCCGGACTCGCCAGGGCAGGGGTAGAAATCTTTTTCACCCAGGTATTCCGCGACGCTTTTTTTCATGCCGACATGCATCCCGGCAATATCCAGGTCAATGCCCGCGGGCAATACATTGCTCTCGATTTCGGCATCATGGGCACGCTCACCGAGGTGGATAAAAACTACCTCGCGCAAAATTTCCTGGCATTTTTCCAGCGCGACTATCGTGCCGTGGCACAAGCCCACGTGGACGCGGGCTGGACGCCGCCCGACACTCGCGTGGACGAATTCGAGGCGGCCATCCGCGCTGTGTGCGAGCCGGTATTCGACCGGCCACTGAAAGAAATATCCTTCGGCAAGGTACTGCTGCGCCTGTTCCAGGCCTCGCGTCGTTTCAACATGGAAATCCAGCCGCAGCTGGTGCTGCTGCAAAAAACCCTGCTCAACATCGAAGGCCTCGGCCGCCAGCTCGACCCCGACCTGGATTTGTGGAAAACCGCCAAGCCGTTTCTGGAACGCTGGATGAACGAGCAGCTGGGCTGGCGCGGCGCAATCAAGTCGATCAAACAGGAAGCGCCGCGCTGGGCAGTGTTGCTGCCGCAATTACCGCGCCTGGCGCACGCCTACCTCGGGCACAACCGCAGCGCTGATCTAGCGGCACTGTCCAAACAGCTGGCTGCCGGTCAGGCGCGCCAGCAAAAAATTCTCGCGCTGATCGCGCTGCTGCTCGCCATTTTGGCCGCGCTGGCCGGGTATAGCTTATTCAGACATTAACTTAAGGGACGCCATGCTGATCTGGTTTGTAATGCTGTATTTACTCATCTCCATCGGCATCGGCCTATACGCCGCTACCCGCGTGCATAGCGCCAAAGACTATGCCGTCGCCGGGCGCTCGCTACCGCTGTACATCGTCACCGCCACCGTATTCGCAACCTGGTTCGGCTCGGAAACGGTGCTCGGCACCTCCGCCACTTTCCTGCAGGATGGCCTCAAGGGCATCGTCGCCGATCCGTTCGGCGCCAGCATGTGCCTGGTGCTGGTCGGACTGTTTTTTGCGCGCAAGCTGTACCGCATGAACCTGCTCACCATCGGCGATTATTACCGCCAGCGTTATGGCCGGACGGTCGAACTGCTCACCAGCCTGGCAATTGTGGCGTCTTACCTGGGCTGGGTTTCGGCGCAGATCACCGCGCTGGGACTGGTGTTTTCGCTGCTCACCCACGGCAGCATCAGCGCGCACGACGGCATCATCATCGGCGCCGGCATCGTGCTGGTGTACACCCTGTTCGGCGGCATGTGGTCGGTGGCGCTCACCGATTTTTTCCAGATGATCATCATCGTTGTCGGCATGCTTTACATCGGCTGGGTGGTGAGCGGCTACGCCGGCGGCGTCGGCAACGTGGTCAGCCACGCGCAGGCAGCGGGCAAATTCGAATTCTGGCCCAGGCTGGAAACACGCGACGTACTGGCTTTCATTGCCACCTGGGTGACCATGATGTTCGGCTCGATTCCGCAGCAGGACGTATTCCAGCGCGTGATGTCGGCCAAATCGGAAACCATCGCGGTTAGCGGTGCGGTGCTGGGCGGCAGCCTGTATTTCCTGTTTGCCTTCATCCCCATTTTCCTGGCCTACTCCGCCCTGCTGATTGACCCGGCGTCGGTCAACACGCTGCTAGGCACACACCCGCAACACATCCTGCCCGACCTGATCCTCAACCACACGCCAGTATTCGCCCAGGTCATGTTTTTCGGCGCGCTGCTATCCGCGATCATGAGCACCGCCAGCGGCACCTTGCTGGCGCCGTCGGTCACTTTTACCGAGAACATCCTCAAACCCTTTATCGGCCACCTCAGCGACCGCCACCTGCTGTGGGCGATGCGTGCCGTGGTGGCCGGCTTTGCCTGCATCGTCACGCTGTACGCGCTCAACTCCAACGCCAGCATCTACACGATGGTGGAAAATGCCTACAAGGTCACCTTGGTGGCGGCTTTCGTCCCGCTGGTGTTCGGCCTGTACTGGAAACGCGCCAGCACCCAGGGCGCGCTGTTCGCCATTGTGGCGGGCATATCTTCCTGGCTGCTGCTGGAAATATTCCACTCGGATGGCATGTGGCCGCCGCAGCTGTTTGGCTTGCTGATGAGTCTGGCGGGAATGCTGGTGGGGTCTTTGATAAACCCGAAACGCCGGGTTTGAGCGTCAGGAATTTTTACAGCCTCACCAGCAAGCTTTCTAGGCGAGCTGCTGCCGCCGCACCGTTAAAATGTAAGCCCTTGTAGTTAAATTGAATTTAATTTCATGTTAAATTATGGCATGAATAATGCTCTATTATAACAATCATGTCTGATCCATTTATTTCTGACTAAAGGAGAGTACAAATGAAATCAAGCTATTTGCCTAGATTAAGTGTTTTGGTAGCCGCTGCCGCCTTACTAACTACTGGTGTTGCGCACGCAGGGGCTCCTGTTCCTCCAGGAGCCACCACTAACACTGTGCCCGAACCTGCCACCTTGGCACTGTTCGGCATCGGCTTGGCCGGGCTTGCGACTGCGCGTAGGCGCAAGCAAAAAAAATGAGCTGCCAGATTTTGGCAGTAGCACGGCGGCCGAGGCCGCCGTTTTTTTACTTTCCGTGTACCTTCGCATGCCCCTTCATTCATTTCCTTCCCTGCATTAAATCCCTCCTTAAAATTCGTTAATCCTGATGATGTGCCATCCGCCGATATAGCCATGTGTCGCTCCGATTGATCGCTATTGAAAATAGCCTGACCCAATAAATGAAACCACCTAGGTTGCGGGGGGGGCTCTTTGATCAACCCGAAAAGTCGGGTTTGGGCGTCAGCAATTTGTCATGGCTTTTTACAGTCTCTCTTGGAAACCTTCAAGACGAGCTACTGCCGCCCACACTGTTAACACTTAACAAATTGTAGTTAAACGAAATTTAATTTTCATGCTCGCTGCTGGCATAGGTAATGCTTAACAGTTGGGAAGGGCGGTACGATTAGGGATTAAATGAAGTATGGAATCGTGTTGACCCTTTAATTAATTTTTGATAAAGAGAATATTCAATGAAAAATAAAAATTTGCTTTTGAGTAGCGTATTCGCGCTGGGCACGATTATTGGCACCGCAGGCGCCGCCTCGGCAACGCCGATCTTTGTTGGAAGTTGGCAAGTAGACCAAGGCCCACGGTGGTCAACAGTTCCCGATCAATATTCCGGTTTGACTGCTGCCGCGCTGTTGTTCGGTGGCAATCCCTTGGACTACGCCATCTCAACCATTGATTCCAATCCGAACAGCATCAATAACTTGGCGTGGTACAGTACTTGGGGCGGCGCTTGCGGGGGTACTTACCCATGCGGCACCCAGTTTGCTGAAGATTTCACGAACGGGCTCAAATATGCGACGTATGGTGATGTTTCGACTTATGTCCAAGACTGGGCTACAGGCGCTGCCTACACCAACTATGCGTTCCGCGTCGCGAGCGTCCCCGAACCCGCCTCCCTGGCGCTGCTCGGCATCGGTCTGGCCGGTCTGGGTGTAGCACGTCGGCGTAAAGCGACGGCCTAAACTGACGGATTACTTAACAGCAAAACGGCGGCCTTGGCCGCCGTTTTTTATTGCCCTAATAGCATCACCCGCTAACCGTTTAGCGCAAATACCCCTCATGCTCCAGCTTGAGAAAAATCCGCTGCACCGCCTCGTACACACTCAAGTCCGTGGTATCTATGGCCAACTCGGGACGTTCCGGAACCCCGTAGCGGTCAGCCCCCCCCGGTGAACTCCTTGATCAGCCCCACCGCGCTTTGGCATACGGACCGGTTGCGTGATTCGCAGATTTCAATCGGAGTGCCGGACAATTGTACGGCCCCATTAAGGCTATAAGCCCATGCGCTCTCCACAACTGTTCGGCTTGCTGAAGAATCTTGCGGGGATACTGGCGGGGTCGTTAATAAACCACAAGCGTCGTATTTGATCATTTAAGAATTTGTCAGAAGTTTGTCAGAAACCTTTACAGCCTTGCCTTGGAACTTTTCAAACGAATTGCTGACGCCCATGTATTAAGCATTTAACTTACTGTAGTTAAATAGAATTTAATTTCTAAGCCCACTGCTGGCATGGGTAATGCTTCATGTGGGGCGTGTGTAGCACGATAGCGTCTGGGGAAATTGGACCACTATAGTCGTGTCTAACTTTAATTTTCCATTTGTCTAACTCAATTGCGGAGGTGGTAAAAATGAAAAAGATGCTATTGGCAACCTTGGTGGGCGGTGCGCTGAGCATAATGGCTGGTGGCGCCCAGGCTGGATTGCTCTGGGGCAACAGCGCAGGCGGCTCGGTTGTTATTGAGGCGGTGGATCCGGGTACCGGCGCCGTGGTGCATCAGTTTGCCGGGGGTAGCGGCAATGGCCGCGGTGTAGTGGTGGTAGGTGATACCGTCTATTACACGCGCGTGAGCGACAACCACATCTACAAGATGGATGCCAACACGGGAGCCGCGCTGGGTTCCATTGCGACGGGCGTGGCCAGCATGTCGACCATCGGCTGGGACGGCAGCCATTTCTGGACCAGTGATTACGCCGGCACCAATAAAGCCTACCAGATTGATATCAGCGGCACGGTGGTGAAGACTATTTCACTGTCCCTTGCGGGTGGTAATAGTGACGGGATGGAATTCTTCAACGGCAAACTCATCGCAAACCGTGGAGACACCGTCGGCCCATATGATATCTACGACCTGGACGGCAACCTGCTACAGGCTAACTTCATCAACCCTGGCACACAGACTACGGGTATTGCGTTCGACGGAGTCAATTTCATCACCTCGAACATTTACAGCAACAGTGTCAGTTTCTGGAATGGCACGACGGGCGCTTTCATCAACACCTTGACCATAGGCACCCCCCAACCCAATACTGGCAATGGTCGACTTTGGGAGGATTTGTCTGTGGACTACGCTGCCCGGGCCGACACTGGCGGTGGCGGTGGCAACAATACTGTACCAGAACCCGCCTCCCTGGCACTGCTCGGCATTGGCTTGGCCGGTCTGGCAGCGGCGCGCCGTCGCAAGCAGATAGCTTAACCTGTCGGATTACTTGATAGCAATACGGCGGTCTTGGCCGCCGTTTTTTATTGTCCTTATGGCTTCGCCAGCTACACCAGATCAGCGCAAATACCCCTCATGCTCCAGCTTGAGCAATATCCGTTGCACCGCCTCGTCCACACTCAAGTCCGTGGTATCGATGGCCAACTCGGGACGCTCCGGAATCTCGTAGGGATCTGACACCCCGGTGAACTCCTTGATCAGCCCCGCTCGCGCCTTGGCATACAGGCCCTTGCGGTCGCGCGATTCGCAGGTTTCGATGGGCGTGGCGACAAAGATTTCAAAGAAGCCGCCGAAGGGTTCGATCATGGCGCGCACATCGCGGCGGGTATTGCGATAAGGGGCAATCGGCGCGCAGATGGCGATGCCGCGGTTTTTGGTGATTTCCGACGCCACGTAGCCGATGCGGCGCACATTGATGCTGCGATGCTCGCGCGAGAAGCCGAGTTCGGATGACAGGTGACGGCGCACGATATCGCCATCCAGAAGGGTGACCGAACGCCCGCCCATTTCCATCAGGCGCGTGCCCAGCGCGCGCGCGATGGTGGATTTTCCCGCCCCGGACAGGCCGGTGAAAAACACGGTAAAACCCTGCCGGTCACGCGGCGGGTAACTGCGGTGCATCTCCGCCAGCACTTCGGGGAAGGTGTACCAATCCGGGATATTCACGCCCGCTTGCAGTCTGCGCTGGATTTCTGCACCGTTCAGGGTCAGCGCACGCGCGCCTTTTGGGAGCTCTTCCAGCGGCATGAACTGGGCGCGTTCTTCCACGTACACCATGCGCGGAAACGGAATCAGTCCCACGCCGATTTCAGTGATGTGGTCTGCTACGCGCTGATAGTCCTCGTGTTGCACGATGTCAGTACCGCGCCGGTGCTGGCCGTGTTCGTCGTGTTCGCCGCCGACAATCAAGTGCGAGCAGCCGTAATTGCGCTGGATGATCGCGCGCGCGAGTGTGTCGCGCACGCCGCCATCACGCGCATACACCGGCGACAACGCCAGCTGGCTGGTTGCAGCAGGGAAGCGCCCGATCACCGCCTGATAACTCCGCACCAGGGCAAAATAATCCGCGCTCTCCACCGGGTCGCCGCCCGCCATCGGATGGATCAGCAGGTTGGCCTCATTCTGCACCGCTGCACGCAGAATAAACTCGTACTGGGCACGCTGCAGCTGGGTGCGCGCCGGATAGGAGATCACGTTACGCCAGCCGCGCCGCATGAAGCCGGCGCGCAACTCGGCCGGGGTAAGGCGCAGCGCCATGAAGTCGTGGCGCGACGGCAACGACAGACCCTCGACCGCGCCGCCCACGTACCACTTGGCCGGAGCGTCGGCTGCCAGGCCCAGTTGCGCGGCTTCGAGCGCCGTATCCGCCTGCCAGATTTCACTTACCGTAACCACTGCCAGCATGAAGCCTTCGGCGTCGCGTAATGCCAGCAGCTCGCCGGGTTTCAGGCTGTGTGCCAGCGCTTCGGTGATTTGCAGCACCACGGGCAGCGCCCAGGCACGTCCATCGGCAAGCCGCATGGAATCCAGCACGCTCAGGTAATCAGCCTGTCCGAGGTAGCTGGTCAGCGGCGCATAGCCGCCATTCAACAGCAATTCCAGATCGCACTGCTGACGCCAATTCAAATCCAGGGACGGCAGGTGAAATGCATCGCGCTTGAGTTCGGCGGCACGCGCGCCGCTCACCAATAAATTCACCAGCTCACCGCCGTAAGGCGTGATTAACTGCTCCACAGCATTCCTCTCAATTATTCTCGAATGTCTTATAAAAACGCTTCACAAATTCATCCAGATCCGCCTCGGGCAGGTGGTTGATGCCCGCCGCAGCGCGCCGGCCGCCGCCCGTGGCAAAGCTGCTGCACAGCATATCCGCACCGGTCTTCGTCGCTTGCGGTGAGCGCACACTCACTACATAGCCGCCGCCAGGTTTGTGGGTAAGCACGGCATGAGCGCGCTCGGGATGGCCGATTGCCAGACGGTTACCGAACACCCCGGATACGCGCCGGCTCCAGGCCGCATCGGGCAACAGGTAAACGGTACCGCTGCTGCGTACTTGAATTGGCGCCACCGCCTGCGCCCGCGCCATGTCTTCGGCGTAACCGTCACGCAGCACGCGGTAAGCAGGCTCGGCCTGGATGAGCTGGAATGGATCGGCGTAACCATGCACGATGCGATACAGCGTCACGGGGGCGTAGAACAAGTCCGCCAGCGCGTCGCCATAGCCGTTGTAGTTGATGCATTCGCCCAGGCTGCACAGCTCATCCAGCTGCGCTTCGCTCAAATTCAGCGGCGCAGCAGCCGCACGCGCAGCGCCGGCCATGTTGTCGCCAAACGCGGCCACCACCGCCCAGATCAGCTGGCTGCTGCCCAGATAACGGTTCACCAGGAGACTGGTGCAGACATTGGCGTCGGTATCGATGTGCGCATCCAGATGCGGGTGCTGGGGAATGTCCCCGGGAATATGATGATCGAAATAACGCACATGCGCACCGGCTTCCAGCAGGGCGACAAGCGCCGCGTGATTTTTGCTCATGGCGATGTCGAGCACGGTAATTTCATCTCCGGCCGTGGCGCTCACCTGCGCGAGCAGCGCGATGTCGCGCTTCACCCCGCTGATCAGGGTGGCGTCCAGCGGCTGTGCCAGACGCAACTGGTGCAAAGCACAAATACCGTCGGCATCACCGTTAAATACATCAAAATACTGTGCCACGTTTTGCCGCCTCCCTGACTGATGTTCGGGCGTTACAGGAGCTTTATATCATACCTGCTTCTGCTACCATCACCTCATGCCTGACGCCACTTCATCCTCAACCCTGATGCGCCTGATGCGCCTCGGCGCAGTGCTGTTATATCTGTTGCTGATTGGCTACGGCAGCCTGTATCCATTCAGCGGCTGGCGTGCACCGCTGGGTGGCAGCCTAGCGTTCTTGTCGGCACCCTGGCCACGCAACATTACCCGCACCGACCTGATTACCAACCTGCTGGCCTATCTGCCGTTGGGCTATCTGCTCGCTGCATGGCTGCGCCAGTATCTGTCGCGCTGGCGTGCCGTGCTGTGGGCAACCTTGGCTGCCACCCTGTTCAGCCTGCTGATGGAATGGTCGCAAACCTTCCTGCCCGGTCGCATCGCAGCAACTCTGGATATTGCAACCAATGCGGCCGGCACCATGCTGGGCGTGCTGCTCTATCGTCTGTTGCAGGGCAGTAAGTGGCCGGGTCGACTGCTGCCCGGCTGGCGCGGACGCTGGCTGGCACCCGGACTGTGGAGCAATTTCGGCCTGCTGGTGCTGGCGCTGTGGGGGCTATCGCAACTGAGCCTAGATATGCCCTCACTGGTAGCAGGCAACCTGAAAAGCCACTTTGTGCCTTTTTGGGAACTGCCCGGTGACGGCTACCGGTTCCAGCCGTTGCATGTCCTGATATTTGGCTTGGAAGCTGCGCTGGCGAGTTTGTTGATTGCCAGTCTGATGCGCCGCCCGCCCAAGCAATTTGCTGACTGGGCCAGAATTTTTGGTTTTGTGCTGGCGTGCAAACTGCTCGCCGCTGCGCTGCTGTTAAAAGGCTGGGTGCTGCCGCGACTCCTGTCTGCCGAGATGGTGAGTGGCATGATGCTGGCCGTGCTGCTGATTGTCTGGGCAAGGCGCAAACCCGCTGGTCTGCACACACAACTGCTGGCCTTGCTGCTGACGCTGGCAGGAGCGCTGCAATTCCTGCTGCACAGCAGTGCAATGCGCACCTTTTCAGCGAGCAGCGGGGCTGTCCCTCTCAACATCACCGCGCTCGCTGCCTGGGTGGCGCTGGTGTGGCCGCTGTGTGTGCTGGCGCTGCTGTGGCTGCGCCCGCAGGCTGTCACGCGCTGAGCGCCGGTGGCGGCCTTCCCGCAACGCCGTCCATGCCCACGGTAGGGAATGCCCGCAAGTCTGGTGCCGGACAATAATCGATTGCACTCCTTGGTACGCATGCGCCCACACCGGTGCTCAGTACGGCGTTCTATTCGATGTTTTCTTTCGGAGATGGTGGCCTGCCTGGGTTTTGGCATTGCGCCATGAGGAATTTTTCCGGCTGTCGAATAACCAGCCCAACAACGGATACTGAACCAGAGCGAACACACCGATTGTCCCGAAGTAAACAACCAGATAGCGCAGCATCAGTAGGTATCCATGTGCATAGTGAGCCCGATCCGGGCTCAGCAGGAATTGCATGGCCGAGAATACCTGGCCGTATTTGACAAGGGCATCTTCGGTTCCGTATCGGACGGCCAGATAGGCTAGCGGCAAGGAAAGCACGAATCCAATCAGCACTTCTGCGCGCAGACCGTCATGTCTCCATCGCTGCAGTTGGGCCGCCAGCAACGTCCCGCCAAATGCCACCAGGGCTGCGAAAGCCGAGAGCAGCAGGGCAGAGGTTACGCTGCCGCCATCCGCCATCAGCTCGGTAAGATTGTCAGTCGCTGCCTTGGTGACAACCGCCCAATAGAGAAGTGGAAACAGCGCCGAAACGGTTAGCGCCCATGACAGCGATGCGCTTGCCCTTTTCTGTCTGTACGCAAGCCAGATCGCTGCCCCGGTTCCGCCAGTAATCGATAACGACAGTGCAGAGAACAATGCAATGAACCGAACTGCAGTTTCCCAGTACCAAGGCAAGCCCAGCGTCGGGTGACCAACAATCTTGTAAATTCTGTCGAGGGAAACGGAGACACTGATCAGCATCCATGCTGCGGCTGCATGCAAGCCAAGCATTCCCGGATAAAGCCACGCCAGCCAGCGCCTGCGTGCCAGCCAGTTCGCGATGACGACGGGGAATCCAAGGCTCCAGCAGATGAAGAAAGATAGCGCGATCAGCGACAGGAAAGGGTGGACGGGGTGCAGCAATCCTCTCACGTCATAGTGAACAGCCGGGGAATGCATGGCAAGCCACCCCCCAGCCACGATAAGTGTGATTACGCCCAGCATTTGCATTAAAAGTTTGCCGAACAACTCCCCGCTTGCGGCCACTGTGTTTTCCTGATCGGTGACATCGGCATGCCTGGTGATTCTCTCCGGAGTTTCGTCAACCGAAATGCTGCGAGGTGGGGATATGGACAAAGCCGTTTCGGTCTGCATGGAATGCCGGCTGGGGGCGGTTTCATTTTTTTCGGTTCGAGCCCGTTCGGCAGCACGCGGCCTGCGGTCTTTTCCACCAATGCCTCTCTTGCTCGACTCGATCACCAGCGTAGGCAACAGCAAGATCAGGTAGAAAAGAAGCGCAATACGTGGAGCCTCCAGGGGACTTCCGAACAGGCCTACGCTCAGGAATCCCCCCAGGGAAGCAAGCAAGATGACGTATTCAACATGGCCTTGGCGCGTGGCTTTCAACAGCGCAGCAAAGCCATATGACACCAGCAGCAACAGCAGAAGCGCGCCAACCCACCCCTGTTCAAAAAAGGCTTGCACCCATACATTTTCGATATGCCAGGGCCAGTGATTGAACGCTGAAAAAAACCAGTGTTCATTCCCTTTGGAAAAGTCGCCATTCACAACGAGTTCGCGGCCATTCACCCCAGTGAGCTGCACATTGTCAACATCCTCCGCGCCATGGCCCGTGTTTTCCAGAATCAGTTTCACGGTTCGCCGGGCAAACCATGGCCCTTCTCCCAAGGGACCGGAATCCACGGAGAATCCGTAATGAACCCATCCTTCCTGCACCCCGGATTGCTGGATGCTTGAAGCCTTGCAGTTCCGGGATTCGAAGTAAGTCCGTTCGCAGATCATGACATTGAGGCTGCCCGGAGACGCCTTGCCGCGGAGATCCAGGGACAGCCTGTAATCCGTATGCGGGCTCACTGCCACAATCTGTTCAATGTAGATCGGATCACCAGCGCCAAGACTGAGATAAGCATTACCGTTTTCCACCGAATAGCGGTAGGTTGCCGGGATCGTGCCGGCAGAATTTCTATAGAAGTAGGTTTCAGGGAAACGACCAAGACCCATGCCAAACGTCGTGGTCAGCCAGCCCGGGTCCATCATTTCCAGCGTGTCCCGCCAGAGTGCAAGCCGGATCGAGAAGTCCGATGGGGCCAGTGCAAGCCGGCTCTTCGCGTATGAGCCTTCCAGGATCGGAGCCGCGACAATTCCCCCGATCACGATGGACAAGGCGGCAGCTGCGAAAAGATGCTTTCGCTGCTGCCACTGCTTTGCTCCGGCAATCAGGCTTCCCGCAGCCAGTATCGTCATCGAGACGGCAAATCCAAGGTAGCCGCCCCTGGCAAACGTAACGAACAGCGCATACGTCCCGGCTGCGAAGAGCAAGAGCGCGAGGGTGCGGTGCATTACAGTTCTGTGATAGAAGGCCCAGGCCACAGTGAATGGCAATGCCGCGACCAGATACGCCTCAATGTGGGAGCCGCCGGTGTGCATGCTCGAGAACAGCCCGGTAACCCGGAACTCGCTGGAAAAATTGAGGAGGCCCGGAAACAGCAGGCGTTCCCATAAAACCGCGAGAACGACACCAGCCAGACCCGTGACCATGCCTGCGCTGAAGCGTCGTAAAACGTCCACGCCAGAGCGCATGTGGTAGATGATCAACGGAATCAATCCGGCTGCTTCGAAAAAACCTTTGGCGGCAGGAAGTGCATTGTACTTGCTGTAGTAACTGGAAAAAGCATTGAGATCCAGTGGCTGAAGCGGGAGCAAGCCAATCAGCAGACTGACAAAAGACGACGCGCCGAAGGCCAAAAGCAGGAAGCGCAGCCCTCGTGACATTCCCACCTTCGATGGTGCAGAGGCGATAATCCAGAAACCGATGCCAATGGTGGTCAGCACCACCAAATCAAATTCGTTGAAGAAAAACCATCCGGTCCAGGGCGCCAAATCGAACGTTGGCAGTAGCGCGGGGATGACGAACAGCCAGACCGCTGGAAATCTCAGCATGAGCACCGCATACAGGATGACGGCAATGGCCAGCAAGCGGGGTTCCGATGGAAAAAGGTACAGCCCCCATGCCGTTGCACCGAGTACCAGCAAGGAAACAATCCGAAATGCAAAGAACCGCAGGTTCCGGATGCTGCGCTGCCGAACCTCTTCGATGGGTTCCTGCCTGGCCGGAGCTGTAGGTGTTGGAAAACCGGCTTGAGTACGGTGGGTTAACCAAGGCCATAATGCGAATCCGGTGGCACCCCCGCTTGCGCCTAGCAGGATGTTTGTCGTATCCGGATGTTTACTTGCAAGAAAAAGTTTCCCTGCTTCCATGACGAAGGCCAGCCCCGCGCTGAGCAGCGAAACGGTCATGGCAGGGCTCGCTTGAGCGTGCACATTTCGTCTCCCAACCCATAGCCAGAATCCAATTCCGACAGGAATGTAGAGCAGAAAGTACAAGACCACACTGGAGGTCGCCCATACCGTACTTGCAAAGTAAAGGTAGTAGAAGGGCGCAAGGTGGAGAGCCTGGAAGCTATCCGCGGCTCCGGCCATGCTCTCCCAGGAATTTGTGAGGTACCCGTTCGTTGCGAGCACTATCAGCAAATAAGGGATGGCAGCCAATAGGACGGCTCTTCTTGAACCAGGGCCAAGGGGCATTCTGCCGGCTGCTCGAGTCAAAGTTCGCAGAGCTTCTACCCACCGGCGCCCTAAGAGAATCCAGAGGACGATACCGAGCAAAGCGCCAATAGCTTGCGCAACGATGTCGCTCCAGGATGAGGTACGTGTCGGCAGGAACACTTGCAGAAACTCGACCGAGATCGCGAAAAAAACACACGCGAGCCATATCAAACCTGCCACAACGATATTACGTAGCGGGCGTCCTGTTCTCGCAAAGGCACCGAACCCAAAAAAGGCAAGGGGCACGGAAAGCAGAATATTGGTTGCCCTGTCTGCCAGCGAAACCAGCGTTGATCCGGTTCCGGCGCCGAGGAACGTTTGCCATGCTTCCGCCAGAGGATGCGCATGAAAATCCAGCGGCACCAGACTGCCGTATATCACAAAGCACAGGTAGGCCAGCGCCGCATAGATGATCGATGTGCTGCGCGCGGGTTTGTTGTTCATGAATCCCCCTTATTTGTGGCGTGGGCGTACCAGCAACAGTGGAGCGCTGGCGAGTGGCTGCGCACTCGACAATGCGCCCATATCATCCGGATTGCGGCGTTGTCCGGCATAGTCGCGCATCAGTTCAGGCAGCCCGGTCAGGCGTGCGGCAGACACGCGCAGCCGGCGTATTGGCGTGACGTCCAGCCCGGGTGGAGCTGCGTCAGGCCGCCGCAGATAGAGCGTGGCGCTGGCGTAGTCCTGCGCCAGATTACCCTCATCTGCCAGACCTGCCACGGCCCGGCCAGCGAAGATCAGATTATGCGTGAACGTCATGTCCGCCACCGGCGTATCGGGACGATGCAGCAGACGTACGCCGTCACCGCTGGCGACGATGGTGTTGTAGGCAATCACGATATTTTTCGGAATGTCGTGGTGCGGCTGGATATGCACCGCGCCGCCCACCGGGTTGACGAAAATATTGTTGTACAGCGCAATATTGCCCTCCCCCTGAAACAAGGCTTCGGTCGGGTTGCTATAGAAGAAATTGGCGTAAATCAGGTAGCGGTCATCCGCGCCGTTGCCCACCAGCGGCCAGTGTCCCACTAGCACATTGGGGCGCGCCAACTGGCCGCTACTGCCATTTTGTGCCTTGCTGAACACATTGTAGCGGATGATGGTTTTCTGTGCTGTGGCGGGCATTCCGGGCACGCTGGCGCGACCGATCTGGTGCTTGATTTGCAGGTTGTAGCCCAGCGTGTCAGCAATGTAGTTGTATTCGATCACGCCGCCGACAAATGCGTCGCTGCCATCCGAATTGCCGAGGTACATGCCGGTGCCCGCGCCGAGAATCATATTGTCGCGAATCACCCAGCCCCACGCCGGGCATTTGGTGGAGATGCCTACGGTCTGCTGATTATTGCCGTGTCCCTGGATAAGCAGGTTGGTCAGCGTAATGTGATGCGCAAAATGCGAATGGCCTTCAGCGCGTACGCCGTCCACCGGCAGATTGTCGCCGTCGAGCACCAGATCACGGATTTCGACATAAGCTGAATCCACGATGCTCACCGTGTTGGCGCCGGAACGGGCATGAAACACTGCACGCGCCGGCGCAACTGGCCCGGCAATGACAATGGGGAGCTGCGGCAGGCCGATCAGCTGATGTACCGGCAAACCATTCATGTAATCGCCTGCGGCGAGTTGCAGCCGGTCGCCGGGCTTCAAGGTATGCACCAGTGCATGATAACTGGCTGGATTGGCGCTGATTACTCGTGCATCAGCCGTGCCTGCCAGCCCCGCCAAGACGATGAATATCACCTGCCACACAAAGCGCCAGGCCGCAGTCACGATGCTAATCCGGCATGCCGGCAAGTTTCTGTTCAAGCTGGCGTACCAGGGCATTGACGTTCTGCCGGCTGGTGTCGATCACCACGTCGGCCACTTCGCGGTACAGCGGGTCGCGCTGGGTGTACAGCTCATGCAAGCGCGCCCAGGGGTCGGCGGTTTGCAATAACGGGCGATTGCGGTCGTGACGCGTGCGTTGCCATAATTCCTCCACCGTACCGCGCAGATACACGACCGTACCGCGCGACTTGAGCAAGGCCCGGGTGTGCGCACTCAACACTGCACCACCGCCGGTGGCCAACACCACGTTGTCGAGGCTGCTCAACTCGTCGATCACCGCTTCCTCGCGCTTGCGGAAGCCCGCCTCGCCCTCCACCTCAAATATCACCGGGATGGTTACGCCATTGCGGCGCACGAGTTCATGGTCGGAATCATAAAAGCATTTGTCCAGATGCTTGGCCAGCAATCTGCCTACGGTCGTCTTGCCCGCGCCCATCAGGCCAACCAGAATAATGTTGGTATGTTTATCAGTCATGGCGGGATTGTAGCGAAAGCTGGTGCTGCCACCTAGCCCGGCGATTTTGAAGCAGCGCAAAAAACAAAGGCGGGCAATGCCCGCCTTTGTTCAGCTGGATGCGGCTTTTAACGCAACTCCAGATTGTCCTTGATAATGCGCGGAGTGAGGAATATCAGCAATTCCATTTTGCTATTCTGCTTGTTCGTCGTTTTGAACAAATTCCCCAATACCGGAATATCTCCCAGCAATGGCACCTTATTGGTATCATTCCGGGTAGTTTGTTCGAAGATACCACCCAGAACTGCTGTTTCACCGTTCTTCAAGCGCACCTGCGTTTTAACCCGTTTGGTATCTATGGCAGGCTGCCCCGCCACGCTGATCCCCTGAGCATCTTTCTGCACTTCGACATTCAAGATCACTGAATCGTTGTTCAGGATTTGTGGATTAACCAACAGGCACAGGAAAGCGTCCTTAAACGTCACTGTGGGCGGGGAGTTCGCGGTGCCAGGGGTAATGTAGGGAATCTGCGTGCCCTGCAGGATGACCGCAGGTCTCTGGTTGGAAGTCACTACACGCGGATTGGAGATGATCTTGCCGCGATTGTCCGCTTCCAGTGCGGACAACTCGAGGCTCACCAAATTGCCGCTGCCCAGATTGATAAGCGACAACCCAAGCGTGCCAGTCACACCAGCCGCACCTGGCAGATTCACATTAGGAAAATTAAAATTAAATGGCGCCGCACCATTTACACCGGAGGTTATTCCATTCGCCGCGTTAGCTGCGCTATTGGAAACACCCACGCTATCGCCAGGGCGGCCATGCTGGACACCAAAGCGCGCGCCCAACTGGCGGCTGAACCCGTCATCCGCCACCACCACACGCGCTTCGATCATTACCTGCTTGGCAGGGATATCGATCAATTTGAGCAGTTCGCGTACTTCGTCCTGCTTGCTGGGCGTGTCACTGACTATCAGGCTGTTGGTCTGCGGCTCGGACGAGGCGCTGCCGCGTGCGGAAAGTATCCTCATCACCGAACCAGCCGCTGCCGAGGTAGACGCAGCCGCGGTCGCCACTGCGGTCGCCTTGACGCCTTGAGCCTGTGCCGAACACGTCACGTCTTCACCGTTATCACCGGGTGCCGCCGCCTGCCCTTGCAGTACCCGCGCGGCCTGCTCAGCACGCATATAGTTAAGCACATAACTGCGTACGACCAACGGCTCCAGTGCCTGCGTAGCCTGACGCGACTCCAGTTCGGCCTTTTCTTTGGCGATTAGCTCATCCTTGGGTGCGATCCAGATCACGTTGCCATTGACGCGTTTGTCCAGCCCCTTGCTCTGCATGATGATATCGAGCGCCTGATCCCAGGGCACATCTTTCAGGCGCAGGGTAAGGTTACCGCTCACCGTGTCACTGGTGATGATGTTAAGACCGGTAAAGTCAGCGATCACTTGCAGCACGGACCGCACTTCAACATTCTGGAAGTTGAGAGAAAGTTTTTCACCTGTATATTTTGGCTTACCAGTGCCAGCCGTACCGGTGTCTTCCGACTTGGCGCGCACTTCGATGGTGAACTGGTTGTCAGCCTGATAGGCGGAGTACTCATAGTCGCCTTTAGGCTCTACGGTCATGCGCACATTACCGCCGTTGCTCTGAGTTTCAATATATTTTACCGGCGTGGCGAAATCATTGACGTCAAGACGACGCTGCAAGCTGCTTGGCACATCGGTATTGAGGAAATCCACAACCAGCTGCTGTCCCTGCTTGCGGATATCAATCCCGGTGGTGGTATCGGACAACGTGGTGACGATGCGCCCCTCACCGCTGGCGCCCCGATGGAAGTCGATGTTGCGCAGGCTGTGTTTGGCTGCGCTCGGCGCACCCTCGGCGAAGCGCGGCGTCACGTTGCTGGTGGCCTGACTGTCGGATTCCTGCAGCGTGATGAGCAAGTCATTGCCGTCGATGCGCGTGGTGTACTGGGCCGCCTTGGACAGGTTCATCACCAGCCGGGTACGGTCGCCCGCCTGCACGATATTGATACTGCGTAGCGTCCCCTGATTGACGTTTACAGTATTTTTACCCAGGCCATTGGCGGCTCCGGCCAGATCGAGCACCACACGCGGCGGGTTGTTGATGGTAAATCCGGCCGGGCTGGCTTTGAGAGCCTGTTTCAGGCCCACTTTGATGAGAAGCTTGCCGCCTTCCAGGGTGGAATAATCCAGTGTCTCTACACTGTTGGCGTCGCTACCGGCTGCGCGTGCAGCCTGCATGCCCGTTGCCAGCAATAGGGCGAGAGCGATACAGGCAAGTAATTGTTGGGGTAAATGAGCCAGTTTGTTTTTCATGGTAGACCTCATGTTTACTGTTCCTGCAGGGTAAGGTTGCTTTCGCGCTCTGCCCAGTCGCCTGCGCTGTCCTGCACGATTTCTTTTATTTTCACCGTGGTGTCATTCACTGCGGTTACCCGGCCGAAATTCTGCCCGATATAGTTGCCGCTGTGGATCCGGTAAATGGCGTTGTCCGGGGCTTTAATGACCGCATAAGTGTTACCTTTTTGCTTGAGCACGCCCACCATTTTCAGGCTTTCCAGTGAGTAGGCTTCGAGCGGCTCTTTGGGGCGGTTCATATCTGGCTGCAGACCGCCGCCGCCCTGGGTAAGCTTGAGCTTGCGCGGCTTGAACGGGTCGGGAAGGTCAAACGCCGCATAGGTAAACGGCTGATAGGCCTTGACCTCCGGTAACGGATCAACCTTGCCACGCAGATTGTTGCCTGAATTTTTGACGAACTGCTCCAGGTCTTCGTAGCCATTACCGCCGCACGCGGCGAGACTCAACAACAGGATGATGGAAACGAGCCGTTTCATTTTTTAACCGCCTCCTTGGCGCTTTTCTTCTGCGCCGCGATTTCGTCATCGTCCAGGTAGCGATAGGTTTTCACGATGGCATTCATAGACAGGGTGCCGTCTTTTTCCGGACCGATTTCAATATCGTGCAAGGTAACGATACGTGGCAGTTGGGCAATATCGCTGGCAAAGGCGCTAAGGTCATGATAACTGCCGGTAAGTCGCACGTGGATTGGCAATTCGGCGTAGAAATCACCGATTTTTTCTGTGCCCGGCTTGAATAGCTCGAATTGCAGACCTCGCCCCAGTCCGGCCTGATTGATGTCGGTCAATAACGCATCCATCTCCGACTTGTTTGGCAACTGTTTGAGCAACGCACCGAACGAGCGCTCAATATCCTTGAGCTGTTGTTTATATGCATCAAGGTTGATGGCTTGGCGCTTTTTGTTCAGGTAGGTGTCGCGCAGGGACATTTCCTCCTGCTTGGCGGTATTCAGCGCATCCAGTTGCCCACTCCAGGCAAACCAGTAGCCGGCGAACACAATAGCCGCAAACAGGACCGCCAGGATGGTCGCCTTGACGCCCATCTGCGCATTGGCCAGATCCTTGAGATTGAGGTTATTCAGGTCATCCAGGGTCATGATTTTCCACCTTTTTTGGCCTGTCCATCGGCGCTACTCTGCGGCTGCTTTTGCTGCACATTGAGATTGAACTCATTGGCACGCAGGCCTTGCACGGTAGCCGCATGGATCTCAATCAGTGCCGGCGACTCCAGCCATGGTGATGATTCCAGATTGCGCATCAGCGTGGAAACGCGTGCGCTGGATTGGGCATAACCCTGCAGATTGATGGTATTGCCGGTCTGCTTGATGGACTTCAAGTAAAGACCCTCGGGCAGCAGCCGCACCAGTTGATCGAGCAAATGCACTTCGTTGGAACGATTGGTTTGCAATGTTTCAACCGCCTGTTTACGTGCCAGCAGCGACCGGGTCTGTTCCTTGAGCTTTTTGATATCGACAATATCCTTGTCGAGCTTGGCAATTTCGACTTTTAAATATTCATTACGCTTTGCCTGGGTTTGTTGGCGCGCATCCAGGGTCAAATAACCCAGAATAACGATTGCAATGCCAAGCAGTGCGACTGCCCCCAGCAACAGATTGAACTGGCGCTGGCGTGCTGCACGCTTGACTTCGCGGTGCGGGAGAAGGTTGATGCGTATCATGCCGGGTCAAACCTCCTCATCGCCAGACCGCAGGCCACAATCAGGGCAGGCGCGTCGAGTGCCAGCCGGCCCGGCTGCACTTTATTTGAAACAGCCATATTGGCAAACGGATTGGCAACCATGGTGCTGGCTTGGGTACGCCCAGCGACCGTTTCATCCAGACCGGGGATAGCCGCACAGCCACCTGCAAGCACAATATGATCAATCTTGCTATACGGCGTGGAAGTAAAAAATAGTTGCAACGCACGGCTGATTTCCAGTGCAACAGTATCGGTAAATGGTTCCAGCACTTCAGGTTCGTAACTCTCTGGCAGGCTGCCGCCGCGCTTGGCTTTTTCTGCTTCCTCGGCAGACATGCCATAGCGGCGCTGGATTTCCTGGGTAAGCTGATTGCCGCCGAATGACTGTTCACGCTGATATACCATCTGTCCGTCCACGAACACCAGGATGTGCATGGTTGCTGCACCGATATCAATCAGCGCGACCGTTTGTCCGCGGCCATCGTCGGGCAGCATGTGGGTCATGGCTTCGTATGCTGTCTGGCTGGCGTTGGATTCCATATCCATTACCAGCACCTTGAGGCCAGCCGCTTCCGCTGCAGCTACCCGGTCTTCAACTTTCTCTTTGCGGCTGGCGGCGAGCAGCACCTCCACCTCGCCAGGATTATTGGGCGCCGCACCCAGTATCTGGAAATCCAGATTCACCTCATCCAGCGCAAACGGTATGGACTGATTGGCTTCCGCCTCGACCTGCGTTTCCAGTTCAAGCTCAGGCAGATCAGCAGGCAGGATGATTTTCTTGGTAATGACCGCCGCCGCCGGTAATGCCAGTGCAACATGTTTGGCGCGGCTGCCCATGTCTTTCCAGGCGCGCCTGATGGCATCTGCCACTTCGTCGAGTTTGGCGATATTCCCATCGACCACTGCCTCTTTTGGCAAGGGTTCGATCGTATAGCGCTCGATACGATACAGGCCACGCCCGGCATCGCTGACTTCCACCATCTTCACGGCACTGGTGCTGATATCTACGCCAATCAGAGGAGGAGACTTCGCTTTGAAGAAATCGAACTGCAACGGAAATCCCTTTTTTAATGTAGTAGTTAGGAGCCAAACACACAATTCACGTTAAATGCTAACAACAAGTTTTTATGCTGTAAAGATTTTTACACTATTAGCAGTCCAAACAGCAGTACAGACTGGACGCGTTTTATCTTGCATACTGATAACGCCTATAATGTCGGGAACTTTAGATTTCTCACCCAAGATTTTTTACCTCATCCCAAAATGTTCAAATCTCGTTGGCACTACCTCATCGCTGCGCTCGTCGCTTTTTTCCTACTCATCGCCGCCCTGGGAGTACTCGCTGCCGTATTGATTTACCCCAACCTGCCTAGCCTGGACAGCCTTACTGATTACCGTCCCAAAGTACCGATGCGGATATATACCGCCGACAATTCGCTGATTGCCGAATTCGGCGAGGAGCGTCGCGCCGTGGTTAGCCTCACCAACATTCCGCACTTTGTGCCACAGGCCATTCTGGCAGCGGAGGACGAACGTTTTTACCAGCACGGCGGCGTGGACACCCTTGGCATATTGCGTGCCGCACTGAGTAACGTGCTGTCTGGCGGCGCCAAAGAAGGCGCTTCCACCATCACCATGCAGGTGGCGCGCAATTTTTTCCTGTCCAGTGAAAAAACCTTCACGCGCAAGTTGAATGAGGCGCTGCTCGCAATCAAGATCGAACATACCCTGTCCAAGGATCAAATCCTTACGCTGTATATCAACCAGATTTACCTTGGCCAGCGCGCATATGGCTTCGGCGCTGCTTCTTATGCTTATTTCGGCAAGCCGCTGCAAAAAGTCAGTATTGCCGAGGCGGCGATGCTGGCCGGACTACCCAAGGCGCCGTCACGCTACAACCCGGTGGCCAATTTTGAGCGCGCCCGCCAGCGCCAGCTGTATGTACTGCACCGCATGCATGAACTCAAATACATTGATGACGCCCAATACGAGCAAGCCAAAAACCAGCATCTGGTGATCCGCAACACCCTGCAGAACGCGGCCAATGTCAGTGCCGACTACGTCGCCGAGATGGTGCGACAGGCCATGTACGACCGCTATCAGGATTCCATCTATACCAGCGGCATGAAGGTCTACACTACGATACGCAAACACGATCAGGAAGCCGCCGACCAGGCGCTCTGGCAGGGTGTAATGGATTACGACCAGCGCCACGGCTATCGCGGTGTGGAAGGTACTGTCCAGATGCCTACCGATAGCCAAAATCTGGAAGCCGTACTGGATGATGCGTTACAAAATATTGTCGACATCCATGACCTGCAGCCTGCTGTGGTAATAACAGCCAGCCCCAAGCTGGTACGTGCTTATAGCAAGGATTCCGGCATGCTTACCATCACCGGCGCTGGACTCAAATTCGCCCAGCACGCGCTGGCCGGCGGCCTCCCCGCCAAGCTGGACATCCGGCGCGGCGCGTTGATCCGGGTACAGAAAAATGCTAAGACTGGGGGGTGGCGCATCGTCCAATTACCAGCCGTGGAAGCTGGGTTTATATCGATTGACCCGAAAACCGGCGCGATTCGCGCACTGGTTGGGGGCTTCGACTACAACCATAACAAATTCAACCATGTCACCCAGGCTTGGCGTCAACCCGGCTCCAGCTTCAAACCCTTCATTTATTCCGCCGCGCTGGAAAAGGGTTTTACCGCCGCCACGCTGGTGGCCGACACGCCGCTGACGATACCCGCCGGCCAGGCCGGCGGTGTGGAATGGACGCCAAAAAACTATGAAGATACTTATTCTGGCATAGTCAGCGTGCGTCAGGCGCTGACCCAATCACTCAACCTCCCCACCATTCGCATCCTGCAGGCGATTGGTCCTTATTACGCACGTGACTATGTAAAACGCTTCGGTTTCGACCCCGCGCGTCAACCGCCTTATCTTACCCTTGCGCTGGGTGCGGGCTCGGTCACACCGCTGCAACTGGCCACGGGTTACACCGCGTTTGCCAATGGCGGCCAGTTGGTCACCCCCTATCTGATTACTCGCGTGGTGGATCAGCATGGGCAGCTACTCAGCCAGACCACACCGGAAAAACCGCGCCAGGTGATCGACCCACGCAACGCCTTTATCATGACCAGTCTAATGCAGGACGTGGTGCGGCGCGGCACCGCAGCGCGCGCCATGCAACTCGGGCGTAGCGATCTGGCGGGCAAAACCGGCACCACCAACGACCAGCGCGACGCGTGGTTTGCCGGTTACCAGCCCAGCGTGGTGGGCGTCGCCTGGATTGGCTTTGACCAGCCGCGCTCGCTTGGCAGGGGCGAAACTGGCGCCCAAGCCGCACTGCCAATCTGGATGAAATACATGGGAGCGGTATTGCGTGATGTGCCGCAAACTGGCTACCCCCTGCCCAATGGCATTGTTACTGCCAGCATCAATCCGCTCACCGGCCTGCCGGTCGCAGACGGTGAGCAAGGCTACAACGAATATTTTTATCAGGAGACCGTACCGGTGCTTTCCTCCACCCCTGCCGCACCGGATGCGGTCCCTGCTCCAGCCTCGCCGGATACGCAACAACCCGACTCCAACCCGGTGTTTTAAGCATGATGAATAGCCGACGCAACCAGCTGCGTGAACGCGTGGCGCAACTCGCCGCGCAATTGATGGCAGAGCACGGCATCCAGGATTTCGGTCTGGCCAAACGCAAGGCTGCACGCCAGATGGGCGTGGAAGATGGACACAATTTGCCGGGCAATCAGGAAATCGAACTGGCGCTCAAATCGTATCAGGCGCTTTACCATAGCGATTCACACCCGGCGCGACTGCGGCTGTTGCGTGAAATCGCGCTGGATACAATGCGCATGCTCGCCGACTACCATCCCTATCTAACCGGCTCGGTGCTCAATGGCACCGCCGGTCCACATTCCGACATCAATCTGCAATTATTCACCGACAACGAAAAAGAATTCGAGTTGTATTTGATGCAACGCAACATTCCGTTCAAACAAGGTCAACGCCTTGTACACCGGCTGGGAGGGATGAAAAATATCCCCATCTTCACTCTCAACCTGGACACAGCGGATGTGGAAATCGCCATTTATCCTGAAGACGAATTACGCAGTGTGCCACGCGGGCAAGCCGACGGACGCTCACCAAAGCGCGCTAAATTGTCACAGGTACAGGCACTCCTGGACGACACAACGCCTGTTTTGCCTGCCATTGAATAGCCAAACACTGGGCACAACCCTCTCCTGGCGCCCGCCACTAAGTGTCAAAAAATCCGACATGCAGTTGAGAACACGACGGCAGACCGCTAGACTCTCGCCCGTGGCGATATTGTTAGGCTGCAAAAACACCAAGCAGGCTGCGGCCTGACACAATTTTTAACAACTGGCACGCATTCTGCACAGTCAGCCTGGAAAGCCAACACGCAATACAGACCAATCGGCAGCTCGACTCAATGTAAACGGGATAATCCGAGGGTGACAGGCACGACATGATTCGATTTTTCAGACATTACATACCCGCACATCTGATCTTGATGATGGGGCTGGACATTGCTGTCATGATCGCATCCATCTATCTCGGTATTTCCACGCGCTTCATCGAGAGCAGCAGTAACCTGCCTTCTTCGCTGGGACCGATACTGCCCAAAGCCAGCCTGTTTGCACTGGTGATGATGCTGATCATGACGGCATTTGGCATGTATAGCGGCGAATGGATGGCGGGGGCGCGCGCTGTTGCCATCCGCATGATTGCCAGTTTTGCTCTGGGCTTCGTGGTCATGAGCCAGCTGTTTTATTTGTTCCCGGATATGCTGCTGGGGCGTGGCGCATTCCTGTTTTCACTGCTGTTTGCCCTGATTGGCGTAACGCTTACCCGCATTGCGTTCGCCAAATGGTCCAATCTCGACGCCTTCAAAAAGCGCGTCCTGGTGCTGGGCAGCGGCAGCCGTGCCGCCAAGGTGGATCACCTGATCAAGTCGATGTCATTAGCACGCAGCCTGCATATAGTGGGCTACCTGCCCCTGCAGGGTAGCCACCACTATGTAGAGCATTCGCGCGTACTGCATGACACTGCCAGCCTCGGCGAAATCGTCACCAAATACAACATCCATGAAATCGTCATCGCGGTACGCGACCGCCGTGATGGCGGCCTGCCGGTGAGCGAGTTGCTGGAATGCAAGCTGCGCGGCATCAACATCATAGAATTGTCGTCGCTCTTCGAGCGCGAGAATGGCCAGCTGCAACTGGAGTCGCTCAACGCCAGCTGGATCATCCTGTCGGAAGGTTTCAAGCAGGGACTCGCACGTGACACCGTCAAACGCATCTTCGATCTGGTAGTAAGCCTGGTTATCATGCTGGTTTCCCTACCCGCGATGGCGCTGACCGCGTTGGCAATTTATCTGGAAAGCGGCGGCCCCGTGCTCTATCGCCAAGAACGCGTCGGCCAGCATGGCAAGCCATTCACCATCATGAAATTCCGCAGCATGCGCTGCGACGCAGAACAAGACGGCAAGCCGCGCTGGGCAGGCAAGGATGACGACCGCACCACGCGTGTCGGGCGTTTTATCCGGCGCGTGCGCCTGGATGAACTGCCCCAGTTATTCAATGTGTTCATGGGGCACATGAGCTTTGTCGGCCCGCGCCCGGAACGGCCCTATTTCGTCGGCGAACTGACACGGCAGATTCCCTATTACAATAGCCGTCACACTGTCAAACCCGGCATTACTGGCTGGGCGCAAGTGCGCTACGCGTATGGCGCCAGCGTCGAGGATGCCGTGGAAAAACTGCAATATGATTTGTATTATGTCAAAAACCATACCCTGTTCCTCGACATGATGGTCTTGTTTCAGACAGTGCAAGTTGTGCTCTGGGGCAAGGGCCAGTAACGCGCGCCTGCTGCCAGAATGAATACCACCCTGATTAGCTACGGTCTCGCAGCTATTGCCTTCGCAGCACTATGCGCAATGGTACTGTCGCGGCGTGGACCTAGTCGCACGGGCATGCTCCTGGCCGCCAGCCTGGTGTCTGCACTGTGGGCAGGGCTGGCCGCGATGGATGCCTACCACGGGCAGCATATTTCTTCACTTACTGCGGTTGTCGAACTGTTGCGCGACGCCGCCTGGTTGTATTTCCTGCTCGACTTGGTGACCCAGCGCCAGGGTATCCAGCCCAAGATACTGTTCATGCTGCGCGTAGCCGGATATGCGATGCTGGCGTACTGTGCGCTGCTAATAATACGTATCGTGGCGGATATGCTTGCCGTCTTTCCTGGCCCCTTTGGAGTGTCGATACTGGATGCCCTGTCCGGCGGTGCGGTGAGCCGTGTCATCCTGGCGGTGATGGGCATGGCGCTGGTGGAACAACTGTTCCGCAGCACCCGCAGCGAGGACCGCTGGAGCATCAAATACCTGTGCTTTGGTCTGGGTGGTGTGCTTGTCTACGATTTTTACCTGTACTCCGACGCCATGCTGTTCCAGCATATCGATGCAGAAATCTGGGCTGGCCGCGGCATTGTCAACGCGCTGGCAGTACCGCTTATCGCCATTTCCGCTAAGCGCAATCCCAACTGGGATTTGCGCGTAACCGTATCACGCAGGCTGTTTTTTCATACCGCTGCCCTGCTCGGTGCGGGCGTGTATCTGCTGGTCATGGCGGGCGCGGGCTATTACATCCGCGCCTTTGGCGGTGAATGGAGCAGCATCCTGCAGGCGGCATTCCTGTTCGGCGCGTTCGTCATCCTGCTGTCCATCCTGTTCTCAGGCACACTGCGGGCACGAGTACGGGTATTTTTGAGCAAGCATTTTTTCAGTTACACCTACGATTACCGTGATGAATGGCTCAATTTCACGCGCATCTTGTCGCAGGGGAACCCCGGCGAACAGTTGGGTACGCGTGCCATCCAGGCAGTCGCCGGGCTGGTGGAGAGCCAGTCGGGCGCATTGTGGCTGGCACGCGATCCGCATCGTTTCACCCGCATCGTTAGCTGGAACCTGCAACACGCCGATGGTGAAGAACCCGCCGACGGCGCGCTAGCGGCATTTCTTACCCAGCGCGAATGGGTCATCAATCTGGATGAATATCGCACCCAGCCGGAGCTCTACGAAGACCTGCAACTGCCGGCCTGGATCAGCGCCATCCCCGATGCCTGGCTGGTGGCACCACTACTGGTGCGCGACAAACTGATCGGTTTCATGATCATCGGCCATTCGCTTGGGAAGATTCCATTCAACTGGGAAGTCAGCGATCTGGTCAAGACCGCTGCGCGCCAGGCCGCTGCCAATCTGGCTCAGATGGAGGCCGCGGAAGCACTTACCGTCGCGCGCCAGTTCGAGTCGTTCAACCGCATGGCGGCATTTGTCGTGCACGACCTGAAAAATCTCATCGCCCAGCAATCTCTGCTGGTGTCCAATGCCGGGAAATACAAGCACAACCCGGAGTTCGTGGATGACATGATTAGTACCGTGGACAGCTCAGTAGCGCGCATGAATCGCTTGCTGCAACAGCTCAAGGGCGGCCGGCCGGCAGTGCTGACCGCGCAGAAAATCGAGCTAGGCGGATTGCTTTCCGAGATTATTGGCGAGAAACATGTTTACCGGCTCAAACCCGCGCTGCAGCTGGATGCCGCTTCGATTGAAGTGGGTGCTGACCGCGAAAGCCTCAAACGCGTGCTCGGCCACATCCTGCAAAATGCGCTGGAAGCCACGCCTTACGATGGCCACATTGAGATACATCTGTCGCGCCAGAGCGACGATGCCGTGATCAACATTACTGATAATGGTTGCGGCATGGATGATGCCTTCATCCGCGACAGACTGTTCCGCCCGTTCGACTCCACTAAAGGCTCGGGCATGGGTATTGGTGCCTACGAATGCCGCGAATACATACGCGAGTTGGGCGGCAGAATCGACGTGACCAGTGTACCGGGGCAGGGCACTACTTTCAGCATCCATATCCCAGTGGAAGCCGGCCGGCAAATAATAGGCAATCTGACGCAAGGAGAAATCGCGTGAGCGATAACAAACCCACCCTGCTCGTGGTCGAAGACGACCCCGGGCTGCAAAAACAGATACGCTGGAGCCTGGACGGTTATGACGTACAACTGGCGGCCGACCGTGAAGCTGCACTCAACCAGATTCGTCGCTTTGAACCCGCCGTGGTACTGCTAGATCTCGGCCTTCCACCTTTCCCAGACAGCGCCGAAGAAGGTCTCGCCACATTGCAGCAAATCGTGTCCATGGCGCCCTCTACCAAGGTAATCGTGGTGACAGGCAACCAGGATCGCGTTAACGCCGTCAAAGCCATTAGCTTGGGAGCCTACGATTTTTACCAGAAGCCGTTCGACCCGCAAATCCTGGACATGATCATCGCACGCGCGTTCCGCGTACATGGCCTGGAGCAGGAAAACCGCGCACTCCAGCAACAACAGCCAAGTGAAGTCATGCACGGTATTATCACCAGCGCACCTGACATGGTCCGCGTGTGCCGTACCGTAGAAAAAATCGCCCCCTCCGGCGCGACCGTACTTCTACTGGGTGAATCCGGGACCGGCAAAGAGTTGCTGGCGCGCGCCCTGCACCAACTCTCTACTCGAGCCAGTGAACGTTTTGTCGCCATCAACTGTGCGGCCATTCCGGACGCCCTGCTCGAATCCGAACTGTTCGGCTACGAAAAAGGTGCGTTTACCGGCGCTACTAAGCAGACCATCGGCAAAATCGAATACGCCAGCAAGGGCACGTTGTTTCTCGATGAAATTGGCGACCTGCCGCTGCCACTGCAGGCCAAACTGCTGCGTTTTTTACAGGAACGCGTAATCGAGCGCCTGGGCGGACGCGGCGAGGTGCCAGTTGATGTGCGGGTGATCGGCGCTACTCACCAGAACCTTGAAGCCCTGATCCAGGCCGGCAGTTTCCGCCAGGATTTATACTACCGCTTGAGTGAAATCTGCGTGATGATTCCGCCGCTGCGTGATCGCCAGGGCGACGCCACCCTGCTCGCACATGCCTTCCTCGAAAAATTCTGCGCCCAGCAAAACCGCAACTTGAAAGGCTTCACCCCCGACGCCATCGAAGCTATCGAAGCCCACTCCTGGCCAGGTAACGTGCGTGAAATGGAAAACGTCATCAAACGCGCAGTCATCATGGCCGAGAGTGCGCAGGTCACTTCCCAGGATCTGGGCTTGAAAGGCGCTAGCGCCGAATCCGAACCACTCAACCTGCGCCAGGTGCGCGAAGAAGCCGATCGCCGTGCTGTGATTCGTGCGCTTGGCCGCACCAATGGCAATATCGTACAGGCCGCAGAGTTGCTGGGCGTGAGCCGACCCACGCTGTACGACCTGATCAATCGCTGCGGCCTGAAATAAATCAGTAGACGTCACCCAACGCGAGGGTGTAAGAATTTTTGTGTAAACGGTCATTTGGCAGGAAACTGCCGGCTTGGACGAAGGAGCTGTAATGACCGTAAGCAACGAACTGTTGGACAGCCTGCTGGCTGATTACAAGAAACCGGAAGACCTGATTGGAGCGGATGGGCTGCTCAAGCAGCTCACCAAGAAACTGGTGGAGCGGGCACTCGAAGCCGAGATGGCCGAGCATCTGGGTCACGCCAAGCATGAGCCCGTTGCCAATCCCACCGGCAACACCCGCAACGGCAAGAGCAAGAAGACGCTCAAGGGCGAATTCGGCGAGCTGCCGATCGAAATTCCCCGCGACCGCCACGGCAGCTTTGAGCCGCAACTGATCTCCAAGCACCAGACCCGCTGGACAGGCTTCGACGACAAGATCCTGTCGCTCTACGCTCGTGGCATGACGGTGCGGGAGATTCAAGGCCACCTGGAAGAAATGTATGGCGCCGAAGTCTCGCCATCGCTGATTTCATCGATCACGGACGCGGTCATTGACGATGCCAAAGCCTGGCAATCCAGAGCGCTTGATGCGCTGTATCCCATCGTCTATCTCGACTGCATTCACGTCAAGGCACGTGATAGCGGCGCGGTGCGGGCCAAGGCCGTGTATCTGGCGCTGGGCATCAACCTGGCTGGCGAAAAGGAACTGCTGGGCATCTGGATTGCCCAGACCGAAGGCGCCAAGTTCTGGCTGCAAGTCGTAACCGAGCTCAAGAATCGTGGTGTGCAGGACATCTTCATCGCCTGCGTGGACGGACTGAAAGGATTCCCTGAAGCCATCGAAGCCGTTTACCCCAGAACCGCCGTCCAGCTTTGCATCGTTCATATGGTGCGCTACAGCCTGAACTACGTGAGCTGGAAACTGCGCAAGGCGGTGGCCGCTGATCTGCGAACCATCTACGCGGCTGCCACCGTCGAGGAAGCTGAAGCCAGACTGGCCGAGTTCGAGGAGAAATGGGGCAAGGATTACCCACCCATTGTCCAGTCCTGGCGGCGCAACTGGGACCGTATCATCCCGTTCTTTGACTACCCGCCGGAAATCAGGCGCATCATTTACACCACCAATGCCATCGAATCGGTGAACATGAGTCTGAGGAAGATTACCAAGAACCGGGGATCATTCCCAAGCGATGAGGCTTTGCTGAAACTGTTCTACCTTGCCCTGCAAAACATCAGCCAGAAGTGGACCATGCCGATCCGGGATTGGAAGGCTGCGCTAAACCGGTTTACTATCCAGTTCGATGACCGGATGCCACAACGTTAAACAAAATCCCGTTTACACAAAATTCAGAACACCCCCCGAAAGCCAACTTTTACAGTCGGCTCGAAAAAGCCAAGTAGGTCAGTTTCTTTGTATTCGTAGCTCCCCGTACTTGAACGGGGAGCTAATATGGCATTTCTTATCGGGGTCATTTGACTTCACCCATTTTGTAGACACCTGCGAGCGTCCCTTCCTGGCACATCTCAGCCCTTGGTGTCGCTTGCATCCGCTACATCATCCTGTCCGATGCCATACTCTCCTCATAGAATTACACTAACCAGGCGTCATAAGCGTGGGTTGGAAAGTTTCGCCAGCCTTTACGTGGTTTTCAATTATCAGGGCTTCCTAGCATGTCACTGGGCCGAAGCTTGACGCTCCTGCTCCCACACAGCCTCAAACTTCCGATCCTCCCGGATGTGGTAGTTACCACATTCGATAAGCACATCATTGGTTGACGGATTCTCACACTTCTTAGGCCGATGGTAGTACTTGTTCCAGGCTAACTCTTTGGCCTTTGCGAGCTGTATAGCATCCTGTTGAACATTGATGCGCTCCTGCGTGGCTGCAAGCTCCAGTTACTTCTGTCTGGTACGCTCCCGCTCGACAGCCAGTTGGTATTGCTGTGCAGCCTCGGTACTTCTTGCTGCCTGTGATTGAATAGAAGAGATGACGTTGGTGAATTGCCCCTCCACTGTCCTGGTGAAATACTCGATCATCAGGAGTCCATATAAGGATGGTTACGATGACCACACCGATGAGAAAGGCGAATATTTTGGTCAGGGTGATGTCATTGTTGTTCACCTGTGAGGCGTTGCGGGGCAAGCCCATTCTACAGTAGCGCCTTAGCTGCATTCATCGCGTCAACAGCACCAAAACAAAAAAGCCAGACTTCCGTCTGGCCTTTTTGTTGTATGAGCCATACAGCACAGCGGCTCGATCAGCAGAACAACAATGTCAATGCAGCAGCGGCACAATCAGCAGTGCGACGATGTTGATGATCTTGATCAGCGGGTTAATCGCCGGTCCGGCAGTGTCCTTGTAGGGATCGCCCACGGTATCACCGGTCACGGCAGCTTTGTGCGCTTCCGAGCCTTTGCCGCCAAAATTACCCTCCTCGATGTACTTCTTGGCATTGTCCCAGGCACCGCCGCCGGTAGTCATCGATATAGCGACGAAAATACCGGTAACGATGGAGCCCATCAGCACGCCGCCCAGTGCCTTGGTGCCTGCACCCGGTCCCATCAGCGCGGTCATGCCCAATGCCACAACAATAGGTACCAGCACCGGCAGCAGCGAGGGGATCATCATTTCCTTGATCGCGGCACGGGTGAGCATGTCCACTGCCTTGGAATAATCCGGCTTGGCCGTACCTGCCATGATGCCGGGAATTTCCTTGAACTGGCGGCGCACTTCCACCACCACGCTGCCTGCTGCACGACCGACTGCCTCCATGCCCATGGCACCGAACAGATACGGCACCATGCCACCAATGAACAAACCGATAATCACCGCCGGATCGGACAGGGAAAAGTCAACCAGCTTGCCGGCGTGCTGCAAGGTATGGGTATAGTCGGCAAACAGAACCAGCGCCGCCAGACCGGCAGAACCGATCGCATAGCCCTTGGTGACCGCTTTGGTGGTGTTGCCCACGGCGTCCAGCGGATCGGTGATGTTACGCACGCTGTCAGGCAAATCAGCCATTTCCGCGATACCGCCCGCATTATCGGTAACTGGACCATAGGCATCGAGTGCCACGATAATGCCGGTCATGGACAGCATACCGGTGGCGGCAATGGCGATGCCATACAAGTCTGCCAATGAGTAAGCCACACCGATAGCCACACACACTGCCAGCACTGGCGCAGCGGTGGAACGCATGGACACGCCCAGTCCAGCGATCACGTTGGTGCCGTGACCCGTTGTGGACGCCTGTGCGATATGGCGTACCGGTGCGTATTCAGTCGCGGTGTAGTACTCGGTAATGAGCACCATCGCTGCGGTCAACGCCAGTCCGACCAGTCCGCACAGATACAGATTCATCACGCTGTAGCTGCCGTTGTCGGCCATCAGCCATTGCGTCACCGGGTAGAACGCCACCGCAGCCAGCACGCCAGAAACGATCAGGCCACGGTAGAGGGCATTCATGATTTTTCCGCCCTCGCGCGCATTGACGAAGAACGTGCCGATCACCGATGCAACAATCGACACGCCGCCCAGCACCAGCGGATAAATCATCGCACCAACACCGGCGGTGTGCAGCACCAGGCCACCCAGCAGCATGGTGGCGATGATGGTCACCGCATAGGTTTCGAACAGGTCGGCCGCCATCCCTGCGCAGTCGCCCACGTTGTCGCCCACGTTGTCGGCAATCACCGCCGGGTTGCGCGGGTCATCCTCGGGGATACCTGCCTCCACCTTGCCGACCAGATCCGCGCCCACATCCGCACCCTTGGTGAAAATGCCGCCACCCAGCCGCGCAAAAATGGAAATCAGCGAACCGCCAAAACCCAGGCCAATCAGCGGCGAAATGTTGATGACTTCACCGGCCGGCGTCGTGGCCGCCAGGAAAGCATAAAAACCCGCCACACCCAGCAGTCCCAGACCCACGACCAGCATGCCGGTAATGGCGCCGCTGCGGAACGCCACTTTCAATGCCGGATTAAGTCCCTCGCGCGCGGCCTCGGCGGTACGCACGTTGGCACGCACCGAGATATTCATGCCAATGTAGCCCGCTGCCGCAGAGAGTACGGCCCCCAGCGCAAAACCTGCCGCGGTGAGTTTGCCGATGAAGATGAAGATGAGCGCGAACAACACCACGCCCACCATGCCAATGGTACGGTACTGACGATTGAGATAGGCTTGCGCACCTTCCTGAATCGCCGCTGCGATTTCCCGCATGCGTTCGTTGCCCGTGGGCTTGGCCAGCACCCATTTGATCGAAATCAGGCCATATATTATGGCAAAAACGGCGCAGGCGAGCGCCAATACTAGACCATCCGACATACTTCATCCCTCCTTGGATTACTTGTGCGAATCGGAGCCTGTTCCGGCCGGCTCATTGCCTTGCAACTTTATTTATTTCTTATTTCAGTACGGCTTGCCAATGGCAAGACCACCCTCAAAACGCATACCCGGCTCAAAGCCGAAAATTTCGGTGAGATTCAACTCCTGTATCAATTGATCGACCGCCTCCTGGCCGTGCTCGCGCTGCACTTCCGAAAGGATGAGCTTGGCGGAATTGCCGTTGTAGAAGCCGCCGAAACTGGCCTGAACAGCAAGCAGCTGGCGCGCGCGGTCCAGTGTCATGGCAGGTTTGTGTGGAAAGACCGAGCGTTAGCCGCGCACATCAAATTTCGAACGGCTTCAATTTTTTCGCCACGGCCACGTTCTTCAGCGTCACATATTGCGGCAGACCGTTTTCATACTTGGGATAGTCCTCGCCCTGAATCAGCGGCGCCAGGTAACGCCGGCACTTTTCGGTAATGCCGTAGCCGTCCTTGCTGATGAAGTCGCGCGGCATGAACTTCTCGACGTTGGCGACCTTGGACAGCGGCGCCATGCCGATCTTGTATTTGTAGGGGAAATCGGAGATGCGATCCACCGTGGGCATCACCGAGTTATGTCCCTTGATCGCCAGTTCGACGGCCTTTTTACCCAGCTCGTAAGCCTGCTTCACATCGGTCTTGGAAGCGATGTGACGCGCCGAGCGTTGCAGGTAATCCGCCACCGCCCAGTGGAACTTGTAGCCGTGAGCTTCCTTGATCATGTTGGCCACCACCGGTGCAGCGCCACCCAGCTGGGCATGACCGAAGGCATCGCGGGTGCCCTGCTCGGCAAGAAACTTGCCGTCGGGATAGTGGCAGCCCTCGGACACCACGATCGTGCAATAACCGAATTCCTCGACCTTCTTCTTCACCGCCGCGAGAAATTTTTTCTGGTCGAACTCGATTTCCGGGAACAGGATCAGCACCGGAATACCCTGGTCAGCCACCAGGCCGCCCGCCGCCGCAATCCAGCCGGCATGCCGACCCATTACCTCGATGACGAATACCTTGGTCGAAGTCTTGGCCATGGAACGCACGTCGTACGAAGCCTCCAGCGTGGACACGGCGATGTACTTGGCAACGGATCCGAAACCGGGGCAGCAGTCGGTAATGGGCAGGTCGTTGTCCACGGTCTTGGGCACGTGGATGGCCTGGATCGGGTAACCCATAGACTCGGACAACTGGGAAACCTTGAAGCAGGTATCGGCGGAATCGCCGCCGCCATTGTAGAAAAAATAGCCGATGTTGTGCGCCTTGAACACCTCGATCAGGCGCTCGTATTCGCGCTTGTTGGCTTCCAGGCTTTTCAGCTTGAAGCGGCACGAGCCAAAGGCACCCGCCGGTGTGGAGCGCAGCGCGGCAATGGCAGCGTCGGTTTCCTTGCAGGTATCAATCAGGTCTTCGGTGAGCGCACCAATGATGCCGTTGCGGCCTGCATAGACCTTGCCGATCTTGTCCTTGTGCTTGCGTGCGGCTTGAATCACGCCGCAGGCAGACGCGTTGATGACCGCGGTGACGCCACCGGATTGTGCGTAAAAGGCATTCTTTTTCGCCATTTATATTTCCTCCATGCAAAAATAAAAACGCCAGCGGGTTGCCCTGCTGGCGTATGGTTTTAACTGATGTCCTTGGCGGTTTTTCCTGAAGTCACACCGGCCTGTTCTTTTTCGTGATCGGCCTGCACTCTCAGCAATACCAGCACGCAATCGCCGATGTCATCGTATTCCTCGCGTCCGGTGCCGAACATCTGATGCACCCGGTAGAAGAACATGCTGCGGAAGCGTCCTTCGCCCACCTTGGCGATGACGAAACTACAATCCCGCTGTTTCCAGAACAGGCACGGACAGGTGGTCAGCTCACGGTCTTCCGGATACATGCGCAACTCGGTGTCGGCGACCTCGACCGGCACGTCGTGCCCGTAACGTTCCTTGACGGCGCTCTCCACCACGCTGCGTTCGGTGTCACTGAAATCCGCAATGGCGCTTCCCATAAGTGCTTAACCCAATGCTTGAAAAATGGAATCGCGGATTCCTTCCACCTTGCCGGTACCCGTAACCTTGACGTATTTCGGCGCACCTGCTGCTCCACTTGCCGCCCACTTGGAATAGTAGGCCACCAACGGTTCGGTCTGCGCGTGGTAAACATCCAGGCGTTTTTTCACTGTTTCTTCGGTATCGTCGTCGCGCTGGATCAGATCTTCACCGGTTACATCATCCTTGCCGGCGACTTTGGGCGGGTTGAACACCACGTGATATGTGCGTCCCGAAGCCAGGTGCACACGGCGGCCCGACATGCGCTTGACGATTTCTGCATCGGGCACGTCGATCTCGACCACATAATCAATCGGCACGCCGGCGGCCTTCATCGCCTCGGCCTGGGGGATAGTGCGCGGAAAACCGTCGAACAGAAAACCCTTGGCACAATCAGGCTGCGCAATGCGGTCTTTCACCAGACCGATGATGATATCGTCCGATACCAGTTGGCCGGCGTCCATTACCGCTTTGGCGGCCTTGCCCATCTCGGTGCCGGCGGCAATCGCGGCGCGCAGCATGTCGCCAGTCGATATCTGCGGGATGCCGTAGCGTTCCTTGATGTAATTAGCTTGCGTGCCCTTGCCCGCGCCGGGGCCGCCCAACAGGATCAGTCTCATCTCTCACTCCATGGATTGTTTTACTATGACAGCCAGTGAGGTTATTGGATTTCAGGCCGTTCTGAATACTCAATTTTTTTTATTCAAACATAAAATCAGTTTCAAACCCATTGCTGGCGCACCATTGCGAGGTCTTCCGCGGTATCCACGCCAGGCGCCGCAGGCTGCTCGCTCACCGTCACGCTGATCTTGTGGCCGTGCCAGAGCACGCGCAACTGTTCCAGCGATTCAAAGCGTTCGACGGGGGCGGGCGTGAGTCCTGCATACTGCCTGAGAAAACCGGCCCGATAGGCATACAGACCGATATGGCGAAACACCGGCAAGCCGTCCGGCAGACTTTGCCCCGCGGCAAAAGCATCGCGTGGCCACGGAATCGGTGCGCGGCTGAAATACAGTGCGTAGCCCAGCGCATCCATCACCACCTTGACCACGTTGGGGTTGGTCAGCGTGGCGTAGTCATGAATCGCATGGCAGGCAGTCGCCATCACCGCCTCCGGGTGCAGCTGCAACTCGCGCGCCACGGCGTGGATCAGCGCGGGGTCGATCAGCGGCTCATCCCCCTGGACGTTGACCACGATGGCGTCGTCATCCAGTGCCAGCTTATCCACCACTTCCGCCAGCCGGTCGGTGCCGGAAGCATGTTCGGCGGAGGTCATCAATGCGTGAAAACCATGGGCCTGCGCTGCTGCAATAATGCGCACATCGTCCGCTGCCACCCACACGGCAGCAGCACCGCTGGCCTGGGCACGTTCTGCCACCCGCACCACCATCGGCTTGCCGGCTATATCCGCCAGCGGCTTGGCGGGCAGGCGCGTGGACGCGTAACGCGCCGGGATGACGGCGATAAAATCGGACATCAGACTTCTTCGGTTTCTGCCAGCCTGCGTGCTTCGCCCTCCAGCATCACCGGTATATCGTCGCGGATAGGGAAGGCCAGACGGTCAGCCTTGCAGATCAGTTCCTGCTCGGTTTTTTTGTACACCAGCGGACCCTTGCAGAGCGGGCAGACGAGAATATCCAGCAGTTTGCTATCCATGGCGGTTTCCTAGTTTGGCGAGCACGAGCCCGAAAAGGTCTGGTTGTACGGACGCCTGCACCGGCAGCGTCCACATGTTTTGAGTCGCGAATGCACAACATTTTACCGCATCTTTACCGGTCATCAGGATATCGCCGGAGAACGCGAGATCGGTTGCCCGATAGGCGTGATGATCGGGAAAGGCATGAGTCTGCGCGTGAATCCCCAGGGCGGCGATCTGGTCAAAAAAACGCTGGGGATGGCCGATACCGGCAATGGCATGGATTTCCTGCCCGTCAAAGTAGGCGGCGTCGGCGCTGCGAGCGGGGTCGGCGAGGTTCACAAAACAAGCGCCCTCCAGGCGCATCGTATAAACAGGCGGCATGGCAGGCAAATTCAGTTGCGCCGTCGCGGGCTGGTTCACCACAATGGCATCCACGACGCCCAGCCTGGCCACCGGTTCGCGCAACGGGCCAGCGGGCAGCAGGCGGCCATTGCCGAAACCGCGCGCACCGTCCACCACGACGATTTCCACATCGCGCGCCAGACGGTAATGCTGCAGGCCATCGTCGGAAATCAGCACATCCACTTGCGGGTGGGCGAACAATAATGCGCGCCCTGCTGCAGGACGGTCGCGCCCAACCCATACCGGGCATTGGACCAGGCTTGCCAGCAGCACAGGTTCATCGCCCACGCGCACCGTATCGCTGTGTATGCTTGCCTGCTGCGGAGTAAGCGCACTGCCGCCGTAGCCGCGACTGATCACCCCCGGGTGCCAGCCATGCATTGCCAGCTCGCGTGCCAGCCAGGCGACCAGCGGGGTTTTGCCGGTGCCGCCCGCGCTGATGTTGCCGACCACGATGACCGGCACCGGCAAGCTTTGAGCATGCAGCATGCCGATCCGATAGAGCGTGCGGCGCAGACCCGCCAGCAGACCGAACACCCGGCTCAACGGAATCAGCAACACGTGCCAGGGCGTAGTGCCCTGCCACTGCCGCATGACCCAGTTGCTTACCATTCGAATATCCGTTCCACCAGCTCCCGGCTCACCGATTCCGCCAGCCGGCGTTCCTGCCAAAACAGCCGCCGCGCGGTGTCGCCGTGTTTGCGCGCGGCAATCGGTGCATCCCGGTAGCTGTACCACAACGCGGCGACACCCGCCGCCTCCGGGACGGCTTCCGCCAGCGCGGCCTTGGGCAGCTTCATTCCGGGAGCACGCGACAGCGCCGCGCCCCCCGCCATTGCCTGCCACAACACGGCCGCATCAAACTGCACCAAGTGAGCAGCCGTTACCGCAGCGGCAATACCCGGCAACCATTTGCTGTCATCCACCCACATCACGCTGCCGCCTGCGGGTGGTTCGCGGTTCCAGCTGCTCATGGGAATCACTGCTGCTGGCGGACGTTCGCCGCTGACAAACAGGATATCCTGCGGCGCCAGCCTGAATAGTGCCTGCGCCAGTTCACCCGCATAGCCCGGGCTGGCGCCATGCAGCCACCACAAATGCCGTTCCGCATTGCCATTGACCAGCGATTTGAAATTGGGATCTACCTGCGCCTCGGCCAGGATGGCACGCATGTCGGCGATGGGTGCCTGATTTGCCTGTGCAGTGGCAGACTCATTGCTCGCATAGACACGCTCGCAAGCGAAATCGATTGGATCAGGAACATTCACCGCCAGCAGGCGTGGCCACCCAGCCAGCGCCGCCAGCAGATTCGGGCGCGGCCGCGTACCGACCAGCACCACACCGAATGGCTCGAAGCGCTGCAGCACCCGTGCAGTTGCTTTGGGGTGATCACACGGCGCAAAACCCCAGCCTGTCTTGTCGCAATCATCCAGCAGCGCCAGCAGTTCCGGGTATTCATGCTCGTACGTCAGCACCAGACGAATATCCAGCCGCCGCGCGCGGATGGCGCGCAGCAGTTCCACCGCCAGACGCACGCTGTCGCGTTCCGCCCCGGCAACAATCCACACCACCTTACCGCGCTCGCCCATCGGCTTCAGCCAGCCCCAACGCGCGGCCACGCGGTGCGTCAACCCTGCCTTGCGGTCGCGTCGATCGGCCAGCCATAGACCCAGGCGATTGCTGCCAAAGGGGTCGGTCCAGGATTTGGCTGTGGGATGACTCATGGCAATGGAGGGAACATCGGCTGGCAGCAGCCAGCCAGGATAATTAGCGGATTTCGCCCCGCTGGGTAGCGAAGGTGACACGCACCAGGCCTGCTTCACGCGCGGCTTCCATCACGTTGATCACTGACTGATAGTTGGCTTTAGCGTCAGCGTTAATTACGATCACCGGAGCGGTGCCACCGCCTGCCGCTTTCTTAAGGGCATCGGACAAACTTGCGACGTTGGCAAAATTCACTGTCGCATCGTTGATCTGGTAATTGCCGGCGGTATCCACCGCTACATTGATCTGGGTCGGCTTTTCCTTGGACGGTTCACCGGCGGCCTGGGGCAAATTGATCTGCAGTTCGGAGAACTTGGCGTAAGTGGTGGTCACCATCAAAAAAATCAAAATCACCAGCAACACGTCAATCATCGGAATCAAATTGATTTCCGGTTCATCCCGGTGCTGGCCGCGCTGGAAATTCATGTCCGCTCACCATGAACCATTTCCACCAGCTTGATGGCCTGCTGCTCCATCTCCACTACCAAGGCTTCCACGCGGGTGCGAAAGAAGCGATAAAAAATCATGCTGGGAATCGCCACAATCAGGCCAAATGCCGTGTTATACAGTGCAACCGAAATCCCATGCGCCAGTACCGCGGGGTTGCCGCCTGAAGGCGTTTGCGCACCGAAAATTTCCACCATGCCGATCACCGTACCGAGCAGGCCAAGCAAGGGCGCAATCGAGGCAATCGTGCCCAGCGCAGTGAGAAAACGCTCCAGATCGTGGGCCGCCGCGCGTCCGGCCTCTTCGATGGATTCTTTCATGACTTCGCGTGGCGCTTTCGCGTTGCGCAAACCCGCGCCAAAAATGCGCGCCAGGTGTGAGCCCATGGATAAACGGCTCAGCATTTCCGCGGTTACGCCCTGCTTGTGGTACTCCTGCACCACGCCCTCCAGCAGGCCGCGCGGGGCAACTTCTTTCTGACGCAGGGAAATGAAACGCTCGATAATGATGGCAAGCGTCAGCACAGAGGCTAAAATCAGCGGCCAGATCGGCCAACCGGCTGCTTCGATAATGGCTAACACGCATGAACTCCCGGGAATCGAAAACGTGCGTCACTTTAGCTTGGCAGGCCGGTTTCGGCAAGGGCGGAATGGGGCAAAGCCTGCGATTGGATTTCGCATTTCCGCAGTTAACGCCTATTGTTCATGACATGGCTGCAATGAAGACGCTAAGCTACTAGCGCACAAACATTTTTTCCAGTTGCCCACAAAACCTGTGGATAACTTTGTGGGTAACATGTTCAGCTCACGCCTAAGTGACCAGCACATAAAGAAATTCTATCCGGCGCTGTATTTTTAATCGTATAATTTTCATTTAAAAACATGATGTTATAAAAACCCCTGTTGCATCAACCCACTAAGCTCAATGCTCATGTTAAATTTCCGTGACTGTGGAAGAACTTCTTGACAAAAACATGATCCTCCAACCGTTTTCCCCTTCCCTCCAGCCCGTGCTGAGTGTCAGCGCACTCAATCGCCTGGCGCGGGTGACGCTGGAACAAACGCTACCGCTGACCTGGGTCGCGGGCGAAATTTCCAACCTCACGCGCGCCGCCTCGGGACACTGGTATTTTTCGCTCAAGGACGCCAGCGCCCAGGTACGCTGCGTCATGTTTCGCGGGCGCAACCAGTTTATCGACTGGCAGCCGGATAACGGGATGCAGGTGGAAGTACGCGCCACGCCCACCCTGTATGAGGCCCGTGGCGAATTCCAGCTGCAGGTGGACACTCTGCGCCGCGCCGGACTGGGTGCGCTGTTCGAGGCATTTGAACAACTCAAGACCAGGCTGGAACAAGAAGGTCTGTTTGATTCTGCGCGCAAACGTGGCCTGCCCGCCTTCCCGCGACGTATAGGCGTTGTCACCTCGCTTCAGGCGGCAGCATTGCGCGATGTGCTCACCACACTCAAACGCCGCATGCCCGGCCTGCCGGTGGTGCTATATCCCACCCCGGTGCAGGGTGCGGAGGCTGCTGCACAAATCATTGCCGCACTGCAAAGCGCGTACCGAAGAGCCGAATGCGATGTGCTGATCCTGTGCCGGGGTGGCGGCAGCATTGAAGACCTGTGGCCGTTTAACGAAGAAATCGTGGCGCGCACGATAGCCTCCAGCCCCATCCCCGTCGTCTGCGGCATCGGCCACGAAACCGACTTCACCATCGCCGACTTCGCGGCCGATGTGCGCGCCCCCACTCCCACAGCGGCGGCAGAGCTGGCCAGCCCCAGCCGCACCGACCTGATCCGCAAGCTGGCGCTTGACCAGGCCAGACTGCTGCGCCTGGCACGCCATCGACTCGACACCCACAGCCAGCAACTGGACTACCTGGCACGCCGACTGGTGCATCCGGGACGCAGACTGGAAGCCCGGCAGGCTGCCCTCGGCCACCTCAGCCAGCGCCTGCGCAGCGCGCTGACCACTGCCCAGGAACGCCGCCACTGGCAGCACCGCACGCTTGCCCGGCGGCTCCTGCAAGCCAGCCCCAATTTCGCCATTTGGCAGCCTGCCCTTGCTGCCCATGCCGCCGGTCTGGCGCGCGCCATGCACTTGCAACTCGCCCATACCCATCAGGAAACCGCACGGCTTGCCAGCCACCTGGCTCACCTCAACCCGGAAGCGGTGCTGGCGCGCGGCTACAGCATCGTGCAAAACGAACAAGGCGACATCATTCGCGGCAGCGATCAGATTCAAGTTGACGAACCTCTCAGCATCCGCCTTGCGCGCGGGCGTGCCCGAGTGAAAGTCACCGACAAATCCGCATGAATAAATACATAAGTGACTGGGTAGCCAAAAAACGTTAATTTAGCGCATGGGTAACTTACTCTCTGGTACTGATTGCATATGAATCGATCTGCCGAAAGACGCCAATACAAGCGCTTCTGGGTATTGCAACCCGCAGTTCTGAAAAATAGCTGGGCCGGGTCCTTCCCATGCGCAATCAATGATTTCTGCCCGAAAGGCGTCCTGATATCCATACCGGATTCCAGTATATTTCACGCCTCTATCCCTGAACTGCAAGACCAGGCAGTAACCATCGAATTTCGTCCGGATCTGGCGGGCGCGGACTTGTACCGACTCTCCGGAAGGGTTGTGCGCGTTTCTCAGAACTCCCTGGGAATCGCAGTAGAGAATTTCCCGATCAACGCATTTCTGGACTTGACGCGGGTAGCGGAAGAAAGCGCCAGTACCGCCACGCCGAACCCGCTGCATGCCTTTCCCCAGCCCCAGGTTGATGCGGCTAAAGCCAGATGCCAAGAGCAGTTTATTGCTTTTATCGCACAGGTTATCCAGGACTTTTATGGAAGCCTGCGGGACAAGCTGAGCCAGGCTGCCAACCAGTCCTCCGATTTCGTCGAAAACCGGCACATCGAAACCCTCTACCCGCTGATTTCCTCGCGTCGCGCAGAAATCGAGCAGGCATTTCTGGATGCGTCGTATCTCCAGCAAATATTCGATCAACGGCCCGCCTCCGTTGACCAACACAAAAGCGAACAGCTATCTCTGGTCGATATCGACGATTTCGAAGACTGGTTAAACCTCTCGCAAGTAGTCAATGAACTGGGTTTTGAGCACCAATCCGCCATAGAAAATTTCGAAGTACGCTACAAGGTACTGGTCTCCAGCGCTGCCACTGCGCACGACAACCCGTACGGGCCTTACTTCATTTTTCAGACTTTTCGCAAAACAATAACGGATATTGACCTGAAATATACAATCAGGGCCGTACTGTACAAGGCGTTTTTCGAGTCACTTTCTCGTTTTTTTGAGGATTTTTATCAGGGCTTAAACGAAACAGTCGCTTTCGTACCGGCAGTCAGGAATCCAAAGGCCGCCGCTGAGCAAGACAGCGGGATATCACAGAAAACAAAAGGCAATGGCGACGCCCCCTCGAATCAAGGCGGGCAAACATCCGTGCCAGGCCGGGACAATGAACCACCGCCCTCCCCGCGCACCCCGGCAGCCGCTTCCGAGTCCATCGGCAACGACCAGCGGGAGTACAAACTGGACAACCTGCTTCAATACTTGAGCAATCCCAAAACAGAATTCAGGGCGCCGATCGACCATCTCGTTTTCCGCGGCCAAGCGGGTTCGGCGAATTCGCTCACTGCGCAGACAAGCAGCCTGATACCTGCGATGAACAGCCTGTTCAATGCCGCCCACAACGCGCAGGAATATAGCGCCAAATACGCTTACACCGGCACTCGACCCTCCGCAGGCGTCAATATCTCTGAGGGCAGGGCCAACCTGGAAAAAATACTGAACGTGCTGGATGGCGTCCAACACCGGCAAAACAGCGAGGTCGAACAAAACGACCACGTTTCAATCAAACGGCGATTGACTGCGGAGTTGCCTCAGCTCGAGAGCAGTGAGGCAGGGAGTGATAAATATTTCCAGGCCATCCAGCTTTTTGATGCGCTTCTGAGCAAACCGCTGACGGACGATACTCGGGGTTCCGATATTCGCGCGCTGCTCAAGAAACTGGAGATGCCGCTGCTCAAGCTGGCCTTGCTGGATGAAAAATTTCTCGAGTCGGATACGCATCCTGCGCGCCAGACGGTAAACCTGTTCGAGCGCTACTACGCGGCCGCCGATGATTCCGGGAAAATATTCGATCCCAAGCTGCTCAAGCTCCTGCACCAGCTGGCCAATCGGGTGGTGGACAATTACGAGGCCAATCCCGCCGTCTTCGACGAAGTGAACGGGATTTTGGCCAACCTGCTTAAATCCATCGAAAACGTCAGACGGAAAAACGCAAGCCGGATTCAACTGATCAGCGAGGGCGGTGAGAAAATCCATCAGGTTCGAGATCAGGTTGAGCAGGAAATTCGTCTGCGCCTGGGCGGTAAAATGGTGCCGAAAATCATTCTGGTTTTACTCGATACGGGCTGGCGCCATTATCTGCAGATGACTTCCCTGCGCCAAGGCCAGGACAGCGCAGAGCACCAACACGCCCTGACGCTGCTGGACGACTTGTTCGAGTTGCTTGTGCCCGATACGATCGTCAAAGGAATCGACCCGAAAAAAAATCACCTCCTGGCCAACTACGTTTCTGAAAAACTGAAAGACATCCTCTTCGATGAAGCTGCCATCGAAAACATCACGCAAAATCTGTCAAAACAGCTGCAGGGGGAAAACCCCGTCGAATTTCAGTTTCATAACCCGGGCGAATCGGATGCGGCAGGCAAACACCATCCGGGCGACGCGGAAATCCACCAATTGCGCAAAGGAGATTGGCTGTCCTTCGACCAGCAGGGCATCCCGGTGCCCCACCAGTTGGTCTGGTCGAATATTTCGCAGAGTCGATTCGTTTTCGCCAACCGCTCCGCGACAAAAAAACGCCATCTGGAACAGCACGACCTTGTGCACGCCATCAAAAACGGTACGGCGATCAAGATCCCGGGACTGGACGCGCCATTCATGGAGCGGTCGGCGCACAAGGTCATGCTCGATGCCTACGAACGGCTCTACCACCAGGCGACGCATGATCCGGAAACCGGGCTGTTGAACCGCAAGGGCTTGGTCAACCAGCTTGAGAAAATTTTTGCCTGCGACGTCGCGGTAAATCAGGGTGGTATTTTGTGCCTGATGATGTTCGACCAACTCAAGGCCATCTATCACAGTTGCGACCAGGCCGAGGCTGAAGCCTCGCTGCTTGCCGTGGTTGCGTCCTTAAGCAAGGAGATTCAGCCAACCGACCTGTTTTCGCGTCTGGGTGAAGATGCATTTGCAGTCCTGTTCAGGGGACGCACTCCCGACAAAGCCTATATCGCCGCTCAAAACATGGTCTCCCGAATCAAGGAACATCGCATCACATGCCAGAACAAAAGCTTCGTGCTGGGGGTGAGCGCAGGCATTGCGGAACTTTCTGCGGATGCAAATTCCGCGTCCACGCTATTGAAAAATGCCGGATCAGCTTGCGTGGCTGCAAAATCCATGGGGTCAAACTCGGTGCAGCGTTATGAAAATACCAGCTCGCAAATCAAATCCGAGCAGGCGCTTTTCGAATGGGCAGGCATCATCGACAAAGCACTCGATGAAGATCTGCTGTTCCTGCGCTGTCAAAAAATCCAGCCGGTGCTTTCAGACAACGGGAGTTTGCCCCATTATGAGATTCTGCTTGGCCTGCACGACAGCCTGGGTATCCAGCCGTCCGACTTCATTCGTGCCGCCGAACGCTGGAAGCGTTGCCCCGATCTTGATCTCTGGGTGCTGCGCAACAGCTTCCAATGGATCAGGGAAAACGCCGCGCAGCTCGGCGCCATAAGCGGCTTCTCGATCAATCTGTCGGGGCTATCGCTGGTTAACGAGAATGTGCTCGATTTTATCCGCAATGCGCTCGACGGAAACGACCTTCCGCCAGAAAAAATCATCTTCGAAGTCACCGAAAGCGCAGCCATAGAACGGCTGGATGCCGCCCAGGATTTCATCGACCAGGTCAAAGTTTACGGCTGCCGATTCTCACTGGACGATTTTGGCAGCGGTTACTCTTCATTCGCATATTTGAAGGGACTTAAAGTGGATTATCTGAAAATAGACGGCGCATTTATCCGCGATATGCTGAAGGAGCACACCGATTTCGCCATGGTCAAATCGATGCACGATGTCGGCCACGCGCTTGGCCTGAAAACCGTCGCGGAATATGTGGAGAACAACGCCATTCTCGATAAGCTCAAAGAAATCGGCATCGATTACGCGCAGGGCTACGCGATTGAAAGACCCGTGCTCCTGCGGCAACTGATTCCAGGCTAGCCGGGCTGCTACAGGCTCCTATCCAGTTCGGCGCTCACCATCGACAACACCCTCTGGCTGGCGTCACCCGCGTAGGGTTCAACCCGGATGATGTCCTGCATCCCGCGCAGCCAGGTCAACTGGCGCTTGGCCAGTTGACGGGTGGCGAAAACGCCGCGATCGCGCATCTCGTCGCGGCCGTACTCCCCTTCCAGATATCCCCACACCTGCCGGTAGCCCACACAGCGCATGGACGGCATCGCCGCATCCAGCCGGTATTCCGCGCGCAATGCGCGTACCTCATCAATCAGCCCGGCGCCGAGCATGGCATCAAAACGCCGGGCGATATGCGCGTGCAGCAACGCACGGTCTGCCGGCACCAGGGCGATCGGCAACAGGTGATAGGGCAACGCGGCCGCACGCCCTGCGCGCCAGTAATCCGACATCGGCCTGCCGGTCAGCCGCACCACCTCCAGCGCACGCTGGATACGCTGCGTATCGGTCGGCTGCAAACGCGCCCCGGATTCGGGGTCGAGCCGCGCCAGCTCGGCATGCAAGGCAGGCCAGCCCCGCGTCGCAGCCTCGGCCTCGATGGCTGCGCGCAAGGCCGCATCCGCCTGCGGCAAATCCGTCAGGCCCTCGCGCAGCGCCTTGAAATACAGCATGGTGCCGCCCACCAGCAGCGGCACCCGCCCGCGCGCGGTGATGTCCGCCATCAAGGCCAGCGCATCGTCGCGAAAACGCGCGGCAGAATACACCCCGGTCGGGTCGATCAGGTTGATCAAATGATGCGGCGCGGCAGTGAGCGTAGCCGCATCCGGCTTGGCCGTGCCGATGTCCATATCGCGATACACCAGCGCCGAATCCACGCTGATGATCTCCACCGGCAGCCGTTGCGCCAGTTCCACCGCCAGCCCGGTCTTGCCGGAAGCCGTTGGCCCCATCAGGAAAATCGCCGGCGGCAGCACCGTCACAACACATCCAGCGGGCTGGCCACGCCACGCCCGCCGCGGTTCAGCACATGGGTGTAGATCATCGTCGTCGCCACATCCGAATGGCCCAACAGCTCTTGCACGGTACGGATGTCATAGCCGCCTTCAAGCAAATGCGTGGCGAATGAATGACGCAGTGTATGCGGCGTAGCCGGTTTAGTCAGACCCGCATCGCGTACCGCCTGTTTGATCGCACGTTGCACGGACTGATCCTGCACATGATGGCGACGCACCTCGCCGCTACGCGGATCAGTTGAAAGCTTGCCCGCCGGGAAAACATATTGCCATGCCCACTCACGCTCAGCCGCCGGATATTTGCGCGCCAGCGCATTCGGCAAATACACCGCACCGTAGCCTTGCTGCAAATCCGCAACATGCAGTTCACGCACCCGACTCAAATGCGTTTGTAAAGCCGCAGTCAGCGAGACGGGCAACATCGTCACCCTGTCTTTAGCACCTTTACCATCACGAATCAGAATTTCATGGCGCTTGAAATCCACATCCTTCACTCGTAACCGCAAACCCTCCATGATTCGCATCCCCGTGCCATACAGCAAGCTGCCAATCAGCCAATGCGTCCCGCTCAAACGGGTCAACACAGCCTGCACCTCATCGCGCGTCAACACCACCGGCAAACGCTTGGGTGCCCGCGCCTTTTCCACCTTGCCCAGCCACGGCAAATCCATATTCAACACTTCTTTGTAGAGGAACAGCAAAGCGCTCTTGGCCTGATTTTGCGTACTGGCAGCCACATTTCCGTTTACGGCCAGATGCGTCAAAAACTGCTCTACCTCCGCCGCGCCCAAATCGCGCGGATGCCGCTTGTCAAAATGCAGCACAAAGCGTTTAATCCAATCCACGTAAGCCTGCTCGGTGCGGATACTGTAATGCTTGAGGCGGATTTTGCTCCGCACTTGATCGAGCAATTTAGGAGCTGTTAACGGTGTGGAAGTATCCATAGTTCGTAGGATAGGCTAAAACAATACAAGGCAATGAAATTGTTATGATTTTAATTTTTAAAATAAAAATAGACAACTATTTGACGCAATATCTTGCGTCAAATAGGATGGCTACATTACGTTGGGCAGCATGAAAGCATTGCTCGGCTTCGCAACCTTGCTGTTGGCCAATTCCGCGTCTGGCGCCGCCATTGATGCTGCGGCGGGATGCAAGAACAATCCCGCCGTTGTTGCCGCTTGCTTCACCATTCGGGGTCGCATTTCCGCGTACAACGGCACGCCTAGTTTGCGCATCTGGCCTGTCGGAACGAAGCGCCTACTTGGTGTCGTGCCCGCCGAGAACGAAATCGTTCCAAGCAATATCCGGGGAAAGGTCACCTTCGGGCAAAGTGTTTTCGCTAACCTTGAAGTTTGTCCGTTTGAGCCGGCGCGCCCGGGTTCCATGCAAGCGGTTTGCGTAGAGTCAGCAACGGACATCAGCATTCGTCGGTACCAGTGACCATGCTGCCCAACCCTGCGCTCAACACGGACCGCCCAAAAGCTCCGCTTTTGGGTTCCCTCCGCGCTGCGCGCTCCGGCGGCCGGTTAGCTCCACGTTAGGGTTCACCAATGACCACGCGCACAAACTTCGTTCTTGTCGATTTTGAGAATGTCCAGCCGAAGGACATCAGCTTACTCAAGGACGGGCCGTTCAAGGTCAAAGTGTTTCTAGGTCCCAACCAATCCAAGATTCCCATTTCGTTAGCTGCCGCGCTTCAATCGCTGGGCGAAAACGCCGAATACATAGCTCTCGAAACAGCAGGAAACAACGCTCTCGACTTTCACATTGCCTATTACATCGGGGTTTTGTCGACAGCAGAACCGACTTCCTTTTTCCATGTCATCTCCAAAGACACGGGGTTTGATTCGCTTCTGAAATATCTCAAGGGAAAGAAGATTTTTGCCCAGCGATCCACCTGCATTGCCGACATTCCCTATTTCAAGCCTGTGCTTCCTGCCGCACCAGAAGCTCAAGTAGAGGCCGTCGTTGCAGACCTCATTCGTCGCAAAGCATCGAAGCCACGAACACAAAAGACTTTGCTAAGCACCCTTCACGCACTGTTCAAGAAGGAGTTGTCCGAGCAGCAGCTTGCCGCATTGTTCGCCGAGCTGTGCAAACGTGGCGTCGTCAAAGTTGAAGGAACCAAGGTTTCCTATGCTCTGCCAACCGAACCCTAACATCCCGCTCCAGAGGGACGCTTCGCCGGCAAGCCGGCTTCGCGCCCCTGAGCTTGCACGTTAGGCCTCATATGCGCGTCGCAACATTTCTCATGTTGGTTCTGTCGTTTACGCAGCAGAGCTTTGCTGGCGAAACAGAGTATCGGACTGGTAGTGCCAAGTTTGAAAGAGCGTGGCAGGCGTTCTACGTTGAAGCCGATCATGAGCCCGAGATCGACGACCCACTCATTACTATAGGCAAACGGATGGTTCCTGCCATATGTGAGGCGGTAGGCCACAAGGACATGAAGCGCAGGCGCTACGCCATAGGCGCTCTCGGGTACATCGGTGACCAGACGGCTTTGAAAACCCTCGAATCAATCCTCACCGACGAATCGGAAATCGATTATTTTCGTGGAGATGCTCTTCGCTCCATTTACCAAATTGACCGCAACCTTGGCCTGCATTACGCGGCCCAATACGGTTCGCTACCCAACAGTCTTGGCCAGTATGCGAAGGCGGTCCTCAAGCGTGAGCCTTGGCTTTTGGAACCAAGCCAAGAATGATGCCTAACATCGCGTTCAACACCGCTCCACTTCGTTCCGCTCGGACTGGCCGCCTGCTGCGTCCAGCCGGTTAACTCAAACGTTGGGCAACACCGAAAACCATGTCCCTCTTTCAAATTGCTTTCGTTACAGCACTCTTCATCGCTCCAGCCGCTTGTGCTGATAACGGTGTGCCTCCTCCGGCTTGGGGTGGCGATTCTGTGACTGCAACAACATCGCACGATCCAGTCGTCCCACTTCGGATGGGAAGTTTGGAGGTCACGCTGGAAAAAACTTCACTTAAAGAAGTTCAGAGCACAATAGGGGCGGGGGAAATTTACAGCCATGGTGACGCATCTGAAGCACTTGCTTGGCTTTGCTACACCGTTTCAACGTCGAATCCAAAGCAGAGGTTGTGGTTAAGTTCAGGAGAAATGGGCGGGCTAACCATTGTTGATGGTGTCGCTGCTGTGGTTATTCCAACAAACGTGAGTCCTTCTGCGGATTGCCCAGATCTGCCACAGCGATATACGCCATTACGTTTTGCAAACGGCATTTGGTTGGGAGCGTCAGAGGAAAGGTTTCAAAAATCCTTCGGCAAAGTTAAGAAAGTAAAGGATGCCAGGGCCTACATATATATTGGCAAGGCAGGCGAATATGACGTTATCGGCAGCCTTAATGTCCGCTTCAAAAACACTGTGTCAGTGGCTATCTTTGCTAATCATGTCACGAGTAATTAGCTTGTTTTCGCCCAACCCAACATTCGAGCGGGACTGCGCAAAAGCGCGCAGCCCCTCAATTCCACGTTAGCCATACTCAATGGAGTTACTACATCAACTTGATGATATTACGAGCCTTGTCTGGAAAGATGCGTTCGTAGTGTTTTCGATAATTTTGGTATATGACGGTGTCCGCATCCTTACTGTTGGCGGCCAGACGCGACGGGGGATCAAGACTCTTGTATCCGGCGTATCACTGCTTTTAGTCATGATTGCTATGGCGTTTTGGGTGTCGCACACTATGGGTAAGCTTAACAACTTGATGTCCACTGCACCAAGAGCAGAACTTTCCAGCAACTGGGGTGCTGACACATCACCGGAGAAACGTGAATACGCTAGCCGAGTGCTTGCTTCATTTGCGTATGTTGACAATGGACTCCTCACCAAGTACTTCGATAAACAATATGGCTGGAAACCATATTGCCCAAATGAGAAAGACATTGCATTACGCGATCAAAAGCTTACGACTAAAATGCAGGTGCAGCAGGTTGAAAACGACGCAGGGTCATCGATTTACCGTTGGGTTGACTTTGGGCTTATATCCGCCTTTGTAGGTTGGTTTGCTGGTCGTAAAGAACGCAAGAATATGGCTAACCCACCGCTCAACCCGGACGCTCCGCCTAACGGCGGCTCGCCGGTTAGCTAACACGTTAGGCATCACAAACACACCCATCTACTTGAATGGCTCACTATGAAACCTCATATCACACTCCTCACTCTATGCGTTGACGACTTGGAGCGCTCAGTTGCCTTCTACAAAGACGGTCTTGGCTTCGCAACGAAGGGCATTATCGGAACGGAGTTTGAGAACGGGGCGGTAGCCTTCTTCAATCTTGAATCCGGGTTGAAACTTGCGCTTTGGCCCCGTAAGAGCCTTGCCGCTGACACCGGACTACCGCTCCAAGCACCAAGCTCAACGGAGTTATCCATTGGGCACAACGTATCTTCGGACGCGGAAGTCGATGCAGTCATGTTGCTGGCCGAGAGAGCAGGAGCCAAGATCATCAAACCTGCGCAGAAGACGTTCTATGGTGGCTACGCCGGGTACTTCCAAGACCCTGACGGCCATCTATGGGACGTAGCGCACGTGCCTGGTTTCGAGGCGCTAGGTTGAGGCAGGCACCATGCGTATGGCTGCGGTCATTTCAACTCGCATCAGTGATGCGACCCGTGATGCCTAACCCTACGCTCAAGCGGGACTGCGCAAAAGCGCGCAGCCCCTTAGCTCCACGTTAGAGGTTGAGATATGAGCTACTGCAACATACACGGGCGGTATGACGGGGACGGTTGTCCAACTTGTCGTGATGTTGAGAGTGAGATTATTGATAGCCTTGCTAGGTCAAGAGAGGATCTAGCTACCGCAGCAGCCCATATTGCACATGCTGAAAATAATCCAGGTGATTACGTCTGCCCTAGTTGTATGTTTCGAACCCTCAAAAAGGGAGCTTCACGTTGTCCTAAATGTCACGCAGACCCAGGGCGGCAGTATTGGGTCGATGTCACAGCGCGTGAGCGGGCGCAAGAAATAGCCGCAGCAGAAGAATGGGAGCGAGGAAGACCCGCAAGGGAAGCTAAAGAAGCCAAGGATCGCGCCAGAGCTGCTACAGAAGAGTTCAAGGGCAAAATGAATATGGTGATAATAGGCATTGGCGTTTTATATTGGCTGTATGAGCTTGTTGATATTTGGCGTCACAGTTGGGGCTTTCAAGGCTCCGGCCTTTTCGCCCTTTTCAACGGCATCGGTAGCATTTTAAATCTAGCTATCGGTGGAGTAATCATGGGCGTCGTTATAGGTTTTGGAACCTGGGCAGTAGTGGCTGTCGCCGATTTCCTATTAGATGCCTTCAACAACACGGAATGATGAACGGGGCAGAAAATCTCCAATCATGTCCAGTACCGATCAATGCCCAGCCAAATAGCCGCAACCTCTAACATGGCAGTCAACCGGACCTGCGCGAAAAGCCGCGCAGGCCGGTTACTTTTACGTTAGCCACCCAAAACTACGGCTGTGCGAATGATCAAATCGCTTTGGAAGGATCCAGTTTGGAGTGCGGTTATAGCCGCTGCCGTTATAGGCGTTGGCGGTGCATGTGGAACCTATTTGCTGGGCTTCTGGCCCAGAATGGCTACATTCGGCAGCCAAGTTTGGCGTCTATTTACAACGTCTACCGCGGTTCCCAACTGGCTTCTTGTTCTGCTAGGTGTCGCCACTATTCCTACGCTGCTGCTCCTGGCGGCTGGTATGTGGGCGCTGTTTGCCAAGAAAACTTCAAGCCAACCTTCTTGGGTAGCCTACACGTCGGACATGTTTTTTGGACTTCGCTGGCGTTGGCGCTACACAGCTGGGAGCATCGACGGGTTAAACACTTTCTGTCCGCATTGTGACTATCAAGTGTTCCCGTACGAGGCAAGCGCGTATCAAATGGTCGATCGCATAGGGTTTAAGTGCGACAGTTGTCAACGCGGTCTCGGTGAGTTCGATGAGTCCATTCTTAGCCTAAAAAGCAAAGTCGAACGGTTCATCCAGCAAAAGGTACGCAATGACAATTGGCAACCCGGCGGCGGCGTCTAACCACTCATTCGAGGCGGACGGCTACGCCGCCGCTCAATTCCAGCGTTAGCCCTTCAACCTGCTTATGGAGGCGTGAGATGACTCTTCCAACTGTGCTTAAACGGCCGAGCGCGTTCCTGCCGTTGGCCATGTCAGTCGCAGCGTTAGCCTTGGTGCTTGGCCACGTCGCCATGGTTGGCGCTGGTGCTGCCCGTCAAGCCGACGAGGGTGCTAACTTCTCGTTCAAGCGGACGCGCTGACGCGCGCCGCTTAACTCCAGCGTTAGAGCGCAACCCAAGATGCTTGATGCCGTTTTTGATTTTTTATCCGAAGTCGTGGCCTTTCATCTTGGGAGGGTTTATCTCGCAATCATTACGTTCGGGCGGTGCAAGCCAAAGATTGGCGACACAAGCCAGCCCCTTGTGAGTTTGTTTGGTGGAACTCTAACGATCGTTCTCATAGTCGGAATCTTCGCGTGGATAAATCATTCCTAAACTCGCCAGCTGCATCGCGCTCTAACTCGGCGCTCAACCTCGCTCCCTTCGGTCGCTGGACGGCGCTAAAGCGCCGCCGGTTAGCTCTACGTTAGACATTTTGGTATTCACGCATGCCACCCGAACACCTGATACGCATTGGAACGGTGAATTTTTCGCCAGACGACGCACGGACTCCAATTGAACCGATCATTGCCCTTTGGGAGCAAATTGATAATTTCTTCTCGAACTATAAGATAGCTGCCCGGGCTCATGACATATCTAAGGTAGCCGAATACCTTGTAGATGTGGATGCGTCACAGGCCATTGAAAATCTCCGTCTCATTCACGAGTACAACACGACGAGTGGCGACCGCGCGAACCTGTTCGAAAGGATTTACCCAAACCTCGAATGTGGCATAACACTGGTCTTTCGGCTTAGGCCAGTAAATCAACCGGCTATCGATTGCCCTCACACGCCACGGCGACTAGTCGACATGCTGCTCCAAGAAATATTCGTTGCGGCAAACTTATGCCTACCCGCCTCGTGCAAGTTCTACAAGGTTACGGACCTAGACCGCGCCGGTTTGCCACCGCCGTCAATGTACTGTTTTTACTTCGAGGACTGCGCCCGCTTTGGACGAGATGACGGATGGCCCAATTTTCGCCAGATTAAATTTGCAGACGCATGGAATTGGTTAATGGCTTGCGGCATTCATGATTTGGATATCGCAGCTACGCCCGTGCAGCGAGCCCTTTTTTCCTTGCTTGAAATGGCCCGCTACGAGAACTTCAATATTGCTGAGGTTCTGCTTATTTCCCAAGCGCTAGATGGACTATTGGTCAAGGAAGGGGAGCCAATACAACGAACCCTGAGTCGACGAATTGCAAATATCGTTGGCGCACCATCGAAGCAACAGAACTGGGTGAAGGAATTCTACGACCTAAGAAGTAATATCGCGCACGGCACATACCCGATCGTGAGAGAGCATGCCACCCATGAGGAAAGCCCAGAAGTGTCTCAGTACCACGAGCAGTACTTCGTTCCTCTAGTCCGAGCAGTAGCCGCGCTACTAGCGATCTTGCAGGACATGATAGTTTCGGGAGCTAACGAATATCGATTCGAACAGCATGAGAACATTTTCCGTATCCCGCTCACGGGGCAGCAAAATGTCTAACCTTGCGTTGCAGGGGACGCTCCGCCTACCGGCGGCGCGCCCCTGAACTCTACGTTATATTCCAAGCAGGGTCAGACTATCGCTCAAGGAGTGTTAGAAATGCTGATTGAAAAAATTAGAAATCGAGAAAGTGGAATTATTTTGTATGGGTTAGTTCCTCCTAAAAAGGGAACTGATCCTGAGAAGATTACAGAAATTTCTACTCGTCAAATTCAAAGACTCAAGGGCAACGATATAGATGGGCTAGTTCTTTATGACATCCAAGAGGAGGGCTCAAGAACAAGCGAAGAGAGGCCTTTTCCATTTATGGAGACGATAGATTCTTTCACGTATAGCCGGGAATACCTGTCTTCTTTATCAATACCTAAGATCATCTACCGTTCGGTAGGGAAATATAGCCGAGCGGAACTGTCTCAATTTCTTACGCGTTTATCTCCTGAGAATGAGCTGACAGTTTTTGTCGGCGCTTCCTCCATCTCCCAGGAAGTGACGATGTCAGTAGGTGATGCCTATGAACTGCGGATAGAGATCAATAACGATGTTGTCTTAGGTGGAGTAACTATTCCAGAGAGGCATAAGCCCAAAGGTAATGAGCACATAAGGGTATTCAATAAAATATCGCATGGCTGCTCGTTCTTTGTTTCTCAGGGCGTTTATGATGTAAATGCCTCGGTAATCCCCCCACAAAAAAGAGGCGTTTGAAAGTAGAATTTTCTTAAATGAGATTTGAGGAATTTTTACATGAAGACATCCCGCTTTACCGATAACCAGATCATGCAGATTTTGAAGCAGGCAGAGGCTGGCAGCCCCGTCCCGGACTTGTGTCGCGAGCACGGCATGAGCTCGGCAACGTTCTACAAATGGCGCGCCCGGTTTGGCGGCATGGACGTCTCGATGATGTCGCGCCTGAAGGAGCTGGAGGACGAGAACCGCCGTTTAAAGAAGATGTATGCCGATGTGCA
>DATKUZ010000019.1:0-39666 GCA_035530335.1 Sulfuriferula sp. | reverse complement strand
CATCGCGCCGCAGGCGAAACGTGCCGTCATGGTCCAGCTCCAGCCCGGTAAAGCGTCTGCGTGATTGCTGCACCAGGCTGTAAGCCAGGCTTGCCGCCAGTACCGTGATGCCGACCGCACGCATCCACCCCGTCGGCAATGCCCACCACACAGCCAGTCCCGCCACGCCATGCATGGCAATCAGCATCGCCATCAGGCGACGCGATGAATTCACATTGATGCGTAAAGACGGCAAGTTCATGGCGATGATTGTAGAATAAGCGCATCCGGATTCCCATTTCATTACACGCCATGACCCAGAACATCCTCGACACCCTGCAAACCGGCGCAGTATTTGCCGACCTCGCGCCGCTCGGCCTGATTGCTTTCAGCGGCGAGGACACCGCCACCTACCTGCAAGGCCAGCTCACCAACGACGTGCGCAAGCTCGCCGCTGGCGCAGCACAGTACAGCGGCTTTTGCTCGCCCAAGGGACGGCTGCTGGCCAGCTTCCTGCTGTGGAACAAGGACGGCGAGACCTACATGCAGCTCGCCGGCGAATTGCAGGAAACCATCCAGAAGCGCCTGTCCATGTTCATCCTGCGCTCCAGGGTCAAGGCCCGCGATGCGCGCGCCGAGGCGGTGCGCATCGGCGTAGCCGGCAACCGCGCCGCGCAGCTGATCGAAACCATGCTGGGCGCGCTGCCGCCATCCGACATGAGCGTGGTGCACACGCCGGCGGCCAGCGTGATTCGCCTGGCGGCCGAGCGCTACCAGATTGTCGCCACAGCCGAATCTGCCGTCACGTTCAGCGCAGCCCTGGAGCGCGACGCCAGCCAGATCGATTTCCCCGCCTGGCAGTGGCTGGAAATCCGCGCCGGCATCCCCACCATCCTGCCCGCTACGCAGGAGCAATTCGTCCCGCAGATGGTCAACTTCGACCTCACCAACAGCGTCAACTTCCAGAAAGGCTGCTACACCGGCCAGGAAATCGTCGCCCGCACCCAATACCTGGGCAAGCTCAAACGGCGCATGTATCTGGTGCACAGCGACGGCCCCGCCGCCCCCGGCGACGAGCTCTACAGCGCCGACATGGAAGGCCAGGCCAGTGGCATGATCGTCAACGCCCAACCCGCTCCCGGCGGCGGCTGGGACGCGCTGGCGGTGATCCAGATCAGCAGCGCCGACGCCCATCCCGTCCACCTCAAGTCGCTGGACGGCGCGCTGCTGACCATCGAACCCCTACCCTACGCACTGGCGTGAACCACTACTACATTTATTACCAGGTAGCCGACGACGACACCGAGACCGAAACCCAGGTCCGCGCCATGCAGGCGCGCCTCGCCTGCCGCAGCGGCGTCAGCGGCCACCTGCTGAAACGCCGCGACGACCCGCATACCTGGATGGAAATCTACGAGAATGTGGCGGATAGTATCGACTTCGAACAGCAACTCGCCCGCGCCGTGTCCGAATTCGATGTGGAAATGTTTTTAGCCGGCGAGGGGCGGCGCGTGGTCGAGTGCTTTGTCGGGAATGTCGCGCCGCACCCCACATCGTCATGCAAGGCAAACTGACACGCAATTTTTATCAACCACTGACAAACAGGAAATCAAATTGGCCCAACCCAACTATCAATACGAAAAGCGTCAAAAAGAACTCGCCAAGAAAAAGAAGAAAGAGGACAAGCTGAGGGAAAAGGCGCAGAAAAATGAAGCGCCAGCAGCAGATGCGCCCGCAGATAGCGGGTCAGGAAATACCAAATAAGCACTGCGTAATCATCAGTCCCTACGCCGACACACACGCCGTCTTGCTGACTGATGACGCATTTTCTGTTCGTCTGGTGGATTGCAACGCCTGATCCATGCTCGACTCGACAAACTGTTCACTGCTAATGCCTCGTTATTTGCCACCACGGCAGGCGTGGTCGTGGCTGACAAGCTGGATGGAACACGGAATGCTGTCGTTGCCCTGATTCTTGGGTAAAATTGATTCAGATAAATAATTTAATATAATCAATACCTTAATGTTATATCGTGTCTGACCATATTTATTCTATTTATTATCGCGGAGTTGAAATCATGCAGTGCGGAGATCCACCCGAGTCGTTCATCTATGCTTGAGTAAAATAGAAAAATTAACACCGAACCTTACAAGATTAACAGTGCAATTATTATCTAGTACGCAGGATCAAGCCCTTCTCAAAAAAACTTGAAAATACAGGCAAGAGTAGGTAGCATTTAAAAAACCAAGGCAAGCGTTAGCAAGCCTTGGTGGGTTGGCGGTTTATCCTATCTGATAGGTGCCGCGAATTCTACTGACCTCATTATGAGGGGTAGTTCCAGCGCGATTTCTGGTCGCATGGGTTTCTCCTTATATGTTGTGCGCCGTGCTAGACGCTGTTGCAAAATGATGGCCTCCACGAGAGGCCATCTCCTTAAATCAAGTCCAATCCCATAGCTTTTACCGCTTTTTCTGAGAGCTTATAGAAACCTGCGGATGGGCTATCTACTAGACCATTATTGACCCGCAGATTCATCAACATTGTCCGCAGTGATCCCCTGGTTGTCGGCTTCTCAATAGATTTCATGTAAGCCTCAATCTCATCAAGTTTTTTTCCTTCTATTCCAAGGTATTGAAGAACTAAGGGAGCAACAGAATCTTTTCTCATACGCATACCTTGAATCGTTGGTGTACTTATTTGTGAGCGATTCACCTCATGATCAGGCGCAACTGGCTTTTGCCCTATTTGCTTTGCGATAGCGACATCAATATCGTCTGACTCTGCTGTGCCGCGAAGGGCGGCAATAAGCTGTTCGCAACTAGCAACCTTCTTCCGTAAGAGTTCTAGCTTGGCTTCTTCCTTGGCGATGAGTTCTGCGTAAGGGTTCATCTCACATTCCTTTCTGCATCCGATACGATAATTATAATGACTAAAATCACTCCGTCAATCTTTTCGTCAATCTTTTTTAACTTATACGAGGCCGTACAGGATGAGGCATTTGCCAATCAGCTGTAATCATAAAAAAAACCCGCCGAAGCGGGTCACGTAACAAATACAGCGGAATTATTTTTTCCAGTGTGAATTAACAGGGTCGTACTCGATATTGCCGCCTCATTAAAACATTTGTCCGCATTCCTCCCGCCCAATACACGAGAAAATCCACCCAGGACACCCGCGTTTTTACCCATGCAACTGCCAGAACTGGCGGGGGTAATGATGGGATATTCATTTCCCAGCACTCGCAGGGCTTTGTCCCCGGTCAACAGATAATCTGCCTGGGCGGCCCGCCAGGTATTCAGGACGGGCTGATCCATCGGGTCGGTCAGGCGCGGTTCCATGCTGTTACCGGGTTCGACGAGGTCTGCCTGGAAGGCGAGAATATCGACCAGATCAGCTATTTCCTGGGCATTCAGACCATGCCGGTGTGCCAGTTTGGGCAACACGCGTGCCAGCTCATTGAGGATGTAATGACTGAGCACGACTTCGAGTGAGCCATGCTGCCATGCGGCAGCAAATCTGCCCGGCAGGCTTTGCGGGTAGAGGCCAGGCCTGACAGCAGGACGTTGGTATCGAGTACAACGCGCACTTATGTTGGCTCGCGGCGCGTAGCCTGCACAGCGGCTTCAATTTCTGCCATGCCTTGTTCCTCGGGCACGGCTGCGAACCCCGCAGCCAAACGCGCACTTAAATCATCAAAATGGTTTTGCATGCGGCGAATGCGCGCAAACAGCCGCGCATCGACCAGGGCGGCCACGGGCTTGCCGTCCTTGTTGATGAGAATGCTATCGTTACGGTACTGCACCTGATTGAGCATATCGCCCAGGTTCTGGCGAAATGCGACTGCGCTGACTTCAGTAATCATGGCTGCTCTCCATTATGATCATAGTGGTCGTTATAGTCAGAAAACTGCGCGAAAACCAACAAAAGCAATGCATCAAAAATCATCCATGAAGTTAGAATCAGCCCCTGATGTTGAAGCATCCTGGATCATTGTGAACCGCCCGACCGGAAAATGGTCTCCTATTTGTAGACTGACCAACTGACCGTTCACCCCCTGAAAAAAACATCGGACTCCTCAATGAGCACCCTCTTTTCCCCCTTCAAGCTGCGCGATCTGGAATTCAAAAACCGGATTTTCGTCTCACCCATGTGCCAGTATTCAGCGACCGATGGCCTTGCCAACAACTGGCATCTGGTGCATCTGGGCTCGCGTGCCGTAGGCGGCGCGGGGCTGGTGATGGTCGAGGCAACGGCGGTCACACCGGAAGGCCGGATTTCTCCTGGAGACATGGGGCTGTGGTCGGAGCAACATACACGGGCGCTGGCACCCATCGCCCAATTCATCAAGGAACATGGCGCGGTACCGGCCATCCAGCTTGCCCACGCCGGGCGCAAGGCGTCTACCGACGTGCCCTGGCGCGGCGGCAGCGCATTGGCTATTGATGCAGGCGGATGGCCGGTGGTGGCGCCCAGTGCTGTGGCATTTTCACCAGCCTCGCCCATGCCGGTCGAGTTGAGTCCGGCCCAACTCGATGTCATTTGCGAGCAGTTTGTGGAGGCCGCCCAGCGCAGTCTTGAGGCAGGCTTCGAAGTGGTCGAGCTGCATTTTGCGCACGGTTATTTGCTGCACGAATTCCTGTCTCCGCTCAGCAACCAGCGCAACGATGAGTACGGCGGTTCGCTGGAAAATCGCGCACGCTTTCCACTTGAAGTCGCGCGTGCGGTGCGCGCGGTGTGGCCGCAGCACTTACCGCTATTCGTGCGCATTTCTGCCACCGACTGGGCAGAGGGCGGCTGGAATCTGGCGCAATCCATCGAACTCGCGCACTGGCTCAAAGCCATCGGCATTGATCTGATCGACTGTTCCTCCGGCGCCCTGGTCCCTTACGCCAAAATTCCCGTCGCGCCCGGCTTTCAGACGCCTTTTGCCACCGCAATCCGCAACCAGGCTGGCATCGCCGTCGGCGCAGTGGGACTGATTACCGCGCCCGAGCAGGCGGAACAGATCGTCGCCACGGGACTCGCGGATGTGGTCCTGCTCGCCCGCGAGCTGTTGCGCGACCCGTACTGGCCGCTGCACGCATCCGCTGCACTCGGGGTCAAGCTGGACTGGCCGGTACAATACCAGCGCGCCCATCCAGGCCCCTAAAGCTCACTCAGGACTGCGCGCTGTCGCTCACCCGGCTATCCACCCGCACCAGACTGTCCAGCGCGCTTTTCACCGCTGATCTGGCCAGTTGCACGTCCGGGTTGTGCTGCGCCAGCGCCTGACGTGCACTCGCTATGGAGGCACCTATATCTACCACCGGCAGGTACACAATATGCGTCGTCATCGCCTGTTTTTCCTGGTCTATCTTGCCTAACCTGGCTGCTCCCGGCTGCGCGTTGGCAGCCGGCGTCACGATATATGTTGCACGGTCATCCATGCTGACACGCAACGGCAACAGCTGGCGCTGTGCCTCAGCACTGGTTGTGTTCGACGCCGCACGCGGCATCATGCTGCGCAGGGTCTGATCGCGCCGCGCACTGGCTGCCAATGCATGGCGGGCTGTGGTCAGATCGTTGGCATCCAGCGCGTGCTGGGCGCTATTCAGTTCTGCTATCAGCTGGTTTCCAAATGCCTTTGCCCGGTCATAATCGGGATGCATGTCCCATCCACCCAGCGCGGGCGTATGGCTGGTTGTTTCGGCTGCAGGCGCAGCCAGTGCGATGTTTGCAGAGCCGGCAAATACCGCAACCAGCAATGTCGGAATCAATATGTGTCGGGTTTTCATGAGAGTCTCCTGAAGAAGCAGGCGAAACTGCCACCCATTGCTCCGCAGACTCCATGCCAGACTATAACTGATTGAAAAAATTGAAATCCAGACAAATAGCGGCGCTTGCCGCGGTGCTTTTCAGCCATTGGCATGGCGTCCGCCGGGGGAAAACAGCCAGCCGTGTCGGCTGCAGCTATCCCTGACTCCAACGCTTATTGCCGTTTGGATTTATTGACGCGCGCAGCGCAAGTTGGGTGGCAACTGGCTGCCGCTGATATTGCTGCGCCAGGGGTTGATGTCCAGACCGCCGCGCCTTGTGTAGCGGGCGTATACGGCGAGCTTGAGCGGTTGGCACTGGCGCAGTACGTCCACGAAAATGCGCTCCACGCACTGCTCGTGAAATTCGTTGTGGGTGCGAAACCCGATCAGGTATTGCAGCAGCCCGGCTTGGTCAATCGGCGCGCCCACATAGTGAATTTGCACGCTGCCCCAGTCCGGCTGGCCGGTGACCAGACAGTTGGATTTGAGCAGGTTGGACACCAATGTTTCCTCGACTGGCTCAGCGCCCTGCGTCGCACGCAGCAAGGCGGGGTTGGGCGCGTAGCTATCCACTTCAATATCCAGCCGGTCCAGCGACAGGCCCTGCAGCTCAGCGAAGGCCACGCTGCCAAACGCGTCGGGCAGCGTCAGGCGCACCTGCACCGACGCGCCCACGGCTGTCGACACATCCGTCTTCAACCGGGTCAACAGGGTATCGGCATCCGCCAGCCGGGTCTGGTTGTAGCTATTCAGGTACAGCTTGAAGGACTTCGACTCGACGATATTGGCCGAATCGGCGGGGATAATGAAAGTTGCAATTGCGACCTGAGGCTTGCCGCGCAGGTTAAGCCAGGAAACCTCGTAGGCGTTCCAGATATCCGCGCCGAAAAACGGCAGCGTGCCGCTGATGCCGATCTCGCTGCGCTTGTCCTGACGGGGGATGGGGAACAATAGCGACGGGTCGTATTCAGCCTGGTAACAGGCGGGTTTTCCCAGCAATGACTGTTCGGGAGTATGCATATTCACGCCTCATTCATCGGTACGCGCTGCGCCACAGCGCACAATAGCTCGTAGCTGATGGTGCCCGCAGCCGCGGCGACCGCCTCCACCGGCAAGCCTGCACCCCACAGTACCACCGGCGCACCTACCCCGGCACCGGGGATGTCGGTCAGATCGGCGCACAGCATGTCCATGGAGACACGTCCGAGGGTACGCGTGCACTGGCCGTTCACCAGAATCGGCGTGCCGGTGCCTGCGTGGCGCGGATACCCGTCGGCATAGCCGCACGCCACCACGCCAACGCGCATGGGCCGATCGGCGACAAAGCGGGCGCCGTAGCCTACGGCCTCCCCGGACGCCAGGGTTTGCACGGCAATAATGCGGCTCGACAATGTCATCGCAGGCTGCAGATCAAGCGCGTGCGCGTCTTCCTCGACAAACGGCGACGCACCATACAGCATGATGCCGGGGCGCACCCAGTCGCGGCGGGTCGCGCGGTAACGCAACAGCGCAGCCGAGTTGGCGAGGCTGACGGGGCGATCCAGATTGGCGAATACAGCCTGGATAATCTCAAGCTGGCCGCTCACGCCAGCCGCCTCATCCGCCGTGGCGAAATGGCTCATCAGGGTGATTTCGCCCACATTGACGCAAGCTGTAAGCCGCGCCAGGGCGGCGTGAAAATCCTGCGGCTTGAACCCCAGCCGGTTCATGCCGCTGTTCAGCTTGAGAAATACCGGCAACGGGGTGGCCGGCTTGCCGTGTTCCAGCATGGCGATTTGTTCGGCGTGGTGGACGACCAGGGTGACGTGCTGTGCCACGCACTCGGCCAGTTCGGCCATATCGAACATGCCCTCCAGCAGCAGGATGGGCTTGTCCCAGCCCAGGTTGCGCAGGCTGATGGCTTCTTCCAGCGACATCACGGCGAACCCATCCGCATTCCACAATGCCCGTACCACCCGGCGCAAGCCGTGGCCGTAGCCGTTGGCCTTGACCACGGCCATGATGCGTGCGTCCCCTGCATGGCGGCGCGCTACGGCCAGATTATTTTGCAGCGCGGCGGAATGGATACGTGCGATAAGCGGGCGCGGCATTGGATACGGCTTAGTAGTTACCGCCGCCACTGGCGTAGTTCTCGAAACGGGTATGTTCACCCAGGAAGGTCAGGCGCACGGTGCCGATGGGGCCGTTACGCTGCTTGCCAATGATGATCTCGGCGCTGCCCTTGTCCTGGCTGTCGGGGTTGTAGACTTCGTCGCGATAGATGAACAGGATCACGTCGGCGTCCTGCTCGATGGCACCGGATTCGCGCAGGTCGGACATTACCGGGCGCTTGTTGGGGCGCTGCTCCAGCGAGCGGTTGAGCTGGGACAGCGCGATCACCGGCACCTGCAGTTCTTTCGCCAGCGCCTTGAGCGAACGCGAGATTTCCGAAATCTCGGTGGCGCGGTTTTCGCCGCTGCTGACGCTGGACATCAGTTGCAGGTAGTCAATGATGATCAGTCCCAGCTTGCCGCACTGGCGGTGCAGGCGACGCGCGCGCGCGCGCAGTTCGAGAGCGTTCAGTGCGGGCGTTTCATCGATATAAATCGGCGCATCGTTGAGCTTGCCCACCGCGTAGGTCAGCTTTTGCCAGTCGTCGTCCTGCAGGCGACCGGTGCGGATCTTGTGCTGGTCGAGGCGGCCGATGGAACCCAGCATACGCATTACCAGTTGCGACCCGCCCATTTCCATGGAGAAAATGGCCACCGGCAGGCCGCTGTCAATCGCCACGTTCTCGCCCATGTTGATCGAGAACGCGGTCTTGCCCATGGACGGGCGCCCGGCCACGATAATCAGGTCGCCGGGCTGCAGGCCCGCCGTTTTCTGGTCCAGGTCGGCAAAGCCGGTAGGTATCCCGGTGACATCGCTCTGGTTGTCGCGGCTGAACAGCTCGTCGATGCGCTCCACCACCTCGGTGAGCAATGGCTTGATTTCAAGAAATCCCTGCTGGCTGCGCGCACCCGCTTCGGCGATGTCGAACACCTTGGCCTCGGCCTGATCAAGCAAATCATTGGCCGAGCGCCCGGCCGGGTTATAAGCGGATTCGGCAATGTCCGTACCCACTTCCACCAGTTTGCGCATCACCCCGCGCTCGCGCACGATCTCGGCGTAGCGGCGGATATTGGCGGCAGACGGCGTGTTCTGCGCCAGCGCGACCAGATAGGAGAGCCCGCCTACATTGGAGAGCTCGCCGTGATTTTCCAGCGACTCGGCTACAGTCACCACGTCGGCAGGCTTGCCCTGCTCGATCAGCTTGGTGATCATGCGGTAGATGAGCTTGTGGTCGTGACGGTAAAAATCATTCTGGTTAATCACGTCAGCAATGCGGTCCCAGGCGTGATTTTCCAGCAGCAGGCCACCTAGCACGGATTGCTCCGCCTCGACGGAATGCGGCGGCATCTTGAGTGCGGCAAGCTCGGGATCGGCAGTATTTTGAAATGTGGCCATGTATGGATTTGGATTGGGCGGCGCTTTGGGCGAGCCGCCATTTTAACGCGTCAACAGCCGCTGGGTGAAAATCCAATAAAAAAGGGGCTGACGACAGCCCCTTTTTTATGCGGTTGTGAAACCGGCTTAGTGTTCGCCCAGCACCGAAACGGTAATCTCGGCCAACACATCGGCGTTCAGCGCGATGGTGACGGGGAAATCGCCGATGGCCTTGAGCGGGCCGGTCGGCATGCGCACTTCTGCCTTGGAAACTTCAAAGCCTTGCGCATTGAGTGCGTCAGCGATGTCGGCGTTGGTTACAGAACCGAACAGGCGACCATCCATACCGGCCTTTTGCGAAATCTGCAGCATGAAGCCAGCCAGTTTTTCAGCTCGGGCCTGGGCAGCAGCCAATGCCGCAGCATGGGCTTTTTCCAGCTCGGCGCGCTTTTCCTCAAAATGCTTGAGGTTGGCGGAAGTGGCACGCTTGGCCTTGCCTTGCGGGATCAGGAAATTACGCGCGTAGCCGTCCTTGACCTTGACCACATCGCCCAGGGTGCCCAGGTTGACCACTTTTTCCATCAGAATAATTTGCATCGCGGTCTCCTTAATGCAGGTCGGTGTAAGGCATCAGCGCCAGGAAGCGGGCGCGCTTGATGGCGGTGGACAGTTGACGCTGATAACGGGTCTTGGTCCCGGTGATGCGTGCCGGAATGATCTTGCCGTTTTCAGCGACAAAGTCTTTCAGGATTTCCACGTCCTTGTAGTCGACCCACTTGATACCTTCAACGGTAAAGCGGCAGAACTTGCGACGCTTGAACAGCTGGCGGGAACCTTCCCGGCGCTTGGTGTTTTTGCTATTGGTTGGACGAGGCATGATGCACTCCTATCTAAACTGTTTTTAAGCTGCAAATATGCAGCACGATCTGATTACTCTGCGGACTCTTTCGGGCCAGGAAACCTTCCACGCTGAGGCGGCTGCCGCTGGACAGTGCGCTGATACCTTGCGCCACCTCCCCGATTGCCACCGCCGCCATCTCCACATTTACCCGGCGGGCTGCGCCTGCTTCAATCTGCTGCAATTCATGGCGGATGCGCAAACCCACAAGTGGGACCCCAGCCGGGGTATAACGCAGCGCTTCGAGTTCAGCAACAACGCCGGTAAGCGTCAGGCGGTTGGTTTCCAAACACTCAGGCGGCCGATACTTCCGGAGCGGCTTGCTCGGCGGGCTTGGCTTCGGCTGGCTGGGTCAGGGAGCGCGATTTCTCTTCCTTCATCATCGGCGAAGGGGCTGTCACTGCCTCATCCATCCGCACCGTCAAATGGCGCAACACGGCGTCGTTGAACTTGAAGCCGTGCTCAAGCTCGTCCAGGGTTTCCTGATCGCACTCGATGTTCATCAGAACGTAGTGGGCTTTGTGGACTTTCTGGATCGGGTAAGCCATCTGACGACGACCCCAGTCTTCCAGACGATGGATCAGCCCATTGCGCGTTGCAATCTGGCCGCGATAGCGCTCGATCATCGCGGGCACTTGCTCGCTCTGATCCGGGTGCACGATAAATACGATTTCATAATGACGCATGCAAACTCCTTCTGGGTTGAGCCCCCCGTGCGTTGGCGGTGGGGCAAGGGAAACCGCGCATTATACTGGTTATTAACGCGCTTTTCAATGGTGGACCCGGTCGGCAATGGCGGGCTCAACGGCTCAGGCAACGCGCTGGTTTGCATAATTCCGCTGTGTGAATGCGGCAGATGACGGGACGTCACCGACTACCGAGCACATAATTTACGGACAGGCCCTAAGCCGCCAGCCAGTTCTCCGCCGCGTCCAGACCCTCGAAAACCTGAATCTGCGCATCCACAAACATGCGTGTTATCCATGCGCTCCAGATTATCCACTGACTCTGGGCCACGACTGCAACACGGGCAAAATCAGCCGCGTGGGCGCGACCGAAACTGATTTCTTCCCATGCCACGTCCAAGGTAAATTTGAGCATGTCGCGCAAATCCAGCAGCAGATTTACCTTCCCTTCGAACTTCACGCCATACAAAATATTTTGTTCAAATTCGCGGTAATCCGCCAGGGTGAATTCGCCCAGCACTGCTGCGCGGACAGTATTGCCGTCGATGGAGATATTGATCATGGTATGCCCGTTGCCGTTGTTGGAAGCTACGGGCTAACTATAAGTGAGTTGCGCACGCCAGGCAAAAAAGCGGGCGTCCGAAGACGCCCGAAATACCGCATGGAGGATGAAGATGAAACATGCATTCACTCGTAAAAATACATGCTCCGATTAACTCATAGCAAATCTGATGCCAGGTTCTTTTCGCATGAATAACAACGAACTATTGAAAACAAGCCGCAGTTGTCGCGCATCAAAACTGTGCATCTACAGCCTATTTTGCCCCAACTGCGCGCACGCTCACCAACCCGCTCACCACAATAAGCCCCATACCCAGCCATGCCTGCAGCGGCAAAATTTCATGCCATAACACCACGCCAAACAGGCTGGCAAAAATCACCGTGCTATAGGCGAGACTCCCCACCGTCAACGCATTGCCAAGACGATAAGCGCGCGTCAAGGCAAGCTGTGCCAGCGTGGCAGTCATCCCCAGACCCAGTAATAACAAGGCTGTATGCGCATTGACCGCGTGCCAGCCATGCCAGGCCGCCCATGTGCCCGCGCCCAGCGTGGACACCAGCGTAAAATAAAATACCGTACGCCAGTCCGGTTCTCCCATGTAGCTCAAAGTCCGCACATTCAGATAAGCCACCCCAGCCAGGAAACCCGACACCAGACCCATCAGACCCGCACTCCACTGCGCGCTCTCAAAACTCGGGCGCAGTAGCAACACCACCCCGCAAAACCCCAGTGCCACACCCGCCAGCAGCGGCCAATGCGGTTTTTCGCCCTGCCACAGGGTGAGCAATAGCGCCAGAAACAAGGGAGAGGTGTAGTTGAGCGTAACAGCCGTCGCCAGCGGCAACACGTCAATCGCATGGAAGAACAGCAGCAGTGCGACCAAACCTGAAATACTGCGCACCAGGTGGGCCAGCCAGTGTCGTGTGGAGAACGGCCGCGAGAGATGCGGATGACGACGGCGGATCACCGAGTAAATCAGCACCAGCCCGAACAATGACCGGTAAAACACCAGTTCGGCACTGGAAAACTGGCTGGAAGCGAGCTTGACGAACACGCCCATGATGGCGAACAGCAATCCCGCCACCAGCATCCAGGTAGATTTCACTCGCTCAGATGCGGTGCAATCTCGCGCCGAATGAACTCATGGAAGTGCACCATGCCGTCTTCCATGGGCGACTGGTACGGCCCCGCCTCGTCGCGTCCCTGACGGTAGAGCTCGCGTCGCCCCTGATGCATGCGACGGCAAATTTCGTCGTCTTCTACCGCTGTCTCGTTATAGGCGGCCTGCTCGGCCTCGACGAATTCACGTTCGAACAGGGCAATATCTTCAGGGTAATAAAACTCCACCACATTGCGGCAGGATTCGATGCCGGTCGGGATAATCGTGCTGATGACCAGTACGTGCGGGTACCACTCCACCATGATGTTGGGGTAGTAGGTGAGCCAGATCGCCCCCTGGCGGGGTGCCCGGCCGGCATTGTATTGCAGCACCTGCTCCTGCCATTTTTGATACACCGGGGTGCCTGGCTTGCCCAGGCCGCGCGCCACGCCCACGGTCTGCACGCTATACCAGTCGCCATATTCCCATTTGAGATCGGCACAAGTGACGAAATTTCCCAGGCCGGGGTGGAATGGTTCGACGTGGTAATCCTCCAGATACACCTCGATGAAGGTTTTCCAGTTGAAGTCATAATCTTCGACCACTACGCGGTCGAGCATATAGCCGTCAAAATCCAGATCCTGCAGCACGCCCAGCCTTGCCAGGTCGCGCGCCACATCGCGTTGGCCGTTGAACAGCAGGCCGTTCCAGTTTTGCAGGGCAGTCTTGCCCAGATTCAGGCAGGGATTGCCAGGGAAATGCGGCGCGCCGAGCAGACGGCCTTCCATGTCATAGGTCCAGCGGTGCAGTGGACAAACGATGTTTTTGCTGTGACCACGCCCCTCATACATCATGGCCTGGCGGTGGCGGCAGATATTGGAGAGCATTTCCACGCCATTGGCGTTGTGCACCAGCATGGCAGCGTTGTGAGTAGTTTCCAGTACGTGATAGTCGCCCACATCGGGTACCATCAGGGCATGGCCGACATAGCCTGGCGCGCAGGCGAACAGATACTTTTGCTCAAGCGCGTAAACCTTGGCGTCGAAATACCAGCTAATCGGCAGCTGGGGAGAGGTGTTGGTCAACGCAGCGCTGACAGCCAAATCGGACATATTAGGATTCAGAATACCCTGGACAAGGCCCCTGGACACGGATTGTCAAGCTGGCTGAGTGCAGCTTAACCCCCTGTAACGCCAATGGAAACAAAGCGCGGAATTATCGCCAATAATAGCTTTGAGCGCAATAATTCGGTAAGCTTTCCGCCTTTGCCTATTCTTCACAGCAATGACACGCAAGACCCCATCCCAGCCACAGAGCTTCGAAACAGCCATGGCGGAGCTAGAGCGCATCGTCGCCGACATGGAATCCGGCCAGTTGCCTTTGGAGCAATCACTTGCCGCATATCAGCGCGGTGCCGAACTGCTGCAATTCTGCCAGCAGGCACTCGCTGCCGCGCAACAACAGGTGCAGGTACTGGAAAACGGCATTTTAAAGCCGTTCACTACCACGGATGGCAATGATGAATCCTGACTTTCTTGCCTGGTCGGGCAACCTGCAGGCGCGCATCGAGACGGTATTGGAGCGCTTGCTGCCTGACCCCCAGCATGCTCCGCAAACCCTGCACGCAGCGATGCGCTATGCCGCGCTGGGCGGCGGCAAGCGCGTGCGCCCGCTACTGGCGTTTGCCGCTGGCGAGGTGGCGGGTGCTGATCCTGCACGGGTGGAAATCGCCGCTTGTGCGGTGGAACTGATCCACGCCTATTCGCTGGTGCACGACGACCTGCCGTGCATGGACAACGACATGCTGCGCCGCGGCAAGCCCACCTGTCATGTCGAATACGGCGAAGCCACTGCGCTGCTGACGGGCGACGGCCTGCACAGCCTGGCGTTCGAGCTGCTCTCTGCGCACACACTGTGCGATACACCTGAGCGTCAACTGGATATGGTGAAGCTACTGGCCAATGCCGCCGGATCACGCGGCATGGCGGGCGGTCAGGCGATTGATCTGGCCAGCGTGGGACAGACGCTGACCCTGCCCGAACTGGAATTCATGCATATCCACAAGACTGGCGCACTGATTCGCGCCGCGGTGTTGCTGGGCGCTTACTGCGGCGATGCCCTGGACGCCACGACATTGGCCGGACTCGATCGTTACGCCAAATGCGTCGGCCTCGCGTTTCAGGTAGTAGACGACATTCTCGACGCCGAGGCACCCACCGCCACCCTGGGAAAAACCGCAGGCAAGGACGCCGAGCACAACAAACCCACTTATGTGACCCTGATGGGCAGCACGCGCGCCAAGGCGTTCGCCGCCGAATTGCACCACGATGCCCTGAACGCGCTGGCCGAATTCGACTCGGCGCAACGCCTGCGCGAGCTGGCTGATTTCATTGTGCAGAGACAATTTTGAGCACCACTTATCCGCTGCTGGCCAGCGTCGCCACGCCTGCCGATCTGCGCAAGCTGAACCGCGAGCAACTGGAAGGGCTGGCCGCAGAGCTGCGTACCTTCATCCTGAACAGCGTCGCGCAAACCGGCGGTCATCTCGCCTCCAACCTGGGCGCGGTGGAGCTCACAATCGCCCTGCATTACGTGTTCAACACGCCGGACGACCGGCTGGTGTGGGACGTCGGCCACCAGAGCTACCCGCACAAGATTCTCACCGGTCGCCGCGAAGCCATGACCGGGCTGCGCAAAACCCGGGGCATTGCCGGTTTCCCCAAACGCGACGAGAGCCCATTTGATACCTTCGGTACCGGCCACTCCAGCACCTCGATTTCTGCCGCACTCGGCATGGCGGTAGCGGCCAAACGGGCCGGGCTGGAGCGTCGCTCGGTCGCCATTATCGGCGACGGCGCGATGACCGCCGGCATGGCATTCGAGGCGCTCAACAACGCAGGCAACATGGATACCAACCTGCTGGTGATACTCAACGACAACGACATGTCGATCTCGCCCAACGTCGGCGCGCTCAACAACTATCTGGCCAAACTCATGTCCGGCCGCTTTTACGCCGCCGCACGCCGCGCCGGGGAAAAAGTGCTGGGCAAGGTGCCGCCCATGCTGGAACTGGCACGCCGCACCGAGGAGCACGTCAAGGGCATGGTCACTCCCGGTACCCTGTTCGAAGAATTCGGCTTCAACTACATTGGCCCGATCGACGGCCACGATATCGACGTGCTGGTGGATACGCTCACCAACATCCGCCGCCTGCATGGCCCGCAGTTCCTGCATATCGTCACCAAAAAAGGCAAAGGCTATGCCCCCGCCGAGGACAACCCCTGCCTGTATCACGGCGTCGGTCACTTTGATCCGGACATTGGCGTCGTTGAGAAAACCGCTGCCAAGCCCACCTACACCCAGGTGTTCGGCGACTGGTTATGCGACATGGCCGCAACCGAGCCGCGCCTGATCGGCATTACCCCCGCCATGCGCGAGGGCTCCGGGCTGGTGCGCTTCTCCGAGGAATACCCCGAGCGCTACTTCGACGTCGGCATTGCCGAGCAGCACGCGCTTACTTTCGCCGCGGGTCTGGCCTGCGACGGCTATAAGCCGGTCGTGGCGATCTACTCCACCTTTTTGCAGCGCGCCTACGACCAGCTCATCCATGACATTGCCCTGCAAAATTTGCCGGTAGTGCTGGCAATAGACCGCGCCGGGCTGGTGGGTGCGGATGGCCCCACCCACGCCGGCAGCTTCGATTTGAGCTACCTGCGCTGCATCCCCAACCTGACGCTGATGGTGCCCTCGGATGAAAACGAGTGCCGCCAGATGTTGTATACAGCGATGACGCTGAACGGTCCGGCTGCCGTGCGCTACCCGCGCGGCTGTGGGCCGGGTGCAGTGATTGAATCCGCCATGCATGCGCTGCCGGTGGGCAAAGGCATCCTGCGCCGCGAAGGCCGTCGCGTTGCCTTGCTGGCTTTTGGCAGCATGGTCACCCCCGCGCTCGACGCCGCTGCCAGGCTCGACGCCAGCGTGGCCGACATGCGCTTCGTCAAACCGCTGGACGAAGCGCTGCTGCAACAACTGGCACAAACTCACGAGTTGCTGGTCACACTCGAAGAAAATGCGGTGATGGGCGGCGCCGGCAGCGCGGTGAGCGAATGCCTGCAACGCCTGGGTTTGCAGCCGCGTGTGCTGCAGATGGGCCTGCCGGACATATTTATCGAGCACGGCGACCATGCCGCCATGCTGACAGATTGCGGGCTGGATGCGGACGGAATTGAAGCCGCGATCCGCCAGCACTTACCCGAGTAGTTTACTCAACTACTGGGCTGGTTTATACTTTGTCTAAATTAGCTCACGACAGGAAAAACATCATGAACGACTGCTGCGAAGTTACCGCCATGCCCGATGTGCAGAACTACGCCGATACCCGCCAGCTCGCCATCAACAAAGTCGGCATCAAATCCATCCGCCACCCGGTCAGGGTCGCCGACAAAAGCGGCGGCGTGCAGCACACCGTGGCCAGCTTCAACATGTACGTGTATTTGCCGCACAATTTCAAAGGCACGCACATGTCGCGCTTTGTCGAGATATTGAACACGCGCGAGCGCGAAATCTCGGTGGAAAACTTCGAGACCATGATGCGCCAGATGGTCGAACGCCTGGAAGCAGAATCCGGCTACATCGAGATGAATTTCCCCTACTTCATCAACAAGACCGCGCCAGTGTCCGGCGTGCAAAGCCTGATGGACTACGACGTAACTTTCATCGGCGCCATTGAAAATGGCCGCTACACCCACACCACCAGAATCGTGGTGCCGGTGACCAGCCTGTGCCCCTGCTCGAAAAAAATCTCCGACTACGGCGCTCACAACCAGCGCTCGCACGTCACAGTCAGCGCGCGCACCAACGACTTCCTGTGGATCGAAGACCTCGTGCGCATGGTGGAAGATCAGGCTTCGTGCGAGCTATACGGCCTGCTCAAACGCCCCGATGAAAAATACGTCACCGAGCGCGCCTACGACAACCCCAAGTTCGTCGAAGACATGGTGCGCGACGTCGCCGCCGCACTGGAAAAAGAAGCCAGGATAGACGCCTATGTTGTGGAATCTGAAAATTTCGAGTCCATCCACAATCACTCGGCCTATGCGCTAATCGAGCGCGACAAAGTCCGATAATCCCGACAAGCATTTAGTCTGTGTAATCTTCCACCATGATCTTGGGTGCCCGATCCAGCTGGTAGAGCACCACGATCAACAGCATCGTCGCCACCAGCAAGAAGTGCGGGCCGAACAGCCAGAACACCAGCGGCACGATGAAATAATAAGCGCGCATCCCGATGCTGTAAAAACGCCCGGCGCGGTTCAGATGCGTGGCGACATGCGCAGGCGAAATAACCTTGTGCTTGAGCGTGAGCGGCACGTTGATCATGAAACCGACGTGATTGAAGATGCGGATGGACATGGAAAAACTGAAAAATGCGATGAACAGATCAAGCAGCAGAAACAGCAGCTTGGTCAACCACAGCTCAGCGTAGATGGAGCCGAGCGGATTCAATGCGTGCCAGGTTCCCTGCATTTGATTGCTTTGCCCGCTCAATGTCAGCACACCGATAATCAGCAGCACCGCAGTTGATGCGAGAAAAGTCGCAGCCATGGTCGAATTGCGCAGGGTCTGCACAGCCAGAATGCCATTCTCGCGTTCCATGATGGTCTCCACCCAGGCGGTACGCGCGATCACATTGACCGCCTGCACAGTGTAGGCCGGGTTTTTTTTGATCTTGATACGCAAAAAGACATGGTAAGCAATTACCAGCGCCACACTGATCAAAAAACTCACGACGTCATTACTATAAGCGGCAAACAGATGGTTCATAAAGCTAAATTTCCTAAACGTAAAAATTGCTGGGGTGAAGATCAGGGCTTGGCAAGCTGCGCGCGGCTTGCCCAGTATTCGGCAGCCTTGGGGTCGGGGGTGACGCCATCAAGCCCCTTGGCGTAGATGTGCGCCAGGCTTTTCATCGCCATCACATGGCCATTGTCGGCAGCTTTTCTGAACCAGTACAGCGCCTTGGCATTATCCTGTGGCTCACCGTGGCCACTTTCGTAGCGCGTAGCCAGACGGTACTGGCTCTCCGCATCCCCGTCCTGTGCCAGTTTGTGAATATCTGCGGGATGCTGATGGAATAACTCGGCGACCTTGTAACGGGCATTTTCCATGAACTGCAAGAACTCCGCTGCTGAACCGAAGCCCTGCGATGCTGATTTCGCCAGCATGTTTCCCGCCAGCGCCTGCTCGCGCGCATTGGAATCGCGCAGTTTGTACATTTTGCCCAGCAGGAATTGCGCTTCGCTGTTGCCCTCGATCGCTGCGCGTTGCAACCAGTATTCGGCCTTTTCCTGATTTTTTTCCACGCCGGCACCGGCCAGATACATTTTACCCAGACTCACCTGCGCATCGGTATTGCCACGCAGTGCCGCCTTGGTGCGCCAGTCCGCGCTGACCTTGAGGTTTTCCGGCACACCGCGTCCCTGCTCGTAGAGGTCGCCCAGCATTTTCTGCGCCACTACATTGCCCTGCACCGCCGCGCGTTCAAACCAGTACACTGCCAGTTTTTCATCCTTGGGGCGCGCGGTGTCGCCGTGCAGGTATTCGAATGCCAATAATAATTGCGCACCATCATTGCCGCGTTCGGCAGCATTGGCCAGCATCACGGTTTCTTCCGGGGTCATCGCCTGGCTGATACATGGGGACAGCATTCCCATCGCCAGAACGGCGAACACAGCGATTTGCTTATGCATTATTTTCATGTTGTGCGGTAAAAATTGATTCAAACGAGTAACCGCTCATTATAGTGCGCACCCGCGTTGGCGCATAGGGCAGACATGTAATCCGCGCATTCGTACGATTAAAGTACGCACATCAATAACGCTGGGTGAGCGTCATTATCGTGCCTTCGCGCTTCATGTCGAGCTGGTTAAGAAAGCTCATGCCCAGCAGCGCAATCGACATGCCGTCGCCTTCCAGCACCATTCCCGGCACCATGTTGAGACTGATCCCGCCGATACGCACATTGTTGAACAGCACCCGATATGCTGCCGTCGTGCCATTGGCAGTGCTTACCCAGCCACGTTGCCCGCTGTGGTAATCAACACCCAGGCGATCGGCTTCCCGGCTGCCGATAGCGACTGAACTGGCACCGGTATCCACCATAAAATCGATGCTGCGGCCATTGATGGTACCAGTGGTAAAAAAGTGCCCACGCCCGTCAGCGCTGAGACTGACAACCGGCTTGCTACTCCCGCCACTGCCCGCATAGGATTGCCCGATGCTCAAAACGCGCCGCTTGCCGTCCACGTCAAAGGTAGCCGACTGCGCATCGGCGGCCACCAGCTTCACCCCCTGCTCCGACTCCCCTGTTGCCAGTACGCGCGGTTTGCCGCCATTGACCATCACCATCGCCCTGTCCTTGAACAGCCCGGTTACGTTGATCTGGGTCGCAGTCGCGTTTGCACTCAGCAAAACCGCTGCAATTGCCATACAATGCAATTTCAATTTATTCATTGCCGCCCCCGAGTTGAATCATGAAAACCGTTGCCATTTTCCGCCATACCCCGTCTGAGGGTCCCGGCTATTTTGCCAGCTTTCTGAACAACAATGAGATTCCCTGGGAAATCATCAAAGTGGATGAAGGCCAGCCGATCCCTGACAACCCATCGGCCTATGCAGGGCTGGTGTTCATGGGCGGGCCCATGAGCGTGAACGATCCTTTGCCGTGGATTCCGCCTGTCCTGCAACTTATCCGCGCGGCAGTAGCCGCGGATGTTCCGGTACTCGGACATTGCCTGGGCGGGCAGCTGATATCCAAAGCACTGGGCGGAGTGGTCACACGCAGTCCGGTCAAGGAAATCGGCTGGGGTGAAATTAGCGCAACTGACAATGACGCGGCCCGCGCCTGGCTGGATGGCCTGACGCAATTTGAGGGCTTCCACTGGCACGGAGAAACGTTTTCTCTGCCCAGCACGGCCACCCACATCATGAGCAGCGCGCATTGTGAAAATCAGGCGTACGTCATCGGCAAGCACCTGGCCATGCAATGCCATGTGGAAATGACCCCGACCATGATCCGTACCTGGTGCAATAGCTGGGCCGATGAAATCGCCACCAGCGACAGTCCTGCGGTGCAAACACCAGAAATCATGCAAGCCAATATGGAAAGCCAACTCGCCGCGCTCAACCAGGTTGCCGATCGCCTGTATGCGCGCTGGATCAAGGGACTGGCGCAGTAATGGAAACGCTGCCGATCAGTCTGGCGCAACTGCAAGGCATGATCGGCCTGTGTCTGCGCTGGCGCGACGTGGATTACGCCGTCGTGGAAGTACTGGAAGACGGCCCAGCGCTGGTTGTGCAAAGCCTTACCCCGGGTACAGCCATCCAGGGCGACGTGCATGGGCGGGCCCGGCGCGAGGTGCAGCAAGTGGTGGTGATCCCCGTGCTTAACCTCGACAAAACCCTGCTCCACCCCGAGTTTCTGGAAATCGAGCTGCTTTGACAAAGGCCGAAAACTGGCACACGATTGCACCATAAAAAAACCTTACTCAGGACGCACTTTTTTTAATGGAGAATGAAAGAAAATGGAAACGGTGAATTACAGCCAGTTCGATTTCGGCAAACGCCTGCATGACTACATGCACGAAGTCTTCAACCATGGCGGCGTAACCCGCACCGAAGCCGAGTTGACTGATGGTCAAAAAGTATTTCTCAAGGCGCTCAAGCGCGAACTGCTGAAATATGCTGACACCAGCCGTACTGGTTACCCGCATAACCAGCTGGAGCAGATGGAATCGTTTACCCGCACCATCGGAGATCTGCACAACTCTTATTTTGACAATGGCATGCACAAGGTGAGCGACTGCCTGTTCAACCGCTGGCGCATGCTATTTGAAGAAACCAAAAAACTTGCCGCTGCTGGCGGCGCCAGCCAGCCCTGCTGGATAGACAAGATCGAAGTCGAGCAATCCGACATGCCCGTGTTTTTCGATGCCTGAAACCTCTGATCAAACATCAGCCCGGCGCATGCCGGGCTTTTTTATTTGGCGCGGCCAAGAATCGAAAAATCTTATTTTGGAATAAGAAACTTGGATTAGGGCAGCCAGACCTTAGTGCTATCCTTGCCAGCACAAATAACATTACCCGGATGAGGAAACAAGATGTCCAAACTCGTAAAACCCCATGGTGGCGGGGAGCTCAACCCATTACTGCTTACCGGCGCCGCGCGCGATGCCGAACGCGCGCGCGCGCTAACCCTGCCCAAAGTGCGCATGTCGTCGCGTGAAACCGGCGACCTGATCATGCTGGGCATTGGTGGTTTTACCCCGCTGGGCGGTTTCATGACTCACGCCGACTGGCTTGGCGTGTGCGACGGCTACAAGATGGCGAGCGGTCTGTTCTGGCCCATCCCCGTCACCCTGTCTACCGACGACGAGAGCATCAAGGACGGCGACGATATCGCCCTGGTGGACGGAGAGTCCGGCGAGATCATGGGCACCATGAAGGTGACCGACAAGTACACCATCGACAAGGCCCACGAGTGCATGCAGGTCTACAAGACCACTGACCTTGCTCACCCCGGCGTCAAGATGGTCATGGACCAGGCCAAGTACAACCTGGCCGGCCCGGTCAAGGTTCTGTCCACCGGCACCTTCAAGGAAGAATACGGCGACCAGTTCATGACCCCGGCCGAAACCCGCGCCGTGTTCGAGAAGATGGGATGGTCCAAGATCGCTGCGTTCCAGACCCGCAACCCGATGCACCGTTCGCACGAGTACCTGGCCAAGATCGCCATCGAAATCATGGATGGCGTTCTGATCCACTCACTGCTGGGTGCGCTCAAACCCGGCGACATCCCAGCAGAAGTGCGTTCCGAAGCCATTAGCACCCTGATTGAAAATTATTTCGCACCCAACACCGTAATTCAAGCCGGCTACCCGCTCGACATGCGCTATGCCGGTCCGCGCGAGGCGCTGCTGCACGCGCTTTTCCGCCAGAACTATGGTTGTTCGCATTTGATCGTCGGTCGCGACCACGCCGGCGTGGGCGACTATTACGGCCCGTTCGATGCTCAGAAAATCTTCGACGAGATCCCTGCTGGCTCACTCGAAACCACCAACATGAACATCGACTGGACCTTCTGGTGCAAAAAATGCGGCGGCATGGCCTCGCAGCGCACCTGCCCGCACACCAAGGACGACCGCATCCTGCTGTCCGGCACCAAGGTGCGTTCGATGCTCTCAGAAGGCCAGGATCTGCCAGTCGAATTCAGCCGGCCTGAAGTCGCCAAGGTACTGCAGAAGTACTACGCCGGCCTGACGGCGGAACAGAACGTCAAAATCGAGTTGAAAGGCCACTCGGCTGCATGATGTTTCGAAGTTGCATTCCATTCAATGAATGCGACTTGATGTACAGAATTTGAAGCTCTGAGCCTCCCGGAAGCGGAAGAAGCTGGACAGACCAGCATTCGCCCCGGCCAAGGCTGGTTCAGCGTCTCAAAGGGCCGCGACTTACGCGGTGTTTTTAACGTAATGGAGACTAAGACATGCCTACCTATGTTCGTACCGACAAGTGCGACGGCTGCAAGGGTCAGGACAAGACCGCTTGCATGTATATCTGTCCGCACGACCTGATGAAGCTGGACAAAGACGGTTCCGAAACCGGCCACGCCATGAAGGCGTTCAACCAGGAGCCCGAGCAGTGCTGGGAATGTTATTCCTGCGTGAAAATCTGCCCGCAAAATGCCATCGAAGTGCGCCACTACGCCGACATCGTGCCTCTGGGCGGTTCGGTGCAGCCGTTGCGCGGCTCCGATTCCATCATGTGGACGATCAAGTTCCGCAATGGCACCTTGAAGCGTTTCAAGTTTCCAATCCGCACCACTCCGGAAGGCTCGATTGACTGCTACGGCGGCAAGGAAACAGCCAAGCTGGAAAACATCACCAAGTCCGGCTTCTTCACCGCCTCGGGCGGCTACCGTGCCGGCAACCCTGCCGAGCTGATCCGCAAGTAATCTTGACGATTTAACCCAACATATTGCGGGAGGGAGCGGGCCTGCGCGCCACGCTGAACCGCAAGCAAGGAGATTAGATAATGGCTGGAGAATTTGGTAATCCCGAAGTGGTTCAAGAGGAAGTAGACATCCTCTTTATTGGCGGCGGCATGGCCTGCTGCGGTGCTGCTTATGAAGTCATGCGCTGGGCAGATGCCGCCAAGGCTGAAACCGGCATCGACCTGAAAATCAAACTGGTGGACAAAGCCGCCATGGACCGTTCCGGTGCCGTGGCACAAGGCCTGTCCGCCATCAACACCTATATCGGCACCGAGCAGGATCCGGCCGATTACGCCCGCATGGTATCCAACGACCTGATGGGTATCACCCGCGACGACCTGGCCTACGACTTGGGCCGTCACGTCGACGAATCCGTGCATCTGTTCGAAGAATGGGGCCTGCCGATCTGGAAAACCGACGAGAATGGCGAGCGTCACGACGGCTCCAAAGGCATGCCTGCGCTGAAGGACGGCGGCAAGCCGGTGCGCTCGGGCAAGTGGCAGATCATGATCAACGGCGAATCCTACAAATGGATCGTGGCTGAAGCTGCCAAAAAAGCGCTGGGCATGGATCGTATCGAAGAACGCATCTTCATCGTCAAGCTGGTCAACGACAAGAACGATCCTTCGCGCATTGCCGGTGCAGTCGGTTTCTCCACACGCGATCACAAAGTGGTTGTGTACAAGGCCAAGGCCATCCTGCTGGCAGCTGGCGGTTGCGTCAACCTGTTCCGTCCGCGCTCCGTGGGTGAAGGCCAGGGCCGCGCCTGGTACCCGGTATGGAATGCCGGTTCCACCTACTCGATGGCTGCAGAAGCAGGCGCCGAGTTGACCATGATGGAAAACCGCTTTGTTCCTGCCCGCTTCAAGGACGGCTACGGCCCGGTGGGTGCATGGTTCCTGCTGTTCAAGGCTCAGGCCACCAACGCCATCGGCGAAGTGTACATGGTGAAGAACAAGGAACTGCTGAACGACTACCCGCCCTACGGCCAGGCTGCCGTGCCGGCTTCCTGCCTGCGCAACCACCTGATGCTGAAGGAAATGCGCGAAGGTCGCGGTCCGATTTACATGGACACCGTCACCGCGCTGGCCAAGCTGCGCGAGACCCTGTCTCCACGTGAAGTAAAGCACCTGGAAGCCGAAGCCTGGGAAGACTTCCTCGACATGTGCGTGGGTCAATGCGGCGTATGGGTCGGTGAAAACATCGAACCGGAGAAGAAAAACTCCGAACTGATGCCTACCGAGCCCTACCTGTTGGGCTCCCACTCCGGTTGCTGCGGTATCTGGGTATCCGGTCCCGAGGATCTCGGCGCACCTACTTCGGAAGGTCACGCCGAAGCAGACAAAATCCCGGGCTACCTGCCCAAAGGCTGGAACTGGGGCTACCGTTCCATGACCACGGTCAAGGGTCTGTTCACCGCCGGCGACGGCGTCGGCGCTTCCGGCCACAAGTTCTCCTCCGGCTCGCATGCCGAAGGCCGCATGTGCGCCAAGGCCATGGTCAAGTACTGCATTGACAACAAGGACTGGAAACCCGAGCTGGACACCTCGCCCGAGCAACTGGTCGCTGACATCTATCAGCCGGTCAAGACCTACCTTGAGTTCAAGGACTACACCACCGCAATCGACATCAACCCGCACTACATCACGCCCAAGATGCTGCAGTTCCGTCTGCAAAAGATCATGGACGAGTACGTGGCGGGTGTTGCGACCTACTACCAGACCAACGCTCACATGCTGGCCGTGGCGGAAGAGAAACTGGAAATGCTGAAAGAAGACGCCATGAAGATGCGTGCAAAAGACCTGCACGAACTGCTGCGCGCCTGGGAAAACTACCACCGTATCCTGACGGCGGAAGCCCACATGAAGCATATCCAGTTCCGTGAAGAATCCCGTTACCCGGGCTTCTACTACCGCATGGACAAAAACTTTGTGGACGAAGAAAACTGGCATTGCTTCGTCAACTCCGTGTACGACAAGAACTCCAAGAAGTGGACGGTGTTCAAGCGCGCCCACGTGGACCTGGTGGACAAGTCCAAGCTGTTCAAAGCTGCCGCGCACTAAAAGGCAGTATCGCTGTAAAATTGAACCGGGCACCGCGGTGCCCGGTTTTTCATTTCCAAAGCAGTTGGCATTCCGACTGCTTTGGAAACCCAGGATGCCCCGGAAAGCTTTTTTGGCCACAGAATTCAGCGGACTCAGGGAGAAATCCATACGGAACTTACTATTTCTTCGTATTCTTCTCCATGAACTCCGTGTCCTCTATGGCAGATGAATTACCGTTTACGCAGCGAGGAAGCCATCATGCAACAACCCGATATCAACGATTTCCCCTTCCCGCAAAGCCCCGTTGTGCCACAACTGGTGGAAGGCGACAAAACCATCCAGTTCCAGTGCCGCCAGGGCATCAAGTGCTGGAATGCATGCTGCAGCAACATCGACATCAGCCTTACGCCTTACGACGTGCTGCGCCTGAAGAATCACCTCAACATGAGTTCCGGGGATTTCCTGGTCAAATACACCATTCCCTACGAACTGGAACCGGGCGGAATCGCCGGCATCAAGCTGAAGCCGGTCGAGGAAGGCACTGCCTGCCAGTTCATGCGTCCGGAAGGTTGCAGCGTCTACGAAGATCGCCCTACCTCGTGCCGCTACTACCCGGTAGCGCTGCTGTCCATGCGCCGTCAGGACGAGACGACGGATCGCACCTCCTACGCCATGGTGCAGGAAGCCCATTGCCTCGGCCACAATGAACCGCGCAGCATTACCGTCAACGACTATCGCAAGGAACAGGGCGTCGAGATTTACGACGACCTTGCCCGCGGCTGGCGCCAGCTCATCCTCAAGAAAAAATCCGCCGGCCCCACCATCGGCAAGCCCACGGACCGCAGCCTGCAACTGTTCTTCATGGCCTGTTACGACCTTGACCGTTTCCGCCAGTTCGTCGAGCATCCCTCATTCCGCGAAGTTTACGACCTCAGCGACGTAGAAATGGCCGGGATTCTCGGTGCCGAGGCAGACCTGATGCAATTCGGTTTCCGCCTGTTGCGCCAGGTCATGTTCAACGAACCCAGCATTGCGCTGAAAACGGACGCTTACGACAGGCGCCTGTCGCGCAAAGCCGAGCGTGAAGCAATCATGGACGAGATTACCGCCAAAATTCCGGCCGAAGCCATCCAGCACGGCGACCCCAACGACAAATACGAAATCAAAGACTGAACCCGCCGTGAATGCCCGCACCCTCAACCCGGAATCCAACTTCATCGAGCGCGAACCGTATTACGAAGCGGTTGGCAGCGAAATCAGCATCTTCGAGGCTGCCTACGCCAATCGCCTGCCGGTGTTGCTGAAAGGCCCCACCGGCTGCGGCAAGACGCGCTTCATGGAGTACATGGCGTGGCGCCTGAAGCGCCCGCTGATTACCGTCTCCTGCCATGACGACCTCACCGCGTCCGACCTGGTCGGGCGCTACCTGGTCAAGGGCGGCGAGACGGTGTGGGTGGACGGGCCACTGGCGCGAGCAGTGCGCGCCGGCGCAATCTGCTATCTGGACGAAATCGTCGAGGCGCGCAAGGACACGATGGTGGTGATTCACCCGCTGGCCGACGACCGCCGCGCGCTGCCGATGGAAAAACTCGGCGTCATTGTCGAAGCCAACGCAGATTTCTGTCTGGCCATTTCCTACAATCCCGGTTACCAGAGCGTGCTCAAGGACTTGAAGCAGAGCACCCGCCAGCGCTTCGTGGCGCTGGAATTCGACTATCCCAACGCCAGCCTGGAAGCCAAGATCGTCGCCGCCGAGAGCGGCGTGGATGCGGCGCTGGCCGAGCGACTGGTCAAATTTGCCCAGATGACGCGCAACCTCAAAGGCAGCGGCCTGGAAGAAGGTGCCAGCACGCGGCTGCTGATCCATGCCGGCAAGCTCATCGCCAAAGACGTGCCGCCGGTCACCGCCTGCCAATGTGCAATTGCCCAGGCGATTACCGATGACGCGGAAATGCTGGCGGCAGTACAGGAACTGTCCTCGTCGCTGTTCTGATCCCCTCTGATGGTTCAGCACCCGCCTTTAACCGCCGAAGCAATTGAAACTTTCCTCGAACAAACCCTTGAGGCTGAGTTCTCCTTCCTGCGTCTGGACGAACTGATCGCCGCCATACATCCATTGCCACGGCTACAACAGGATTATCTGCTCGACTGGGTCAAGCGCATCAGCACCACCAATATCGAAATTGCCTACCAGTTCGCCGGACGCGCCGTGCCGCTGCTCGACCAGCTCGACCGGCGCGTACTGGAAACCTGGGCGCTCACCGCCATGGATACCTACGACCGCACCGGCCTGCGCGATGCGCTGCTGGTTATCCGCAATGTCGAGCAATTCGTCCATACCAGTGAAATCCGCACCTCCGGTACCGTGTTCGAAGACATCAGCGGCATACTGCTCACCTTCGTACGCGGCCTGTCCGGCCGCAAACTGAAGCTGGAACAGGCGGACGCGCCTTTCACCGACAGCGAAACCCTGTACCTGCCCACCGTCATCGCGTGGATGGAAACGGTGGAGGACAACTTCCGCCTGGCCAAAGCCATGGTCGCGTTCCAGTGGGCACAAACGCGCTATGGCAGCTTTCGCGTCAACCTGCACGATGCACTGGCCGAGTATCCTGATCAGGCGCATGCGCTCAATTGTTTTTTTGCACTGGAAACCCTGCGCCTTGATGCCTGCCTGGCGCGCGAGCTGCCCGGGCTCTACCGCGACATGCTGGCGCTACGGCAGGCACTCGGCCAAACCACCCTGCCCGCCGGCTGGGACAGTTTTGCGCATGAACTGGCATCGCCCGATGCTGCCGTTACCGATACGCTGCGCTGCCTGCAAACCGCCTACCCGCACGCGGCGCCCGCACAGGTGTGCTACCAGGGCGAGCTGCGCCCGGATGCCGTGGCCAGCACACTGGCCGCACGCCTGGAACGCGAAAAAATGCTGCTGCGCGTCAAGCTGGCGGAACTCGTCGATGACCTGCACCCGCCCCGGCAAGGGGAGGAAGAAAAGAAACCGCCGGTGTTCAGCCTCAAGGAGCCCGAAGAAGGCAACACCCCCAACATAGACCAGTTCGAAATCACCCTCAACGACATGCCCATTGCGCCGCCGGAAGACGTGCGCCAGCTGATCACCTCGATCAAGCTCGACCTCGGCGACATCCCGCCCGAATACCTCACCCCGGCGGGCGACGGCGAATACGACCCCAAGCTCTACCAGGACGAGGAACGCGATCCCGATGCCGTCTGGCAGGGCACCTACCACGAAGAAGGCGCACACCTCTACCCGGAATGGGATTGCGGCCGCAAGCACTACCGCAAGAACTGGTGCGTATTGCGCGAAAAGGACGTGCGTCCTGGCGAGGCGGGCTATGTGGCGGAAGTCCTCGCCCGCTACGGCGGCCTGGTCAAGCACCTGCGCAAAACCTTCGAAGCCATGCGCGACGAAAACCGCGTGGAGAAACGCCAGGTGCAAGGCGACGAAGTGGACATCGACGCGCTGGTGGAAGCCCTGGCCGACGCCCGCGACGGCAGCGAAATGAGCGACCGCCTGTTCACCCGCATGCACCGCTCCGAGCGCAACATCGCCGTCATGTTCATGGTGGACATGAGCGGCTCGACCAAAGGCTGGATTAACGACGCCGAGCGCGAAGCCCTGGTATTGCTGGCCGAGGCGCTGGAAGTGCTGGGCGACCGCTACGCGATTTACGGGTTTTCCGGCATCACCCGCAAGCGCTGCGAAATCTTCCGCGTCAAAAGCTTCGACGAACCCTACACGCCGGCAGTCAAGGCGCGCATCGCCGGCATCGCCCCGCAGGAATACACGCGCATGGGCGTCGCCATCCGCCATCTGTCCAAACTGCTGATCGAGGTCGAAGCCCGCACCAAGCTGCTGATTACCCTCTCCGACGGCAAGCCCGACGATTATTTCGACGTCTACCGCGGCCAGTACGGCATCGAAGACACGCGCCAGTCGCTGATCGAAGCGCGCCGCGCCGGCATCCACCCGTTCTGCATCACCATCGACCGCGAAGCCAAAGCCTATCTGCCGCACATGTATGGCGCCGCCAATTACATCGAAATCGACGACGTGAAAAAATTACCGCTCAAAGCAGCCGACATCTACCGCAAACTCACGACCTGATGTTGACGGACCTGCCCAATACCGTATAATGGCGGGCTTGCCGGGTCGGTAGCTCAGCCGGTAGAGCAGCGGACTTTTAATCCGTTTGTCGCGGGTTCGACCCCCGCCCGACCCACCAAAACAGCAAAAAGGCCACGTGAAAACGTGGCCTTTTTGCTTTATGCACCCTTCGTCTGCCTTCTACGCCTTACACGGTTGATTGATCCGTGCGGACGCATTCAATACCCCGCTTCTTTCTGATGCCGGAAGGCCAGCACATAAACCGTATCGGCGGCCGGATCGTGCCGGTACAGCGTGACATAGCCGGAATCACCGAACGGAACCAGCAATTCGCGCAGTTCCGGCTCATCATCAAAGGGGCGGCCGATTTCCGGCCTCTCGGCCAGGCAACCCAACAGCTGTTTGATGACTTGCGCCGCGTGGCGGGCGGCGACAGGATTCTTCCCGGCAAGGAACACTCTGCAACGCTCCAGACCCTGCACCGCACCAGCAGTAATGATTACTCGTGGCAAGGGGAAACTGGTCTTGAAGTATCCGTGCCCCAGCTATCCAGCCAGTTGGCAACTTCCTCGCCGGTCAGGTGCAGCCCGGTTTCCTGATACTCACGCCACGACGTCAGCGCGTCGCGCTTGAACGATTCCCGTGACTCCTCACGCTCAAGATATTGACGCACAGCCTCGTGCATCAGATAGTGCGGGGTGCGGTGTTTCAGTTCCGCGAGCGTTTTCAGCCGTTCGTGTTCGGACGGCTCCAGTTTCAAGGAAACCGGGCGGTTTGAGGCGGATTGCATGATCTTGCTCCCAAGTATTACCTAAGCACACCTATTATATGCCGCCATGGAACCAGGGCAAGCCCATTCAATCCCACTATTCATTGTTAAAGTACGGCATGACGAACCTCTCCTGTCGTGCCGAACCCGATTCGGCATCCAGCCCGCATAGGGCGCAATCGTATTGCGCCGGAGGTGTTGCCACTTGCTGTTTTTCCATCCACTCCAGAATTCACGCGGGTTCTCCGGCTGCGTTAATCCATCCGGCTATTTTTATTCACCATTCGGCGCAATGCGCTTCGCTTATTGGCGCCCTACGCGGCTGCCGTTTTTAGTCTTTAGTCCCTCAAAACCCCTGAAACAGGAAATCCAGTGCTGCCGTGATTTCAAACTGGCTGGCCGCCAACGTGGTGACGCGTGTTTTCAGCAAGCGCAGCGGCACCGCCGCGAGCTTGGGTATTTCCAGGATACATTCGATCCCCTCTATCTCGAACGTCGGCGTAAGATTGGTCGGCAAGCTGACATCAGGAAAACGATCGCGTCTGCGCAGCGGCACGACAATTCGCGTCTGCAGCCCTTGCAACAAATCGCTTTGCACATCCAACAGATACGGCGTTGCATCAGCATGCGCGCCCGTGTTGCGGTACACATCAAAACGCGCCATACAGGCTAAGGGCTCGTTAATGAATAACTTGGACTTACGTTGCCGTGTATTCGGGATGGCTGCAAGGCGCGAAGCGCGGCGAATGGTTGTTCCATTCGCAAGCTTTGCAACGCCGCAGACGCCCGAATACACGGCAACCCTTCGGGCTGGGGCCGCTTTGGGCGCATCCCGGCGTTGCGAGGAGGCCTGCGACTCGTTACCGCGAAGCGGCCGCTTGCGGGAGCAGGCCTCGCGGGCGCTTCCCGCAAACGGGCGGCTACGCCGCGAACGTGTCCGCGCCCGCCCTGTTGTGAATGACACAACCGCACGTCTCGCGCCTTGGGTTGCATCCCAAAGCAACCCCAGCGTAAGTCCAAGTTATTCATTAACGAGCCCTAAAACGTCCGCCACTGATCCAGCGGCAAACCTTCAGCATCTACCGTCTGATTATAAGCAGTAACAAAATCGGCATGATCATGCTGCCAGCGGCGTTCGCGTTCAGCGCGCACCAGCTCGCGCAAATATTGGTCGCACGCCTGCGAAATATTGATCTTCAAAGCCTTGGCTTCAGACAACACATCGGCGGAAAGCGTGATGTTGGTCGCTTTTTTGGCGGAATGAACCGTGGACAACATGACATGGACTCCTTTTACACTGGATAATCATGCGCATAATATAACAATATTTTACATGGTGACATACGTCTTCGCCATCACCCTACCGCCACCTGCCGCAAAACGTCACTTTCCGCCTTGGATCATCACTGCGCCGATCACAATCCATGACCATGCGCACGCCTGAAATAAAAAATTAATGCGCTATCAAAATAGATTAAGCACTTAATAAACAAAACTATTTTTGTGCATTTAGCAGCCTGCCAGCAACGCCCACAGAAAACCGCCCAGCGCAAAATCAAGCTGGCACAACCGTTGCAACTACCCAGCCAAACACTACGGTGTTTTGTTTTTCTTAACCCTCAGGAGACACTCAAATGAAAAGCATGCAAAAAGGTTTTACCCTGATTGAATTGATGATCGTCGTGGCGATTATCGGTATTTTGGCCGCGATTGCGATCCCCAGCTATCAGCAATATACAAAGAAAGCCAAATTCACTGAAGTAGTTCAGGCTAGCTCCCCACTTAAGCTGGCTGTTGAGGAATGCGTAACAGATGGTTCATGTCTAAGTGGCACTACAGTTACCGGTATTAATCCAGGAACCAACTTCCCCTCATTGCCTACGGCAACGGGTTACGTAGGTTCGGCAGCTGTTACAAGCGGCGGTGTAATCACGATTACGGCCACAACTACCGGTGGATTGAATGGTGAAACATACAAATTAACTCCAGTAGTCGGCACCGCTGGTACAGGCGGTAGCAACAATGTAACTTGGTCCAACAGCGGAACGTGTATCGCCGCAGGCATCTGCAAATAAGGTCTCAGCAACTGCTGTAGCTTTAAACGCACAAAGCCCCTCCATATGGAGGGGCTTTTTTATCTGGCTGACAGGTAGCACAGCTATGCACTTTCATCCCCGGCCTTTTATATTTAACCTGCTGATAATTGCCAGCATGGTTTTCAGTTTTGCTACTAACGCGGCAGCGACTGCTGGCTTGTTTTGGCTATGGATAGGTTTGGCAACCTGGTTTGCATTAGGCAAACCCCTTTGGCCCAAGGGCAAGTTACCCCTCCTGATGCTGGGTTTTTTACTGTGGATTGTCACGTCAATCTGGTGGAGCCATTCCCCCTACGATAGCTGGAACACAGCCCTGATATTAAGCGCGCTCCCCATCAGCTTCATTGCTTGGCAACTTACCCCTCTCCCCGATGAGATATGGGCACAACTTAAAAAGATGTTTGTAGCGGGTGCATGGTTGGTTTCATTATGGGGTATCTATCAAGTTATTTTCCTTGGCCTACCCCGCGCGTTGGGGCCGGTCGCTGACCCGAATGTTTATGCGTGCCTCCTGAACCTGGCATGGTTTCCCTTGCTTGCGGCTTTTTTTAAACCAGATTCAACATCTGGAGAAAAGACGCGTTTTGTTCAATTGGTATTGGGTACGAGCCTATTGCTTGTAAGCCTGGCTTTTTTTGCAGCCTCGTCACGCGGCGCCATGTTGGCGTGGCTCCTGCTCATGCCTTTGGCATTTTGGGCATTCAGACAGCTGCCCGGGTTCCGTAAAAACGTCTTCATATCATTGTCCCTTGCGCTGGCAAGTTACTTGATCATTACGGCCGTTACCCATATCAACCTGGCCGAACGCGCCAACCTTCATTATCTCGAAAGTGACGCGTCAGTTTCCTTAAGGCTGCTGATTTGGCGCAGCACGCTGGATATGTTTTCTGCACACCCATGGCTGGGAACCGGACTGGGAACCTGGGGCAATCTTTACCCAGCTTATCGTCAGGCCGCAGATAACAGCACAGCCGGTTATTACGCTCACAATGACTACCTGCAAATTGCGCAGGAGGGCGGGCTGGTTACTTTCGTACTGTTCATATGCATTTTTGCCATTCTCGCCTTGCTTGCCTTCCGTACAATTTCACCTGCAAAACGGCGGCCGGTTCAAATTGAGAATGTCGGGCTGATGCTTGGCATCATGGCGGCTTACCTGCATGCCGCTGTCAATTTCATTTTTTATCTCAACTACATCAATATCATTGTCGGCCTTTATGCGGCTCGCGTTTGGCAATCAAACCAAGTGTCCCAGCGCGTCATGTTCGGCCTGCCAAAAACAGTTAGCCCGTCACTGCAACGTACCCTGCTGTTAATCGTGCTCGCCATACCGGTTTCCCAAGTCGTATTGCATGAAGCCAGTGAAATATTGCTGAACGGAAAGAGCCGGTCACTCTCATTGCTGCGGAAACAGTTTCCACAATTAACGCCCTATGAAATCGCCCGGTTCATCGCGGCCATCAGACCCAATGAATACATCGCTCAACGTTACGTAGTGGACAGCGCCGCACAAGCGTTAGATGAAATCAACCCGCGCAATACAGCACTTCAAAAAGAAGTTTTTCTTGAGACCATCGGGAAATACGATGAGTTACGCCGGAATTCCGCAAACTCCCCCGAACTTGGAGCAGCGGAAGCAGATTTAATATTAAAGCACCGTCATCTCATGCCGGGTAACAGTGCGATTCAGCAGGCGCGTTCTATTGCCAAAAGCGCTTTAGAGTCTGACCCAAGACATGTAGCAAGCATCATTGCTCTGGCCGATAGCTATTTTCTGGAAGGAAACCCATCCTTTGGCTATGAAGTGCTGTCTACTGGAATATCAAAAATGATTTTTTTGAGAGACAGACTTGTCTTGCAAGCCGAAGTATTGAAACATCAAATCCCACAAAAAGAAGCGCTTGATCAAATTCAGGACAAATTAAGGAATATGCGATTTGCCTGCAAAGTTGGCGACTGCCTGGGAAATCAAGCAATAGAAGATGAGCAACAGACTCGGCTACGCAGATTCGCTGCTTTAATCGCGCCCATTTCTGATCCAGCAATCAATAATTCACTTTACTCACTCTTGGAAACAAAGCAATAAACCCAACCACCTCCGTTGTTCTCAATGACCATATTCAGGATTAAAGCCGATCCCAGCGCATGCCCTACTCCACATCAATCGCCACTTTCACGTCCTGCACCGACGCCACCGGTTTGCCACCCTGGATTGCCGGGAAGAAGCGCCAGGTTTTGAGGGTGTTCAAAATCAGCTGATTGACGCGCGGGTTGGAGGCAGGCTGGGTCAGCTCCACCGTCGCGCTGCCGTCGGGCTTGATGTGGAAGCGTGCCATCACCACGGTGTGGATGGTTTCATCGCGCAGATCTTCCGGCAGCGTTGGTTTGGGTTGGTACAGCGCGCGTGCGCCCATTTGCTGGGTGCCGCCCTGGCCGGTGCTGGGGCTGGGTTCTGGCTTGGATGGCGGAACAGGGGCAGGCTCGGCATGGGTTGGCGCTGGCAGGGGTACGGGGGGCGTGGGCAATGCCACTTTCGGCGCGGGCGGCGGCGTTTGCACAGCTTGCGGGGTAGGCCGCACCACCGGTACAGGGCGTGCCATTTTCTCCGCTTTAACCACCGGCTTGGGCTGGAGCTTGGGTGGGGCTGGAGGCGGCGGCAGCTCGATGATGCGTGCGTCTATCGGGGCGGGAGGAATGCTTGCTACCTTGTCAGGCGCTGCGAAAAAAAAGCCGAACCCCCACAGCATCAGTGCCCACAGCACTAGCGCCAGGGGCAGCGGCCACCACGGGTTGATCGGCCGGACCGGCGGGTCAATAGCAGCGGCGCTATTCATGTGCCACGGCAATCAGGAAATGCTGCGCGCCGGCTGCGCGTGCCTGCAGCATGGCTTGCACCACCACGCCTTGCGGGGCTTTGCTGTCTGCCGAAACCACGATGTTTTCCTCGCTGCTGCGCATCAGCGGCTTCAAGGTGGCGGCAAGGGTGGACAGGCTGACCGGCGCGCGGTTGATGAAGAGTTTGCCGTCGGCGGTGACCGACAGCGTCACCGGCGTTTCGGTACTCAGGCGCTCGGCCTTGCCCTGCGGCAGGTTGACCTTGAGCGAGTTGAGGCTCTGCATGGACAGGGATGCCAGCATGAACGTCGCCAGCAGAAAAAACATCACGTCGATCATCGGGATGATTTCGATGCGCCCCTTGCGCTGCACTCGGGCTTTGCGCAGCTTCATGGCCGTGCTCCTGCCGGCCCGTGTTCCTGCTCGTCAAGACGGATGTGGTCGATCAGGCGCGTGCCGAGGCGTTCCATTTCATCCATGGTTTGCGCCTGCAGGCGCGAGAAATAGTTGAAGCCGAACAGCGAAATCAGCGCGATGAGCAGGCCCACGGCGGTGGCAATCAGCGCCTGCGCCACGCCGCCGGTCACGCCGGTGGGGTTGACCAGGCCAGCGCCGCCGATCAGCTGGAACGCGTGCATCATGCCGCCGATGGTGCCCATCAGGCCGAGCAGCGGCGCCGCAGTGACGATGGTTTCCAGCACCCACAGGCGCCGCGACAGCGCGGTTTCGATCAGCTGCGCCTCGTCGGCGGCACGCGATTCCGTCCACCACGCCGGACGGCTGCGGTTGGCCAGCACCACGCTGAAAAAGCGCCGGAAATAATTGCGCTGGTTGAGCGCAGTCAGCTTGTGTTCCAGTGTCTCCCAGGCGAATCCATAGGTTTCCACCAGGTCGAGCAGCTCGCCGGAGAGGCGCGCGTAGCGCCAGTACAGCACCGCTTTTTCGAGCATGATGGCGAGTGCCAGCACGGCCAGCAGTGACAGCGGAAAAATCATGACGCCACCGAGTTTGATGGCGATCCAGCTTTCGTGTAAGTCTTGCATGGTATATCTCCAATATGGGGCAACAAAGCCGCCCCGGTTTAACCTAAAAAACTCAGATGTCCACGAAATTCACGAAAAACACGAACAGATTCAAAGGACTACAAGCTGAGAACCAAAGCTCAATGGGTGAGCCGCTGAATTAATGCAACATCTTGTTTTATTTCGTGTATTTCGTAGTTTTCGTGGATAAATCACTGTTTTTATTAATCAAAAAAATTTGTCGAGGCTGAAGTAGACCGCGCGGCGCGGGCCGTACTGCGGCGCGCCCACGCCGATGCCGCTGCCGTCGCGGATCTGGTAGCTTTGGTCGAACAGGTTGAGGATGCTCACGCGGCCTTCGAGTTTGCCCAGTTGCGCCACGTTGAAGGTATGCGCGGCGGCAACGTTGACCTGGACATACGCGGGCAGATGCCCGGTGTTGGCAAAGCCGTTGCGCAGGCCGCTGCCATAGATCGCATCGGCGCTGTAGGTGGTGTCGCGCCAGCGATACGCGGTGCCGAGCGAGGCGGTGATGCGCTGGTCGTGATCCAGATGCACCCAGTTGTTGGCGATGTAGGCCAGCTCGGCCGCATCGAAATTGTACTGGGCCGAGCTGATGTCGCGGCCCAGTGCGGTGGAGTGGGCGAGATTGAGATAAGCCGAGAAATTATCCTTGCGGTAATTGGCGGTCAGCTCGGCACCGTAAATCTTGCCCTGGCGGTAATTGAACGGCGTATACAGCAGCGCCGAGCCGAACTGGCCTTCGTCCAGCATGTTTTTCACCGTTTTGTAATAGCTGTCCAGCCCCAGCGTGAGGTGCGGGGTGAGCTGGTGGCTGAGGCCGATGTCGAAGTAGTCGGAGGATTCGGATTTGACCGCATCGTTTTGCGTGCCCGGCGGCGCATTGGTGGTGCCCTGAAAGCTCGCCACGGTCTGGCCGCTGATCAACTCGTTGGGCGGTGGCGTGAAGTAGCGTGCATAGCCCGCATGCAAGGTAGTCTGCGGATCGATCTGATACACCGCACCGAGGCGCGGACTCAACTGATGGCCGGTGACGTAGGCGTCCACCTGATCAAAACGCGCGCCGTAATTGACGGTGAGCTTGTCGCTGGCTTTCCATTCATCCTGCGCGTAGACGCCGTACAGATTGGCGGTTTTGCTGTTGTTGTCGGTAAAGCCGAACGGCGTGGTGCTGGTCTGATTGCCGGCGTTATCTGCAGGGAAGGTGAGCACGTCATTGTTGTTATCGAGGTGTTCCTGGCTGATGAATACACCGCTGCGCAGCGTGTGCCGGGGGTTCAGATGATAGCTGGCGTCGGCCTGCACACCATTGGCCTGGCTGGTGCGCAACACGCGCGAGGCAACCCCGGTGTAGAGGAGATCGCCGGTGGTATCCGGCTCGAACAACACCTTCGAATAACGGCTGAACGCCGCAAGCTGGTAATCGAATTTATCGCCCAGCGTGCCTTGCAGCGCAAGAATGCCGTAGCGCGTGGTTTCGCGCTGGCGCTCGTCGAGGCTGGCCGACGGATAACTGGTGACACCGTTCAGCGTGTAATTCGGCGTCTGGCCGGGCACGTTGGGAATCTGGAACTTGTTGTCCGAACTGCCCAGAATCAGGCTCAGCCGTGCGCTGTCGCTGAGCAGGTAGGAAAAGTAGCCGAAGCCCTTGTTCTGCTGCGTGGTGTCGTGGATGGCACTGGTCGAGGCGGTGGGGTTTTCAATGCCGAGATCGTTTTTGAGGGCGGAAGCATTGAGGTAGTAATTCAGCTTGCCGTTATGCCCGCTCATTTCGCCCGACAGCTCGCGCGTGTTGTGGCTGCCCACGGTCACGCCGATGCGCCCGCCGTTATCGAACTCGCCGCTTTTGGTATGAATATCCACCACCCCCGCAGTGCGGTAGCCGTATTGTGCCGGCAGCGCGCCGGTGAGCAGATTGATGCTCTCGGCAAAGCGCGTATCCAGCGACTGGCCAAAGCCGGCGATGGCCTCCGGAATAATGATGTCGTTGATGCGGTACTGCACGTTGCCGTGGTCGCCGCGGATATGCAGCTGGCCGTAGGAATCCTGCGCCACGCCCGGCGCCTGCAACAGCACCTGGTTGAGCGGCGTGCTGGCGCCTTGCGGCAACGCTGCCACGTCGCTGGCGCTGATGCGGTAATTGCTGCTGCCGGTATCCACCGCGATGCCGTTGCGCGCGCGATCCAGCTTGCGTGCCGTCACTTTGACTTCCAGCGCCTGCGTGCTGGCCAGGGTAATGGTGCTGGCTTTGCCCGCCTCGGCGCTCAGCGTGACGATGTCGGTGCCGGTCTGAAAATTGGCCTTGTCCACCACCACCGCATAAATGCCGGGCGCCAGCCGGGTGAAACTGAAATGACCCTGCGCATCGCTTTGCGTGATGCCCAGGGTTTTGCCGTCGGGCGATTGCAGCTTGACCGAGGCCGCGGCGACGGCGTGCCCCAGCGTGTCGTTGACCCGGCCTTCGATCTGTCCGGGTTGAATGGCAGCCGCACGCGCCGGTGCGATGACCGCAAACGCGAGCGCGAACGCCGCGCCCATGCGGGATAAACGAATATTCATGAACCTGACTCCAGTAAGCAAAATGCCACACGCGCACGCTGCCAGGCGCGCGCGTTACACGAAAAAAATCAGTGGATTCAGACTGACGGAGGGGCGTGAGAAGGCGGCCGGACGTGGCGACGCAGGACAGGATAAACAACGCGAGCGGGATGCGCCGCAATCCAGTAGGCAAGGATGAGCGCCAGCATCGGCAGCGCAGCCACGACAGCGGGCGCACCACCCGAGAAATGGCTGGCAAGATTGCATGCAGGGCAATTGTCCTGCTGCGTACTCAGGTCATGATGATGCTGGGTAAGCGCGACCAGCTGCAGGCTGAGCAATACGGCCAGGAAAAAATTCAGCACGCAGCGCAGGCGTAACTTGGTGGGTTTTAGCTTGCAATTGGGTTGCATGGGCTAACTATAAAGGGGTGCCGGGTTCGGATCAAATGCAATTGCATACAAACAGACCGGATGCGTTTCGACAAGTTCAGCATTCGCCAAAAATTCCGCTGTTGCATAAAACAGATGCGCATGGATAAACGGCTACAATACTGATGGAAACAATGTTCAGAAATTGAATCTTTCGGCGGAAATCGGAGTTGACCATGCAGGCATCCTTTGCACTTCTGGAAAAATACAGCAAGCCCGGCCCGCGCTATACCTCCTACCCTACC
>DATKUZ010000018.1:0-86582 GCA_035530335.1 Sulfuriferula sp. | reverse complement strand
GCAATCCATCAAGGATCATTTGCTGTTCCGCCATCCGCAGGGCGAGACCGCGCGGCACTACAATATCCTGCAAAAACTCACTTATCTGGGCGTGATTTTTGGCCTGTTCCCGCTGATTATTTTGATGGGCTGGGCAATGTCGCCATGGCTCGACTCCCTGATTCCGGGCTGGGTCGACATTTTCGGGGGGCGGCAGTCGGCACGCACCATCCACTTCGTGGTTGCCTGGCTGCTGGTGGCGTTTGTATTTATCCACGTTTTCGAAGTCGCCATTACCGGTTTGTGGAATAACCTGCGTTCGATGATTACCGGACGTTATCGCATTGCCACCGCCAGGGAGCCGGGACATGACCACGAATAAGCACAGCCGCCGTACATTCCTGTTGCGCGCGCTCGCCTCGGGCAGCGTATTGCTGCTGGCCGGATGCGAGCGGCTGTCGCGCAGCGAATGGTTTCCCAAGGTGCTCGGCAGTGCAGAAAAACTCACCCAGGCCACCCAACACCTGATTGCACCACGCAAGGCCATGGCACAGGAATTCACCGAGGCCGACCTGTCGCCACAGTTCCGCAGCAATGGCACCTCGAATCCTGAAAATCCGCAGTATCAGGCGCTGGCAGCAAACGGTTTCGCCGATTATCGATTGCAAGTCGGCGGCCTGGTGGCGCACCCCGCGGCGTTTTCGCTCACCGGATTACGCAGTCTGCCCAGCCGCACCCAGATTACCCGTCACGACTGTGTGGAAGGCTGGAGCGCGATAGGCAAATGGAAAGGCACGCCGCTGAGCGTTGTGCTCGACCAGGTTCAGCCCAAACCGGAAGCACGCTATGTGGTGTTTTACTGTGCCGATCCGATGGACGAGCAAGGCACGCTCTATTACGAGAGCATCGATATGGACGATGCCCGCCACCCGCAAACCATACTCGCCTACGAGCTCAACGATCAGACCTTGCCGATTGCCAACGGCGCACCCGTGCGCGTACGCATCGAGCGTCAACTCGGTTACAAAATGGCGAAATACATTATGGGCATCCAGCTTGTCAACAGCTTCGCCGATATTGGCGACGGAAAAGGCGGTTACTGGGAGGACCAGGGGTATGAGTGGTACGCCGGGATTTGAGCTCGCGGACCCAGTCCGGTGCAACAGAAGATAAATTCAGGCTAAAACATTTCAGACGCTAAACTGAACGCCTGTTCCAATTCAGGAGGGTGACGATGTACGAACATATTTTGGTGGCCGTGGACGGCAGCAGTACTTCCGACAAGGCGCTGGAAGAGGCGATCAAGCTGGCCCGGGTGCACAAGGCGGCTTTGCGGCTGGTGCATGTAGTGGATACCGCGATGATGGATGTGGATAACGGCGGACTGGTGTCGATGCATGAAGTCTGGGACGCGTTGCGACAGGGCGGCGCAAATTTGCTCAAGAAGTCGGAAGTACGCGTGCAGGAAGCTGATGTCAAGGCAGATACGGCACTTCTGGAAACCTTGGGCGTCACCCGGGTCGCTACCGAAATTGTGGACGCGGCAAAGAAATGGCCGGCGGATTTAATCGTGCTGGGTACCCACGGCCGGCGCGGTTTTGTGCACCTGCTGCTGGGCAGCGTGGCAGAAGATGTGGTGCGCATGGCGGCGACGCCGGTACTGCTGATACGGGGCGAATAGCCGGTATCAGTGCTTCCACATCATGTTTCTTTTTCCATTTCCGGCTGGTATTTTCCGTAGCGCGCAAGGCTGTTTAGTCTGGCGCGGCGGTGAAGCGCCTGTTGTGCAGGGGTCCGGTTTTCCGCCCTGCCCGCCCAGGCTTGAAGCACCGGCTGCTGCAGGGCGCGGCCATAGGAAAAAGACAACTCCCACGGCAGCCTGGAAAACATTGCATTCATTGCGTTCAAGTTGGCTGTCGCCTCGATCGGACCCAGGCCACCCGACAGGAAGTTGATGCTCGGCACTGCCGCAGGGACCGTACGCCGCAGCACCTTGACGGTCGCCGCAGCCACCCGCTCGGGGGTCGCCTGGGACGGGTGCAGTTTGCCTGGCAGCACCATGCTCGGCTTGAGAACAATGTATTCCAGGGTCACCCGGTGCCGGTGCAGGGCGTGGAATACCGCATGCAGCACTGCTTCGGTAACCTCAAGGCAGCGCTCCAGGCTATGGTCGCCGTCGATGAGCACTTCCGGTTCGACGATGGGCACGAAACCTTCTTCCTGGCAAACGGCGGCGTAGCGCGCCAACATCTCCGCGTTAGCATCAATACCAAGCTGGGAAGGATTGTGCGCACTGATGGCATATACTTCGCGCCACTTGGCGAAGCGCGCCCCCTGGCCCTTATAAACTCTGAGGCGTTCAGCCAGGCCATCGAGACCCTGGGTGATCTCGTCCCCAGGCGCGCCAGCAAGGGGAATCTTGCCCTTGTCGACCTTGATGCCGGGCACAATATGTTGGCGCGACAGGACTTCGGGCAGCAGCGTACCATCGTCGCCACGCTGCCCGAGCGTTTCCTCGAACAGGATCACGCCGCTGATGAATTCTCCGATCTCGGGCGTGCTGAACAGCAGTGAACGATAGTCACGGCGGGTCTCTTCTGTGGATTCAGCGCCAACAGGCTTGAAGCGTTTGGCGATGGTGGGCAAGCTCTCGTCAGCGGCAAGAATACCCTTCCCCGGTTGCACCATGTCGGCGATAGTCGCCTGAAGCTCTTCTTCAATATTCACGCCATCTCCTGAATTGTTCGGGTAAAACAGCAACGACCGTATTTGGAGCAGGTTTCCGCCAAAATAAGCTTGGCCTGTGCTGCTTTCAGTCTGTCCGGATAACCAGTATTCAGGGCAGGTTGAAAACAATACAGGCAAATCAATACGGCTCGATGACCAAGCTAGCTAATGGTCAGTTGCTTCCCGGCCGTACCGGCTTTCTTGGGTAGTGTCAGTGTGAGCACGCCGTTGTCGTATTTGGCTTCAGCCTTGTCCGGATCGACATCATTTTCCAGGCTCATGCTGCGGTAGACCTGGCCGTAGTAACGTTCGCTGCGGATGACTTTTTCACCCTTTTTCTCTTCATGCTCTTTTTTGGCCTCGCCGCTGATGGTGACCTGGTTACCGTCTATGGTCACCTTGATGTCCTCTTTTTTCACGCCAGGCAGTTCGGCCTTGACGGTGTAATCCTTGTCGTTTTCTGATACGTCAGCTTTGATGCTCATGCCCAGTTCACCTTCAAACAGCCGCGGTGGGCGCATGAGAAACCCCTTGAACATGTCTTCCATCCAGTCTTCGACGGGTGGAATGGATGAGTAACGGGTGATATTGGCCATGATTGTCTCCTGAATAAAATGAATGCACAGAACCAGCTTGTGCCAGTCTTCTTGCTACATGCCTTCCAGGCTTGCCACGTGCAAAAACTCTGCTGCAAGGTCTTTCGACCGATACAGGATGGGAATGAACCAGTCGTACTGGGGCTTATAGGGCTCGCACAGGATCAATCCCTTTTCCCGCTCGACCCATTTCAGGAAATCCGTGATGATTTTCGACGCTTCGCCTGCGTGTTTGATATGTAATTCCGGTATTTTGGTGTCAGAAATAGAAAGTAGATTGGCAGACATTTGCGCATTCCTCCAGTTGGGATGATAGAGAACGGCTCCGGACGCGATCACTTAGCCGAATAGTCAATTTAGACCAACAATTCATTCTCTGCTATGACAAATATCAATCTGGAGCATCAGCTCTTTTTTGCCAGGAAAAATCGGACAAATACTGAAGGGCTAAAGCCGCGAAAGCACGTGGCCGGTTTTACATGGCTCGACGCGGCGGTACAGCCAGTGAAGCAATCCTGATTAATGAGCGGCAACAGCCTCGCCGGAGGGTGACGCTGCCTTGGCTGGGCGCGCCAGCCAGATGAGAGCAATAAGGGCAATAAACAGCAGGGCTGAAACCCAGAACAGTTCATCTGCCGCCAGCGTAAACGCCTGCTGGTTGATGAGGTTATTGATCTGGCCAAGCGCCTGCTGCTGACTCATGCCAGCGTCGGTCAGCGTCTTGATTGCGGCCTGGCTGGCAGGGCTGGCGTAATTAATATGCTCGACCAGCGTGGCATGGTGTTCGGTCGCCCGATTTTCCCACAGGCTGGTGTAAACGGATGCGCCAATGGCCCCCGCCGTGATCCGCGCAAAATTCGTCAGGCCCGAAGCAGCAGGGATTTTATCCGGCGTAAGCCCGGAAAAAATCAGGGTCATCAGCGGAACAAAAAACGCCGCCATGGCGATGCCCTGGATCAAGGATGGGAACATGATGGTTACAAAATCTGTCTGCACCGTAAACTGGGAGCGCATCCACAATATCAGGGCGAAAACACCAAAGGCGACCGTGGCGAACAGGCGCGGATCATATTTGTGGACGTTCTTGCCCACCCATGGCGAAAACAGGATCGCCAGCAAACCGACGGGAGCCAGCACCGCGCCGGCGATGGTGGCGGTATACCCCATCTCCTGCTGCAGCCACAGCGGCATCAGCACCACATTGCCGAAAAAAACGCCGTAACCCACAGCCAGCGCCAGCGTGCCGGACCAGAAGTTGCGGCTACGCAACAGGCTTAAATCGACGATGGGATGAGCTTCGGTCAGCTCCCACACCAGGAAGAAACACAACCCCACTGTGGCCACGATGGCCAGCATCACAATCTCTGTGGACGCAAACCAGTCCAGTTCATTGCCCTTGTCCAGCATGATCTGCAGGGCGCCCACCCATATCATCAGCGCGGCCAGTCCCACATAGTCGATGGGTACCTGGCGCGTGGGCGTTTCCCGATGCCGGTAAAGCCACCAGGTCACGCTTGCGGCCAGCAGGCCGACCGGAATGTTGATATAAAAAATCCACGGCCAGGAAATATTATCGGTGATCCAGCCCCCCAGTATCGGCCCGACAACGGGCGCGACCAACGTCGTCATGGACCAGATTGCCAGCGCCGAGCCGGCTTTTGCTTTCGGATAACTCGCCAGCAGTAAGGACTGCGACAGCGGAATCATCGGCCCCGCCACGGCACCCTGAATCACCCGGAATACGATCAGCATGCCCAGACTGGTGGACATGCCGCACAGCCAGGAGGCGGTAACGAATAGCAGGATACTGATGATAAAAAGCCGTACGGCGCCGAAACGCTGGGTCAGAAATCCGGTCAGCGGCACAGCGATCGCGTTGGCTACCGCAAACGATGTGATGACCCAGGTACCCTGGCTCGAGCTTACCGCCAAATCGCCGGAGATCGCCGGAATCGATACGTTGGCAATCGAGGTATCCAGCACATTCATGAAGGTGGCCAACGCCAACGCGGTGCTGGCCAAAACCAGCATGCCACCTTTGAGGGGGGCAGGAGAGCCATTGGGCGCCGGTTTCGTCGTCGCCTCGGGTGATGTCCGGGGTGGGTTGGCGGAGTTGGACGGCGTCGTCATTTCGATTCTGCGCGTGGCTCAATGCGTATCCGCATGTGCCGATAGTGCGCCCAGATTGCTTGAGATGATTCGGTTAACGAGTTGATCGGCGGCGTGATCGAAGTCGCCATACACCGCAGTCTCCGTCACCATCCGGCTGGGGGGTGTCGTTGCCAGCACCCCACCATTCTGGTTCGAGACATCCACGGTCGCTTCCATGGACAGGCCGACGCGCAGCGGATGCGCTTGCACTTCCTTGGGGTCGAGCGCGACACGCACCGGGATGCGCTGTACCACCTTGATCCAGTTGCCGGTGGCATTCTGCGCCGGCAATAAGGCAAAAGCCGCGCCGGTGCCCGCACCCATGCCCAGCACATGGCCGTGGTAGGCCACTCTGCTGCCGTATAAATCAGCGGTCAGTTTCACCGGCTGGCCGATCCGCATCTTGCGTAGCTGGGTTTCCTTGAAATTTGCATCCACCCAGACCTGGCTCAAGGGAATGAGGGTCATCAACGGTGCGCCAACTGCCACGCGTTGTCCGAGTTGTACCGCGCGCTTGCCCACGTAACCGTCCACCGGTGCCAGAATCGCGTCGCGCCTTAAATCGAGATAGGCCTGCCGCACTTTTGCGGCAGCGGCCTGCACCCTGGGGTGGTCGCGTACCGTGGTACCGGCGGTGAGCCCTTGATTGGTACGCAGCTGTTCCTGCGCTGCGCTTACCTGGGCAGTGGCTACCGCCACGCGGCTGCGCGCGTTATCCAGTGCCGTTTGTGCGTGCTGTAATTCCTCTTGCGATACCGCCCCGGTTCCCGCCAGCTTTTGCCGCCGTACCCAGTCGGTTTGTGCGCTGACCAGATCGGCGCGCGCCTGAACCAGTTCAGCGCGGTACTGGTCCACTGCTGCCGCCAGGCTGCCGTTGCCGGTGTAGAGCGCATGTACTTCACGCACGGTTTGAGCAAGTTGGGCTTCGGCCTCATGCAGGCCCAGCTGGGCATTGCTGCCATCCAGTCTGGCCAGTATTTCCCCGGCGCGTACGTAGTCAGTTTCGTTCGCACCGATTGCCACCACCGTGCCCGCAACCTGCGGCGTAATCTGCACAATGTTGGCAGCAACATAGGCATCATCGGCATATTCGAAATGACGCCCCAGGATATACCAGTGCACGCCGTAGGCGATCGCCGCCAGCACGCATACGGCGGCCAGGATCATCATCCATTTTTTGCGCTGTTGCGGATTACCATGGGGATTTTGCGCTGCCGGTTGTTCGGATGGCTTTTGTTCACTCATTCTGGTTCCCCGATACCGTCCTGGTTTCACTGTTGTTCGATAACTGAGCGACTTTGTCTGCAGCGACGTATCCTCCGCCGAGGGCGCGCATCAGCCCCACATCGAGGTCATAGGCGCGTGCCTGCAGGTCAATCAGGATGCGGCGCTGTTGCAATACGGAATTTTCTGCGGTGAGCACGTTCAGATAATTGGTCAGCCCGCCCCGATAACGCGCCAGCGCCAGATCATATGCACTGCTCACCGCCGCCTGTGCTGCCATCTGTTCCTGCAATTGCGTTTGCAGCGCGTGCCATGATGAAAGCTGATCAGCCACATCCCGGATTGCATTCAGCACGGTGACGTTGTAACTATCGATGGCCGTGTCGGCACGCGCAGTGCGCCCACGTAACTGGGCACGCAACAGGCCTGCATCAAAAATTGGCAAGCTGAGCGCCGGTCCGACCCCGGATGTGCGGCTGCCCGCGCTCAACCACTTCGACAGGCCAATGGATTCGAATCCGATAAATGCGCTGAGATTGATGTTGGGATAAAAGGCCGCACGCGCCTCACTTATGCCCTGCAATTCGCTCTCGACACGCCAGCGCGCCGCGACCACGTCGGCGCGATGTCCGAGTAAATCGGCAGGAATCTGTCTGGGCACTTGGGGTATCGCCACAGAGGGCAGGTGTGCAGGCAGCTTATCCATGGCGCCAGGTTCAGCACCGATCACGATCGCCAGAGCATGACGGGCGAGCATGGCCTGTTCATCCAGTGCGGCTAGGTCACGACGGATTTGCGGCACCTCGGCCTGTGCCTGACGCTGCGCCAGTGTGGTATCCAGGCCGGCGGCAACGCGTTGGCGGACCAATTCCAGAATCTGCTCGCGTTGCCGCAGCAAGGCACGATCCAGGTTCTGCTGCGCCAGCAAACGCGCCAGGCTGAAGTAGCCCTGCGCCACATTGGCCGCCAGCAGCACGCGTGCAGCCTGTGCATCCGCCTCGGCTGCACGTGATAGACCGATGGCAGCGTCCAGTGCCGCGCGATTTTTTCCGAACAGATCGAATTGCCATTGTCCGGCCAAATTGGCGGAATTCATCGTGACCGTGCTACCCCCGAGCGGAGGCGGATAAATACTGTTTGCGCTCAGGCGTTCCCGGGTTACTTTGGCTTCGCCATCGAGCTGGGGATAACGCGCACTGTCGATTGCGGCCGCGGATGCCTGCGCCTCGATCACCCGGCTCTGAGCGATTTTCAGACTGGGATTAGCGGCAATCGCCTGCACAATCAGGGCATCCAGTCTCGCATCGCCAAACGCCAGCCACCAACGCTGCTGAGGAAACCTGTCTGGGTTGACTTGCCGTCCTGTTTCAGCCAGCGACTGTGGTTGAAACATATGTGCCTGGGTATGGATTCCCGAAAAATCAGCGCATCCGGACAGCCCCTGCACTACCACCAGGGCCATGCTCATTCCCGGCACAACACGGCGAGAAAAATATGTCAGGTTCATGATCCGCCGGTTCCACCGCTGCCATTCGTCGCGAAGCGACGCAGCATCTGTTTGAATTGCTGGAATTCGGCTTCATTAAAGTCATGCAGATGTCGATTGAGTACCTTGACCAGATGTGCCGGAATTTGCTGAGTAATCTCTAGACCTGCCTGAGTCAACTCAAGATTGACCACGCGGCGGTCTTCCAGACTGCGCACCCGGCGCAGCAAACCTTTGGTTTCCAGCCGGTCCAGCATCCGTGTCATCGCGCCACTATCGGTGTAACTCGCGCGTGCGCACGTCGCCACGCTATCACAGCAATTCTTGGCGAGGAGCAATAAGGGCCCCCATTGCATGCCCGTGAGATCAAGTATCTGCATCTCCGCATCGATATTTTTGAGCAGGGTCTGCCAGGCAACCCGCATCAGGTAACCCACCGACTCCTCTGGCGTGTAATTTTCTTCATTATAAAAATTTTCACTGACTGGATTCACGGGATGCACTTTGTGGATGGTTTTGAATGCCATCCATGTTAATGCCTAGGCAGTCATTGTCAAGGCACACTATAGGGCGCACAAAATCAATAATTTTATTAACTATTTATTTCATTACCTTATCCAGGATTGTCGATCTTGAATATAGACTGGAGGTGGAAAATTACGCGAAATGCATCCCAGACTCTGGTGATTGCATTGTGGGATATGAGTGTATGAAGTATCTGTAATGTTCAGAAAAAGGTATGCGATATTCAGCGCGATACGTTAGAAAAAATCCGTATGATAATTAATATTTATCGCTAATTATCAATCTGATACAAGGTGTTTTTAATCAATTATTTTATATTATTCCAGTCATTCCCCACTCCATGGTTTCCAATGTATGCAAACCCGCATGGATACTAGCCTTATTGAGTTGTATCATCATAATTTTACCGTCACTTATACCGTCAAAAAACGAGCGCTTTGCCTGGTGCGGGTGATGCACTCGGGTTGCGCGGCGGCAACTCCAGCCCATCAATTATCAACCGTCACCAGGAATCGAGGGAGTCTCTATTCTTGGAACCCACCATCACAAAACCAGTCGCTATCGGCGAATGCTTGGTAAGTCGCAGTGCGCCAACCATTCCTTCGCGCTTGCTGACAGCTTTCCACGCGTTCGCGCAACTCAATCTGAACAAGCGCAGCGCCGCCACTCTCGTGCATAGCTCGAAGTTGATGACGGATGTTCAGCAGTTCGTCGGCAGCCTCTGACGAGTACAGACTCCCAAGTCCGAGTGTCTGAAAATGCCGCTCGACACGCGACTTAAGTCTAGCTGTCGAACAGCAGGTCGTAGTTGGTGGTGAAAATTTCCACCGGGTGTTCGCGTCCCGTGCCACTGATCCACGTCACGAACTCGGTGTACGGCGAAGGACCGTCGTGAAGGGGCTTGTTGACGACGGTGCCGATCTGCTCGCAGATGGCTTCGCTCAGCTTTTTGTACCCTTCCCCATTGAGGTCATGGACCTTCGTTTCGCCAATGACGCCGGCCAAGCTGCGCACCCGCGACAGGATCGTTTCAATGTTTGGGGTTTCCAGTTCGCCCATACGGCGTCCAGGGGCTTGCCGTAGTCGGCTTTCAGCGCTTCCATCACCATGTCGGTGAGGCCTGCCGCAGCAGGGATCAGGGGCTTGTCGCTACCGGGAGGAAAGATACCGGCCGGCGCGCCCGCCCCGACCAGGAGGCCGATCCGCTTGCGTCCCTGGGCAATGATCTGCCGCAGGCTGGCCATGTACTGGTCTGGATTGTGGACACTGACGGTCATCGAGCACTCCCTTTTTGGTGCAGCCTATGGCGATTTTTGCCTTTAAGTTTTAATTGTTACATTTTACGCTCAATTTGTCTCCTAGAAGGATACGAACTTGCCGCTGAGTATCGTTGATGTTATATTTACCGCGCAGTGCGTTTCTTTTCGAGGTGCAAATTGAGCGCAAAATATCACTTGCAAACGAAGACACTAGGCCCAAGGGCAGCGCAGCTCTTCACTGAACTGAATGAACTGCGCCGGTCTACGTTCACCTTGGCGGATGTGGAATCGATCACCGGCCTGTCGGCTGCGGCGGCCCGCAATCTCGTGCACAAGGCTCAGCAGCGAGGCTTGGTGACGCGACTGAAGCCCGGTCTGTACAACCTCGTGCCCTTCGAGCTCGGCCGGGCCACTGAGCACATCGACAGCCCGTACCTGATCGCGCGTGAACTCGTCGGCGCAGCGCCCTACTTCCTGTCGCACGGCACAGCGCTTGAACTGCACCGCATGGTGACGCAGCCGAACTTCACCGTGTATGTGTCATGCACGCGGCGCGTGCGTCCGCAGACAGTGGGCGGCTACGACTTTCGGTTTGTACACATCACCGCGGAACAAGAATTCGGGGTAGTGAAGCACTGGATCGACAAGGAGCGCTTCGTGATGATCAGCGACATGGAGCGCACGATCATCGATGGTCTCCGACACCCGGCATTTGCCGGTGGCATTACCGAAGTCGCCAAGGGCTTGTGGATGAAGCGAGACGTACTGAAAGTCGAACGGCTGGTGGACTACGCACGACGCCTCGGCGTCGGCGCAGTCGTGCGCCGCCTCGGCTACCTGCTGGAACACTATGGCTTGGCCGATGCTCCGGTGCTGGAGCCGTTGCGCGGCATGCTGACGGCAACTTACCAGCGCCTTGATCCACTGCTCCCCGCCGAGGGAGCATTCCTCTCACGTTGGCGGCTCCAGCTCAACGTGACTCCCGAAGAACTGGATGCCGTGAGACTTGGCTGATGATTCCTCAACGCAACATTTCCCTGATCTCGAACACGCTGGTGACCGCTGGCGGGCGGCGCATCCCCGAGGCCGTCATCGAACGCGATTACGTGCTGGCCTGGTTCCTGACCGGTTTGGCCGGCCATCCGTTACGTGACGTACTGGCCTTCAAAGGTGGTACGGCCCTGCGACGCTGCTGGTTCGAGGACTATCGGTTTTCGGAAGACTTGGACTTCACGCTGACCCGTCCGATCACCCTTGAAGATATCCTTGCTGGGTTGGGCGAAATTTTTGCGGCGGTTGAGGCCGCCTGTGGCTTGCGGATCGCTTTCGACCGCGAAGACCGCCACGGCCACCAGAACAGTCACACGTTTTATCTGCGCTACCAGGGGCCGCTACCCGCCGCGAACGACGTGAAGGTTGATATCACGATCAACGAAGTCCTGTGCTTCCCGCTGCAAGATCGCTCGATTCATCGCACCTACGACAGCTTTGACGACTTGCCCGAAGGGCCGACCGTCAAGGTCTACGCCATCGAGGAGATCGTGGTTGAAAAACTGCTGGCCTTGAGCGATCGGGCGCGCAACGAGCCGCGTGACTTGTATGACCTCTGGTATCTTTTCGGCTCCACCAACTTGCGCGTTGCGGAGATGCGTGCCGAACTCGATACCAAGTTGGCATTGCGGCAGCGCATCGTTGCAGGAATGGAGCAGGCAATCGCCGCCAAGGAAGATCGTCTTCGGCGGCTCTGGGCCGCTCGTCTCGCGCACCAGATGGATCATCTTCCGCCATTCGATGATGTCTTTCGGGAAGTGCTGCGTGCTGTTCGCGCTGCCGACTTGCCGAAGCCGGAAGCCTGATCGATTGCTGGCGCAGCAAAGGAAGTCGGCAATTGTTTGTTTCGGTATTCAACGAATAAAGCTCAATCTTTACTGTGCAGTAAAGATAAACCGTAGCGCCATCACGCCGCTAGAGTCCGCGAGTTCCAAAGCACCTTTATTTGCAGGCCCTTCGTTTTACCGTTCGAGTCCACACGGATATGACGGTAAATGCAGACGCCTATATGTCGAAGAAAAATTTACCGGCATATTTACCGTCAAATCTTCGCGCTGCATGCGCAAGTCGCCGATACGGTAAAAAGCGCAAAGCCTTTCGAGATCAATCGCTTATCGCTTCAAACCCGAATCGTTGACGATGTACCTGTAGGCATCGCAGAAATTCATTAAGTCTTTGGCAACTCAGGGAAAAAATCTCGAATACATGCAACACCCTTACTCCCACTCGATCGTAGCCGGTGGTTTCCCGGAAATGTCATAGACTACACGGTTGATGCCGCGAATTTCGTTGATGATGCGGTTGGAGACCTTGCCCAGCAGCGTATAAGGCAGCTCTGCCCAGTGTGCCGTCATGAAGTCCTGGGTCTGTACGGCGCGTAGCGCGACCACATAGTCATAGGTACGGCCATCGCCCATCACGCCAACGGATTTCACCGGCAGGAATACGGCAAAAGCCTGGGAAGTTTTTTCATACCAACCGCTTGCGCGCAATTCTTCAATAAAAATCGCATCCGCGCGCCGCAGCAGATCCGCATATTCCTGCTTCACCTCGCCGAGAATGCGCACGCCCAGGCCGGGACCCGGGAAGGGGTGGCGATAGACCATTTCATGCGGCAGGCCGAGCGCGATGCCAAGTTCGCGCACCTCGTCCTTGAATAGTTCGCGCAGGGGTTCCAGCAGCTTCAGATGCAGGGTTTCAGGCAGCCCGCCCACGTTATGGTGAGATTTGATGGCGTGGGCCTTTTTGGTCTTGGCGCCGGCGGATTCGATCACGTCCGGGTAGATGGTACCTTGCGCCAGCCATTTCGCATTGGGCAGTTTGGCGGACTCGGACTGGAATACCTCGACGAATTCGCGGCCGATAATCTTGCGCTTCTGCTCCGGTTCGGTGACACCGGTCAGATGTTTCATGAATTCCGCGCTGGCATCCACATGGATGACTTTCACCCCCAGGTTTTTAGCGAAGGTTTCCATCACCTGCTCGGCCTCGTTCAAGCGCAACAGGCCGTTGTCCACAAACACGCAGGTAAGCTGGTCGCCGATGGCGCGATGCAGCAGCGCTGCCACTACCGAGGAATCCACACCGCCGGACAAGCCGAGAATCACCTCGTCGCTGCCGACTTCCGAGCGCACGCGGCCAATGGCTTCTTCCACATAGTCAGGCATGTTCCAGTCGTAACCGATACCGCAAATGTCATGCACGAAGCGGGCAATGACGGCCTTGCCTTGCACGGTATGAGTGACTTCCGGGTGAAACTGCAAGCCGTAGAAACGGCGCTTTTCATCCGCCATACCGGCAATGGGTGTGGCGGCATTGCTGGCAATGATATTGAAACCCTGCGGCAGCGTGGTGACCTTGTCGCCGTGGCTCATCCATACATCAAGCAGACCGTGCCCGGCTTCGTTAGCGCGATCCTGGATGTCGCGCAGCAGCACCGAATGTCCTTGTGCGCGCACCTCGGCGTAACCGAACTCGCGGTGCACGGCGTTTTCCACCGCTCCGCCCAGTTGCGCGGCCATGGTCTGCATGCCGTAGCAAATGCCGAGCACTGGCACACCCAGCTCGAACACCACTTGCGGCGCGCGCGGGGTTGCTTCTTCGGTGACCGAAGCCGGACCGCCTGAGAGGATAATGCCTGCCGGGTTGAAGGCACGAATGAAGGCTTCGTCCGCGTCAAACGAGTGCAGTTCGCAGTAAACATTGGTTTCCCGCACCCGGCGCGCGATGAGCTGGGTGTATTGGGAACCGAAATCAAGGATGAGTATTTTCTGGTGCATGGCGGCGGATAGTTAGATGGCCGGGTCAAGGGCTGGCTGCCCCTGCCCTGCTTTAGTCGATGCGGTAGTTGGGCGCTTCTTTGGTGATCTGCACGTCATGGACGTGCGATTCACGCACGCCGGCAGAGGAAATTTCCACGAATTCGGCGCGCGTGTGCATGTCTGCCACGGTGGCGCAGCCAAGGTAGCCCATGCTGGAACGCACGCCACCCATGAGCTGATGGATGACCGCGAGCATGCTGCCCTTGTAGGGCACGCGGCCTTCGATACCCTCCGGCACGAACTTGTCGGCATTGGCTTCATTGTCCTGGAAATAACGGTCGCTGGAGCCCTTTTGCATCGCACCGAGCGAACCCATGCCGCGGTAGGACTTGTACGAGCGGCCCTGGAACAATTCGATCTCGCCTGGCGCTTCTTCGGTGCCGGCAAACAACCCGCCCAGCATCACAGTGTGTGCGCCGGCGGCAAGCGCCTTGGCGATATCGCCGGAATAGCGGATGCCGCCATCAGCGATCAACGGCACGCCGCTGTCTTTCAGGGCTTCTGCCACATTGTGAATGGCGGTGATCTGCGGCACGCCCACGCCAGCTACGATGCGTGTGGTGCAAATCGAGCCGGGACCGATACCGACCTTGACTGCATCCGCGCCATGATCTACCAGTGCCAGCGCGGCAGCTGCGGTGGCGATATTGCCACCGATGACCTGTATGTGGGGAAAGTTGGTCTTGACCCACTTGACCCGATCCAGCACCCCCTTGGAATGGCCGTGGGCGGTGTCCACCACAATCACATCCACGCCGGCTTCGGACAGCGCAGCAACGCGCTCTTCGGTGCCTGCGCCGACACCGACTGCGGCACCCACGCGCAGATGGCCCAGGCTGTCCTTGCATGCATTCGGATGCTCGGAGGATTTCTGGATATCTTTTACCGTAATCAGGCCGCGCAGTTCGAAGGCGTCGTTGACCACCAGTACGCGTTCCAGGCGATGCTTGTGCAACAACGCCAGCGCTTCCTCACGGCTGGCACCTTCCTTGACCGTTACCAGCCGCTCGCGCGGGGTCATTACGTTGCTGATCGTCTGGTCGAGATTGGTTTCGAAACGCAAGTCGCGGTTGGTGACAATCCCCACCACCTTGCCCGCAGCATCCACCACCGGCAGGCCGGAAATACGATGACGGCGGGTGATTTCCAGCACATTGCGCACGCTCATGTCTGGCGAAATGGTGACGGGATCTTTAACGACGCCGGATTCAAAGCGTTTGACGCGCGAAACTTCGAGCGCCTGTGCTTCGGCAGTCATGTTCTTGTGGATAATACCCAAGCCACCCTCCTGTGCCAAAGCAATCGCCAGCCGTGCTTCGGTCACGGTATCCATGGCGGCAGAGACGAGTGGAATATTCAGGGTAATGGTGCGCGTCAGGCGGCTTTGCAGGCTAACATCGCGAGGCAGAACGTCGGAGTGCGCGGGGACGAGCAGAACGTCGTCGAAGGTAAGCGCTTTTTGTACAACACGCATAATTATTTTGTTCCTGTGCAAAGCGCTATTATACGGCAACTCGATATTTAGCGGTAAGTCCCAGCATGAATGGTAAAAACCTACCAAACACCGTAAAAGCAATTGACGCCGGGCGCCCGAATGGCTATGTTTGCATCAACTGGCGTAGGGCTCGGTTAGTTTCGCTAATTACAAACCAGATAGCAGAGGAGATTTGAAGATGACAAAAATTTTAATTGCTTTGGCGAGTGCAGGTTTATTGACGCTGGGCGGCTGTGCCGGAACCACCAATGGCGCAGGCAGTACACAGGCTTCGGCTCCTTCCGCCACCACCGGCATCAGCGCAGCAGCTCAGGCTGCGCTAAAGCAGGCAGAAAGCGATGTCGCCGCTTCCAAGAAAGACAAGATTGAATGGACAACAACTGCAGCTGCGTTAAAAAATGCGCAGGATGCAGCCAAAAAAGGCGATAGCAATGCGGTACTGAAAAGTGCCAAGTTTGCCAGTGAGCTAGCCAAACTGAGCATTGGGCAATTGAAATATCCTACTACCGATGTGTATAACTAAATAGCATCGGTTCGAGCCATAAAAAGCGGGCACATCAGTGCCCGTTTTTTATGGCTGTGCTGTCTAAGCAGCTTCATTTTTTTCCGGCTCAGCGCCGCCTTTCTTCATCACTTTGCCTTCTTCCGCGCGCTGGCGCCTGACTTCCTTGGGATCGGCAATCAGCTTGCGATAGATCTCCACGCGGTCCTTGTCACGCAACGCTGTTTCAGGCTTGGTCAGTTTGCCAAAAATACCAATCTTGTTTTGCCTGAGGTCAATTTCCGGAAATTTTTCCAGAATGCCCGAGCCTTCAATAGCCTGCAGCGCTGTCGCGCCAGCAGTCAGGCTGACAGGCAAAATCACCTGCATGTCGGGCTGTGCATAGGCAACCTCCACCATTATTTTTTCGCTCATGATGCTCCGTATATTTGTTCTGCGCGCTGGATGAAAGATTCGACAAAGCTATTGGCGATATAGCTGAAAACCGGGCCGAGCACCGTATCCAGCAACTTGTTGGAAAATTCGTAGTTCAGCATGAATTCAATCTTGCAGGCATCTTCGGTCAGAGCCTTAAAGTGCCATTCCCCATCGAGTTTTTTGAATGGTCCGTCAAATAGTTTCATCTTGATGAGATGCGGCGCCTGATTGAGATTTTCAGTGGTGAAATGCTGCTTGATATGCATATAGTCAATGTGAATGGTGGCCACGGTAATGTGGTCATCGCGGAACTTCACCTCAGTACCGCCGCACCAGGGTAAAAATTCACGGTAATGTTCCACTCCATCCACAAGTTCAAACATTTGCCGGGCAGAATGTCCGACCAGCACGCTCTTGTTTACAACTGCCATCGTCTGTCTTGCCCACAAAAACTGGTAAAATACACGATTGACGCCGGAAAAACCAATGAGCATCGCGCAGAATAAAAAAGCCTTCCACGATTATTTCATCGAGGACAAATACGAAGCCGGCCTGATATTGGCGGGCTGGGAGGTGAAGGCTATCCGTGCCTCGCGCGTGCAACTCAAGGAAGCCTACGTCGTCATCAAAAATGGTGAAATATTCCTGATCGGCGCGCATATCAGTCCGCTGGCCACCGCTTCCACCCACGTGCATCCAGACGCCACGCGCAGCCGCAAACTGCTATTGCACGCCGAAGAAATCAGCAAGCTCATCGGCAAGGTTGAGCGCGCCGGGTATACCCTGGTGCCCCTGGATATGCATTACAAGCGTGGCCGCATCAAGCTGGAAATCGGCCTGGCCAAAGGCAAGAAACAGCACGACAAACGCCAGAGTGCAAAAGAGCGTGAAACCGACCGCGAAGTACAGCGTGCCATGAGAAATAAAGTCTGAGCAGAATCCAATGCTAGGCCGCTGCGCGCAAGGTCGCAAGCGGCGCTTCCCGACTGATTCCCCACAGCCCGGCCACCCCGGCCAGTGCCACGCCCGCGCTGCCCAAACCCATTGCAACAAGCCACAGCATCGGATTGAAGTGATACGGCAAGTTGAATACTTCACTGCTCAAGGCCCAGCCAATCGCGCTCGCACCCGCTGCAGCAAGCAGGCCAGCCAATAATCCTATCGCGGCGAACTCAGTCACCTGCGCTACCCATAATTGCCCGCGCCGCGCACCGAGCACGCGCCACAGCGCGGTTTCCAGCGCGCGTTCGTCACGGGTGGCAGCGAGTGCAGCGTATAACACCACCAAGCCCGAAGCGAGGCTGAATATGAATACAAACTGCACCGCTGCGGTGACGCGATCAAGCATATCCTGCACCGTCTTCATGATGGCTGACACATCGATCACGGTCAGGTTCGGATAGGCCTTGACCATTTCGTTCAACATGCCTGACTGTTGTGCGGGAAGATAAAAACTGGTGATGTAACTGGCGGGAATATTTTGCAGCAGGCTACTATTGGCGATAACAAAAAAATTCACCCGGAAGTTGTCCCAGTTGACTTTGCGCAGGCTGGTAATGCGCGCGGATACGGCCGTGCCGCCCACGTCGAAGCGCAGGCTGTCGCCTAACCTGAGGTGCAGTTTTTCCGCGATGCCCTGCTCTACTGAAAATTGCGGTACGGCGTTGGTGCTGTTCCAGCCGTTGCCAGCGATCAGGTGATTGTCTTGCGTTAACCGGTCTGCATAAGACAAGTTGAACTCGCGCTGCAACAGACGCTGGGTTTGCTGATCGGCATAAGCCGCTGCATTCACTGCGCGTCCGTTAATCGCCGTCAGCCGCCCGCGTATCATCGGATAGAGGGTCGCCCCAGCCAGCCCGTGGCTACGGAAAAATGCCTGCAATGGCGCGACCTGGTTCGGCTGGATGTTGATGACAAAGCGATTGGGTGCATCCGCAGGCAAGGTGGCGCGCCAGTTGTTGAGCAAATCACCGCGCACCACGGTGAGCAGCAGCAATGCCAGCATTCCCAGGGTAAAGGCGGAAACCTGAATCACGCTGCCGCCCGCACGGCGGCGCAGGTTGAGCAGTCCCTGACGCCAACTGCCCCGGCTGCGCGCGCCCAGCCAACCTGCACCGAGCACCAGCAGCCACGCCAGCAGTACGGTGAGCAGCAGGGTTGCCCCCATGCCTGACAGCACCATCAATGTGAGCCGGGTATCGCGTACCTGCCAGAACAGCAATGCCGTCAGTGCTGCCAGCCCGGCAAGATAACTGGCTGCACCGAGCACATCAAGCGCCGCGCCATCACGGCGCAGAATACGCAATGCCGGGGTGCGCCGCAGCGCAAACAGGGTAGGCAGGCTAAATCCTGCCAGCAGCACCCACCCCGCCAGCGCTGCCTGTAAAAATGGCAGGCCGTTAGCAGGCGGCAATGCCAGGTTGGCCAACTTGCCCAGCAGCCCCGCCAGCACCATCTGCCCGGCATAACCCAGCGCCATCCCGGCCAGTGCTGCCAGCACACCGAGCACGGCAATTTGCAAAGCGTAAAGCGCGACGATATTGCGCTGGCTGGCCCCAAAGCAGCGCAGTAGTGCACAGGCATCCAGGTGACGGCGCAAAAAATGCCTTGCCGACAACAAGATCGCGACTGCGGCCAGCATTGCGGCCAGCAGCACCGCCAAGCCCAGATAGCGCTCGGCCTTGTCCAATACATTGCGGATTTCCGGGCGTGCGTCGCGCACACCCAATAGACGCTGGCCGCGCTCCAGGTGTAGTGCCAACCAGCTTCGATAAGCCTCAACCGCCTTGCTTTTGCCCGCAATCAGCAGACGATAGCCCACTCGGCTGCCTGGCTGAATCAACCCGGTGGCAGGCAAATCACGCTGGTTCATCATCAAGCGCGGGGCCAGATTGAAAAAATCACCACCACGGTCCGGCTCATTGGTGAGGATCGCCGCTACTTTGAATTGGCTGTATCCAATCTGGATGGGTGCACCCGGCGCCAGCTGCAATTCATTCGCCAGACGTGCTTCCAGCCACACGCTGCCTGGACTGGGAATGCCATCGGCAGGATGGTCGGTATCGAATGCGGCATAGGCAATGCGTAACGTGCCGCGCAGCGGATAGCCGTTACTCACCGCTTTGATTTCGGCCAGACGGCTCTTCTGTAGCGTGCTTACCATGCTCGGGAACAACGCGGTTTGTGCTGTAGCGAGCCCGCGCCGTTGCGCTTCGGCAATCAAACCGGCAGTGGGTGTGTGATCCGATACCAGCACCAGGTCCGCGCCCAGCAGGTGGTTGCTTTCCTGACTCAAAGCTAGATGCATGCGCACCGTGAAGGCATTTACCGAGGCCAGTCCGGCCACGGCAATCATGACTGCCAGTGTCAGCACGCGCAACTCGCCAGCGCGCCACTCGCGCGCCAGCATACGCAAGGCCAGACGGACAATATTCATGTGCCGGTTTCCAGATGCCCCGCACGCAGTTGCAAACGGCGGCCACAGCGCCCAGCGAGTTGCGCGTCGTGCGTGACGAGGACCAGCGTGGTGCCTTGCTCGCGGTTGAGTTCGAACAGCAATTCAATCACGCGCGCGCCGGTTTCCGCATCGAGATTGCCCGTGGGCTCGTCCGCCAACAACAGCGCCGGTTTGACCGCAAATGCGCGGGCGATGGCCACGCGTTGTTGCTCGCCACCGGAGAGTTGCTGGGCGCGATGGCGCTGGCGCTCGGCCAGCCCCACCCGCTCCAGCCAATGCTGGGCACGCATCCGTGCATCAGCTGCGCCATTCAATTCCAGCGGCAACATCACATTCTCCAGCGCAGTAAGCATGGGCAGCAACTGAAACGACTGGAACACAAAGCCAATCAATGCGCCGCGCAGTCGCGCACGGCCATCCTCATCCAGTTGCCCGAGCGCTTGCCCGTCCAGCCACACTTCACCCTCGCTGGGCAAATCCAGCCCAGCCAATAAACCGAGCAAGGTGGATTTCCCCGAGCCGGAAGCACCCACAATGGCAACTGATTCACCGCGCTGGATATCGAAGCTGGCAGGATGCAGAATGGTCAGCGGCGCACCATTCAATGTGACTTGCTTGGCAACGCCGGCTGCACGCAGAATGGGGATATTGATGGGAGTAGTCATGAATTTTAGAAAAATCTTGCTGTTGTTATGTCTTGTCTTATCCGGCGCCGTGCAGGCTGCGCCAGTCATTCTGGTATTCGGTGACAGTCTATCGGCGGGCTATGGTCTCGAAACCAGCCAGGCCTGGCCCACCCTGCTGCAACAACGCCTCGACAATAACAAACAAAAGTGGCGTGTGGTGAATGCCAGCATTAGCGGCGAAACCAGCGCTGGCGGCCTGGCACGCCTGCCTGCTGCGCTGGCGCAGCACAAACCGGCAATCGTCATCCTTGAACTGGGCGCAAACGACGGCCTGCGCGGGCTACCCCTGGCAGCAATGCAGGACAACCTTGGTGCGATGATCCAGCGCATCCACCAGGACGGTGCGCGTGTGCTGCTGGTGGGCGTACGCCTGCCGCCTAATTACGGCATGGCCTATACGGAAAAGTTCCAGCACGTTTATGAAACGCTTGCCCGGCAACAGCATGTTGCATTGGTGCCATCGCTGCTCGATGGCATCGAAGCAAAACGCGAGTTATTCCAGGCCGACGGCTTTCATCCCATCGCATCCGCGCAAAACAAAGTTCTGGAAAATGTATGGAAACCATTGCAAATGCTATTGCTTGCACCACATAAACGCCGATTACGATGAACCTCTATTAATATAGTGTTCTTGATCTGGCTGATAGTGCTATGATTCGAAACATGTCGAAATATCGACAATAAAAATGACGGAGTCACTTGATGCGAAAGGCTTCCATGAAGCTACCGGGTTACGAGGTAGAATTTCTACCCTTGGAGCGGCGCTTGTGCGAGCGCCGCAGTCCGACGGCGCAGCTACAACGCGAGCCCTATCTGGGTGTGGATCGCCGCGATGTCGCCGGTCGCCGCAAAGAAGATCGCGCAGCCTATCAAACACAGTTGCTTGCGTTTCCCGGCCAGCGCCTGATTTGAATGGCGGGCGCTCAGCGCACCGTCACCTTGGCTGGCCCCGCGTGCATGGCACCAATCACGCAAGCCTGATCGAAACCCTCACTCCGAAACACCCCCAAAACTTCATCTACCGCCTCCGGTGCACATGCCACCAACAGGCCGCCGCTGGTTTGCGGGTCGCTCAGCAACTTGTGTTGCCAGTCGGGCATGTGCGCCGGGATCACCACATCGTGGCCGTAGCTGTTCCAGTTACGCTCAGCGGCACCGGTAGCATAGCCTTGCTGCGCCAGTTCGCGTGACACGCTCCAGAAAGGCAGCTGGTCGAATTGCACCGTGGCACCCATTCTGGAACCGCGACAGATTTCAAGCAGATGACCTAACAGGGCAAAACCGGTCACGTCAGTCATCGCGTGAACACTGGACATTTCCGCAAGACGGCAGCCGGGAGTATTCAACTGAGTAGTGCTGGCCAGCATCTGACGGTAGCCTTCCGCAGACAGCTCGCCCTTTTTCAGCGCAGCACTCATCACACCGACGCCGAGCGGCTTGCCGAGCACCAGCACATCACCGGCGCGAGCCATGTCATTACGCTTGACCCGGTCGGGATGCACGATACCCAGCGCCACCAGACCGTAGATGGGTTCGGGCGCGTCTATCGAGTGCCCGCCCGCGACGGGGATGCCCGCCGCAGCGCACACCGATTCACCGCCGGCAAGGATTTGCTGGATGGTTTCTACCGGCAACTTGCCGATCGGCATACCGACAATGGCCAGCGCGAAAATCGGCTTGCCGCCCATGGCGTACACATCGGAAATGGCGTTGGTGGCGGCAATGCGGCCAAAATCAAAAGCATCGTCCACGATCGGCATGAAAAAATCCGTGGTGGCAACGATCGCCTGGCTGTCGTTGAGCTTGTACACGGCGGCGTCGTCGCTGGATTCGGTTCCCACCAACAGTTCCGGCGGCAGCAACCGCGCGGCACCGGAATTGGCCAGGATTTTGGACAATACGGCCGGCGCGATCTTGCAGCCGCAGCCGCCGCCGTGGGAATACTCGGTCAGGTGGATAGGCGCTGGCGCCAGGGAGTCGTTCATTGTTGTTACCCTCTCGTATAAACTGCGCGATTCGCTTGATCGCAAATAATCATGAAACCTGTACCGCTCGCAAACGTAGCACAGCTCGCCGAATTTGACGAGATTATCGACGTCCGCTCACCCGGTGAATTTGCCCAGGACCATATTCCCGGCGCCTTGAATTTCCCGGTATTGGAAGATGCCGAGCGCGAACGGGTGGGCACGATATACAAACAGGTTTCCGCCTTCGATGCCAAAAAAATCGGTGCGGCACTGGTGTCGCGCAACATCGCCCGCCATATCGAGAATTATTTCGTCAGCAAGCCAAGGGGCTGGAAACCACTCATCTACTGCTGGCGTGGCGGCAACCGCAGCGGATCGCTGGCGCATATATTGAAACAGATTGGCTTCGACACCGCCCAGCTGGACGGGGGTTACAAGGCCTACCGCCGCACGGTGATGGACGAACTGGACAGCCTGCCCGGGCGTTTCGATTTCCGCGTGGTGTGCGGCCCCACCGGTTCCGGCAAGAGTCGTCTGCTGCAAGCATTGATGGAATCCGGCGCGCAGGTGCTTGACCTGGAGGGCCTCGCTGCGCATCGCGGCTCGGTACTGGGCAATCTGCCGGATGCGTCGCAACCACCGCAAAAAATGTTCGACAGCCAGTTGTGGTGGGCACTGCAGCACTTCAACCCCGCCCGCCCGGTGTATGTCGAAGCAGAAAGCAAAAAAATCGGCTTGCTGCGCGTGCCCGATGCGCTGCTGGCGCGCATGCGTAAGGGTGGCTGCGTGCGTGTGGAAGTCGCGACACCCTTACGGGTGGTCCTCTTGAAGGAAGAATACGCGCATTTTTTAGCCAACCCCGCAACCCTTAAGGAAAAGCTCGATTGCCTGGCTGGCCTGTATGGCCACGAAATCATCGCGCGCTGGAACGCACTGGTCGAACAGGGCGCCTGGGACGAACTGGTGCTGGCTTTACTGGAAAGACACTACGACCCGGCTTACGGCAAGTCCACGCTGAAAAATTATCCCCATTACGCCGACACGACGCCAATCGTGGTGGAAGACATCAGCCCGGCTGGTTTTCTCGCGGCGGCGCAACGCATCCGGGAACAGCCTTGACGGGCAGGATTGAGGTGCTAACTTTAAAGTGCAACATTTCCGTAAACTATAAATCCGGAAAATCTGTCCTGGCCACGTAAATCGTGAAATCGACTGACTGAAACGACCCCCGATAATTCCAGCCTTGAATGGGGTGTAACCGGTTGCGGCGCATGTCGGCTCATATTTTGCGGGTTTAATCGCTGATGAAAAGAGGAACCATGACCACTACCTGGATCGTTGTTGCAAATTCAAGTCTAGCCCGCCTCTATACCAATAATGGCCCGAAACAAGGCCTCCAGCTCATCAAGGAACTCAGCCATCCGGAAAGCCGCGAAAAAGCCTCCGATCTGGTCTCCGACCGTCCCGGCCACAATCCAGGTTCAGGTAACGGCCACGGGTCTTTTGTACCCGCCACAGATCCGAAACAGCACGAAGCTGAACGTTTTGCCCAGGAATTATCGAAGGAACTGGAGCATGGACGTGCTTCCAACCACTATGAGCGCCTCATTATGGTGGCTTCGTCGCCGTTCATCGGCGTGCTCAACCAGCGCCTGAGCGGGCACGTGCGCGACATGGTGAGCGACACCATCGAAAAGGACTACACCCGCGCTACGCCCAGGGAACTCTCCGGGCATCTGGAGCACTGTATCTATCTTTGATCGACCACCCCTCGCCCGCTGCGGGTGAGGGGTTTCACAGCAGCGGCCAGCGCCGCATCACACGGTAGTTAGCACCCTTATCCGTGGTTTCCGACTGCACCAGAACAAACTCGCGTACCTGCCAATGCAATGCCTGGGGAGGCTGTACAAGCTGTTTGCAGCGGGCTTTTCGCAATAGCGTAATGTGCGGAGCGAACGGCTTGCTGTCGTCAAAAGCCAGGCCGGCGTCGTTGAGCGCGGCATGCAGGCAGCTGACCAGGCGGGTGAGCGCCTCGGGCGACTGGCTTGTGCCTGCCCAGAGCAGCTGATTGCGGCGCCAGTAGCCGAGCTGATCGACTTGCCAGTCGAATGCCGGCGTACTGACCCGTGCCGCTGCGGCGTATAGCGCCTCCAATCGGTCAGCCGGCAGCGCCGCGATAAAAGCCAGGGTGAGGTGGATGGTTTCCGGACGCACGGCATGCCCGCCGCAACCGGTGTTGAGACCGCTCCCCAGGTTGTGCAGCGCAGTTTGCAGCGGGCTGTCCGGCCACAGCGCAAAAAACACGCGCAGCGTGGTGGCTGGTTTATCCACTAACGCGCCGCGTCAGCAAGCACACGGCTTCCGCAGCGATGCCTTCGCCGCGGCCGGTGAAACCGAGTTTTTCCGTGGTGGTCGCCTTGACGTTGACAGCCTCCAGCGCCACGCCCAAGTCCGCGGCGATATTCGCCTGCATCAGCGCAATATGCGGCGCCATTTTTGGCGCCTGGGCGATGATGGTGGAATCCACGTTCACCACGCGGTAACCGCGCCCGCTCAACAGGCGCGCCACTTCGCGCAGCAGATGGCGACTGTCTATGCCCTTGAAACGGGCGTCGGTATCGGGGAAGTGACGACCGATGTCGCCCAGCCCCGCTGCGCCCAGCAACGCATCACAGATGGCATGTAACAGCACGTCCGCGTCGGAATGCCCGGCCAGGCCCAGCGAATGGGCAATTTCCACACCGCCGATAATGAGCTTGCGCTGCGCTGCAAAGGCGTGAACGTCGAAGCCATGCCCAATGCGTAAATCAGTCATCCGGGTTCTCCAGGATCAACCGCGCAAGATAGAGGTCGCGCGGATAAGTCACTTTGAAATTGCTGTTGTCCGCCGCCACCAGCAAGGGACGATGACCTAGCGCCTCGATGGCGCGTGCCTCGTCGGTGGGTGCTGCATCGTGCATTTGGTGCAGTGCTTGCAGCAGCATGGCATGGCGAAACATCTGCGGGGTTTGCGCCTGCCATAGCCCTTCGCGTGGCTCGGTGGTGCTCACATGCCGGCTGGCATCGGCGCGCTTCAGCGTGTCTGCCACCGGCACCGCCAGCAAGCCACCCACCGGGTCGTTCCCTGCCTCATCCAGCAAGCGGTCAAGCTGGGCTGCGGAAAGGCAGGGACGCGCGGCGTCGTGTACCAGCACCCAGTCGTTTTCGGCCACCTCCTCCGCCATCGCCGCCAGTCCATTGCGCACGCTGTCGGCACGTACAGCGCCGCCGCAGCGCAATACGCTTAACTTGGGCGCGAATTCGCGCCAGTCATAATCGTCCCAGTAACCGTCCTCAGGCGAGATCACCGCATACACGCGGCGAATGCGCGGGGAACCGGCAAGCCGCCGCAAGGCATGGTAAATCATCGGCTTGCCGGCAAGATCAAGGTATTGCTTGGGCAGCTCCCCGCCCATGCGGGCGCCGCTGCCTGCCGCAGGGATCAGAGCGTAATAATCAGTCATGTTGACCATGCGCAAAGGAACAGATTATCCGGCGGGATGATTGGCCTGCGCAAGCTGAAATGATTTGCAAAACTGATAACCGTATTGTCTTTATGGCAATTGACTCCATATCGGGATTACTGGATTAAACGAGGAAACAAACATGTCCGCAACCACCCGCCCGGCAGCAGTCGCCGGGCTATTTTACCCGGCCGATGCCGCGCTGCTGGCCGGCCAGGTGCAGGCCCTGCTGGAGGGTGTCCAAACCACAGAGGAAATGCGTGCGCCCAAGGCGCTGATCGTGCCACACGCCGGTTATGTCTATTCCGGCGCCATCGCCGCCAGCGCCTACGCCCGACTGCGTTCGCTGCGCGGCAAGGTGCGCCGCGTAGTGTTGCTGGGGCCGGTGCACCGGGTGCCGGTGCGCGGCCTGGCAGTGCCCAGCGTACAGGCTTTTGCCAGCCCCCTGGGCGAAGTGCCGCTGGATATCACGGCTTTGGCTGCACTGGCCGATCTGCTGCAAGTGGTAGCTGAAAACCGTTGCCACGCCCAGGAACACTCGCTGGAGGTACATCTGCCTTTTCTGCAAAGCGCGCTCGGCGAATTCCAGCTGGTGCCGCTGGCGGTGGGGGACGCCAGCGCCGCGCAAGTGGCCGAGGTGCTGGAACGGCTGTGGGGCGGTGAAGAAACCCTGATTGTGGTGAGTTCCGACCTTTCTCACTACCTGCCCTACGCCATCGCGCAACAGCTGGATGCGGCAACCGCCCAGGCCGTGCTCGATATGCGTACTGTCAGTCACGAGCAGGCGTGCGGCGCCACGCCGGTGAATGGCCTGCTGCTGGCCGCCCGGCATCGCGGCCTGCAAGCGGAGCTGCTCGACTTGCGCAACTCCGGAGATACCGCCGGCGACAAAAGCCGGGTGGTGGGCTACGCCGCCTTTGCTTTTTACGAGGATGAAAACCATGACCGCTGAACTGGGAACAACCCTGCTTGGCATCGCGCGGGCGACCATTGCCGATGCCTTGGGGAGCACTGCGCGTGCGGATGAATCTGCGCCGCGCTTGCATGCACCCGGCGCCAGCTTCGTCACGCTGACCCAGCAGGGCGAGCTGCGCGGCTGTATCGGCACACTGGAGGCGCACCGTTCGCTGCTGGCAGACGTAAAAGCCAACGCGCTGGCGGCGGCGTTCCGCGATCCGCGTTTCGGGCCATTGCAGCACACGGAACTGGAGATCACCGAGGTGGAAGTATCGTTGCTGTCGCCCATCCAGCCCCTCGCCTTCACTGGCGAGGCGGACGCACTGGCGGCATTGCGTCCCGGCATCGATGGCGTGGTACTCGAATACCGCCACTACCGCAGCACCTTCCTGCCCCAGGTATGGGAGCAGTTGCCGGAACCGGAATTGTTCCTGGCCCAGTTGAAGCGCAAGGCCGGTCTGCCAGCGGATTTCTGGGTAGAGGATATCCGCCTGTCGTGCTATAGCGTAAGCAAATGGAGGGAGAGCGAGCAACTATGAGCACCCCAATGACAACCGAATCCGGCTACCCTGCCCGCTACTGGCATTTCATCGAGGATGGTCGCATCCAGTGCGACCTGTGCCCTCGCGACTGCAAGTTGCATGAAGGACAGCGCGGCGCCTGCTTCGTGCGCCAGCGCGTCGGCGACCAGATGGTTCTGACCACTTACGGCCGCTCCTCGGGCTTTTGCGTTGACCCGATCGAGAAAAAGCCGCTCAACCACTTCTACCCGGGCAGCAGCGTGCTGTCGTTCGGTACCGCCGGTTGCAACCTGGCGTGCAAATTCTGCCAGAACTGGGATATCAGCAAATCGAAAGACATGGACAGGCTGATGGATCAGGCCTCACCCGCAGCCATCGCCGACGCGGCCGAGCAATATGGCTGCAAGAGCGTGGCCTTCACTTACAACGACCCGGTGATTTTTGCCGAATATGCCATGGACGTGGCAGATGCCTGCCATGCGCGCGGGATCAAAACCGTCGCGGTGACGGCGGGCTATATGCACGATCAGCCGCGGCGCGACTTCTACGCCAAAATGGATGCCGCCAACGTCGACCTGAAAGCCTTCACCGAGGATTTCTATTTCAAGCTCACCGGCTCGCAATTGCAGCCGGTGCTGGATACGCTGGTGTACCTGCGGCATCACACCGATGTGTGGTTCGAGATCACCACCTTGCTCATCCCGGGCAAGAACGACTCGGATGCTGAACTCACCGCCATGAGCCAGTGGATCATGCGCGAACTGGGGCCGGACGTGCCGCTTCACTTCACCGCCTTCCACCCCGACTACAAGATGGAAGACCTGCCCGCCACGCCGCCTGCGACGCTAACTCGCGCCCGCGACATCGCCCTGCGCGCCGGTCTGCGCTACGTCTATACTGGAAATGTATATGATTTGGCGGGCGGCACCACCGCTTGCCCCAGTTGCCACACGCCGCTGATCGCGCGGGACTGGCACCAGATCATCCAGTACCGGCTCACCGCGGAAGGCCATTGTCCGGATTGCGGCGCCCAAGTAGCCGGTCGTTTCGAGGCGTTTAGCAGCCAGTTCGGGCGGCGGCGCATTCCCATCGCCATCAACATGCAGCGCGGAGTTTGATTTAAAGGATTCAGCGCGTCGCCAGGCACGCGCAAAATGAGTTGTGAAAGGAAGGCTACCATGGCAACCACCACACTGGAGCAACTGGTACACATCCCCGCAGACGACGTGCACATCGAGGGCATGCTGGAATTGCCGGAAAACGCGGCGGGCATCGTCCTGTTCGCCCATGGCAGCGGCAGCAGCCGTCACAGCCCGCGCAACAACTACGTGGCACGGGTACTGCGCGAAGCCGGAATGGGCACGCTGCTGATGGACCTGCTCACACGCGAGGAAGACAGCGACTACGAAACCCGCTTCGACATTCCCCTGCTGACCCGACGACTGCTTGCCGCCACCGCCTGGGTGGAAAACCACGCCGATTGCCGCAGCTTGCCATTCGGCTATTTTGGCGCCAGCACGGGCGCGGCTGCTGCGCTGCAAGCCGCCGCCGCACTGGACGGGAAAATCTCCGCTGTCGTATCGCGCGGCGGACGCCCCGATCTGGCCGGGACTGACGCTCTGAGCCGGGTGGCTGCTCCCACCCTGCTGCTGGTGGGCGGATTCGACGACGTGGTGATCGAGCTCAACCGCCATGCCGCCGCACACCTGCACTGCCATACGGAACTGGTGATCATCCCCGGTGCCACACATCTGTTCGAGGAACCCGGCACCCTGGAGGAAGTGGCGCGCCAGGCGGCAGCGTGGTTTGGGCATCACTTCAAATCCCCGGCCAGTTGAGCTATAAACAAAACCTCCAATAAATAAATACAAGGGGTGAATATGCAACCAACACCCCCGGCCGTGTTTGTCGCCCATGGCCTGACCAAAACCTACTCCATGGGTGAGGTGGAAATACCCGCTTTACGCGGCGTTGATCTGGAAATTTACGAGGGCGAGTTTGTCGTCCTGCTGGGGCCTTCCGGCAGCGGCAAATCCACGCTGCTCAATATATTGGGCGGACTGGATACGCCTACCGCTGGCGAAGCGCGCTGGCGCGACCATAATCTGGCGACCGCCAATGAACGCGAACTCACCAGTTACCGGCGCGAGCATGTGGGCTTTGTGTTCCAGTTTTACAATCTCATCTCCAGCCTGACGGTGCGCGAAAACGTGGCGCTGGTCACCGACATCGCAAAAAACCCGCTCACGCCGGAAGCCGCGCTGCAACTGGTCGGGCTGGAACAGCGCATGAATCACTTCCCGTCGCAGCTGTCCGGCGGGGAACAACAGCGGGTTGCCATCGCGCGCGCCATTGCCAAGCGCCCGGACGTATTGCTGTGCGATGAACCCACTGGCGCACTGGACTACCAGACCGGCAAGGTGGTGCTGGATGTCATCGCAAAAATCAATCAGGAACTCGGCACCACCGCCATCGTCATCACCCACAATGCCGCCATCTCCGGCATGGCGGATCGCATCATGCGTCTCGCCAATGGACAGATTGTCGCGGTAGAACAAAATCCGCACAAAGTCACGCCTGCGGAGCTGTCCTGGTGAAGGCGCTCGATCGCAAACTGCTGCGCGATCTGGCCAACATGAAAGGGCAGGCCTTCACCATCGCGCTGGTCGTCGCGGCAGGCATAGGCGCGTTTATTTCCCAGATCACGACTTATGATTCGCTCAACTGGTCCCGCCAGTCCTATTACGAAACCACGCGTTTCGCCCATGTCTTTGCCGATGTAAAACGCGCGCCCGACGCAATTATCAAGCAGATCGCGGAGATTTCAGGCGTGGCCGATGTATCAACCACCGTCGTGTTCGACGTCACCCTGGATCTCCCCAATGTCGCCGAACCAGTGATAGGTCGCATGATAGGACTGGCCGATTCAGGACAGCTCCGCCTGAACAAACTTAGTCTCAGGCAAGGCCGCATGGTGGAACCGGATCATGACAACGAGGTCGTGGTTTCCGAAGCATTTGCCAAGGCGCGCAAGTTGAAGCCCGGTGATCAGCTGACCGCCATACTGAATGGCAAACGCGAGCAATTGTCGATCGTCGGTATCGTGCTTTCCCCGGAATATGTCTATGCCAGCCGTGGCGGCGTATTGCCCGATGATCGCGGCTTTGGTGTGTTCTGGATGAATCGGCAACTGCTGGCAAGCGCGTTCGACATGGAAGGCGCGTTTAATCACGTTGTGCTGCGCATGATGCCGGGTGCGAATGAACGTGCCATCATCGATGCATTGGACAGACTGCTGGAGCCTTACGGCGCGCTCGGTGCACATGGCCGCGACGAGCAGCTCTCCAACAAGATGTTGAGTCAGGAAATCAATGAAATGAAAACCATGTCTACCGTCTTTCCTGTCATTTTCCTCGGCGTGGCGGCATTCCTGCTCAATGTCGTGCTGTCCCGCCAGATCGCTACCCAGCGCGGCGAAATAGCTGCACTCAAGGCCATGGGCTACAGCAATACCACAATCGCCGCGCACTACTTCAAACTGGTGCTGCTGATAGTCAGCCTCGGTATTTTCATGGGTGTGCTGCTCGGTGCGTGGCTGGGCTACCAGCTTACTTCGATGTATACGGCATTTTTTCACTTCCCCAAGCTGATCTACCGCGTCCAGGCCTGGATACCGCTTGCTGCCGCCGGCATCAGCCTGATTGCAGCTTTGGGCGGCGCACTCAACACCATGCGCAGCATCATGCAACTGGCACCGGCCGAAGCCATGCGCCCACCGGCCCCCACCCAGTTTCACCGCATGCTGCTGGAACGGCTGGGCCTGGAAAAATTCCTCTCTCCGCAGCTACGCATGATCATCCGCACCCTGGAACGCCGCCCGCTGCGTACCTTGCTGACTGCATTCGGCATTGCCTGTTCCGTTGCCATTATCGTGTCGGGCACGTTCTGGCGTGACGCCATCGACTACCTCATTACCGTGCAATTCAGCCAGGCGGAACGTGAAGATGCGCAAATCGCGTTTACCAATCCAGTGAACAAGCGCGGTCAATACGCCATAGCCCACTTTCCCGGCGTACTGTTCGCAGAAGGCTCGCGCAGCGTACCGGTACGCCTGCGCGCCGGGCATTTGACCTATCTCACCGCCATTTCCGGTTTGCCGGAAATGGCGGAGCTGCGCCGACCGCTGGATGCCAACCAGCACCCTATCGCTATCCCGCCCGACGGCGTGCTGCTCACCGACAGACTGGCGCAGAAACTCGGCATCCGCCCGGGAGATCATTTGCAGGTTGAAGTGCTGGAAGGCAAGCGCATTAAAAAAGACGTGCTAGTAACCGGCGTAGTCAATGACATGTTCGGCCTCTCGGTCTACATGAACCTGCATACCCTGAACCGCTTGCTGGGGGAAGGCGACAACATCTCCTCGGTGGCTGTAGCGCTGGATCGCTCTCGGCTCCAGGCATTCAACGCTGAAACCAAGCTCACCCCGAAAATCGCTACCGTGAGTTTCAAGGCGTCTGCCTTGCAGAGCTTTGAGGAAACCTCGGCCAGGAATATTCTGGTTTTTACCAGCATTGTCACCGCATTTGCCGCCGCCATTGCGGTTGGCGTCGTCTATAACAGTGCGCGCATTGCCCTGGCAGAGCGGGCATGGGAGCTCGCCAGCTTGCGCGTGCTTGGCTTCACCCGCCGCGAAGTATCCGCGCTGCTGCTCGGCGAACTGGGCGTGGAATTGATGCTGGCGATTCCGTTTGGCCTGTGGCTAGGCTACCTGCTATCGCTGTTGCTGGTTAGCCTGATCCACACCGAAACCATCGCGTTTCCGGTTATCGTAGCACCGCGAACCTACGCCTATGCCGCGCTGATCACCCTTGCCGCAGGCATAGTGAGTGCACTGATCGTGCGACATCGCATTGATCGCCTGGATCTGGTCGGCGTGCTCAAAACAAGAGAGTGAACATGAATAAAATCTGGTTCAAACGGAGTTTGCTGATACTGCTTGGCCTCGCCGCCATCGCACTGCTGATTTGGGCATTTCGCCCGCAGCCGGTGGCAGTGCAGGTGGCGCAAATCACCCGCGGCAATTTTCAGCAGGCAATCGAGGAAGACGGCAAAACCCGGATACGCGAACGCTACGTCGTATCTGCGCCGCTGATGGGGAAATTGCAACGTATCAAGCTGAAAACGGGCGACCGGATTCAGCAGGGTCAAGTCGTCGCGACTATCCTGCCGAGCGCGCCGGCGTTGCTGGATTTACGCTCGGTCGCCGAGCTGACCTCACGTGTTAGTGCAGCAGTAGCCCAACAGGCAGGCGCTGCTGTCACGATTGCGCGCGCCCAGGCTGCGCTGGAAAAATCCAGAGCCGACCTGAATCGCGCTCAAAAACTTGCAGCCAGCCGCTTTATCTCGCCTGCACAGCTCGAACAATCCGAACTCGAGGTCAAGCTCAACACCAAAGAACTGGAAGCCGCGCAATATGCAGCCCGTGCCGCACAACACGATGTCGCCACTGCCCGCGCCGCTCTGCTGCAATCCAAAAATGGTGCGGGTGCCGGTACAGCGACAGGCAAGGCATGGCAGATCATCTCTCCGGTAGCCGGGAAGGTGCTGAAGGTGATCCAGGAAAGCGAAAGCGTGGTGACGGTGGGCGCGCCGCTGCTGGAAATCGGCAATCCTGATGATCTGGAAATTGTGGTAGATGTTCTCACCAGCGATGCCACCCTGATCAAGCCCGGCGACGCCGTACAAATCATGGGCGGCGATCAAGCTGCCCGTCTGCTGGGGCAAGTACGCCGGGTAGAGCCGTCCGCCTTCACCAAGGTTTCCGCCCTCGGTGTGGAGGAACAGCGCGTCAATGTCATCATCGATCTGATTTCCCCACCGCAACAATGGCAGACTTTGGGCGATGGTTACCGGGTCGAAACTCGCATCATCGTCTTCAACACTGCCGACGCGGTGACAGTGCCGGTGAGCGCCTTGTTCCGCAAGGACGGTCAGTGGATGGTGTTTGTGATCACCGAAGGCCGTGCCCGATTGCGCAAGGTGAACATTTCGCGCCAGGGTGCCGGCGAAGCCATGGTAAGCAGCGGCTTGCAGCCGGGAGAGCGGGTAGTAGTGTATCCAGGCGATCGCCTAGCCGACGGCAGCCGGGTGACGGTGCGCTAACGCCGCAGAATTTCCACCACCGCCTCATCCTCCACCTGCGGAAAATCGCGGTAAAACTGCCCCACCGCCTGAAAATTGTAAGGCGTTTCCAGACACACCACGTCGTCGGCGTATTGCCGCACCCGCTCCACGGTATCCGGCGGCGCCACGGGTATCGCGCACACCAGCTTGGCGGGCTTGCGCTCGCGTAAGCCATGCAACGCGGAAATCATGGTGGCACCGGTGGCCAGGCCATCGTCGACCACGATGACGATGCGCCCAGCAGGGTCGATGGGCGGATGCAGCGGCGTATATTCGGCACGCCGGCGGCGGATGGTTGCCAGCTGGCGCTGCTTTTCCTGCTCGATGTATTCCGGCGTACCGCCTGCCGATGCGGCGAATTCAGCCACATAAGTCCAGCCCGATTCGTCCACCGAACCAATGGCGAATTCCGGATTGAACGGCGCAGGCAATTTTCGAACCAGCACTACATCCAGCTCGCCGCCCAGCTCGTCTGCAATGATGCGCCCCATCGGCACGGCGCCGCGCGGAATCGCCAACACCAGCGGGTGCTTGCCCTGATAGGCGGAAAGCGCGGCCGCCAGTTGGTATGCAGCCTGGTCACGGTCATTAAACAGCATGCCTTACCCCTGAAAAAATGAATAACACTAGTTCAAGCATAGCCTTGCCAGCAGTTATTTCCAGCACGAAAAGTTATAATGCGTTCATTTGCGATCCGACATGCTTTTCAATCAGCCGCTTCCCCTTGCTGGACAACGCGCCCGCCTGCAGCCGCTGACCGGCTCTGCCGATGCACTGGCACTGGCTGAGCTGGCCGGGCAGGCGCGCCCGCTGGTGGTGCTCACCGCCAACGCCCTGGATGCCCAGCGCCTGCTGGAGGAAATCCGCTGGTTCGCACCGGGTCTGAAAACAAACCTGCTGCCGGACTGGGAAACCCTGCCTTACGACCATTTTTCGCCACACCAGGATCTGGTTTCCGAACGCCTGGCTACGCTCTACCAGATTTCTCAAAGCCAGTGCGACGTCGCCATCGTGCCGGTGACCACGGCGCTGTATCGTCTGGCGCCGCCCGTCTATCTTGGCGCTTATACGTTTTTTCTCAAACAAGGCCAGAAGCTGGATTTGAATGCGCTGCGCGGGCAGATGACGCTGGCCGGCTACACTGCCGTGAGCCAGGTGGTCTCCCCCGGCGAATACAGCGTGCGCGGCGGCCTGCTGGACCTGTTCCCGATGGGCAGCCCGTTGCCCTACCGCATTGACTTGTTCGACGACGAAATCGAGACCATCCGCACCTTCGACGTGGACACCCAGCGCAGCATCTACCCGGTGAACGAAATCCGCCTGCTGCCGGCACGGGAATTTCCGCTGGACGAGGCCGGCATTGCGCGCTTCCGCGAGAATTTCCGCGACCGTTTCGAAGGCGATGCTTCCAAGCGCCAGCTCTACAAGGACGTGAGCAACGGTCTGGCGCCCGCGGGCATCGAGTATTATCTGCCGCTGTTTTTCGAGGCCACCGCCAGCCTGTTCGATTACTTGCCGGACAATGCGCTGCTCTGCCTGCACGGCAATGTGGAGGCCGCCGCGCAGGATTTCTGGCGCGACACCGAATCGCGCTACAGGCTGCTGCGCGGCGACCCGCAGCGACCTTTGCTGCCGCCCGCCGACCTGTTTCTTTCGGTAGATGCGCTGTTCGGCGGGCTGAAGGGCTATCCGCGCATTGAGCTCAGCCAGGGCGACACCGAAGGCGGCAGTACGCGCCCGCTGCCCAAACTGGAAGTCGAGCGCCGCGCCGATGATCCCTTGCACCGCGTCAAGGATTTCATCAGCCGCTTTTCAGGTCGGGTTGTACTGCTGGCAGAGAGCCTGGGGCGGCGCGAAACCATGGCGCAGTATTTCGCCGAATACGGACTCAAACCCGCGCTGTGCGACGATTACCAAAGCTGCATGGCACAGGCTGCCAGCCTGTTGCTGGGCGTTGCCCCGTTGGGCCACGGCTTCATTCTTGAAGCCGATACTCCCATCGCCTTCGTTACCGAGACCGAACTGTACGCCACCACGGTGCGTACGCGCAGCCGCGACAGCGGACGCCGCAGCCAGGTGGACAGCATGTTGCGCGACCTGTCCGAGGTCAAGGTGGGCGACCCGGTGGTGCATGCCGACCACGGCATCGGACGCTATCTTGGCCTGGTAAGCATGGATATGGGGGAAGGCGAGACCGAATTTTTGCTGCTGCAATACGCGGGTGACGACAAGCTCTATGTGCCGGTGTCGCAACTGCATCTGATCGGGCGTTACAGCGGCGCGTCCCCCGAATCGGTGCCCCTGTCCAAGCTCGGTAGCGGGCAGTGGGAAAAAGCCAAGCGCCGCGCCATGCAACAGGCGCGCGACACTGCCGCCGAACTGCTCAATCTGTATGCGCGGCGCGCAGCACGCGAGGGCCACGCGTTTACGCTGAAGCCGCATGATTACGAGGCCTTTGCCGAAGGCTTCGGTTTTGAAGAAACCCCCGACCAGGCCGCCGCGATTCAGGCAGTAATTGCTGACCTGTGTACAGCCAAACCGATGGATCGGCTGGTGTGCGGCGATGTGGGTTTCGGCAAAACCGAAGTGGCTTTGCGCGCTGCATTTGTGGCGCTGATGGATGGCCGCCAGGTTGCCGTACTGGTGCCCACTACGCTACTTGCCGAACAGCATTTCCAGACTTTTTCCGACCGATTTTCCGACTGGCCGGTAAAAATCGCCGAGCTGTCGCGTTTCCGCTCCACCAAGGAAATCGCCCAGTCGCTGGCCGGACTCGCAGAAGGCAAGATTGACATCGTCATCGGCACCCACAAGCTGCTGCAGAAGGATGTGGTGTTCAAAAACCTCGGTCTGGTCATCATCGACGAGGAACACCGCTTCGGCGTCCGTCAAAAAGAGCAGATGAAGGTGCTGCGCGCCGAAGTGGACGTGCTCACGCTGACCGCAACCCCGATCCCGCGCACGCTGGCAATGTCACTGGAAGGCATCCGCGATTTTTCGGTGATCGCCACCGCGCCGCAGAAGCGTCTGGCGATCAAGACCTTCGTATCGCGCTATTCGGATGGCGTGATCCGCGAAGCGGTGCTGCGCGAGCTGAAACGCGGCGGTCAGGTGTATTTCCTGCACAACGAGGTGGAAACCATTCTCAACATGGAAGCCAGGCTCGTCAAACTGCTGCCCGAAGCGCGCATCCGCGTCGCCCACGGCCAGATGCCGGAACGCGAACTGGAGCACGTGATGCGCGACTTCCACCAGCAACGCGTCAACGTGTTGCTGTGTACCACCATCATCGAAACCGGAATCGACATTCCTACCGCCAACACCATCATCATGAACCGTGCCGACCGCTTCGGCCTGGCGCAATTGCACCAGTTGCGCGGCCGGGTCGGGCGTTCGCACCATCAGGCCTACGCTTATCTACTGACGCCGGAGGAAGAGGCACTCACCCCTGCCGCCAAGAAACGCCTGGAAGCCTTGCAGATGATGGAAGACCTGGGCGCGGGCTTTTATCTTGCCATGCACGACCTGGAGATACGCGGCGCCGGCGAGGTGCTGGGTGAATCGCAAAGCGGCAGCATGCAGGAGATCGGTTTCAGCCTGTACAACGACATGCTCAACCATGCCGTGGCGGCGCTGAAAAAAGGCATTGAACCGGACATGAACCAGCCGCTCGGGGTGACCACTGAAATCAATCTGCACACCCCGGTGCTGCTGCCTGACAGCTACTGCGGCGATATCCATGAGCGGCTGGTACTGTACAAACGCTTCGCCAACTGTAGCAACAGCGACGAACTGGACGATCTGCACGCCGAACTGGTGGACCGCTTCGGCCTGCTGCCGGAACCCGCGCAGGCCCTGCTGGAATCCCATCGCCTGCGCCTGCTGGCCAAGCCGCTGGGCATCGCCAAGCTGGATGCCTCCACAGAGGCGGTCAGCATCCAGTTCGTTCCCAACCCGCCGATCAACCCGGCGCGGATTATTGAACTGATCCAGACCCGACGCAATTTCAAGCTTGCCGGTCAGGACAAGCTGCGCGTGACGGTCGCCGCACCGACTTTGGCAAACCGCGTGGAAAACATTAGAAAACTATTTAAAGAATTATCCTAATATAATGAATTCAAATTTAATTATCCAGGCATTGTCCATTGACACTCAGTCCCTGAAACAGCTTGCCAAGCTCAGCGGTGCGCATGAAATTCAGGCCATCTCGCAACAGGCGTTCCGGCTGGTAGGCGCAAATTCGGACAGCCGGGATGCGGTGGCGGCGTTGTGCCAGGCTGCGGCATTCGATTACGGGTTTATTCCTGCCGCGCGGCGGCTCAGTGATTTCGGCCTGGTAGTGATGGATATGGATTCCACCCTCATCACCATCGAATGCATTGACGAAATTGCCGACATGATCGGCGTCAAACCACAGGTGGCGCAGATTACCGCAGCCGCCATGCGCGGTGAGATCGACTTCGCCGAGAGCCTCACGCGGCGCGTGTCGTTGCTGGCCGGGCTGGATGAATCCGCACTGCAGCGCGTGTATGACGAACGCCTGCGGCTTTCTCCCGGCGCGGAAAAAATGCTCGGCATACTTAAACAGCACAACATCAAGACGCTGCTGGTATCCGGCGGCTTCACCTTCTTCACAGAGCGCCTGCAGGCACGTCTGGGGCTGGATTACACTGCGTCCAATACCCTGGAAGTCGTCGGAGGCAAGCTTAGCGGACGCATGCTGGGACAGATTGTTGACGCCCAGGGCAAGGCCGACCATCTGAATCACGTCCGTACCGGGCTGGAGTTGAGGCGTGAACAGGTCGTGGCCGTGGGCGACGGCGCTAACGACCTGAAAATGATGGGTGAAGCAGGCCTATCCATTGCGTACCACGCCAAGCCGGTAGTGCAGGCGCAGGCAAGCCACGCGTTGAATTTTACCGGGCTGGATGCCGTCATTCCCCTGCTCGGAATTCAATAAAGAACCCAATCAGCGCGGATCAGGTGCTTCGACACAAAGCATCCGCATTCTCGGGCGTGTGAATCCAGTTACCCTGCACAAAATCCACACCGATTTCTCTCAATTTGAGCAATACCCGCTCACTGTCCACGAATTCGGCAATGGTCAACAAGCCCATCTGGTGACCAATCTTGTTGATTGCTTCGACCATGGCCAGATCGATGGCATCGTCTGCCATGTCCTTGACGAAGGCGCCGTCGATTTTCAGGTAGTCCACATTCAGATTCTTCAGGTAATTGAGCGATGACAGGCCGCTACCAAAGTCATCCAGGGCAAAACGACAGCCCAGCAATTTAAGTTCCTTGATAAACGCGTTCGCCGCGCCCAGATTGGTGATTGCAGCTGTTTCGGTAACTTCGATGCACAAGGTTTGCGCGAGCGCCGGATTGGCGGCGAGATGCGTCTTCAGATATTGCACGAAGCTTGCATCGCACAGCGAAGCGCCCGATACGTTTACTGCCCAGGTTTGCAGTTCGCAGCTGTCAGGCGCGATATAGGCTGCGCAGAGTTTGAAGCTGTTTTCCATGACCCAGCGATCCAGCGTGGGCATCAGATGGTAGCGCTCGGCCGCCGGGATGAACGCCATCGGCAGAATGCATTGACCGGTCTCGTCTATCATGCGCAGCAGCAACTCCACGTGCAATCCGGATTCATTGCTCTGCAAGGGTTTGATCTGCTGGAAATACAACTGCAGCCGGTTTTCAGCGATGGCTTGATGAATGCGGTTGACCCACTGCATTTCACCGCGGCGCTTGGCCAGTTCGCTGTCTTGCATCTGATACAGGTGGATGCGGTTGCGGCCATTATCCTTGGCGGCGTAACAGGCTGCGTCCGCCGCAGTGAGCAGGCTGACAACGTCGTCGCTTTCGTGGTTGATCATGACGATACCGATACTGACCCCCACCATGAAGGTTTTTTCACCCACGCTGAAACGGAAATTCTGCACTGTGCTGCGCATGGTTTCGGCAAGTTCCAGCGCCTTATCCTGCGGGCAGTTTTCCAGTAGCAGGCCGAACTCGTCACCCCCCAGACGCGCCAGGGTGTCGCGCTCGCGCACTTCCTGTTGCAGATGCAGGGTGAGTTGGCGCAACAGTTCATCGCCTGCCACATGACCGCCGCTGTCATTGACGATCTTGAACTGGTCCAGATCCATGTAGCACAGGGCGTGCTCTCTACCCTGGTGTTGCGCGCTGGACAGGGCACGCTCCAGCCGCACCTCGAACTCGCGCCGGTTGATCAGCCCGGTGAGCATATCGTGGCTGGCCTGATAGCTGAGCTTGGCGGTGGCCTGCAGCACCTGCTCTTGCAGATGGTCATGCGCCTGGTGCAGCTTGCTCACCATGCCGTTGATACCGTTTTCCAGGATGCGGAACTCGTCGTCATTGCCATCCAGTTGCACGTGCACTTCCAGATTGCCCCTGCCGATTTTGTCAACGGCGTTCGTCAGCTTCATGATCGGCAGGGTGATGTCGCGCCCCAGGCGCAGCGCCAACAGGGCCGTAGCAATGAGCGCTGAGATGGTCAGCAGGGCGGCACTGCGCAGCACTTCATTCTGCCGCTCCACGGTGGCCGCGCGGGACAACTCTATGGCAACGTAACCCAGCGGAGCGGCATTGTCTTGCTGGCTAACCAGATGTGGCGATGCTGAAGCAAGCGCGTAGTCATCCACCTGGATTTCAGTCTGGCTGATGGGCATGCTGAATACGAGCGAGTTGGATTTGGTGGCGACAGCAGCCCCATCTTTTTTGCTGCCCAGCGTGTTGCTGCCGAGTTGAGTGACCGCCAGAATATCCTGTTTGATGCCGTTGCTGGCCAATACCTTGCCATTGCGATCCAGGATGTACACCGCGATCAAATCAGGCTCGGACAGCGCCGAATCAGCCAGCCGCTGCAACATCTGGTGATTGCCGGAAAATACGCCGTACTCGCAGGCAGGCGCCAGGTGGCGTGCAATTGACATGCCGCGCGTGCGTAGCGCCTGATCCAGGTCAGTGATCCGCGACTGGGTGAAAAAATAGCCTAAGGATACTGCCAGCAATGTGGCGGGCAACAATGCCAGCAATAGAACCCGGTGACGGATGCTCGATTTCATCATTGCTCCTGCTCCTGACGCTGCAACGCCTCCTGCATGCCGATTTCGTCGGGTGCGGGAATACCCAGCGAGCGTGCAACCTGCAGGTTAACACTCACAGTGAAATATTTTGGATACTGCGGTACCGGCAATGTCCCGGTATTGAGGCTGCGCAATGCGACTTCCGCCGCCTGATAGCCAATCTGCGCGGGGGTTGAATACAGCGCCATGATCGCACCCGCGCGCACCAGCGCCTGAGAGTAACCAACCAGGGGGTCATGATATCGATAAGACGTGAGCAGCACGCTCTGAATGTCGTTTTTGTTGTACAGCAGCGCGTCCGGCAACACCAGCAGCAGGTCGCTGGCCGCCAACAAGCGCTCCAGCGCCGGCACAATTGCCGCCCCATTCGGTAACAGCTCGCTGACCACCTGCACTTTTCGCACTCTGGCAGCCGCCAATAACGCGTCCAGTTTTTGCCGGTCCTGCTCGCGCAACAACACACCCACCCGCTCCCGTTCAGGGAAAGCCAGGCGAATCAGGGCCAGTTGGCGCGAGTAAGGCTGATCCAGATAAATGGCGCTAATCGGCCGGCGTTCCTCATTGGCCGGGGCGGCCAGTGCATCGAAGCTGGCTTTGGGCACCAGCACGGCCAGGATGGGAATGCGCGTATGCAGTGCAAGCGCTGCCTGGGTGGCTTTCGTCCCGACACTGACCAGCAGGCGGGCGTCCGCAGGCAAGACATTTCCAGCACGGGTCTGCGGGTCTGCAACCGTGACGTTTACAGCGGGAAGGTCATGTTGCAATTGCGCGCGAAAACTGTCAGCGACTTCCTGGTAAGGTGCACTGGTATCACTCAACAACACCAGCACGCTTGCTGGCCAGGCAGGCGCACAGAGCAGCAAACTTGCCGTCGCCAGCAATGCAAGCCGGCACAATGTCGGCCAGTTCACGCGTGTTGCCGCGTCAAAGCCGGTAATGATTGAAAAAAGTTGCACGCGTCTCTGCTTTTACTTGAATTGGCTCACTTACTCCATCGGGGCGGCGCGCCACAGGCTGGCGTTGCGGCCTTCCTGTTCGATGCGGGTAAGTTCGGTGTCATGCGCGGCCAATTCCTGAATGTCGGCCAGGATAACCTTTAATGGGGCATGCACAGTGCTGTGTTGAGGGCCGAACTGGGCGGCTGGCGCCCCCACCTCCATGACCAGGCTCTCCTGGCCGCGTGTCATCCCCAGATATACTGCGCCCAGCAACTCGGCATCCAGCAACGCGCCGTGCAAGGTACGGCTGGTATTGTCCACGGCGTAACGCCTGCACAAGGCATCGAGATTGTTTTTCTGACCGGGATGCAGGTCTTTAGCCAGCTTGAGGGTATCGGTAACCGTTGGGCAGTATTCAACCATGGGCAAGCGATCAAGACGCTGCAATTCGGCATTGAGGAAGCCCATATCGAACGGCGCATTGTGGATCACCAATTCGGCCCCGTGCAAAAATGCAATCAGCTCATCTGCAATATCAGCAAAGCGCGGTTTGTCCTGCAGGAATTCGCTGGTCAGGCCATGCACCTGTTGCGCGCCCGCGTCGATGTCGCGTTCCGGATTAAGATAGCGATGGAAACGGTTGCCAGTCAGACGCCGGTTGACCATCTCCACGCCAGCCACTTCGACAATACGATGGCCTTGTCTGGGGTCGAGGCCGGTAGTTTCAGTATCGAGAAAAATTTGCCTCAAAGCCGCTTCCCTTGTTTTTATGGTTACTGTACTGACAGTACGCCCTGATTGGCGAGCGCATCAGCGCGCTCGTTGCCGGGATGCCCGTTATGGCCCTTCACCCACAGCCAGTCTACCTGATGCTGCCCGACCAGTTCATCCAGGCGCTGCCACAAGTCCACATTTTTGACCGGCGTGTTGCCGCTGGTGCGCCAGCCGCGCCGTTTCCAGTTCGGCAGCCATTCTGTGATCCCCTTTAATACATACTGCGAATCGGTATGGATGCACACCCGGCTGCTGCGCTTCAAACTTTGTAATGCCTCGATAACCGCGGTTAATTCCATGCGGTTGTTGGTGGTCAGGCGTTCCCCGCCCACCAGTTCCTTGCGATGCTCTCCGCTGACCAGCAATGCTCCCCATCCGCCTACGCCGGGATTACCCTTGCACGCGCCATCCGAATAGATATTTATTACGGGCAAACTACGCTCATTCATAGGGGCGTTTCAACTTTCTATATTGATTCAGATTCACCACGTTACGCGCAGCGGGCGTCAGCGCCGCGGATTTAACCGCAGGCTCGCGCCAGTTGGGCATGATCAGGCGCATACCCTGCACGCGTTTGACCGCCTCGACGAAATAGACGCCACCGCCCATTGCCCACCAGCGATCCCCGGCCGCTTCCATGAAAGCAAAACGCTGCAGCCATTTGGTCTGGCTAAAGGGGGGGGTGTAGCAACACATTCTGCCGCCCTGCGTTTCAAAACCCAGCAGAGATAACCAGTCCTTGAGTCGCGGGAGCGTGATAAAGCGACCGCACCACGGGTATCCACCCTCACGCTGTTTCAGCCAGCGGCTGGCGCCCCACAGGCTGCGCGGGTTGAAACCGCTGATGATCAAATGGCCTTCCGGCATCAGGATACGTTCCACCTCGCGCAACACCTGGTGCGGGTGCGATGCAAATTCGAGGGTGTGCGGAATCACCACCAGATCCATCGATTGGCTGGCAAATGGCAATAACTCCATGTCTGCGCGTAAAGCCACTGCCCCGTCATACCCCACCCGGTAACGCTGAGGAATACGACAGTTGCGCAACAAATCGAACTCGGGGTGGCCAATCTGCACAGCGTTAAAGCCGAACACGTTGGCGACCACGCTGTCGAAATAGGCGCTTTCCCGCGCCAGCAGATGCCGACCGAGTGGCGTTGCCAGCCATTCATGCAGAGATGTATACATTTGCGCCATGCTATCCTGTCCAAATGCATTCTGATATTTATCTGACGCCCCTACGCGCTTTTGCCGACAACTACATTTGGGTAGTCCATCGCGATGCCTGCGCTGTCGTGGTTGACCCCGGCGATGCGCGTCCAGTCATGCAGTTTTTGCGCGACAAGCAGCTGCAACTTAGCGCCATTTTAACCACCCACCACCATGCCGACCACACTGGCGGCAATTTGGCGCTGCTGGCGCACTATTCGGTACCCGTTTATGGTCCGGCCAGCGAAAATATTCCTGGCATCACCCGGCCGCTGCACGATGGGGAGGTGGTTTCCCTGCCGGAGTTGGGGCTGGATTTTAACGTGCTCGATGTGCCTGGACATACCGCCGGGCACATTGCCTATTATGGTACAGGTAGCTTGCTGTGTGGGGATACGCTATTTGCTGCGGGTTGTGGCAGGCTGTTTGAAGGCACGCCCGCACAGATGGCCGCCTCGCTTGCTCGTCTGGCACAACTGCCAGACGACACGGCGGTCTACTGTGCGCATGAATACACCCTCGCCAATATCGCTTTTGCATTAAGCGTGGATGGCAACAACCCGGCCCTGATCGAACGTGCCCGCATCGAACGCGATAAACGCGCAGCTGATTTGCCTACCCTGCCCAGCAGTATCGGTCTGGAAAAAGCCACCAACCCTTTTTTGCGCTGCTACACAACCGCACTGCGTGAAGCGGCGGAATCCTGGGCAGGCAAATCCTTGGCGGACGATGTCGCCGTATTCGCAGCCTTGCGTGAGATGAAAAACGGGTTTCGCGGGTGACATGCACCAAATCCGGGCGTCTTGACCCTCCTTACCCGCTCCAGTACCATGAGCCCCACTTATGAATAAGTCACCGGGCCTGAAAATTTTCCGCCCCTCTCTGTACATCTGCTTGCTGGCTTTGAGCCTTGCGCCAGCGCTCGCTGAAGCCGACACTGCGCTCGGCTCGGACGCGCCGCAGAGCCTGGCGACTGCCTCCGCTCCAGCGAACAATCAAGCTACCCTCGCCGTCAACACGATCCAGACGCCGGTAATCGGCAGCACGCCGAACGATCCCGGCGCCCCCCCCCCTGCCAGCGGCCTGATGCAGGCCAGCTATGCTCCGCCACCAGACACGACAGATGCAACGGATGCGACGGATGCCACGCCTTCCGCGGATACGGGCGACTTGTGGCAACGCATCCGCAACGGCTTCGCGCTCAAACAGCTGGATAGTCCGCTGGTTGCAACCCACGTTGACTGGTATGCCCAGCGCCCGGATTATCTGCGCCGCACGATAGCACGCAGCAAGCTGTATCTATTCCACATTATGGAGGAGGTACAGAAACGCGGCATGCCCGCAGAAATCGCACTGCTGCCGATTGTGGAAAGCGCATTCAACCCCATGGCCTATTCGCGTAGCCATGCGTCGGGTATCTGGCAATTCCTCCCTTCCACCGGCAAGGATTTCGGTCTCAAGCAAAACAACTGGTACGACGGACGCCGCGACATCGTGGCGGCAACGGATGCCGCGCTCGATTATCTGGACAAGCTGCATACCATGTTCGGTACCTGGAACCTGGCACTGGCCGCGTATAACTGCGGCGAGGGCTGTGTTTCCCGCGCCATTGCCAAAAACCAGGCGGAAGGTTTGCCCACCAACTATCTCAGCCTGAGCCTGCCCACCGAAACCCGGCACTATGTCCCCAAGCTGATGGCGGTGAAGGAAATCATTTCCGATCCTGGCATGGTCGGGCTCAGCCTCGACAGCATTCCCAATCAGGCCTACTTCGTTTCAGTCAGCCTGCATAAATCCATCGACGTGAAGCTGGCGGCCAAGCTGGCAGACATGCCAGTGAAGGATTTTGAATCGCTCAACCCGGCATTCACCAAACCCGTTGTCCGTTCAGATTCCGCCCAGCCCATTTTGCTGCCGGTAGACAAGGCTGAGGCTTTCTCCGACAACCTGAAAAACTATGATCGCCCCCTGGTTAGCTGGCAGTTTTACCCGGCCAAAAAAGGCGAGCGGGCAGTTAGCATTGCCAAAAAATTCGGCGTGACCGTAGCCTGGCTCAAGCAACACAATCAATTTGAGCTCACCCGCAAGGGCAAATTGACAGCCGATCATTCCCTGATGCTACCGCTCAAAAGCCACGCCGACACTACGCTGGTTGCGACATCCCGATCCTCCATGAAGCATGCGCGCACAGTCAAGGTAAAGCATGGCGATACGCTCGCCTCAGTGGCCCGGCATCATGGCGTCAGCATTGCCGAAATCAAACGCTGGAATCACTTGCGCAGCGCGCATCTGCCGGCAGGCAACCGCCTTATCGTTGCCGAAGCGGATAGCTTGGCACATCATAACGAAACTTCGCACAAAGTGTCCGCACGCCATGCCAAAGCCAGGCACTACATGGTGAAGCACGGCGACTCTCTGTCTGGTATTGCGAAAAAGTTCGATGTCTCGGTGGCAGACATTCAACACTGGAATAGCATCAGGCATCACGCTGCAATCAAACCTGGTACCAGGCTGGTGCTTAATTAGATTTTTTCAGCAGGAAGATTCATTCAGGGAATCTGGTTCGCCAGATGGCACCACACCACCTGATGCGCACTGATTTCGGTCGGGCCGGGATACTGCTTGCGGCACACCTCCATGGCATGCACACAGCGCGGATGAAAATGGCAGCCTGCTGGCGGCTGCGCAGGCGACGGTAAATCCCCATGCAACTGGATCATTGGTGGCCGCGGCCCCGCGATTACAGGCGCAGCAGAGAGCAGCGCCTGTGTATAAGGATGGCGTGGATGTTCCAGTACGGTTTGGGTGTCGCCCATTTCCACAATACGCCCCAGATACATCACCGCGACGCGCTGCGCCAGATAGTCCACTACCGGCAGATTGTGGGTAATGAACAGATAACTCAGCCCCAACTCGTTTTGCAACTCCTTCAGCAGATTAAGAATCTGCGCCTGCACCGACACATCCAGCGCGCTGGTGGGCTCGTCGCACACAATCAGCCGCGGACGCACCGCCAGCGCACGGGCGATAGCGATGCGCTGGCGCTGGCCGCCGGAAAATTCATGCGGATAACGATGCAGCGCAGCCTGCGCCAATCCAACCTGGTCGAGTAATCGCGCCATCGTTTTTCTGCGTGCCCCGGCGGCAGGTTCGACGCCAAGTGCCATCATGCCTTCTTCCAGTATCTCCACCACGCGCATACGCGGGTTGAGCGAGCTGTACGGATCCTGAAAAATCATCTGGAACCCGCTGCGCTGTGCACGCAATTCGGCTGCGCTGAGCCGGGTGAGCTCGCTGCCATTGAACAGCACGCTACCCGCCGTCGGTTTGACCAGTTGAATAATGGCCTTGCCCACGGTGGTTTTACCGCAGCCGGATTCGCCCACCAGCGCCAGCGTCCGGCCTATCCCGATATCCAGCGACAGCCCATCCACTGCCTTGACTGCGCCGATCTGACGTTGCAGCAAGCCGCTCCGAATCGGAAAATGCACCTGCAAATTGCGCACGCTCAACAGCGCCGCCGTCGTCTTGCTCGCGGCAGCTTGCGCCACTGCAGCCATGGGTTCAGGCATGGCTGTGCCGCTGCCGGCAGGTGCCAGATGACAGCGTACCGTGTGTCCCTGCGCAAGCTGCGTCCACGCCGGCGCCTCGCGCTGGCAAAGGTCAAAAGCAGCATCACAGCGCTGGGCAAAACGGCAGCCGACGAACGCGCTGTCGAGCGCGGGGACCATGCCCGGTATGACTTCCAGCGCGCTCCCCCGCTGCCCCCTGCCCGGCAGCGCGGCAAACAGCTTGCGGCTATAGGGATGAAACGGCGCGGCAAAAAACGCATCGCGCGGCGCGATTTCCACCAGTTCACCGGCATACATCACGCCTACCCGATCCGCCATTTCCGCCACCACACCCAGATCGTGGGTGATGAGCAACATACCCATGCCGCGCTCACGCTGTATGCTGCGCAGCAATTGCAATACCTGCGCCTGTATCGTCACATCCAGCGCGGTGGTGGGTTCGTCGGCGATGAGCAGGCGCGGATTTCCTGCCAGTGCAATGGCGATCATGACGCGCTGTTTCATCCCACCGGATAACTGGAATGGATATTCGCGGATACGCCGCGCCGCATCCGGCAGGCCTACGGCATTGAGCAAGTTGATGGATTCGGCACGCAGGGCTGCGCCGCCAAGATCGCGATGGCGGCGCAGCGATTCGCCGACCTGCTCGCCAATGCTGAGCACCGGGTTGAGGCTGGTCATCGGCTCCTGGAAGATCATGCCGATCGCACCGCCGCGCACGGCACGCATGGCCGCTTCGGGCAGTGCCAGCAAGTCGCGCCCTTCCAGCAAAATCGCCCCGCCATCGATGCTGCCGTGCTCTGGCAACAGACGCATGACGGACAAGGCCGTCATCGATTTACCGCATCCGGATTCCCCCAGCAGCGCGAAGGTTTCATTGGCGGACACGCTGAAACTCACGCCATCCACGGCACGCACGGCACCGATGCGGGTGCGCAGATCGCTTATCTGCAACAACGGAGTGGGCTTCATTGCACCCTCCCGCGCGGATCGAACGCATCGCGCACGCTGTCGGCAAACAGATTGGCGGCCAGCACCAGCGCGAACATGAACACAAACGCCGCGCTGAGCTGCCACCACACCACCGGCTCGCGTGCCATTTCCAGGCGCGCCGAGTTGATCATGTTGCCCCAGCTATACATGGCCGGATCCACCCCCACACCCACGTAAGACAACACGGCTTCGGCCAGTACCAGACCGGAAAAATCCATGACCACGGTAATCAACACCAGATGTTGCAGATTGGGCAGAATGTGACGCGTGATAATGCGCCAGTGCGACACGCCAAACGCGGTGGCGGCCTGGATATATTCCTGCTCGCGCAGTTTCAGCGTCTCCCCGCGCAGCAGACGGCACAGCCCGGTCCAGCTGGTCACGCCAAGGATCAGGCACAGAAACAGCAACCGGACATCGCTGCGCGCTGCCGAGGTGTCGAAGACGCCCGGGTGGGCTTCGATATACACCTGCATGATGAGCACCGCAGCCGCGATCAGCAGCACGCCCGGAATGGAGTTGAGCGTGGTGTAAATGTACTGGATCAGATCGTCCACCCAGCCGCGGAAATAGCCCGCCACAATCCCCAGCAACAATGCAAATGGCAGCATCACCAAAGTCGTGAGCGTGCCGATGACCAGGCCGGTGCGTATGCTTTTCAGCGAACTGTAGAGCACGTCCTGACCCACTTTGTCGGTACCGAATACGTGATAGGCCGTCGCCAGTTGAGCCATGACCAGGCCCAGCACCAGCAGGGTGGCACAGGTAAGCAACAGGCTGCGCCACGGAATCGCATTGCCGCCACGCAGCAGGCGAACCAGTGCCGCACTCAGGCCGCTTGCCTGCTGGCGTGCCAGCCACGCAGCCAGCAGCAATGCAAGAAGCGCCGTCAATGTCAGCCCCTCGATCAGGCCCAGTGCAATCCGCTGCACAATGTCGCGTGTCCACTGGGTGTGCGGATCAGCCAGCTGCGCGCCGCCATATTTCAGGCGCGGATAATCACGCCGGGTGCTGCCATTGGCCAGCACGATGGTTTCCTTGGTGTACAGATGGGTAGCCAGCGGCGCCGAGTAGGTTTTTTCCTTGTGCATGCGCAGATTGGGAAGCATGGCATCGAGTACGCTCAGCACTTCGACTCCGTATTGCACCGGTTGTCCGGCTTTCAACGCCAATGCGGGGCGGTAATGCAGCGAATCCAGCAAGCCGATCACCACAAACACCGCCAGCACCACGACCGCTGCCATGCCGGTGGGGTTGGTCAGCACGCGCCGCCACGGTGCGCGCAGATGGTCGTGGCGGCGCACATACCAGGTGAACAAGGCTGTCCCCGCCAGCAGCAGGAATATCAGCGTGTCCGTCCACAGCATGACCGGCTTGAACATCATTGCAGGCGCACCCTTGGGTCAGCCAGGGTGTAGGAAATGTCGGTCAGCAACAAACCGATAATGTAGAGCGCCGAACCGATGAACACCATGGCGCGCACAATGGCAAAATCCTGCGCCTGGATGGCGTCGATGGTGTAGCTGCCCAGACCCGGGATGCCGAAAAACGATTCGGTAATCAGGCTGCCCATGAACAGTAGCGGCAACACCACCACCGCGCCGGTGAGGATGGGGATCATGCCGTTCTGCAACACATGGCGAAACAGCACGCGCCACTCGGACAAGCCCTTGGCACGCGCTGTACGCACGTAGTCCTTGGCGATTTCCTCGAGGAAAATAGTGCGGTACCAGCGTGCGCCGCTGCCGATTCCCGCAACGATGGAAACCACCACCGGCAGAATGACAAAGCGCATTCCGTCGATTCCGCCGCTGAAGCCTGAAATCGGCACCAGATGCCACAGTTTGGCGATGAGATATTGTCCGGCAATGATGTAGAACAACCCGGAAACCGACATCAGCACCACGCACAGCACCACCCCCCAGAAATCCAGATAGGTGGCACGGAAAAACACCATGAGCAAGGCAAAGGTGACGTTCGCCAGCAGCCCAATGATAAATACCGGTACCGCAATCGCCAGGCTGGGGCCGGCGCGGGTCTTGATCTCATGCCAGATATCGCGCCCGTCGTCGGAGGTGCCGAAATCAAGTACGAACATGCGCGCGGATTTCTCGAAGAAAATGCTATGGGTGACTTTATTGATGCCCGGCGCGCTGGCGTCATAAAACAGCGGCGCATCGTAGCCGTGTTCCGCTTTCCAGTTGTTGATTGCCTGCGGCGTGACGCGTTTCATGCCCAGATGCATGCGCGCCATGTCGTCCGGCGTATTGACAATGAAAAACAGCGCGAAGGTCAGCAGGTTGACCCCGATCAGTATCGGAATGGCGTACAAAATGCGGCGCAGCAAATAGGCGATCATCGCGCCGCACTCCGTTCACGCTGCCGCCACGCCCACAGCGCAGGTGCCAATGCCGCGGTCAGCGCCAGCAATAACAGCAGCAATGGCCACAGTACGGGCTGATTCCACTGGTCGCGCAATTTCTCGCGCAATTTCGGGTCGATGCGCCGGTATTTCAGCGTGTTGTTGGCCATTACATTGGGCTTGCTGGGAGCGACCCAGGCATGGCTCAGGCTGAATGCCTTGGGAAAAAACCCGAACAGCCAGGGCGAGTCCGCGCGCACGATGTTCACCATGCGGTCGATGATGGCCTGGCGCTCGGGGCCGTTATCCAGGTATTTCATCTGGTCGAACAGGCGGTCATATTCCGGATTGCTGTAATTCGCTGCATTCTCGCCGTTTTTGCCCACTTTCATGTTGGGTCCGTAGAGCAGAAACAGGAAGTTTTCCGGATCGGGATAATCCGCATTCCAGCCCCATTCGAAGATCTGCTCGGTGCCGCGCCGCATCTTGTCCTGAAAACGGTTGTAGTCGGTGCTGCGCACCACCAGCTGGATATTCAGTTTGGCAAACTGTTTGCTCATCCAGTCCAGGCGCGATTTGGCATCCGGGCCACTGGCAGCGGTATCGAAATACAGCACCAGCGGGGCGCCGGTTTTGACATCGCGCCCGTCCGGATAGCCGGCCTCGGCCAACAGGCGTCGCGCCTCTCCGATCGAGCGCCGCACGGGTTGACCATTGACCAGCCGGTACACCTCCGGGTTCACCCCGCCCGCGCCACCCACGTAACCGAATATGCCCGGCGGGATTGGCCCCTGCGCCGGGATGCCGCGCCCATTGGCAAAGATGGAAATGTATTCCTCATAGTCCACCGCGATGGCAATCGCCTGGCGTAATTTGCGTGCGCGCTCGCTGGATCCGCCCACCACCGAATCGAGCATGTTAAAGCCCATATAGCTGCTCGATGGCCGTATGGCCGTGGTCAGCCGGATACCCTTGGCGCGCATCGCTTCGGAGGGCTGCGCTACCCCCTTGGCGTTGATCTGCACGGCCTGGTCAAAACTATCCGAACTGATGCCGGAGGTGTCGTAGTAGCCCTGCAAGAACTTGTTCCAGTAGGGGATGGTTTCCTTTTCCAGGCTGAAGACCACCTTGTCAATAAACGGCAGCGGTTTGCCGGCATCCCTTAACAGGCCCGCGGCTGCGTCCCCCGGCTCACCCGTGCGCGGGTAGGTCTCGCCGTGGAAATCCGGATTTCTCTCCAGCACCATCTGGCGATTGGGGTTGTTCCGGGTCAGCATGTACGCGCCGGTGCCCACCGGGTACCAGTCCAGACTCAGGTTGCGTTCGGCCATGCCGGGTTGCGCGTAGAAGCGATCCACTTCGGGCGGTACCGGCGCGAAAAACGGCATCGCCAGCCAATACAGGAATTGCGGGTACTTGCCGCGCAGTTTGATGCGGTAGGTGTAGCGATCCACCACCTCTGCACCGGCCAGCGGATAGCGTTGCAGATCAGGGTATGCCCCGCGCGGCAGGCTGCGCGCCGCTTTCTCCAGTCGCGCCGCATAGTCTTTCAGGCCGATGATATATTCAGTCATCACCCCCAGAATGGGGGAATTGAGTTGCGGCGCGGCGAGTCGTTTAATCTCATAAACATAATCTCCCGCCACCAGTTCGCGCGTGCCGGTGTGACGGAAATCGCTGAGTGTCTGGATGCCATGCCAATCGCCCGGTTTCATATCCTGATAGCGCAGCTTGCCCTGGGCATCGCGCGCAAAGGCCGGATGGGGCTGATAGTAAATACCCGGTCGAATATGGATTTCGTATACGCTCTCGGCAATTGCAGATACAGGCGCACCGGCGAGCAGCGGCCTGCCGGCGGCATCATAATAGGCCACCGTGGGCATTTGCGCTGCTGTCAACGGGATGAGCGTATATGGCCGTTTCAGATAGTGATACTGCAGCGGGGGCTCATAAATCTGCGCCGTGAACTCCGCTTCATTGCTGGCATAGGAACGTGCCGGATCGAGATGTTTGGGCCGTTCTTCGAATGAGGAATAGAGAATGTTGCCGCTGTGTTCAGCTGCCGGATAGGGGTCGTTCCAGGTGCCGTTGCCGCATGCGTTCAATAGCAAGGGCAGTATCAGCAGGGCAAATAGCCGAAAAAAATTCATATCGGGCGAGTTTAACCCAGCCTGTGACTAGCGTCACGGCACAGCGGGTATAATGTTCGGGCATTTTCACTAAAGGAAAAAACATGGGATTTCTCAACGACAAACGCATTTTGATCACCGGTCTCATCAGCAGCCGCTCCATTGCCTACGGCGTGGCCCAGGCGTGCAAACGTGAAGGTGCCGAGCTCGCCTTTACCTACCAGGGTGACAAGGTCAAAGACCGGGTGACGGAATTTGCCCAGGAATTCGGTAGCGATCTGGTGTTCCAGTGCGATGTGGCTAGCGATGAGGAAATCACCCAGCTATTTGCCGATCTCGGTCGACATTGGGACGGACTGGACGGGATTCTGCACTCGGTTGCCTTCGTGCCGAAGACCGCGCTGACCGGGGACTATCTGGAGTCGGTGACGCGCGAAAATTTTCACATCGCGCATGACATCAGCGCCTACAGTTTTACCGCTCTGGCCAAAGCCGCACTGCCCCTGATGCAGGGACGCTCCGCCGCTCTGCTTACCTTGTCCTATCTCGGTGCCATTCGCTCGGTGCCCCATTACAATGTCATGGGCTTGGCCAAGGCCAGCCTGGAATCCAGCGTCTATTACATGGCACAAAGCCTCGGTCCGAAAGGTATTCGCGTCAATGCCATCTCGGCCGGCCCGATCAAGACCTTGGCGGCCAGCGGCATCGCAGATTTCGGCAAGATATTCAGCCACGTCGAGAGAAATTCTCCACTGCGCCGCAACGTGACCATTGAGGAAGTCGGTAATGCCGCTGCTTTCCTGCTGAGTAACCTGGCCAGCGGAATTACCGGCGAAATTACCTATGTGGACGCTGGTTTCAATACCACCGCCGGCGCAGATATGGGGTAATCCAGGCTAGGCACCGCGCACGGAAAATTGCCGGAATTGTCGGCCCATGCGCTCCACCATGCCGCAGCGCAGGTACGCCGGAATGGTCGGGGGCAAGGGCGGGTCGCAGCCCTGCTGCCTGAATTCCTGCAGCACGTAATGCTGCACGCCCATTGCGGCCAGTTCGCGGCCCATTGCAGCCAGTGCATCCCGGCTCAGCAACGCTGAATGCACCGTGGTGCGGAACTCGTAATCCACGCCGCTATCCAGAATCCAGCGTGTACTGGCCCTGGCTTTTGCGCCGCTGCCTGCTACGCCAGTGATCTGCTCATAATCGGCAAACGGCGCCTTGATATCCATGCCCACCCAATCGAACAGGGGAAGCAATTCGCGCAGGCGCTCCGGGTACATGCCGGCCGTGTGCAAGCCCAGCTTGAAACCCAGTGCCTTTGCCGCGCGCGCCGCTTCGGCCAGCCCCGCCTGCAGCGTCGGCTCCCCGCCGCTGAACACAACGGCATCCAGCAGACCGCTGCGCCGCCCGAGAAAATCAACCACCTCGCTCCACGCCATGGCGGCGGGCGTACCGGCCGGCAGCAGATGCGGATTGTGGCAATAGTGGCAGTGCCATGGGCAACCCTGGCAGAACACCACCGCCGAAAAACAGCCCGGATAATCAGTGGCGGAATAAGGCGTGAGACCGCCAATACGCAGCATAGTTGTTAGCGCTCGGCCTGGGTGCAGCGCTCCTGGAAAAACTTGCGCTCGTGGTGCTCGCCCTTCTTGCCGATATTGAAGGACGCCACCGGGCGGTGGTATCCCATCACCCGCGTCCATACTTCGCAGGGCTGGCGTTCCTCATCCGGCAAAATAAAGGCGTCGGCGTTCAGTTTGGACTGACTGGGTAGACCGGTCATGATGATCTCCTTTTCTGGTTTGACTGTTTGGAATCACGCTGCCATGCAGCGCTGTTTTTCTGCGATCTTTTCCTGATCGCATTTCGGGCAGAACTTGTATTCGCCGTCCAGATAACCGTGCTTCGGGCAAATCGAGAACGTCGGCGTCACCGTGATGTAGGGCAGCCCGAAGCGCTCCAGCGAGCGTTTCACCAGAGTCTTGCAGGCCTGGGCGCTAGACAGGCGTTCCGTCATGTAAAGATGCAGCACAGTGCCGCCGGTGTATTTCTTCTGCAATGCTTCCTGCCGTTCCAGCGCCTCGAACGGGTCGTCGGTAAATCCCACCGGCAGTTGCGAAGAATTGGTGTAATAAGGCATGTCCTTCGTCCCCGCCTGGAGGATGTCCGGGAAGCGCTTGCGATCCTCCTTGGCGAAGCGATAGGTGGTGCCTTCCGCCGGCGTCGCTTCCAGGTTGTACATGTGGCCGGTCTCATCCTGGAAGCCCAGCATCCGCGCGCGTACATGATCAAGCAGGCGCAGCGCGAACTGGTATCCCCAGTCGCTGGTGATATCGTTGGCATCGTCGCTGAAATTGCGGATCATCTCGTTAATGCCGTTCACTCCGAGGGTGGAGAAATGGTTGCGTAGCGTGCCCAAATAGCGTTTGGTATAGGGGAACAAGCCGGCGTCGATATGGCGCTGAATCACCTTGCGCTTGATTTCCAGGCTGTTCTTGCCGATTTCCAGCAGCTCGTCGAGACGGGCATACAAGGCCGCCTCGTTGCCCTTGTGGAGATAACCCAGGCGGGCGCAATTAATAGTGACCACACCCACCGAGCCGGTCTGTTCGGCGCTGCCGAATAGACCGTTGCCGCGCTTGAGCAGCTCGCGCAGATCGAGCTGCAGACGGCAGCACATCGAGCGCACCATGTTCGGCTTGAGCTCCGAATTGATGAAATTCTGGAAATACGGCAGGCCGTATTTCGCCGTCATCTCGAACAGCAGTTCGGCATTCTCGCTGTCCCACGGGAAATCGGGCGTCATGTTGTAGGTGGGGATGGGAAAGGTGAACACCCGTCCCTTGGCGTCGCCGGTGGTCATTACCTCAATGTAGGCGCGGTTGATCATGTCCATCTCGGCCTGGAGGTCGCCGTAGGTAAAAGGCATTTCGCGGCCGCCGATGACGGGCACCTGCTCCTTGAGGTCGTCCGGGCAGGTCCAGTCGAAGGTGAGGTTGGTGAACGGCGTTTGCGTGCCCCAGCGCGATGGTACGTTGAGATTGTAGATCAGCTCCTGGATGCACTGCTTGACCGCGTCATAGGGCAGATTGTCGTTGCGGATAAACGGCGCCATGTAGGTGTCGAAAGAGCTGAATGCCTGGGCGCCGGCCCATTCGTTTTGCAGGGTGCCGAGAAAGTTGACGATCTGCCCCACCGCGCTCGACATGTGTCTGGGCGGTCCCGCCTCCACCTTGCCGGGCACGCCGTTGAGGCCCTCGTTGAGCAGGGTGCGCAGCGACCAGCCGGCGCAGTAACCGGCCAGCATGTCCAGGTCGTGCACGTGAATGTCGCCGTCGCGGTGCGCCTGTCCCACCTCCGGCGGGTAAACGTGGTTCAGCCAGTAATTGGCCACCACCTTGCCGGACACGTTGAGAATCAGGCCGCCCAGGCTGTAGCCCTGGTTGGCGTTGGCATTCACGCGCCAGTCCTGCTGCTCCAGATATTCGTTGATGGAAGTCGCCACATCCACCAGGGTGGTACGATCCTGGCGCAGTTTCTTGTGCTGCTCGCGGTACACGATGTAGGCGCGCGCGGTATCGAGATGATTGGCGGAAATCAGCACCTGCTCCACCACGTCCTGAACGCTTTCGATGGCGGGCGGATCGCCGCGGAATTTGTGGATCAGCACCTTGATCACCTGGGTGCTGAGCAGCGTTGCTTCGCTGCCGTCGAATTCGCCGCTGGCTTGGCCGGCGCGCTGAATGGCGGAACGAATCTTGTCGGCTTCGAAGGCTGCGCGAGTGCCGTTGCGCTTGATGACTGCTGAGGGTAGGGAAACGAGGATGCTGCCCGGATATTCTGCTGCATAGTCCATCATGATTTCTCCTTGCTTGGCCGTTTGCACAGGGCGCCGCGTATGGCATTCAAATATCCCACAAAACACAATATATTGTGCTTGTGTAAAATAAACATACTCCATATAGCGGTTAAGTCAAGGCGATTTTAAGTTTAAGTTGGTGCCGTGATCTTTCTGCAGCCTGGGACCCAAGGGCGGCGGACGGAAAGCCTATTGCAAAATAATCCATGCAAAGCTGGCGGTCATTGCTGCACATTTGACAATGTTCGCTGTATGCGCATCAGCAACGCTTCCCTGTCCTCGGGCGACGCCATGCGCAAAGCGATGTCCCATTGCGGAAACAGATTCTGTTCTTCGCGGTGTTCATGCTTGGCCAACACGCCGGACAGAATCGCCAGGAAAGGCGATACCTCCCAGGCTTGTACCTGCTCCTCGCCTGTAAACAGGGATTCGATATTTGCTGTCTGGGCAAGAATATCGTCATGCTCGTGCAGCATGATGGCAACCGGTTCAGCGTCGGGTATGCGGAAACTGGGTGCCAGAATGTCGTTTTCGATCTGAATATGGCGTTTCAAACCGGCTGCGAATTCCGTGACAAGCGGCGCCGCTTCGCATACCTTGCCCGCATTCACCCGTTGCAGTGACAAACCGAACAATTCGTCCAGCCGCTGGTGATCGCGGCTGAGGATGTCCATCAGATCGCGCGGCGCGACATCCTCACGATGGCGAATCAGCACCCGCCACCTGCCCGTTTCTTCTACGCTGATCTGCCAACTCAGCATATGGCGCAATTGCAGGTTCAGACTTTGCAGCATCAGCGACGGCTCTTCCTGGAGCAGCAAATGCACGGTTTCACCTCGTTGCAACTGCCTGACGACATGCAGCGCGGCGGTTTGCAGCCTGCTCGCCGCGACAGTGCATAAATCGACCATGGTTTCCTGTGTATTCATGATAGTAATTCCGCCCTGACTTTTGCCCGCAATGTATCCGGCAAAAAACGCATGATGAATAACTGCGACGTCTCCACCGAATCCAGGATATTTTTGATCAGCAAACCAAGCTCGGTGTCGCCTTCCATGTACAGGCGCCGTCCGAAGAAAAGCGTGTCGGGGTCTTCCTCGCGCAAGGCCAGCCTGAGAAAATCGCGCGCACATGCGCCGATGGTCAAATCCGGCGTCTGGCAGAAGCGCCGCGCGACAAAACCGCGACGATCGGCGCCGAGAAAAAAAGCCAGCCTGGCATCCGTCACCTGAATGCACACCGATTTGTCCTGTAACGGCAACAAGCATTCAGACCGGATGCGGCGTCCCAGTACCCGATTCAGGCCCGCCGCCAGCAATACCGAATGCGGTGCAGGCGGCAGCAGCGCAAACACATCGGCGATCGCTGCAGGTAAAACAAAATCTTGTTGTTTCATGCTGGCCCCGTCGCCCCCATCTTTTCACCCCGTGCGGGGCACGAATTTAATCACCTGATGCAATACTTCCGCATCCAGATGCGCTTGTGCCTGAAACTGGCCGGCATAAGCCAGTTGCTCCTGTTTTAACTCGTAACAGTTGGAACCGCTGATATCCATCAGCAGCGCAGGCATGCCAGCCTGTAGAAATGCACGGTGACGCTTGATAAAAAAGCTGCTGCAACACATGCCGATGTAGGCCGCGACGTCATGTGCTTTCATATCAGCAAGTGTCGCTACAAGATGTTCGTAATGGGTAACTGTAGTCACCCGCATGCCACGTTCCCGTGCCAGGCGATAAGCCTCCCCGACCTCGCACAGCCCGCATTCGGTGCAGCCGTCACGTGTGCGCCACTTGCACCAGACCGGTTTTGCGCAGTAAGGCACCAGCATGACGCTGGCCTGGCTTAAAATCTGCCGCGCGCTTGCTGCTTCCGGGCTGTATACCATCAGGCCGTTAAGCTGCTTGCTGCTGAGCTCGACGTCACTGTGCAGGGATAGCTTGTCCAGCAGGATGTGTACCAATCGTGCCACATCCTGTGCGCCAAATCCCGGCGTATCCACATCGTTCTCGCGGAAAAAATCCATGATGCGCTGGTGCGCATGCTCTATCGGCAAACCTTGCAGCGCACGTTGTAATTTGCACAACAAATCGCCGGGATAAAGGTGGATATCTCCAGCAATTTCTATCCATTCAATCCGTTTGCCTTCGCCATCAAAAGCAGCGCGCGCGCGCAACGTCCCGCCTGGCGTTTTCCATAGCGATTCCAGTGCGGAAGTTCGGGGTTCACGCCAATCAAGCTGATGGGCTGCGGCGCTTTCCTCCGCCAAGGCATTGCATGGCGGTGTGTGTGCTCCGCTGCCCTTCGTCCTGCCGCCAAATTGCAGTCTCAGACCTGTCGATAAGCCGTTTGTTATGGCCGCCTGGATTTTTCCTAAATCAGGAATTTTTCCCAGATACTCCTTGACGGTAATCAAGCGGTCACGCGCAGCGGCAAGTCCGTCAGGAGACAATTTCTCGGTGGGTACGCGCAGCGCTTCCAGCATGGTTCGGATATCGGCATCCAGCAGCAATGTGCCTTGCAACAGTAAGGATTCTGTTTCGCAGGTGGCAAACAGGGTGGCGATTTTGCGGCCATCGATTTCCAGATCGTTCGGAAATGTGTAGCGCGCGCTAATGCCCAGACGCTTCAACCCTTCAGACAGCGCTCTTGAAAACAATGCCAGCAATTGTTCAAGCCCAAGCTGACGCCAGGCGTGTGGCCGCTTCATAATCAACGACCAACCCAATTGCCGGGGATCCAGATAAATCGCGCCGCCCCCGGTGAGCCGTCGCACTAGCCCAATATTATTGCTGCGGCAGTAATCGATGCGGAGTTCCCGGTCGATAATCTGATAGCGCCCCACACTCGCGCTCGGCAAACTACGGTAAAACCGCAACTGATCCGGGCAAGCGCCTTGCGCATGCAAATCCAGGTAATACCGGTCGATAGCGTTATTTGCGGGGCCGCTCTGCAGGCCGCTGTCCAGTATCATGATCATGGGAAGTTGAATCGCTTTCATGCTACATAAAAAAGTATGGCGAAATAATGGCAGGCGCTACCGGCCAGCACGAACAAATGCCAGATGCCGTGCCCATGCTTGATCCACCGTTCCAGCGCGTAAAAAACAATGCCCGCGGTATAGAACACACCGCCTGCCAGGAGCCATGCGAAGCCGGATAACGGCAAGGCATTCAGCAGTGGCTTCAGGGCGACCAGGACGAGCCATCCCATGGCCAGATAAATTACCACCGGCAAAATTCTGCGCTGTCCCTGAGGCAACGAATCCACCACAATCCCCAGCACAGCCATTCCCCAGATCATGCCAAACAGTGACCAACCCCAGGCTCCGCGCAGCGTGACAAGCGTAAACGGCGTGTAGGTGCCGGCAATCAACAGGTAGATCGCATAATGGTCCAGCTTGCGAAACACATCCTTGGCTCGGCCGCGCAAGCTGTGATACAGGGCGGAAAACAGGTACAGCAACAGCAGCATCGCGCCATAAACACTGAAGCTGACGATCTTCCACGGATTGCCCTGCCCCGCTGCCAGCACAATGAGCACGATCGCGCCAGCGGCCGCAAGCCCTGCACCCAGCAGATGGCTGTAGCTGTTTAATCGTTCATCCTGATCCATCCTGGTGCTCATATTTTGCTCGATATATGACTCTGCTCCAGCCCTGCGTTACCTCGCCAGTAACCGTCGCACATGCCGTCCGGCATGAGTTTTTCCATTTGTTGCAGCGTTGAGGCGTGGGAGTCGCATGGCTGATCCATGCAGGTGCGGAACAAGCTGATTATTTTCGCGCTGTGGGCAATCTGTGGACTGATGCGCAGCACATTTACACCCATGTTGCGTATGGAATCCAGTTCGCCGATCAGGTTATAGGTGCGCGCGGATTGCGTCTGAATGCCGTTCAACACCAGAAAAGGCTGGTCCTCGCGAGTGCGCATGGATAGCCCGTTGGGATAATCCAGGCAGCGGAACTGGCAATCGTCCTTGGGCAGGTTATGGGCGCGCGCGGTAAAACAGCGCGCCGAAAAAGCCAGCGGCAATCTGCCATAGACGAACACTTCCGTTTCCATCCCGGCAGGACGCATGCGCTGTATCGGGGCGAGCATGGCGCCCGACATTTCCGGCGGCGTTACCCAGCGCTGCGCGCCGAGCGCGGCCAAGAGATTCAGGCTGCGGTCATTGTAAACATTGAGATGCGGCCCGGCGACAAACGGCGCTTTGCCGGCCAGCAGGTGCACCGCGCCCATGTCGTTTGCTTCCACCATAAAACTGCCGTTATCCGCGATGTTGCGCAGGCTTTTCAGGTCCGATTCGGATTCAATCAACACTTGCGTGGAAAACACCACTTGCTTGCCCGCGTCAGCCAGCTTCGTGGCCACGTCGAGCCAATCCTGCAAGCGCAGGTTATGGCGCCTGGAGCACACGGTTTCTCCCAGATACACGATATCTACTGGTGTGGTGGTGATTTCCTCATAAAAATCCAGCAGCGTATCGCGCGCCCAATAATATAAAACCGGTCCCAATGCGAGTTTCATCATCTTATTTCCATGGCCTGTGATAGGCGCCCAGTGTGTGTTGCTGTCCTTCGGCTACTTTATTCAGCTCGGCCATCCATGCCGCTTTCACAACATAATTGCGCGGCTCGCGCTGGCAGGCATCAATCGCATCGCGCCACACCCGCGTCACTTGCGCGACATAAGCCGGACTGCGCTGCCGCCCCTCGATTTTGATGGCGGCAATGCCGATACGCATCAATTCCGGCAACAGCTCCAGCGTATTGAGACTGGCCGGTTCCTCAATGGCATAATAGGTTTCCTCACCCACCTTGAAACGCCCCTTGCACAGGGTCGGGTATCCGGCATTTTCAGTATCGGCATAACGGTCTATCAATACGCCATTGAGCCGGGATTCCAGGCCGTTGGCGGTTTGCTTCCAGCGTACCGCCTTGGCGGGGGAACACACGCCGCAGGTGTTGGGCGATTCTCCGGTGACGTAAGATGACAGCGTGCAACGCCCTTCCACCATGACGCACAGGCTGCCGAAGCCGAATACCTCGATTTCCACCGAGGTATGTTTGCGCAGGTGTTCAACCTGCGCCATGGAAAGCACACGCGGCAGCACGGCACGGCTGATACCGAATTGCTCCTGGTAAAAATTGATTGCCTCGTAGTTGGTCGCGGAACCCTGCACCGACAAATGGCGACGCAGCTGAGGATGATGCTCGGCGGCGTATTGCATCAATCCCAGATCAGCCAGAATGATCGCATCCACCCCCAGGCCGGCGGCCTGTTCCACCGCATCCTGCCAGCCTTGCCAATTCCCGGTTTGCGGGTAAGTGTTCAGGGCCACCAGGACTTTTGCCCCGGCCGCATGGGCAAAGCGTATGCCCTCGCGAGCGGCGTTGGCGTCGAAATTCAGACCGGCGAAATTGCGCGCATTGGTGCCGTCGCGAAAGCCGATGTAAACGCAATCGGCGCCGTTATCCACCGCAGCTTTCAATGCAGTCAAACTGCCTGCCGGACATACCAGGTCCAGCTTCGCTTCAGGCGACATAAGCCCATTCCTTTGCATAGTGTTGATCTTGCGCGAACTGGCCCTGGCGGTGGTTGCGCAGCCGCAGTTCACCTTCGATACCGTTCAGCACATTCCATTTCTGCGAGCACCAGGCCGGCGCCAGCAGAATATCCTTCGCCGCCGTGCCGGTTATCCTGTGGAACACGATGTGCGCCGGCGTGCGTTCGATCAGATCGGCGGCGATGCGCAGGTATTCGCCCATGCTGAGGGGCGAATATTCACCGCGCCGCCACTGGTTCGCCAGCAGGGTGCCTTTCACCACGTGCAATGGGTGCAACTTCAGGCCGTCCACGCCCAGCGCCAGCACCGTATCGAGACTGGTGTGGTAATGCGCGTCGCTTTCGCCGGGCAGACCGAGGATAAGGTGGGCGCACACCGGAATGCCGCGTTGTCTGGCGGCTACCACGGCGGTCTGGTATTCAGCCAGACCGTGCCCGCGATTGACGCGCGCAAGGGTTTCGTCAAAGGCGGATTGCAACCCAAGTTCAAGCCACACTTCCATCCCTTCCTCGCGGTAACCGGCAAGCAGATCGAGCACTGCACCTGGCACGCAATCCGGGCGCGTGCCCACCGCCAAGCCGATCACGTCCGGCTCTGACAGGGCTTCCCGATAAAGCGCGTCCAGTTGCTGCACGCTGGCGTAGGTGTTGGTGTAGGCCTGAAAGTAGGCAATGAAGCGCCGCGCGCGGGTGCGCCTGGCAATTGCGCGCCGCCCGGAGGCAAGCTGGCTGGCAATGGATGGCGCGTTGCGGCCATTGGGACTGAACGAGGCGTTATTACAGAAAGTGCAGCCGCCGATGCCTTTGCTGCCGTCCCGGTTGGGGCAGGTAAAACCGGCGTCAAGAGCGATCTTGTGCACCCGCTGGCCATGGCGTCGCAGCATGAACTGTCCGAATGTGTGGATATAGTCCGAAAGCGCCATCATCTTCACCCTGCAAAGCAGGGGCTCGCATCCTTATCGGTAATAAACGATATCAAGATACGTTAATTGTTGAAACATGGAATTGATATAGATCAAGGTTAGGGTGCACTGCGCGCGTTAACGTGATAAAAATGTTTAAAGTCGACTTCGATTTTCCCGAGACGAACGGCGCAAGCAAGGAAGGTATTATGGACAAGCCACTATCAGTCTGGCAGCAGATCGCTGCCGCGCCTCACCGCAGCATGTTCCTGACGGGGGCATTGCAGGGAGTGGCGGCAATGCTGTGGTGGGTGTTCGATCTGGCCGGGCGATACGGCATCGCGGGCAGCGCGCCGGCATGGAGCATAACGCCGGTATGGGCGCACGCTTTTTTGATGATGTATGGATTTTTTCCGTTTTTTATTTTCGGCTTTCTGTTCACCACTTATCCCAACTGGATGAATGCGGGAAAGATTCCGCCGCAGCGTGCTCTTAGCGCCAGCCTGCTGATGGCGGCAGGCGTCACACTATTCTATCTCGGTCTCGTGGTGGGGAAACCGATCGCCGCAGCGGGTGTGGCGGCGATGCTGTCGGGATGGGGCGTGGCAGTCTATGCCCTGTTGCGCGTGCTGTTCGATGCCCCGCGCCAGGACAAGCGCCACCCGAGCGTGACCAGCGTGGCGCTGATATTCGGCTGGCTGGGGATGGCTGCCTATCTGCTATGGCTGCTGACCGGGCAAGCCATGCTGCTGGATTTCGCCCGCACTGCCGGCATCTGGTTTTGCCTGCTGCCGATCATCATGACCGTGAGCCATCGCATGATCCCGTTCTTCTCCAGTCGGGTGCTGGAAAACTACGTCGTGGTCAGGCCATACTGGATACTCTGGCTGATGCTCGCCTGCACGGCGGGGCATGGAATATTGCAGTTGTGGCAGGCGCCCTCCTATCTGTGGCTGGTCGACCTGCCGCTCGCCGCTTGCGCCCTGTACTTGTCTTTCACCTGGGGATTGCTGCGCAGCTTCCGCGTCAGTCTGCTGGCGGTGCTGCATATTGCGTTTGCCTGGCTCGGTCTGGCTATGCTGCTGTTCGGCGCGCAGAGCCTGGCACTTTTTGCGAGCGCAGGCGAGATGGCATGGTTCGGCCTGGCGCCGCTGCATGCGCTGACCATCGGTTATTTCGCCAGCATGGTGCTGGGCATGGCGTCGCGCGTCACGCTTGGCCATGCCGGCCGTCCGCTGGTGCTGGACAGGTTCACCTGGCTGCTGTTTATCGGATTTCAGGGCTCGGCACTGATCAGGGTACTGGCTGACATCGTGCCAGCAGCCGCCCGTTTGGCGCCGGATTTGTACCTGCTGGCAGGATTGGTCTGGCTGGCCTGCTTCATTCCATGGGCGGCGCATTATGCCCCCAATTACTGGCGACCGCGGACCGACGGCAAGCCCGGCTGACGACACACCTGCCGCTGCAGACAGCCGGTTTACAGTGCCTGCTTCGTGCCCGGCCTGAAAAATCATTCAGGGTGGAAATCAATGAAAACTTGATATAAGTCAAGGCGTTTTGTGTTCGGCAACTTGCATACTACACACGGCAATACAGCATCTTAAACGGACACAAAGACAAGGGGCATGCCGTGGAAACGATCAGCAACTATCTCACTTCGGGTCATCGCCAGTGCGATGACTATTTCGCTATGGCGGAGGAATTCGCGGCAAAGCAAGACTGGCCTGCCACAACTGCGAGCTTTGAACAGTTCCGCTCCGCCATGGCCCATCACTTCGGGATGGAAGAGCAGGTACTGTTCCCTGCATTCGAACGCGAAACCGGAAACACCATGGGCCCCACGCGGATGATGCGCATGGAGCATGAACAAATGCGTGACCTGTTCACGCACATGGCTGCTGCCGTCGCAGCGCGGGATGCGAATGAATATGCGGGCCTTTCCGAAACCCTGCTGATCATGCTGCAGCAGCATAATCTCAAGGAGGAACAAGTGCTGTATCCCATGGCGGATCAAGCGCTCGGCGCCAGGGTGGCGGAATTGCTCCAACAGATGAAAGAGGCTCCCGGCAGCGCCGGGTAAGATACCATGGCAGGCGAAATAACCCTGGATGTGCGCGGCCTGGAACCACCCGAACCGCTGGTGAAGGTGCTGAGCGCACTGGAAACCTTGCCGCCCGGTGATCGGCTGCGCATGGTGCACAACCGCGAACCTTTCCCGCTGTACGGCATATTGCAGGAAGATGGCTATCAGTACCGCACTGAAGCCTTTGCGGATGGACATGTTGAAATAATTATCTGGCGGTGAATGCGCCCATTTCCAGCCTGTCCCTGGAGCAGGCGCCACCGATTTCGGTTCCTTTCAGATTCTTTCTCAGCGCGCCTCTGTTTCTATTGCTGGCAGCCCTGATATTGCTGGTTTCTGGCCCGCAGGCGCTAATGTCGCGCTGGACACCCGAATTACTCGCGCTGACGCATCTGGTCACACTGGGTTTCCTATCCATGACCATGATCGGCGCACTGATGCAAATGTTGCCGGTGCTGGCGGACTCGCCTATGCCGCTACCGCGGCTGGTAGCCTGGATGGTGCATATTCCGTTGGTTGCGGGCACGGCAATGCTGGCGTCCGGCCTGTTTTTTTCGCAAACGGGTATGCTCAATGCCGCCATTTTCCTGCTGGCATTTGCGCTTGGCGTATTCCTGATCGCGGGCGCATTCAGCCTCGCCGCTTCACGAGTGCGCCATGCCACGACCCGTGCCATACGCTTTGCCGGCATCGCCCTGGTGCTCACTGTTGGGCTGGGTACTGCGCTTGCCGGCACGCTGAGCGGTTACTTCCATCTCCCGATGCAGGAACTCGTCGGATTGCATGTGGCGTGGGGTCTGCCGGGCTGGGTCGGACTGCTGGTAATGGGGGTTGCGTACCAGGTGGTACCCATGTTCCAGTTGACGCCGGCCTACCCTGCTCGCCTCACCCGATGGCTCGGCGGCTCGGTATTTTTGCTATTGTGCGCGTGGTCCCCGATGTCGCTGACACCCTCTCTTCCGGCATCATGGGGCGGCTCGCTCGCTGCGGGTGGTGTAGCCATCGGATTCGCTGTGTTTGCAGGCGCGACCTTGTATTTACAGACAAAAAGACGACGCAGGATAGTCGATGTCACCGAGCAATTCTGGCGCATTGGCATGCTCAGCCTGCTCGCCGCCGTTGCGTTATGGGCGACCGCTCAACAGGTGACTGGAATCGCCGCAGATCCGCGCTACCCTATTGTTTTGGGTATGCTGTTCATGTTTGGTTTTGCGGTGTCAGTGGTCAGCGGCATGCTGTACAAGATTGTGCCGTTCCTGGTCTGGTTTCATCTGCAAGGCCGTCTGCCCAAGGGCAGTACGATTCCCAACATGAAACAGATCATCTCCGACCGCACGGCGCGGCGCCAGATGCAAGCGCACATGGCAACACTGCTATTGCTGCTCGGTAGTATTGCATGGCCTGTGCTGGTTTACCCGGCCGCGCTGGCGCTGGGCTTCACCTCTTGCATGCTGTGGCTGAACCTGTTCGCCGCAACCCGGCTATATCTGAAATTTGCGCGCTTATGAAAGCGCGGGCTTCCTGCCGTTAAGCAGATATTCCAGCAGTTCCCGCACTGGCCGGATAGCCGCGCCAAATGGCAGGCTTTCTGAGCCCCTGAAAAACAGGCCCTTGCCGATATCGCCGCGCAAGGCGGCAACCAGCTGTGAATCGATGCAGAATTGTCCGGCCTTCGCGATACCGTCGCGCAGGCCGCATTGCGTCAAACAATGCAGCCCCGACGCACAACGCTCCGGATGGCTTTTGGCGCAATCCTGCAGCTTGCTTTCCCGGCGCAGGTAATTTGCCAGCCACGGCGTCAGCACGGCGCGCGCTGGCAAGCCGGCAACGCTCATGAAAGTGACGATGTCTTCCGGCTTGGCTTCCGCCAGCACTTTTTTGAAGTTGGGGTGGGCGTCACCCTCCTCGGTAACCGCGAACGGTGTGCCAAGTTGCACCGCGCTGGCGCCGAGTGCGAACAGATCGCGAATTTTCTCGTAAGTATTGATGCCGCCGGCCGGGATCAGCGGGATCTGTTCGCGTTCGATGTCCATATCCTTGAACAACTGGAACACACTTTCCAGAATCCCGGGGAAATCGAAGCGGGGATCCTTGATGTCCTCCGGCTTGGGGGCGCCAAGATGGCCACCGGCATAGCGCGGGTGCTCGATCACGATGGCGTCGGGCAGGCGGTTCTTGCGCATCCATTTCTTCAGCACAATGCCGATTCCACGCGCATCTGACAGGATGGGGATCAACGCCACATCGGGAAAACCTTCGGCCAGTTCGGGCAGATCCAGCGGCAGGCCGGCGCCCATCACCACGGCCTGCGCCCCGCTCGCACACGCCTGGCGCACCAGGACGGCATGCTCTGCCACGGCCTTCATCACGTTGACCGCCACCAGCCCCTCGCCGCCCGCCGTGTCGAGGGCGGCTTTGACCTCACGTTCCAGTGCGACCAGATTGAGTTTATCCAGCACTGCCTTGTCCCGGCAGCGCTTTCCTTGCTCCACCAGATCTGGGTGATGGTGGCGCAGGTCGATGCTGGCAATGGTGCCGACCGCACCCAGCCGCGCTACCGCGCCTGCCAGCCTGTGCGCGGATACGCCCACACCCATGCCGCCCTGCACGATGGGCAGCAAGCGCCGGCCTTTAATGTATAAGTGGGGCAAATCTGTCTCCAGCATTTAAGGTACCTCAAGACGACGGTCACCGCCTCCCGACGGGACAGGAATTCACAATCTCCATATTCGTGATCAAGTATACACTTCGCTACCTGTAATCTAACGCGACTGCCGCGATCGTCAGTGTTCGCCCTTGGTGCGCAGCAGCCCGGCCAGACGGTTGCCCTGCTTCTGCGGGCCGCCTCTGGGGAACATGTCATGCAAATGCCGGTTGCTGCCCGGCTCCGCTCCCCATTTTTCGCTGAAATGTTTCACCATGATCCGCACCTGAGCCTGCACGTCATGCTCCTGGAAATAGGCCCGCAGAAAGCGGATCACCTCCCAGTGCCGATCGGTGAGGACCAGCCTCTCCTGCTCTGCCAGGGCGCGTGCAAAATCTTCGGACCAGTCGTTCAGGTTATGAAGATAGCCTTCGGAATCCGTCGGGATTGCCCTGCCATTCACCTGCACGGTTTGGTTATGCTTGTCCATGTCGCGTTACCTCCACAATGCCAGACACACCACTGTCCGATAAATTGTCCGATAAATTTTGAAGCCATTTTGCCACATTACTGCTTTGCGCCATGGGGCTGTTAAAAAATTAATACGGCAATTACCCTATCGACCTCCATCGTTAAATTGAAAGCCTGGCAAAATAAAATAATTAGCGGCCATTGCCAGGAAAACGGCGTTTCGTTTGATGTCGTGATATCACTTGTGAGATGCTGGGCGAGGTAGATTTCCGGTGCATGAGGCCTCGGATCGTGCTCAGGCAGTGCGCGATTGATTCCATGCATTTTTTGACTGAACCAGTATCGAGGAGCATAGCCACGGAAAATTCAAAAATACATTCTTTACTGGCAAATGTGCCTTTGTTCAGCGCACTGCAGTCGGCGGAAATCAAGTGCATTGCGCTGGGGGCCAGAGTATTGAAGGCGGCTCGTGGTGAAATCCTGTTCCATAGCGGTGATGCCCCCAGCGGCTTCTATGTCATTGTATACGGCCAAATAAAATTGGCCTTTACATCGCCTCAGGGTATGGAAAAGGTTATGCATCTGATGGGGCCGGGCGAGAGTTTTGGAGAGGCCGTCATGTTTTTGGATAAGCCCTATCTGGTTTCCTCGCAAGCGCTCACCGATTCACTTCTGATTCATGTCGGAAAGTCGGTTCTACTCGACGAGATTGAACGGAATCCCGGATTCGCTCGTAAAATGCTGGCCGGATTGAGCATGCGGCTTCATACCCTGGTACGGGATGTGGAGGCCTATTCCCTGCGTTCCAGCGTGCAACGAGTGATCGGTTATCTGCTCCAGAACGATCCGGGGAATTCTTCAGATGGGGATGTCCTTCGTTTTCATTTCCCGGCGAGCAAGCTGATTATTGCCTCGCGCCTGAACATCTCGCCAGAGACACTTTCACGTATCTTGCACGATCTCAGCGTAGCCGGTTTGATCCGCGTAGAGGGCAAGCAGGTTTCGGTTCTGGATATCGCACGCCTGCGTGCCTATAGCTAACGCAATTTCCACAAAAAAGTGACCGGAGCTGGGCGTATTGGATTGCCTGCGCCGCTGGGTTGCCATGCCGGCGGCCTTGGGCCGGGTCCAGCACCGCGTCCTGCAACGGGCGCATCAATGTAGACGAGCTCTGGATATTCTCCGTGACTGCGCTCCAAGCGTTACATTGGCTACGGCGGGAGACGGATTTATTTGCAGAATTCTATTCTGCTGGGGTTGATGGCCCTGTGTATTCTCACCCGAACTTCTCTCGAATATTCGCGCTGCCGCAGGTGTTAAAAGCAGGTTTCTAAATCTTTTGCATGCGATACGGGAAAACAGGGGTGGGATCACTGATGTCCTCCGCCGCCCGCCTATTCCATTTCCAGACCGAACATCTTCCGCTGAATATCCTGAATGTTTATTGCGGCGCAATTTTCTTGATATAGGTCAAGGAACACAATATTTGCAACTCCTAATATTACGCTCATGCTGCGACCAAATGACGCAGTGCCCGCATGGCGCTGCGGCTGACCTAGTAACAGGGCGCAAGAATCTTTAACCGAGGAGCGAAAAAAATGAATTCCAGTAACTGGAAAGACAAGGGAATAACGGAGCTTCAGGATGCAAGCAGGCGCAAGTTCTTGAATACGGCAGCATTGGTCGGCTTGGCCGGCACCGGCCTGTCGGTCGGATTGTCGTCGTGCAAGAAAACAGGGGAAGGCATCACACAACCCGGCGCCGACAAGGCCGGCGAACCTTCGGCCAAGGTGTCGTCAGCCGCGACTTACGGAGAGTTTGAAGTCCCGCCCGGGCAACTCGACGAGTATTACATGTTTAACAGCGGCGGCCATTCCGGCGAAGCACGCGTCTACGGACTTCCTTCCGGCCGGCTCATTAAACGGATCCCTATTTTCAACCGGGACTGCGAAAGCGGCTGGGGGATCACTAACGAATCCAAGGCGATCATCGGCACCAAGCCGGACGGCAGTCTGAAATCCACCACCGGAGATACCCACCATGTGCACGGCTCCTATACCGACGGCACCTACGACGGGAAATACTTGTGGACGAACGACAAGATCAACAGCCGTCTGGCGCGAATCCGGCTGGATTATATGGTGTGCGACAAGATCATCGACATTCCCAACGTCCAGGGGTTCCACGGCATTTTCCCCGACAAGCGCGACCCGGTTGACCCCAAGATCAATCACACCACGAGGGTGTTTTGCGGCCAGGAGTTCCACATCCCGCAGCCCAACGACGGACGGGATGAAAACGATCCGAAAAAATATTACTGTGTTTTTACCTGCGTCGACGCCGAAAGCATGAACGTCCGCTGGCAGTGCAAGGTCGACGGCAACCTGGATCTGGTCGCCACCTCCTATGATGGCACGCTGGCCGGATCCAATCAGTACAATACTGAAAACGGCGTGCATTACGAGGACATGATGGTCGCCGAACGGGATGCCTGCGTGCTGTTCAATATCGCCCGCATCGAAGCGGCGGTCAAGGCAGGCAAGCACTTCACCATCGGGGACTCGAAGGTACCAGTTGTGGATGGCACCAGGGACGCAAACAAAGACCCGAAGACGGCGCTCACCTGCTATGTGCCGGTTCCAAAAAACCCCCACGGGGTCAATACTTCGCCAGACGGTAAGTATTTCGTCTGTTCCGGCAAGCTCTCGCCCACCGCCACGGTCATCGACCTCGGCCTGGTTCATAAATGGTTCAACGGAGAATTGAAGGAGCCTCGCGACGCCGTCGTGGCGGAACCGGAGATCGGCCTAGGACCTCTGCACACCGCGTTCGATGGCAGGGGCAACGCGTATACAACGCTCTTTCTGGATAGTCAGATCGTCAAATGGAATATCGATAAAGCGATCGCCCAATTCAAAGATGATAAGCAAAACGATCCGGTGCTGGATCGTATCGATGTGCACTATCAACCGGGCCACGGCTTTACCTCGATGGGCGAGACGAAGGAAGCGGACGGGAAGTTTTTCATCTCCGACAACAAATTCACCAAGGACCGCTTCCTGCCGGTGGGGCCGAGGCACCCGGATCAAGATCAGATGATCGATATAAGAGGCGACAAGATGCGTCTGATCGCCGACCATTCCGTCGACCCGGAACCCCACGACGCCATCATAGTGAAGCGCGACAAGATCAGGACTCGCCAGATCAACGACCTGAACGAACATCCGCTCGCGATAAAGGATGCGAAGGACTGCCGCCTGGAACGCAAAGGCAAGAAAGTCACGGTACACCTGACTTCCCAGGCTCCGGCGTTTGGACTGCGGGAATTCACGGTCAGGCAAGGTGACGATGTCACGATTATTCTCACTAATCTGGACAGGGTTGAAGATCTGACCCACGGCTTCGCAATTCCGATGTATGACATCAATTTCGTCGTCAACCCGCAGCAAACCAAGTCGGTAACTTTCAAGGCAGACAAGCCGGGGGTCAGTTGGGTCTACTGCAGTAATTTCTGTCATGCCCTCCACCTGGAAATGCGCAGCCGCATGATTGTGGAAAAAGCTTAACTCGCACATTGCGCAGAGGACGATCGACCAGTTAATGTCCGGCTGCATTTTTGCAGCTTGTTTCGATTCAGCTGGATATTGGCTGAGCCCCGTGAACTTGCCTTACGGGAGCGTGGCGTGAAGTTTCTGGCAGGCAGTTTTTGTTACGGGCAATATTTTCTGATGAAACATCGATGTAGCTGGTTTTTCGTGGTGTTGTCGTTGCTACTTGCGTGCACGTGCACAGGCGCGCGGGCTTCCCTCTATTCTGCGGAACTACCACCTCAGCTTTCGAGCGCTATGGACATGTGCGCCTATGCGCCTTGTGGGGACGTAATCAAGGCCGACAGCTTTTCCAGGCGTATGGGTAGTCCAAGCTATGTCGAGGCCTACAGGATGCACGACGGAAAAAAGAAGCTGTCCGGCTACGTATTTTTGTCGACCGATATCGTGGACATTCCGGCCTACTCCGGCAAACCAGTCGTGACACTCATCGGTATGGATACTCAGGGCGTGATCACCGGCCTGCGTGTCCTGAAGCACAGCGAGCCGATCTTGCTGGTAGGCATCCCGGAGTCAAAGCTGGTCGATTTTGTCCGTCAGTATGTAGGGAAATTCTCCGGAAGCCGGTTCGAGATTGGCAAGGCAAGCGAAGCAAGTGATTATATCGGGCTGGATGGCATCAGCGGGGCCACCGTCACCGTCATTACCGAGAACCAGGTGATCTCCCGGAGCGCTTACGAAGTCGCCAAAGAAGTTGGCATCATCAAGGCTGTCCCGAGACCGCAGGCAAAACTGACACGCGTTTTCAAACGGCTCGACTGGGGGGAGCTGCTCAAAGAAGGTAGCATCCAGAGACTGACAGTACAGCCTGCGGAAATCGGCGTAAGAGATACCGGGCAACCTTATATCGACCTGTACTTCGGCTACCTCAATGCGTCAAGCATCGGACGAAGCATTCTGGGCGACAGTGACTATCAACGCTTGATGGAGGAACTGAAACCCGGGGACCACGCTATTTTCATCATCGGGAACGGAACGGCGTCTTTCAAAGGCACGGCCTTTGTGCGAGGGGGGATATTCGATCGTGTTCAGATCAGACAGGGAATGGATACGTTCACGTTTCGCGATAGCGATTACCAGAATTTGTACGGCATTCACGCACAGGGTGCTCCGCATTTTACAGAGTCGGGCATTTTCATTCTACGCAGCCCGGTTTTCAGTGCAGCCTACCCATGGAAGCTGGTGTTTCTCGCGCATAAACTCAACAAAGAAACCGATACCAAGACCTTTGCCAATTTCGAACAGGAATACTGGCTTCCGGCGCGATACCTGGAAGGAGGAAGACCAAAGGTGGAAACGCCGGAGCCTGTCTGGGTGCGACTATGGCTTTCCAGGCGACTCCAGATAGCTGCGTTTGTTCTGCTGCTGGCCGCCGCAGCGGCGGTTTACGCCTTTCGCGACAAACTGATACGCCGCTCAACGCGCAAAGATAAACGCTGGGTATCCATTCCAAAATATCTGATTTGGACTACCAGCATCGGTTTCGCGGGTTTCTATCTGATGGCGCAACCCAGCATAACGCAAGTCCTCACCTGGTTTCACTCGCTGCTTTACCACTGGAAATGGGAGCTTTTTCTCTCCGATCCATTCATTTTCATATTCTGGTGGCTCATCATCATCACTGTTTTTATCTGGGGGCGTGGCCTATTTTGTGGCTGGCTCTGCCCCTACGGTGCATTGAGTGAAATCGCTTATAAATTCGCCCGGGCGGTTGGTCTCAAGCGCTTTCAATTCAAGCTGCCCATGCGATGGCACAATCGCATGAAATGGGTCAAATACGGGGTATTCGTCGGCTTGCTTGCGGCCTCATTCTATTCCATGGGTCTGGCGGAAAAGCTGGCGGAGCTGGAGCCGTTCAAGACCACATTCCTTGTGGGCGTGTGGAACAGATCCTGGCCCTTCGTGCTCTATTGGTCGGCACTGCTTGTGCTGTCACTGTTCATGGAACGGCCTTTTTGCAAGTATTTGTGCCCCCTTGGGGCCAGCTTGGCCATTCCATCCACCTTCCGCTTTTTCGGCCTGAAACGCAAGGCTGAATGCACCAGTTGCCACGCCTGTGCAGCGGGGTGCGGGCCTCAAGCCATCGACGAGCGCGGAGTGATCGATCAGCGCGAATGTCTGCTTTGCCTCGATTGTCAGATTCTTTACTATGATCCTCATGTCTGTCCGCCGCTCTCCCAGGAGCGCAAGTCACGGGAAAAGGCGGGGCTGCCGCTGACGCCCATTTCGTCCGAAGGTTATTTTATTCCGGTGGAACAGATTGGTCATTCCAAAAAGAAAGGTGCAATTCATTGATGTGCATTACTCATAGCATATCGCACGAGGCGCCTTATTGACTGTCCGCACTACCCATTGGGAGCAAGGAGGAGATCAAATTATGGCTAAGCAGGACATGCGGAAAGATGAATATCTTTCGCCCACTGATAATCAACAAAGCACCACTCGCTGGCTTATGGAAGAGGCGAAGTTTCACCTCCTGCCCTGGAGCGGCAACTTCCTGACCAAGAAACCTGCAATGGTAGCTGCCGGAATTGGGTTCGCTATTTTTGTTACCGTGACCTGGATTCTTGCTGCCACTGGCCAAATAAGGCCTGCAGCTATCATCGGATGGTGGGCCGCATGGAGTGCGTACGAGATTATGTGCCGTAACCGATGCAAACCCTGGGTCAAAGAAGGTCCATGGTGGAGGAACCATTACAAACCGGCGACCCTGCCCGATCTGATCGCTTATGTAGCCACGAAAAACCTGCTGATAGGCGCTGGAATATTCCTGGTGTTAAAACTGTTGTGGAAAGCGTTTCCAAATTATGGAGGCAATTAAACCGAGCGGGCACGAGCGAATAGTCCGTCCCGGCGAATCCATTGCAGCGGCGGTTTCCGCGGCTCGACCGGGCGATATCGTCAGTGTGGAACGATGGCTGTATACGGAACATGTGGTGATCGACAAGCCGATTACGCTGCGCGGCATAGGAAAACCCACGTTAAGTGGCGCGAACATCGGCGACGTAATTCGTGTGAAGGCGCCTGACGTGGCCATAGAAGGATTTATTATCCGTGATAGCGGGTCGGATTTAACTGCTCAGAATGCGGGGATTTACGTGGAACCCGGCTCTCACCGGGCAGTGATCCGCAACAATGTTCTCGCATACACCCTGTTCGGCATGTGGCTGCAAGGCGTCAAGGATATTCAGGTGACGAACAACCTGATCACCGGCAAGCGGGACTTTCTGTCGTCCCAGCGCGGCAACGGCATCCAGCTCTATAACACGCTGGGCGCGCGGATTATCGGCAATGATATCGGCTTCACCCGCGACGGTATTTACGTTGACGTTTCCCATCATGCATTGTTCCAGGGCAACAAGATACATCACTTGCGATACGGCACGCACTACATGAATTCCTACCATAACGTCTGGGAAAACAACGAATCCTATCTAAATCGGGGTGGGCTGGCATTGATGGAAGTGCGCAACCAGGTGGTGCGGAACAATAAGGCGTGGGGCAATTCCGATCACGGCATCATGCTGCGTACCCTGCAGGATTCGGTGATCGAGAACAACGTTGTGGCAGGAAATTCCCGGGGATTTTTTATCTATGATGCGGAATACAACAGTATCAAAAACAACCTGGTCATAGACAACCAGATCGGTGTGCATCTGTGGGGCGGATCGATCAATAACCAAGTAGAAGGCAACGACTTTATAAGAAATCGGGACCAGATCAAGTATGTCGCTGCAAAAGACGAATACTGGGACGGCAATTATTGGAGTAATTACGTCGGATGGGATCGGAATGGTGATGATATCGGAGACACTGCCTACGAAGCCAACGATGTAGTCGACCGTCTGACCTGGAAATATCCTCTGATGAAGCTGCTGCTGAATAGCCCTTCCGTTCAGACCCTGCATTTGGTGGCAACCCAATTTCCCGTTTTACGGGTGCCCAGTGTGGTAGATCGGCATCCGCGCATGAGACCGTATCACGCCGACTGGAGGAAATGGATTGGAAAAAAATCCGATTATTGAGATACGGCAGGTGGCCAAGCGCTTCGGGGAGATTCTCGCGGTGGATGGTGTCGATTTGTCGGTAGGAAAAGGAGAAATATTCGGGCTCATCGGCCATAACGGAGCCGGGAAGAGCACCTTGTTCAAAATGATGCTGGGGCTGGAGTCGCCGACTTCCGGCGAAATCCTCGTTGATGGACAACGGCCACGAGGAGAGGCATTCCGGCAGGTACGTCGGACGCTGGGCTATCTACCCGAGAACGTGGTGTTTTACGATAATTTGACGGGCTTGGAGACACTTTGGTTCTTCGCCGATTTGAAGCGGGCCGACCGGACGACGTGCCCGGATTTGCTGGCGAAGGTTGGACTCGGCAATGCCGCCCGCCGGTTGGTACGCGGGTATTCGAAGGGTATGCGTCAGCGCCTTGGATTCGCGCAGGCTCTCTTGGGGCATCCCAAAATACTGTTCCTGGATGAACCGACCAACGGTCTTGATCCCGAGGGAATTGGAGAGTTCTACCGAATTTTGGCGGAGCTACGCGCACACGGGGTGACCGTAATTCTGACGTCTCACATCCTGGCCGAAATCCAGGAGCGGGTGGAGAGGGTGGCGATTATGAAAACGGGGAAGATTTGTGCAATGGGGACGCTGCAATCCCTGCGAGAGCAAATGGATCTTCCCCTGCGATTCCGCGTCAGCCGGCTCGACGATGATGCGGATGCCTTGCGGCGCCTGCTGCAGCAGATGGGAAAAACGAGCGTATACGATGGCGGCCGCGGCACACTCGTCGTCGAATGCTCCAGGATGCAGAAAATGGCGGTACTGCGTGTGCTGGCATCCGCGACCAGAGAAGTTGCCGATATCCAGATCGAAGAGCCCACCCTGGAGGATGTGTTTCTGGGCTATGGGAATGAAAGAGCGGGAACGGGTGAACCGATTCCTGAATTATCGGAGGAATGGCGGTGAGGATCGACTTGCGACAGGTGACGACGATCGCTGCCAAGGAATTTTGGGATCGCATCCGGAATCGCTGGGTGCTTGTTACCGCCATCGTATTTGCCGCGTTTGCACTGACCATCACCTATTTCGGCGCTGCGCAACAGGGTGGCGTGGGCTTCATGGGCCTTGAGGTCACGATCGCGAGCCTGGTGAGCCTGGTCATTTATCTTGTTCCGCTGATTGCATTGATTCTGGGGTTCGATGCCATAGTCGGCGAGCGCGAGCGCGGATCGCTGGATCTCCTGCTGTCGATGCCGATTACCCGGTTCGAGCTACTACTCGGCAAATTCGCCGGTCTTTCCGCGGCGCTGGCTTTTTCCACCTTGGCAGGGTTCGGCTTGGTCGGGATATTGCTGTCATACCAGCAGCTCGATCTGCCAGGTCTTTACCATTACTTCGGCTTCGTCCTGAGCGCCATCTTGATGGGCATGGCATTTCTCAGCATTGCCGTGCTGACTTCCGTGGTGGCGACCGACAGGGCGCGGGCGAGCGGCGCCGCCATCGGCGTGTGGTTCTTTTTTGTGCTGGTATATGACCTGGTATTGCTCGGCGTCCTGGTGGGAACGGGCGGCGCAATAGGCGGGAATGCGTTTTCCTTTCTGTTGTTGCTCAATCCGGCGGACGTGTTCCGCATTCTCAATGTGTTCAGTTCCGAACAAGCGAGAATGTTTTACGGACTGGCGACGGTGTTCCCTCAGACCTTGTCTGACCCCTGGTTTCTCGGCTCGATCATGGTGTTCTGGATTGCCGCTCCCTTAGGTTTGGCGGCTTGGAGGTTCAAATGAAGGTTAAAACCAACTCGGTCGGCCAGCTACATCGTGCGGCCAAGATCGGACTCTCGGCTCTTGTTGTGCTCTCGGCGGTGGCCTGTCATAAGGCCGACCAGCCGATCCAGGCGATAGAGCCGACCGCTCAGACCGCCTGCGCGCTGGATGGCATGCTGCTTCTGGATTTCCCCGGACCGAAAGCGCAGATTCACTACGCGGACGGCGAAACGGATTTCTTCTGCGATACGATGGAAATGTTTTCTCTTTATCTCAAACCGGAACAGCAAAGGAGAGTCAAGGCTATCTTCACTCAGGACATGGGCAAGGCAAATTGGCAGGCGCCGCGAGGGCAATGGATTGACGCCAGAAAGGCGTACTTCGTTATCGGCAGCGACATGTCCGGAAGCATGGGGCCTACGCTGGCGTCATTTGCCCGGATGGAAGATGCGCGGGCGTTCTCGAAAACGCATGGCGGCAAAGTGTTGCGATTCGATCAGGTTACCCCGGAAATGACCACCCTTGCCGGGGGCGTAATACACGACGAAAGGATGTGAAATGAGCAACTTCTTTGAGAACATTCCCTACGAAGATGCGGAGCATATCGACCGCATGACCAAACTCACGTTTGAGCTGCGGGAATATCATTTACAGGTGCTGGAGCGGCACGACATGGCGGACGAGGCGCAGCTCAAGCAGGCAATTATTGAAGGCGCGGTGCCGGAGCATGCCAGCTACGAGGACTACTTGAGCGCCAGCATCCTGGATGCGACGAGAGAAGCCATTCGCGATGATCTGAATGCCTATCTGAAGGGACTTTAATCATGCTGCTGCATCTTGAACTGAAGGACGAAATTGCAGCGCGATACGCGGACGTGCTCGCGGCGGACCCGGCATTCTCGCAGGATGCCCTGACGGTCACGTTTGTTAACGGCCTTGTGGTGGAACTGCGCTATCTGAACGCCGACGAATATTCCGTGCAATGGCTATGGCGTGAAGCGCTGCTACGCATCGATACCGCGCCCGTCCATCCAGGACTTGCGACATTCCCTAACCATTTTCACGATGCCGAGGGCACCGTGAAGGCAGACACCCTGACAGTTCCAGGCCGGGAGCCATGGGAGAACGTGCGCGTCTTGCTGGATGCGATTCTCGATAGGCCATTGTCGTGTTGAATCGCTACGGTTCCGCAAACAGTACCAATGAGCCCGCTATCCAGCTTGGCCAGCCTGAAACCTGCTTCTCCCGTGCCCGATAAAAACACCTGGGCCGGGTCAGCGTAGTCAGTTTTGCTTCATTCATATCGACCATGCCCGACATCATGACCAATCCCGGAATCTTTACAGACGCATTTCTTCTTGAAACTAAGCATCTCCTTCAGATTCGAATCCGTTTTCGAAGAGGCTGCCACTATTGTACCCCGTGGTTTTGCCATGATTTTACGATGACGCTTTAGTACCCGTGGAGAAACAGCAATGCACAGCGTGGTTTGCATCAAGCAGGTACCCGACAGCGCCCAGATTCGGATCCATCCGGTCACCAACACCATCATGCGGCAGGGGGTGCCTGCCATCATCAATCCCTACGATCTGTTTGCCCTGGAAGAGGCTTTGCGCCTCAAGGATCGTTTCGGTGGCAAGGTCACGGTGATCAGCATGGGCCCGTCCCAGGCCGAGCCGGCGTTGCGCAAGGCGCTGGCTTACGGCGCGGACGACGCCATTCTGATCACCGACAAGTCTTTCGCCGGTGCCGATACGCTGGCTACCAGCTATGTTCTGGCCGCAGCGATCCGCCAGATCGCCAGGGAAGAGCCGGTGGATATGGTGTTTACCGGCAAACAGACCATTGATGGCGATACCGCCCAGGTAGGCCCAGGCGTCGCCAAACGGCTCGAATTACAGCTCCTGACTTACGTGTCGAGGATTGTTTCCGTAGACCCGGACAAACGCGAGATCGTGGTGGAACGCCGCGCCGAGGGCGGCGTTCAGGTGCTCAGGACGGCGTTGCCCTGCCTTATCACCATGCTGGAAGGTAGCAATGCCATGCGCTTCGGCACCATGCCCGACCTGTTCCGCGCCGCCCTGCATCCGCTCAGGCAATGGGACAGAACGGCAGCAGGTATTGAGGACGTGACCAAGGTTGGCCTCAAGGGTTCGCCCACGATCGTAAACAAGGTGTTCACCCCCACTCCCCGTGCCACCAGGGCGGAAATGATCACGGTGGACGGCGGCAGTTCCCAGGATCTTGCCGCGGCGTTAATCGCACGCATGGGTACGCTTTTCCCCCAGGTGGAAAAAGAACTGGCCAAACGTGCCCGCTAAATCAACAGGACCTATGTCATGAGCGAAGCTGTGCAGACCAGGAAAAGCCGCCACAAGGGCGAACTCAACCCGCGCCTGGCGGCTTACAAAGGCGTGTGGGTGTTCATCGAGCACGAGCGGGGGCAGGCGCATTCCGTGTCGTGGGAGCTGTTGGGCGAAGGGCGCAAGCTCGCCGACCTGCTGGGTGTGGAACTCGCCGGCGTGGTGCTGGGTGCAGCCGGCGAGGAAACGCGGCGCTTCTGCGAGGAGGCCAACCGGTACGGAGCCGACCAGTGCTACCTGATGGAGAACGAGGTATTGCGAGACTACCGCAACGACCCGTTTACCAAGGGACTGACTGAATTGGTAAACACTTACCAGCCGGAAATCCTGTTGCTGGGTGCCACCACCCAGGGGCGCGATTTGGCGGGGAGCGTGGCGACCACGCTGCAGACTGGCCTCACCGCCGACTGCACGGCGCTCACCATCGATCCGGAAAACCGCGGCCTGCTGGCCACCCGCCCTACTTTCGGCGGCAGCCTGCTATGCACCATCGTCACCCTCAACTACCGTCCGCAGATGGCTACCGTGCGCCCGCGGGTGATGGCCATGCCGGAACGGGACGTAAACCGCAGCGGGCGTATCGTCGAACATCCCCTGGCGCTGGCGGAAGACGACATCATCACCAAGGTGCTGGAATTCATCGCCGACGACAGCCGGGGCAAGCCCCAGCTGCCTTTCGCCGAGGTGATCGTGGCCGGCGGCCGCGGCTTGGGCAAGCCGGAGAACTTTCAATTAATCAGGGACCTGGCGGAAGTATTGGCTGCCGAGGTGGGCGCTTCCCGCCCGGTGGTGCAGGCGGGCTGGGTGGAACCGGACCGGCAGGTCGGCCAGTCCGGCAAAACGGTACGTCCCAAGCTGTATATCGCCGTCGGCATCTCCGGGGCCATTCAGCACCGGGTGGGGATGGAGGGAGCGGATTGCATCATCGCCATCAATAACGATCCCAATGCGCCGATTTTCGATTTCGCCCATCTCGGCATCGTCGGCGATGCGCTGACGCTACTGCCGGTTCTGACCAAGGCATTTCGGCAGAAGCTGGCAACCATGAAGCAAACAGGATAGGCGGGAAGCATGCGTGAAATGGTTCAGGCAGGGATGCCGGCGCAAGCCGGCAACTCGCAAACGATTCAGACAGAAATGACGGCATCCGCCGATAACGCGCAAGCGATTCAGGCCGCAAAACTGGCGACTGCTGCCAGCGCGCAAAAGTTCGATGTGATCGTGGTCGGGGCCGGGCCGGCGGGCAATGCCGCCGCCTATACCCTGGCCAAGGCCGGGCTGGCCGTGTTGCAACTGGAACGGGGCGAGGCGCCCGGCTCCAAAAACGTACAGGGCGCGATCCTTTACTCCGACGCGCTGGAACGCATCATTCCCGATTTTCGCGATAGCGCGCCGCTGGAGCGGCACATCATCGAGCAGCGGATGTGGGTGCTGGACGACGAGTCCTATATCGGCACCACTTTTCGTTCCAACGATTTCAACAAGCCGCCCCACAACCGCTACACCATCATCCGCGCCAAGTTCGACAAGTGGTTTTCGAAGAAAGTGCGAGAGGCAGGTGCACTGGTGATTTGCGAAGTCACCGTGAAGGAACTGCTGCGCAGCAAGCAAGGCAAGGTGATCGGCGTGGAGGTGGACCGGGAGCACGGCAAGATCTACGCCGAGGTGGTGATCCTTGCCGACGGCGTGAATTCCACCCTGGCCCGCAAAGCCGGATTCCGCGAAGAATTGAAGCCGAAAGATGTCGCCCTGGCGGTGAAGGAAATCCATTTCCTGCCCAGGGATGTAGTGGAGAGCCGCTTTAACATCGGCAAGGACGAGGGGGTAGTGATCGAAATGCTGGGCAAGATCACCCGAGGCATGATGGGTACCGGCTTCCTTTATGCCAACAAGGATTCCATCAGCATTGGCGTAGGCTGCATGCTGTCAGATTTCATGGCGCAGAAAACCACTCCCTTTGAACTGCTGGAACGCACCAAGGCGCACCCCGCCATCAAGCCGCTATTGCAGGGCGGAGAGATGAAGGAATACTCCGCCCATCTCATCCCCGAAGGCGGCTACCATGCAATTCCCCAAGTGTACGGTGACGGCTGGCTGATCGTGGGCGACTCCGGCATGTTCGTCAACGCGGTGCATCGCGAAGGCTCCAACCTGGCGATGACCACCGGGCGCATGGCGGCAGAAACAGTGATCGAATTATATGCAGCGAAAAAGGCCATGACCGCTGGCAATCTGGCCGCGTACAAACAGCGGTTGAACGGCAGCTTTGTCATGGATGACATGAAAAAATACAAGAATCTGCCGGACATTTTCCACACCAACAAGCAGTTCTTCACCACCTATCCCGAATTGCTGAACCGTTCCGCCTATACCATGCTCATGGTGGACGGCGAGGGCAAACGGGCCAAGGAGAACGCGATTTTCAACAGTTTTCGCGAGCGTCGCACGCTGTTCGGCATGCTGGGCGACGCCTTCAAACTGTGGAGGGCGATACGATGACGACGACCGCGAAAGTCGAAGAAAGCCTTTTCCAGAACCGCTACCTGCTGGATGCGGACAACCCCCACATCCGCATCAGGGACCCCGAGATTTGCGCCACAAGCTGCGAAGCCCAGCAATGCGCAGTGTGCTGCCCTGCCGGCTGCTATACCGTGGAAGGCCGGAGAGTGGTGCTCATCACCGACGGCTGCCTGGAGTGCGGCACCTGCCGGGTGGTCTGCGATACCCATATCAATGTGGAATGGGAATACCCCCGCAGCGGCTATGGCATCCAGTTCAAGTTCGGCTGAATCGGTGGTGCATTCCACCGTGGAACCGGCCAGCTCGGCCCTATCGGGAGGTACGGTGATCTTCCGCATTTGTACGGAAGTGGGTTGGTGAATGGGCTGGCGCGACTCGCGTCAAATGCCCTGCCGCTTTTCGTACTTCAACTCCCCCGCATCAGTTAATTTCGTCGCCTCGGCAATACTTGATGCAGATCAAGGACAGCGACGATCTGGTTCTATACCTTGTGTACAGGCGGGTTGCCTTTACCCTTGCAAGGGATTGGCTCCAGCCGGCCTGTTGTACCTTGTCGATGTCATTTTCATTATGGAGATTGTTATGAATGCAAAATACCTGTTCGTTGCTGCAATTGCCTTACTACCGTTATCCGACATTGCACACGCGGCAGGGGATCCAAAGGTAAAGAGCATCATGGCAAGAAGCGACTGCTTTACCTGCCATTCGGTAGATCATCAGGTAATCGGCCCGGCATACAAGGATATCGCCAAACACTATCAAGGCACCAAGGCGCCTGCCGCCACCATCGCCAGGCTCGCCGAGAAAATCATCAAGGGCGGAAACGGAAACTGGAACAAAGTAACTGGCGGCGCACCGATGACCGCACACGCTACTTTGTCGAAAGCACAGGCAGCAGACATGGCCAAGTGGGTTCTCGCCCAATAAAGCCGGGGCGTGAACCAGATGTTGAGGCAATGGATCCGGGACAAGGATCAATGCTGTGCAGCTATGTGCCGGGAAATGCGGAGCGCAAGCCGCATCGCACTTCCCCGCTTTAGAGCGGCCGATGGCTGCTTGTCAGTTGAACATACGGTAACGTCAAGCTGGCTGGTAATTGCAAAGGCTTCCGGATGATGGTGCGTTGTTCATGCCGGCGATATGGGGCAAAGCGCCTATACGCTTTTTGTCGAGGGTCACGCGGAAACCGTTCCATAACTGCTGCGGGGCTCCAAACAGAAAGTAAAAAGCCATGACCTCTTCTTCCCTTTTCCTGCGCCTGAGCGAGGCGGATCTCACACTGGTCAACCGCTACCACGGCACCCTTACCGCCGGCGCCGAGAGCCTGGCCCACGACTTCTACGCCTATCTCCTCGTCCATCCCGGCACCGCCGCCGTGTTCGGGGATTTTTCCCGGGAACAGATGAAGCACTTGTTGGCCACACAGACGGAACACGTCCGGCTCCTGCTCCATGGCGGTATGGACCGGGAGTGGCAGAGGCGGATGCGGGAAATCAGCGCACGTCACCAGGCACTCGGGATCGCCCCCGCCCTGGTGGCAGGGGCATACATCCTCTACTGGAATCACTGGCAGACACGCTTGCGCGAGATAGTGCCGGAAGAGGAGCGCGATGCCTTGCTCGACGCGCTGTTCCGGCTGATCGTAGGCAATCTCATGGCGCAACAGGACGGATATAACGATGCCGCGCGAGCTACGGACACCGAACGCATGACGATTTTCCGGGTTCTTCTCGATGTGATGCAGGAACCGGCAGTGGATGATCCGCAAACGCCCCCCTTGCTTCATCGTATCTGCGAAGGCCTGGTGCGCACCAGCAAGGCGATACGCGTGGCCTGCTACGCCATCGCCGACGAAGGGGCGGATGCGCTGGCGCCCGAGTTTTCGGTAGGTATTTCCACAGCGAACTTGCGTATCCCCCGCCATGCAGAGGATATCTGCTGGACCGTGTTGCGCGAAGGGACGCCGGTGATCCAGGTGGTGGACGACCCTGCCGCACCCTCCTGGCTGCACCCATTCCGCGGAAAAATCGCCGAACTCGTTCTTTTTCCCTTCGGCACCGCTGGCATGCGCGGGGTGGGGATGGTCGGTGTCACAGAGGCCGGGTACTTCCGCCGGGTGGGGCTCGCCTATTTCGCCGCCTTTACCAATCTCGGCGATCTCACCCTCGGCCTGCGGACCGCAGCCTTGCGCGATCCGCTGACGGATCTGCCCAATCGCGCCTTGTTTCTCGACCGCCTGGAACACGCCCGCAGCCATGCCCGGAGGCAGGAACGGCTTCTCGGAGTGGCGCTGCTCGACCTCGACGGTTTCAAGCAGATCAACGATCGCTACGGACATGGTGCAGGGGACAAGATTCTGCAGCAGCTGGCCATGCAAATGCAAGCCGTCTTGCGACCGATGGATACGCTCGCCCGCCTGGGTGGGGACGAGTTCGCCATTCTCTTCCTCGACATCGAACGCATGCATGACATGGAGGCTCTGTGTGAGCGCATTCTGGAGGCCCTGCGTGCGCCCGTCGATATAGGCGATGGGCTGATGGTGAGCGTTTCCGGCAGCCTCGGCGTCACCCTCTTCCCCCTTGACGATTCCGATGCCGAGACGCTCATGTGCCACGCCGACCTTTCCCTCTATGCAGCCAAGGGCGCTGGGCGCGACCAATACCACCTGCACAGCCCGGAGCTCGACGAGGTTATGCATCAGGACTTTCTGATGCGGGAAATGGTGGCGAAGGCCTTGCAGGAAAACCATCTGGTTCTCCACTACCAGCCCATTGTCATGATCGGGGGCGGCGTGATTGGCGTGGAGGCCCTGTTGCGCCTTGCTCATCCCAGTCGTGGTCTGCTCGCCCCCCGCGCATTCGCCGCCGCCCTCGACCATAGGCGCCTGGCACGTCCCATCGGCTGCTTTGTCCTGGAAGCTGCAGCTACCCAGGGCGAAGCCTGGCACCGGGAGAATGTGCTCCCTGCAGGAGAGCACCCGCTGCGCATCTCGATCAACATCAGCTCCCACCATCTCCTCGACCCTCTTTTTCTCGACGACCTCCGGGAGACGCTGAGCCGCCATCCCGGCCTCGCACCGGAGATGCTGGAAATCGAAATCACCGAATCGGCACCTCTGCATGACCTTGTAGGTGCCCAGGAAGTGCTACGGGCCTGCAATGCCATGGGCGTGCGAATCGCGCTGGACGACTTCGGCACCGGCGCTGCATCCCTCACCTATCTCCAGAAGCTCCCTGCGCATACCCTCAAGATTGACCAGGGTTTTGTACGCGACATGGTCAATGACCCCAAGGACTTCGCCATTGTCTCCGGCGTTGTGCATGTTGCCAATCTGCTCGGCCTGGAAGTTATCGCCGAAGGGGCGGAAACGCTGGAGCACGTGGCATTGCTCCAGCAGATGCGGTGTTGTAATGTGCAAGGCTATGCCATCGCCAAGCCAATGCCTGCGCAGGATATCCCGGCATGGCTTGCGCAGTATCGGCCAATTCCGGAAAAAATCATTTCCTCCCAGCTCCACCACACCCCAGTGATCATGGCGGCACACGAGCAACGCGTTGAACAATTTCTTGCCGCTCTGCGTAACCAGGCCTCTTTCCCGGAGCACGTGCTGGAGGAGATGGCCGAAAATCAGTGCCATCTCGGCCTGTGGCTGCGGGGCGAGGGCCGCCTGATGTACGGCAACAATCCCCGCTATTCCACACTCAACGCCCGCCACCATCGGCTCCACCATCTGGCGCGGGAGGCTAAGGCCCTACTGGATGGCGGCAAGGTGGAAAGCGCTCGGGGCTTGGGGGAGCAATTGGCGACGGAGAACACCGCCCTCATGGACGAGATCCGGGAATTGGCAGCAGAACGAGATTGTTAAATCCAGAAACTGGTATCCCGTTGACGCGCCTTACGCCCGTGACTTGGCAATAATGGCGCCATAAGTCGCCGGCCCAGCGGCGACAGCCTATGGGCAGCTCGGAACACCTTACTGGTCGTCAGCGACGTGCTGCCATCACAAATTCCGCATCGAAATGCACGACGCATAGTCGCCCAAGGCCCTCCGACAGCGCTTTTAGGATAAACGGCTACAATACTGATGGAAACAATGTTCAGAAATTGAATCTTTCGGCGGAAATCGGAGTTGACCATGCAGGCATCCTTTGCACTTCTGGAAAAATACAGCAAGCCCGGCCCGCGCTATACCTCCTACCCTACC
>DATKUZ010000017.1:0-73078 GCA_035530335.1 Sulfuriferula sp. | reverse complement strand
AATGATGTTTCGCCGATTGGTCAGGGGCGCTGAGGACAACTGGATCGACGACGGGGAGCAAGTTGAACTCCCTGCGCGCTCGGTGTTCATCGCCGCCGGCAGCAGTCCCAACACAGTTTACAATCGCGAGCACCCAGGTGTGTTCGAGATGGATGGCAAGTATTTTGCGACGCACAAACAACAGACGGGCGAGACAGTCTTGCGCAGAGCGGCCACGGAAGGGAACTGCAAGAGCGAGGATATCGGATTCCTGACTTCCTACCATAAGGGGCCTCACCGAATTAGCATCTACGGCGATAATCACCCGCAGTTTCAGGGCAGCGTGGTGAAGGCAATGGCGTCCGGAAAACGGGGTGCGCGTGAGATTGTGGCGCTGTTCGAGGAGCGCTTGCATGCGCCGATTGATTCAACCAGGCAAACACAGCGCACCTGGAAACGCTTCGTGGAAAATCTGGACATATGGCTTAGCCCGGTGGTGACCAGCGTGGAGCGTTTGGGCGGCAATGTAGTGAGCGTCACGGTACGGGCGCCCCAGGCTGCCCAGAATTGGCAGCCTGGCCAGATCTACCGGCTGCAGAATTTCCATGCCCGTGCCGATCGCCTGCACGGGACTGTGCTGCAAATGGAAGGCATGGCGATCGACGGCATCGACGTGGATAAACAGACCGGAGAAATCAAACTGCTGGTTAATGAAGTCGGCGCCTCCAGCCGTATCGCTGCCCAGCTAACGCCCGGGGAGCCGGTAATACTGATGGGGCCGACCGGGACCGGCCTTCCCATGCCTGAAAACCAGACGGTCACGGTGATGGGCGGCCACTCAGCCGTGACCAGCACGATTGATGGCAGCACGGCCTGGCGTGCTGCGGGAAACCGGATCATATTTATCGGACATTTTCGCAACGGGCAGCAGGCGCAAGCTGTTCAGGCGGTCATGGAAATTCTGTCGGACCAGGCGATATGGATACTCGACGAAGGTCCGACGCTCCATTGCAAACGGCCGCAGGACAGCTGTTTTACTCACGGAATCGACGACTTCATCAGTGCCTGCCTGGAAACCGAAGGAAGCTATTCAAGCTGGCTGGCGCTCACGGATACCCTGTTGATGTCCGACAATCCGGCCTCGATGGAACGCATGTCAGGCGCATTGCGCACCATCTTGCGGCATCTGCTGAAACCCCAGCTCAAAGCGCTGGTGGCAGTCAACAGCCCGATGCAGTGCATGATGAAGGAGGTTTGCGCCCAGTGCCTGTGCCAGCATCATGACCCGGAGACGAAGTTGCCGGCTGGCGTCGTGTTTTCCTGTTTCAATCAGCACCAACCGCTGTTTGCGGTGGACTTCGGGAATCTCAAGGCGCGCCAGGGCCAAAACAGCGTGCAGGAGAAGGTGAGCAACCTGTGGTTAACCTATCTTCTGGACGACAAGGAGCGCCATTCGCGCGGACACATTCGCAGTATTGTTGCTGAAGATGTGGCGGAGCAGCGCATTGAGCAAGGAGAGTAATTATGCCCGATCATCCTACGCCAATAGAGATACGACAGCTTCAGGCTTCCGGAGAACTGGATATCCGCTGGAGCGACGGATTCGTCAGCCGCTTTAAAGACGCGGCGTTGCGGCGCGCTTGTCGCTGCACGACTTGCCGGCAAGCATCCGCCAGGCAGGACGCCATACCTTGCCAGGAAAACATCCGGATTCTATCGGTTGTGCCGGTGGGATCCTACGCCATTCAGCTTTGCTTTGACGACGGGCATGATCGCGGAATTTTCCCTTGGGACTATTTGAGACAGCTTGGGTGCGGAACGTAACATCCCCTCTTACCCATTTCCACTTACCAGTCTGATAGCACTTCCTCAGATGCTGGCACGCGGGCTATCCACCTCCAAACATCGCCGGCAGAGTGATGTTTGGAGCTAGCAGAGCGGTGGCGGCTTGCGCAGCGAGCGGTTCGCTTAACAGGAAACCCTGTATTTCGTCACACTCCATCTTGCGCAGGAAGGCAAGCTGGCTTTCCGTCTCCACGCCTTCGGCTATCAGGTTCAGGTGCAAGCCTTTGGCCATGGCAATAATCGCTGTGACGATCGAGGTATCGCCGTCGCGCTCAATATCCGCGATAAAGGATTGATCAATTTTGATGGTGTGGATGGGAAATTTCTTCAGATAATTGAGTGAGGAGTAGCCGGTACCGAAATCGTCAATGGCAATTTTAATTCCGCTCGCACTCAGCTGTTTGAGCTTTTCAACGGTGCGCTCAACGTCTTTCATGATCAGATTTTCGGTAATTTCCACTTCCAGCGAACCCTGGTCCAGGTCGTGCTGGTGTAGCGCATCCAGAATATGCTCGACAAATGCAGGCTGCTCCATCTGGCGTGGGGAAATGTTAATGGCCAGCCGCACCGGTGGCAGCCCCTGGGTTTTCCAGATTTTGAGCTGATGACATGCGGTATTCAGCATCCATTCACCGATTGCAGCAATCATGCCGGTTTCTTCTGCCAGCGGAATGAATTCGGCAGGCGAAACCAGCCCGCGCACAGGATGTTGCCAGCGTATCAAACACTCGAACCCGACGATGTGTCCGCGTTTAAGATTGACTTGGGGCTGGTAGTACGCCACCAGCTGATTACGCTCCAGGGCATGGCGTAGGTCGTTCTCCAGTGACAGCCGGTTGGATAACGGCACATTCATGCCCATGTGAAACATCTGGCTATTGTCACGCCCGCAGGTTTTCGCGTGATAGAGCGCGATGTCGGCATGCTTGATGAGGCTGTCGCCCGTTTCGCCGTCGTTGGGGAAGAGCGATACACCAATACTCACCGTGGCGAACAATTCGCGATGACCGATGTGAAATGGCTTGGCCAATGCCGCAATCACTTTGTCGGCAATGCTCGCCACCACTTCGGTACTGCCGATTTGTGGCAACAACAGACTGAACTCATCGCCACCCATGCGCGCCAGCGTATCGCCTTCACGCAAACATCCGTACAGACGCGCAGCGACCGCAAGCAGCAATTCGTCACCGAAAACATGGCCAAGTGTATCGTTGACCACCTTGAAGTGATCCATGTCCAGACACATTACAGCAAACATCTCGCTATTGCGGCGCGCCTGGGCTATGGCGAGATTGAGGCGATCCTTGAATAGCACCCGATTCGGAAGGCCGGTGAGCAGGTCGTGAAACGCTTGATAATAAATGGTTTCTTCGGCTTTTTTGCGCTCGCTGATGTCCTTCGCCACACCGTAGGTACCCAGATATCGCGACGCAAACTTGTTGTCAGCCTGTTCGTACATCCCGATCGCGTTGAGTTCGACCACCAGAACCCGGCTGTCGGGTGCGTCGGGGCGTGTGCAGTCCTTACATTTCAGGCGCAACTCAACATAGCGCGAGGCACGCTTTCCGGTACGCCGCTCATTAAACACATACTGGGCATGGATAAAATCGTCGTCGTGAATCACGGCGGTGTAATGCTGTCCAAGTAACTCTTCGTGCTTGTAGCCCAGCAGTGATTCAACGCGGTCATTGACGAAAGTGAAACGGCCTTCGCAATCCAGGGTATAGATAAAATCGGGTGAGCTATTGACCAGAAAACGGTGCCACTTTTCCGACTGCTCCATCTGCTGCAGCATGGAGCGATTTTCCAGTTCCAGACGGCGGCGCTGGATGACGTTTCCCACGCGCTTGAGCATTTCATCGGGTTGGTAGGGTTTACGCAAAAAATCCTGCGCTCCTCCGCGCAGCGCGTCGATAACCGAATCCACCGAGTCATCGCCACTGACCACGATCACCGGTGTATCCAGACCACGCCGGGCGATAAAATCCAGCACCTCGATGCCATGGATATCAGGCATGAAAAGATCCAGCAGGATGGCGTCGAAGTGCTGGCGCGCGATCTGCACCAGCGCGTCGCGCCCGTTGCGCGCCACACTGGCTTCATAACCGTTTTGCAGCAAAATATCACGCAGACTGTCGCGCAGCAGCGGCTCGTCATCTACCACCAGGATGCGCGGCACACTGAATACCTGATGCACCTGGCCTTCGATGATGCGCTGTTTTAATTCCGCTAGCATGGTTATCCTCGCTAAAAACTGGTGGTGCTTGCCTTGGCAGGAAGACGCACAACAAATGCGGTTCCGGCAGACCGTGCTTCATACTCAATCGTACCGCCCAGACCTCGCACCAGACCGTACACAATGGATAATCCAAGGCCGGCGTGATCTCCATCCTTGGTGGTCGTGACTGGCTGGAATAGTTTGGCGCGAATTGCCTCAGGGATACCTGGGCCGCTGTCCTCAACGCGCAGTTCCACCCAGGTGTCCGCGCCGTGCTGCATCCGACTGGAGGCGATGTGCAACTTGCCGCCTTCAGGCATTGCCTCTGCGGCATTTTTAATCAGGTTATGCAGCACCTGTTTGATTTGACCCACATCACTGGCCAGCTCTGGAAGATCCGCCGCGAGCAGTGTTTCCACCTGTACCCGGCCGGGTGTGAGCAGGGTTGGCTTGAGCAAGCCCACCACTTCCAGCACCACCCGGTTGATATCCAAAAGCGTAGCCACTCTGGGAACATTGGCTTGCCCTCCCAGCAATCCCCGGAGCAAACTGCTGACCCGTTCAAGTTCATCACTAATGATTTTCAGATCACCGTGCGCCGGGTCTTCCTGAGGCAGCTTGGTACTCAGGATGAGCAGATAATTCTTGACGATATTGAGTGGATTATTGACCTCATGCATTATTTTGCGCGCCTGCTCGATACGCGGCGCAGGCACCGCCTTGGCGGCCTGTTTTTGCCGCAGCGCCCGCGCCGCCTGGCGAATAAAGCGCGTCAGCAATGGCAAACGTTCGTTCAGCAATGCAACATCCTGCGGATCTATCCCGCATATCACCAATCCCATCGGCACACCTGCATCGAGAAGCGGCAAACACAGCATGCCGTTTTTTCCAGTCAGACCAATTACCTGCTCATCCAGCACAGTCAATGGCTGCGTATCCGGCTGCAGGCTATGTGCGGGCCGCCCCTGGCGCAGAGCAAGTGCCAGCATGCTGTATGGATCATCCGGCGGAATGAGTATTTGCCCTGCCAAACCGTTAGCACCATCACCCACACCTCGCAACATGCCGTCACGCCCTTGCGGCAGAAACAAAATTGCATCCTTTAAGCCGAATGCTGCATGCAGGCTGTAATTCAGCGCCCCGCGCCAGGCCGCGTTATCGACTGCTGTAAACATGCCATTTTTCAATGTATCGAACATCACCATATCGCGCACACGTTCTGCCAGCTGCTCGCGCACACGCTGGTCGGCCAACTCCTGGGCAGACGGGCTCACTCGGCCGGGGTCTGCCCGATAGCGTCGCCGCTCCCCTTCTTCATCGCGAGCGGACGCGAACGTATCTGCAGGTTCCGTGGCCGCTTCGGCATTCAATCCAAAGGCATGCTCTGCCTCACGCAGGCGTGCATGGGCAAGCTGTACAACTGCCTGCACATCGGCAGGTGTGAGATTCAATAAACCCAACATTTGCGCATCATGCGGCGTATTTTCGTCCAGCTCCGTGAGATGCTGAGCCACGCTCACAATCCGCAACAGCGGATGCGCGTTGCTGAGCCGGGCAGCCGATTCATGGTGATAACGTATCGCATCCGCAAGGAACGAGCGCATGCCCCAGCTGCGGGCAATAGCACCGCCTATCTCGGCATGGTTGACCCCCAGTATGCGTGACTCGCGGGCCATCAGCGCGCCCTCATCGTGTGCGCCGGCCTGTGCGTTGACATAATCGGTGGGGCAACTTGTCCATAATGCATTGCGTCCAATATCGTGCAACAAGCCCGCCAGATAGGCTTCTTCACTATCCGCATAAGCGGACTTGACCGCCAGCGCCTGCGCCAGATGTGCGGTGATCACGGCATGCCGCCATAGCTGCCAGATTTCATGCCAATCAGCTGCCGATTTAACGGTGGCGCCAATCAACGCCGAATTCAAGGCAATCCCGCGCACCCCTTCTACCCCCAGCACCTGCAGTGCGAATAGCAACGAACCCTGTCGTGTCGAAGCAACGGAGGCACGTGCGCTGGCGCTGGCAATCACCTTCGCGCTCAGTACGGAATCCTGCCGCAACAGTACGGCCACATCCCCAATCGTTGCATCTTCCTGGTCGCAAACAGCCAGCAGCTTGAGCAATAGATGCGGGAGCGATGGGAGCGCAGTTATGTCTATTTTTTCGAGCATTTTATGCAGATCAGCTCCCATGTTGTTATTTATAATCCGTAATTGTTCTGCATGTCAACGAAAATCCGGACTTTCTGAATGCCTTGTCCGATAGTTAAAATAAATCTAAAGTTATTGCGCCAAGTGCCGCTTTTTTTGATACATTCCATTTCACACGGGTCCCGCCCACCACGCCATGAATGCCAAGCTATTCGCGCTTCTGATCGTTTCACTTTTCGCAATGCCGGCCTTGCATGCTCATGCTGGCGTTGGTCATACCCATCATCGCGCCGTTGCAGAGAATGATTCGACTGCAACATTCAGCACTCCATTGAGCGAACCCCGACTCAATGCACTATCCGTTCTGGTGCTTAATCAGAACAATGGAGAGGCGCTGTATCAAAAAAATATCGACGTCCAGACCCCAATTGCCTCCATAAGCAAGCTGATGACAGCCATGGTAATACTGGACGCACATTTGCCCATGGATGAAGCCATCACCATCAGCCCGCAGGATGTGGACAATTTGCGTCACAGCAGCTCACGCCTGGCTGTCGGCACTACCCTCAGCCGCGGAGAGCTCCTCCACCTCGCACTGATTGCTTCCGAGAATCGCGCTGCCCATGCCCTGGCGCGAAATTATCCAGGCGGACTTCAGCGTTTCATTAATGCCATGAACAACAAGGCACGCGCGCTCAACATGCAACACACTACATTTGAAGACCCCACCGGATTATCCAGCAATAACCGTTCCACGGCTGAAGACCTGGCCAAAATGGTGGAAGCTGCCACGCGTTACCCGCAAATACGCGACATTACCACCACTGGCAGCTATGAAATCACTCGACCTGCACTGGTGCGTGTCGGCCACAGGCGCAAAAAAGAATGGCGACATATCGTGCGACGTGTCGAATTTCATAACACCAACCGATTAGTACGGAATGAAAACTGGAATATCGGCCTGTCCAAGACCGGATTTATCAACGAAGCCGGACATTGCCTGGTGATGCAAGCGAAAATCGCGCATAAAGAAGTCATTATTGTTTTGCTTGATGCCGGGAAATACGCGCGTGTTGCCGATGCCGAACGCATCAAAACCTGGCTGGAGCATCGCGCAGCCAGTACTGTCGCACTCAGGCTCGACAGCACGTCTTCGCTGCGACCATCTAGTACTTACGCGAAAAACTGAGAATTTTGGCGGGCGGCACATCTGCAACCCGGCGTTCGGCTAGCAGCATCAAGGCCTTGTGAAATTCCGTAACCAGGCGCTGCATGGTCTGCGCTGCGCGCACATCGTAATAAACCAGGTCGAACGGTACCGGGTCTTCCAGCGCCGTCCGGCCACCCGGATGAAATGATTGCCAGGCCAGCTCAATTACGCCCGGTCGTTCCCGATCCACAAAGATGAATTCCGCCGTATCCAGCACGGCCATATATTGCATAGCGCGGATAGGCACGAAAACACAACCGGTCTGGCTCTGCACCAGTAACGTATGCGCAAGATTGTATATGGCTGCGGGCAGGGTACGCGCGGTGCGCAGCAACTCGCTATCGGGTCGGAAAAAAGTTTCCTGAAAAGGTTGCACCCTAAGGATCCTGATGGTTTTGTGATCACCCACTATCCGTAGTTTATCCGGTTTTTTCCATTTTATATCTGGTTGTCAGTTTTACAATTAGCAACGGAAAAAAACATTATCCGCGATAGCCCATGGCTTTGGAAATTTCGTCAGCGACTCCCTTTACCCTGCTGGACCACTTGAAGTTTATTCTATCCGCTGGAGCTGAAATGGACAGCCCGGCCACCAGTTTCCCCGAAGAATCGCAAATTCCTGCACCAATGCAACAAACCCCTTTTTCCGCTTCCTCGTTATCAATAGCAAATCCGGTACGGCTGGCCTTTTCAACTTCTTCGCGCAACCTGTCGAGGGTGGTAATAGTATTTTTGGTGAATGCCGGCATGCCGCTACGCTGGGCATATTCCTCGCAACTTTGCTGGCCATCCTGGGCAAGAAATATTTTGCCGACCGCGGTAATATGAAGCGGCGCTCGCGTCCCGACCACTTGCACGACACGCATCATCGACTTGCCCGCCGTCACGCGCTCGATATAGACGATTTCATCCCCTTGGCGCAAGGTCAGGTTGACGGTCTCATCCAGTTCGTCGCGCAACTTTTGCATGAAGGGCAACGCTACCTGGCGCACGTTGATGCGCGCCTTGACCAGATTACCCAGTTCCAGCAGCTTGATGCCAAGCTGATAGTTGCCGGGGTCGACGCGTTCCACAAACCCTTTTTCCAGCATCACGCCCAGAATCCGATGCGCGCTGGATGGATGCAAACTGGTCTGGGCCGCCAATTGCTTCAGGCCGAGGGGTTCGTCATGGACGGCGAGTACGTTCAGCAGCTTCATCATGCGATCGATGACCTGAATCGACGACTTGGATTCGACTTCACTCAATTGTCTTTACCTCTTAAACTGAATACTGGCGCACAGCTGTTGCAGCATATGAAATATGGGATCATTATGCAAAAAATTTTGCTTTTCCCGACAGCATAGCAACGTCAATCTGCTTAAGTCATCGTGCTTGTCCAAGCAACCATTTAGCGACTGTTAATCCAGGAGATAAGGCAATGCGCGTGGGTTTCTTTGTTACCTGCCTGGTTGATGCGATGCGTCCCAGTATCGGCTTCGCCGCAATCCGGCTGCTGGAAGCGGCCGGTTGCGAAGTGGTTGTGCCAGAAGATCAAACCTGCTGCGGCCAACCCGCCTACAACTCTGGCGACCGCGGAACCGCCAAAACACTGGCGCTGAAAGTACTCGGAGAATTCGAAACATGCGACTATGTGGTGGCGCCTTCCGGCTCCTGCGCTGGCATGATCCGGATGCATTACCCCGATTTGTGGCGCGATGACCCCGCTATTCTGGACAGAATCACCCTCCTCTCCCAGCGCACTTACGAACTAACGGATTTCCTGGTCAACGTGGCCGGCCTTGAGACTATTCCCGGGCATTTCCATGGCACGCTCACCTACCACGACTCCTGCTCCGGCCTGCGCGAGCTGGGCGTACAAAATCAACCGCGCGCCCTGCTGGCGAAAATGCCCGGCGTGGCCTTGAAGGAAATGGTCGAAGCAACTACCTGCTGTGGTTTCGGCGGTGCGTTCGCGGTAAAATTTGGTGAATTATCCACACGCATGGCGGACAATAAGTGCAGCCACATTGAGGCGGCAGGGACCGACGCCATCGTCGCCGGCGATCTTGGCTGCTTGCTTAACATCGAGGGACGTCTGCGCCGCCGCGGTAATCACACCATCCAGGTACTGCATATCGCGGAAGTGCTGGCCGGTAACGTGGAGGATACGTAATGCAAGTCTCCGCTATCCATTTCAAACGCTCTGTCACGGAAAAGCTCAACGACGCGAAGCTGCAGAACGCCCTGTCCCGCCTGCAAACCCGCTTTGTAGGTGGACGCGCCGCAGTCATCGATGAAATTGCCGATTTCGAGGCAAGCCGTACGGCCGCAGCAGCAATCCGCGACTGCGTGTTGAAAAACCTTGATCAGTGGCTGCTGCGTTTCGAACAGCAGGCGACCGCCCGCGGCGCGACAGTACACTGGGCGGAAAGCGGCGCTGACGTCAATCGCATCGTTGCAGAAATCGCCGCGCGGCACGGCGTGCGCAAGGCGGCCAAATCGAAGTCCATGGTGACCGAGGAATGTGGCCTGAACGAAGCACTGGAAGCGCAGGGCGTCGAGGTAGTCGAGACCGATCTGGGTGAATATATTCTGCAGCTCGCCCATGAAGCACCCTCTCACATCGTCGCCCCAGTGGTGCACAAGAACAAGGAGGATATCGCCGACCTGTTCGCAGACAAGCACCATCTGCCGCGCAAGACCGATATTGCCGAGCTATGCCGCGAGGCACGGGAAATTCTGCGGCCGGCGTTTCTTTCCGCTGACATGGGCATCTCCGGAGCGAACTTCCTGGTGGCGGAAACCGGTTCAGCCTTGATCGTCACCAACGAAGGCAATGGCCGCCTGGTAACGACGCTGCCGCGCGTGCATGTCGCCATTACCGGCATCGAGAAAGTAGTCCCGACACTGGAAGACGTGACCACCTTGTTGCGTCTGCTGCCGCGCTCCGCCACTGGTCAGTCCATCACCAATTACGTATCGGTGCTGACCGGCGCCAAAGGTGCTGACGACCATGATGGACCCGAGCATTTTCACATCATTCTGGTCGACAATGGCCGCAGCAGCCTGCTCGGCGGCGAAATGCAAAGCATGCTGCGCTGCATCCGCTGCGGCGCCTGCATGAATCATTGCCCGGTGTATCAGAACATTGGTGGTCATGCCTATGGCTGGGTTTACCCGGGGCCAATGGGCTCGATTTTGACACCGACTTTCGTTGGCCTGGAAAATGCGCCGGACCTGCCCAATGCCTCCACCCTGTGCGGTGCCTGCGGCGTGGTTTGCCCGGTAAAGATCCCTCTGCCGGATCTGCTGCGCCAGTTACGCGAAAAGCAGATGGCGCGTGGACTGAAATCCTGGCAAGAAAAAATTGCCCTCAAACTCTGGTCGTGGATGGCTCGCCACCCGGCAGTTTATGCCTTGTCAACAAAAATCACAGTCCGGGTTTTGAAATACGCGGGAGGTAGAGAAGGCCTGTTGCATCGCCTGCCAGGCGCGTCAGGCTGGACCGACGGCCGGGATCTTCCGGCACCGGTAGGAAAGACCTTTCGCGAACTCTACCGTCAGGGGAAAAGGTCATGAGCGCCCGCGAGCGGATTCTGGCACGCATCGGTAAATCACTAAGCGGCAGCACCCCAGCAGAAATCGACGCATATCTGGCCGCACATCCACGCGGGCCGGCGCCAACTCAACTGGACAATCTGGTCGCGCATTTCAAGGAGCGCGCCATGCAATTGTCCAGCGATATTATCGAGATCGCTGACCGGACAACAATCCCGGCACATCTGGCACGCTATCTCGCGGAGCGGAGTCTGCCGCCACGTGGCGTATGCTGGCCCGCTTTCGCCAGCCTGCCGTGGGGCGCTGCCAATTTGGAGATTGCAGCACGGCCTGCCAACAGTCAGGATCTGGTTGGCATCACCGGCGCATTTTGCGCGATTGCCGAGACCGGCACATTGATGACACTATCCGGGCCGGAAACGCCACCCAGTAATAGCTTGTTGCCGGAAACCCATATCGCCATCATGGAAACCCGGCGTATCATTGGCTCGATGGAAGACGCGTGGGATCTCCTGCGCGACGAATACACAGTGCCCCCGCGTGCCGTCAATTTCATTTCCGGACCTTCACGCACGGCAGATATCGAACAGACCGTCACGCTGGGTGCACATGGTCCTTATCGGGTATTGGTCTTTTTGGTATCTGGTTGACAGAACTGCAGCGAAATGCGACTGCCTTGGTAATTATTAGTATTTAATAATATTATCAATGCATTATTAATATCTTATATTCGCACGAATTCTTGAATCCGGGAAAATTATCAGCTAAAGTATTTCACACTGCAGCAATGATTTTTATAATGTGAAATTTAAATTCCGTCGCCACGCCCTGCGTAGCATGGAACCCGAAGTCAATCCGCCTGCGCGGCTTGACATTACAACCACGACCCAAGGAGCAGTTTATGAATAGCAACCTTAAGGCATTGGTAGCGGCGCTTGCGCTGTGCGCCTCCACCGCGACGATGGCGGCAGAACCGATCAAGATCGGCGTTTCCGGCCCCTTCACTGGCGGGTCCGCGCCGATGGGTGTCAGCATGCGCGACGGCGTGAAGCTGGCGGCGGCAGAAATCAACAGCAGAGGTGGCATCCTTGGGCGCCAAATCCAGCTGATTGAGCGCGATGATCAGGCGGATAACAGCCGCGGCATCCAGGTCACCCAGGAACTGATTAACCGGGAACATGTGATTGCAACACTCGGTTTCATCAACACCGGCGTATCGCTGGCAGCGCAACGCTTCTACGAAGAAGCGAAAATTCCGGTGATCAACAACGTCGCCACCGGTTCCATCGTCACCAAACAGTTTCTGCCACCACAATATCCTGACAACTACGTGTTCCGCACTTCCGCCAACGACACCATCCAGTCTGCGATGATCGTCAATGACGCGATCGAAAAGCGCAAGTTCACCAAGGTGGCGATTCTGGCCGACTCCACCAACTACGGCCAGCTTGGCCGCGAAGATCTGGAAAAAGTACTGGCTGCAAAGGGCATCAAGCCAGTCGCAGAAGAAAAATTCAATATCAAGGATGTGGACATGACCGCCCAGTTGCTCAAAGCCAAGGCAGCCGGGGCCCAAGCAATCCTGACTTATGGCATCGGACCTGAACTGGCACAAATCGCCAACGGAATGGAAAAGCTCGGCTGGAAAGTACCGATGATCGGCAGCTGGACTCTGTCGATGGGCAACTTCATCGACAATGCCGGCAAGAACGGTGAAGGTGCGCGCATGCCACAGACCTTCATCCAGGAACCCAACACACCGAAGCGCAAGGCATTTATTACCGCCTATCAGCATGCTTATAAAGTCGATCGTATTCCTTCCCCGGTTTCAGCTGCCCAGGGTTACGATTCGATGTACCTTCTGGCGGATGCCATCAAGCAGGCCGGCAGCACGGACGGGCCAAAAATCCGTGAAGCGCTGGAAAATCTGCGTACCCCGGTGGTTGGCGTGATCACGACTTACAACCATCCCTACACCCACGACAATCATGAGGCCATCACCATGAACATGACGGTCATGGGCGAAGTTAGGAACGGACGCGTGGTTTATGCCCACTGATGCCGATCTGGCTGCACCAGCGCATGAGAAGAAACAAGTCAAGACTCACCCCAAAAACCAATCCGCAACCAGGCTAAACCTGTAGCAACTCCATGAGCCGGAACGGGGTCCGTTCCCGGCTCATTTTAGATGGAAAACTCCCATGCAAATCTTCGCGCAACTGATTGTAAGCGGCATATCGCTCGGCATGATTTACGCCGTGATTGCCTTTGGTTATCAACTGACTTTTGCCACCTCGCGCACCCTTAACTTCGGTCAAGGCGAAGCGCTGATGCTGGGTGCGCTGGTCGGCCTTACCCTGGTTGGCCACATGAACTACTGGCTGATGATTCCTCTGGTACTTATTTTCGGCGCGTTACAGGGCGCTGTAGTAGAACGCGTTGCCGTACGGCCCGCGCTCAAGACAAAATCCGAATTCGGCTGGATCATGGGCACAATTGCCCTGGCCATTATTTTCAAAAACGTGGCGGAAAACATCTGGGGCCGCGACGATCTCAAGTTTCCTTCGCCACTGCCGGAAGCCCCGCTCACATTCCATGGTATCAACGTGCTGCCAATGGAAATAGTGGTCGTCATAGGCGCCCTCGGCATGATGCTGGCAGTGGAACTGTTCAACCGCAAGTCCATCTATGGCAAGGCAGTGATGGCGACCTCCAACGACCGCGATGCCGCCGGACTGATGGGCATCAACACCCGCATGGTAATCACTTTTTCCTATGCCCTGAGCTCCATGACTGCGGCCTTCGCCGGGGTGCTGATCGCCCCGCTGACGCTCACTGGCGCCACCATGGGCGTAGTGCTGGGACTGAAGGCTTTTGCTGTTGCCATTATCGGCGGTCTCAATAGCGGTATGGGCGTGATCGTCGGCGGCCTGTTGCTGGGTATCGCAGAAACCACCACCGGTTTCTACCTCTCCACCGGCTACAAGGATGTTCCGGGTCTGGTACTGCTGCTGCTGGTGCTGTCAATCAAGCCGGCCGGTCTGTTCGGCAAAACCATCATTAACAAGGTATAACATGGGCGCCATCAAGAAAACCTCCCTGCTTCTGGCTCTGGCCGCGCTGGCCGCGCTGCCCCTGATCTGGTCGAACCCCTACTACATCCATCTGATGGTGATCATCGGCATCTATTCGATCCTGCTGCTCGGCCTCGACATCGTGGTGGGTTATATCGGCGAAGTCTCTCTCGGCCATGCGGCGCTGTTCGGGATTGGCTCCTACACCGCCGGCGTGCTCAACTTTCAGCTCGGCGTGCCATTCCTGCTCGCAGTGCCGGCGAGCATCGTCGTCACCGCTGCGTTCGGCGCCATCCTGGCCCTGCCTGCGTTGCGCGTAACCGGGCCTTACCTGGCAATGGTGACGCTGGCGTTCGGCACCATCATCCAGATACTGATCAACGAGATGGACTTTCTCACCAACGGCCCGCTCGGCATTTCGCTGCGCAAGCCGGTATTTTTTGGGCATCAGGTCACCGGCACCGACTACTACTACATCGTACTGGTGGCGTTGCTGCTGACCATCCTGGTGGTGCAACGCGTGGTCAAGTCCTACCTCGGGCGCGCCTTCGAAGCCCTGCGTGACAGCCCGGTGGCATCCGACTGCATGGGTGTGAGCGTGTATGCCTACAAGGTCTACGCCTTTGTCTTCAGCGCCGCCCTGGCAGGCCTGGCTGGCAGCCTGTTCACCTATTCCGAAGAATATATTTCACCCAACACCTACAACTTCGAACTGACCATCCTGTTCCTGCTGGCGCTGATCATGGGCGGGCGCAAGACCCGCTCCGGCCCGATCCTGGGTGCCATCATCATCGTCATGCTGCCCAACGTACTGTCGGATATCGATCTGTTCCGCAAGATCGCGCTCGGTATTGCGGCACTGGGAGTGCTTTATTCGTCTTACGCGGTATTCACTAAAAAACGTACCCCGCAACAGGTTGCCATTCCGCTTCTGTTTACCGTGGGACTCGCCGTTTTCGGTTACTGGATTCACAACATCACCGATTACCGGCTGACGGTTTTCGGCGCGATGATACTGTTTGTGATTTATTACCTGCCGGACGGCATCATGGGTTTCCTGCGCGGCGTGGTGCAGAAATACCGGCCGCAGTGGATACATCGCCATGAAATCATCACCGATCATGGCGACTCCCAGCATGTCTGGTCGCTGCCGGATCGTGCAGTCACCGCCAAAGGCAATCTGCTGGAAGCGCGCAATGTCGTGATGCAATTCGGTGGCCTGAAGGCACTCAACCAGGTGCAACTGGATATTGCCAAAGGAACCGTTCACGGCCTGATCGGCCCTAACGGCTCGGGCAAGAGCACCTTGATGAACGTGCTCACCGGCATCTACAAGCCAACCGAAGGCGAGATCGAATTCAACGGCAAGATCATTTCCGGCACAACCCCCTCCTCCATCGCAGGCGAAGGGATCGCACGCACTTTTCAGAATGTGCAGCTGTTCGGAGAAATGAGCGCAATTGAAAACGTACTGGTAGGACTGCACCATACCTACCACAGCAACACGTTCGACGTCATTTTCCACACCAGGCGCTGTCTCAAGGAAAAACGCGAGGCACGCATACGCGCCGCCAGCCTGCTGCAATTCGTCGGCCTGGCTGACCTGGCCAACGAGGAAGCGCGCAACCTGCCCTATGGCAAACAGCGCCTGCTGGAGATAGCCCGTGCTCTGGGGCTAAGTCCGAGCCTGCTATTGCTGGATGAGCCGGCAGCCGGCCTGACTGCGCCGGACATCAAGGAATTGATCGGCATGATCCAGAAGATCCGCGACCATGGCATCACCGTCATTCTCATCGAACACCACATGGACGTGGTGATGAGTATTTCGGACACCGTGTCGGTGCTGGATTTCGGCCAGAAAATCGCGGAAGGCAAGCCTGCCGAAGTACAGTCCAACTCTAAAGTGATTGAAGCCTACCTTGGCGGCAACGCCGAGGCAGCCTGAGGAATCAATATGCTACAGATTAATAATTTGCATGCCGCGTATGGCAAGGTTGAAGTGCTGCACGGCATTTCCATCGACGTGCCGCAGGGCAAAGTCGTCACCCTGATCGGCTCCAACGGTGCCGGCAAAACCACCACCATGCGTGCGGTATCCGGCATGATCAAGCCGGCTGGCGGAGAGATTCGCCTTAACGGCAAGGACATCACCGGCCTGGCTTCGCACAAAATCGCCCGTAGCGGCCTGGCTCACTCGCCGGAAGGCCGACGCGTGTTCTCTACCCTGTCGGTGACCGACAATCTGACCCTGGGCGCCTTCCCGCGCCTTACCTTTGGGCGCGAGCGCGGCGATGTGCAGGGCGACCTCGACCGCATATTCGACCTGTTTCCACGCCTCCAGGAACGGCGCGAGCAACTCGCCGGAACGCTTTCCGGTGGCGAGCAGCAAATGCTGGCCATGGGACGGGCGCTGATGCTCAATCCCGACGTGCTGCTGCTGGACGAGCCCTCAATGGGCCTGGCTCCATTGCTGGTGGAAGAAGTGTTTCGCATCATTCGCGAGCTGAAAACGCGTGGCATTACCATGCTGCTGGTCGAGCAGTTCGCCGCGGCCGCACTGAATGTCGCCGACTACGGCTATGTCATGGAAAACGGGCGGATTTCCTGCCACGGGCCGGCCGAGCAGCTGAAAAATGACCCTGCAGTAAGGGCGGCCTATCTGGGTGCGGCGCATTAATCTATTCAACTCCTGCACACGCCATGGCCGATCTGAATACCTTGCCAGAAGGCCTGCCCGTGCCGGCAGACGACGGAGCGGGTGCCAGCCTTTTGGGGAAGCGCCTGCCGGCGATAAAACTGCAGGCCACATCGGGGCAGTCCGTGGATGTATCGGCGCTGCCCTGCACAACCGTCATTTACTGCTATCCGCTGACCGGACGGCCCGACCTGAGTTTGCCTCACGGCTGGGATGAAATTCCCGGAGCACGTGGCTGTACCCCTCAAGCCTGCGCTTTCCGCGACCATTATCAGGCGCTTCAGGACCTGGGCGTTGACGTCTATGGCCTCAGCACCCAAACCACGGATTATCAGCGTGAGGCGGTTGAGCGACTGCATCTTCCCTACGCGCTGCTGAGCGATGCCGGCATGGCCTTGGTGCGGGCCTTGAAATTACCCACTTTCGAAGTCGGCTCCCTGACCCTGCTCAAAAGATTGACGCTGATCATCGCGGACGGGGTAATCGCCAAGGTGTTCTACCCGGTTTTTCCGCCGGACAAAAATGCAGGAGAAGTCGTTGCATGGCTCAAACATCAATAGCCCTGCGGCTTTATCCCTGGATCGGCTTACGCGAGCCAGCTTATCTGTCGCTGCCATGACCAGGCATATCCACGCCCGCATGCGCCGTCTGCGCTGGACCAGCTACACGCTGGTGGTGATCGGCTACATGCTGGCGTACTTCCACCGCCTGGCGCCCGCCGCGATCGCGAGTGACCTGCAGCAATCCTTCCACGCCAGCGGCGCTGCGCTTGGGGCTCTGGCGGCTGCCTATTTTTATACCTATACCGTGATGCAGATCCCGGTCGGCGTCATGGCCGACACTTTGGGTGTACGCAAGATCGTTGCCATCGGCACCCTGATAGCCGGCCTGGGGTCACTGCTATTCGGCCTGGCCGATACGCTGGCAGTCGCTTCTTTTGGGCGGATACTGGTGGGTTTGGGCGTTTCCGCCATGTTCATTTCGCTGATGAAGCTGAATTCGGTATGGTTTTACGACCGCCATTTCGGCACCATCGGTGGCATGTCGCTGCTGCTTGGCAACCTTGGATCGGTGTTGGCTGCCACACCGCTGGTCTGGGTCATATCGCAGACCTCATGGCGCAACGTGTTTGTCGCGGTCGGCGTGTTCTCTCTGGTACTGGCCGTGCTGGTCTGGTTCCTGGTGCGCAGTCATCCCGGCGAAGCCGGCCTGCCCACCATGCGCGAACTGGAGGGCAAGGAGGCGCATCCGCGCCATCACGGCCACTGGTACGACGGCCTGCTCAAGGTCATGAAAAACCGTGCCACCTGGCCCGGTTTCTGGCCCAACCTCGGCATCGGCGGCAGCCTGTTTGCCTTTGCCGGGCTGTGGGCCATGCCTTACCTACGTGATGTCTATGGTATGGAACGTAATGTCGCTTCCTATCACACCCTGCTGCTGTTGCTATCCTTCGCGCTCGGCGCGATGCTGTTTGGCACCCTGTCGGACCGGATCGGCAAGCGGCTGCCGGTGATCGTCAGCAGCTTGGCGGTTTATGTACTGTGTTGGCTACCCATCGTATTTGGCTGGCATCTGTCGGTCAGCCAAAACTATCTGCTGTTTGCCGTCATGGGGCTCAGCGCCGCTGGTTTCACGTTGACCTGGGCCTGCGTCAAGGAGGTCAATCCACCCGCCCTGTCCGGGATGGCGACCAGCGTCATCAACACCGGCGCCTTCCTGGGTGCGGCGGTACTGCAGCCGCTGGTAGGCTGGGTCATGGATCAGGGCTGGAACGGACGACTGCAGGCCGGCGCCCGGGTCTATTCGGAACACAATTACCAGACCGGGCTGGGCATCATGCTGGCGTTTGCCGTGGTCGGCCTGGTCGGCGCACTGACTATCCGCGAAACCCACTGCGAATACATCGTCATTGCCAAATCGTGAGGAACCGAGTTCATTTCCCTTCAGTATCAATGCAACCAGGAGTCAAATCATGTCAAAAGAAATTCTTCCGCTATGGGTCAATGGCCAGCGCACCGAAAGCCGCAGCAGCCGTCTGGCCGACGTAACCAACCCGGCTACCGGCGAGGTGATCCGGCAGGTGCCACTGGCCAGCAGCGATGACGTAATCAATGCAGTGGAGGCCGCCAAGGCAGCCTTTCCGGCCTGGCGCGAAACCACGCCGCTGCGCCGCAGCCGTATCCTGAACAAATTCCGCGAGCTGCTTGAAATCCATCGCGCCGAGCTGGCTCAGCTCGCCAGTGAAGAGCACGGCAAAACACTGGAAGACGCTGCCGGTTCGGTGCAGCGCGGCATCGAGGTGGTCGAGTTCGCCGTCGGCGCGCCGCATCTGCTCAAGGGCGAGCATGCCGAGAACGTCGGTCGAGGCGTGGATTGCCATTCCATGTTGCAGCCGGTCGGCGTGTGCGCCGGCATCACCCCGTTCAACTTCCCGGCGATGGTGCCGATGTGGATGTTCCCGCTCGCCATCGCCTGCGGCAATACCTTCGTGCTCAAGCCCTCGGAAAAAGTGCCCTCATGCAGCCTGCGCATGGCGGAATTGTTCAAGGAAGCGGGATTGCCCGACGGCGTATTCAACGTCGTGCCCGGCGACAAGGAAGCGGTGGACACCCTGCTTACCCATCCCGACGTGCGCGCCGTGTCTTTCGTCGGCTCGACACCGGTGGCGAAATACATCTATGAAACAGCGGCGCATCACGGTAAGCGCGTGCAGGCCCTGGGCGGCGCCAAGAACCACGCCGTGGTGCTGCCCGATGCCGCGCTGGACTTCACCGCCGACGCTATCATGGGCGCCGCCTACGGCTCCGCCGGGGAACGCTGCATGGCGATCTCCACAGTAGTGGCGGTAGGCGATGTCGCCGACGCGCTGGTGGCCAAGCTCAAGGAAAGGGCCGAGAAACTGGTGGTCGGTCCGGGCGACCGCAAGGGCGTCGACATGGGCCCCGTGATTTCTGCGCAACACTGCGACAAGATCGTCGGTCTCATCGACAGCGGCGTGGCACAAGGTGCCACGCTGGTGACGGACGGGCGCGGCATCCAGGTGTCTGGATTTGAAAATGGTTTCTTTGTCGGGCCGACCCTGTTTGATAACGTCTCGACCGGGATGGACATTTATCGCGAGGAAATCTTCGGCCCGGTGCTGATCGTGCTGCGCGTTGCAACTTTCGATGCAGCCATCAAGCTGGTCAACAGCAACCCCTACGCCAACGGCACCGCCATTTTCACCGGTTCCGGCGCGGCAGCGCGCCGTTTTCAGCACGAAATCGAGGTGGGTATGGTCGGCATCAACGTGCCGATCCCGGTACCGATGGCATTCTTTTCCTTCGGCGGCTGGAAGTCCTCGCTGTTCGGCGACCTGCACATGCACGGCATGGAAGGCGTGTATTTCTACACCCGCACCAAGGCCATCACCAGCCGCTGGCCGGAACAAGCGGAGCACAGCGCCTCGACTCTGGTAATGCCGACACTGGGATAAACGCCAATGCGCATTGGCCAGCACATTGAAACCATGAGCGCCGCACTTCGCCAGTGCCCGCTCATGCGCGCACCTATCCGAGCCAAAGCCTGACCAAAACATGGATCTGAATCATCTGGCCAAATTGATGATCGAGGTGATGCTGCCGATCGCCATCCTGGTCGGCGCGGGTGCGATATGGCCAAGCTATTTCCAGGAGGTTCCCAGCAAGACCTTGCGCATCCAGCTCAACCGGCTGGTACTCAACCTGTTTTTTCCGGCCATCCTGTTTTCCATCGCAGCCACCACACCGATTACGCCGGGGCTGCTGCTGGTACCGCTACTGGGCGGGATCGGCTCGCTGCTGGCCGCCGCTGTGCTGTACCTCATGCTCTATCACTCGCCGGTGGGGCGCAATTTGCACAACGGCACCCGCGCTGCGCTGGTGGTGGGCGGCATGTTCGGCAATACCTTCTTCATCGGCATGCCGGTACTGACCTTTCTTTACGGCCCGCAAGCGGCCCGCTATCCGGCGTTCCACGACATGCTGATGACCATGCCGCTGGTATGGAGCCTGGGCGTGTGGATTTGCACCCGGCTCGGGCCGCCGGAAGCAAACGTCGGGCGCCAACCCATCTGGCGCGTGATGCTGGGGATGCCGCCGATCTGGGCATTTATCATCGGCGCCACGCTGCACATCACCGGTCTGGCGTTCGAACCCTTGATTCATGCCGCGCGGATGATCGGGGAGGCTACCATTCCAATCATGATGTTCGTGCTCGGACTGTCCATTCCCTGGCGCAAACTGAGGCCGAACGGTGTGATCCTGGCGACTGCCGCAGTGAAACTGCTGTTGATGCCGCTGCTGGTATGGATCACCGCCAGCCTGCTGTTTGCGCCAGCGAACGAGCCGCAATATGCTGCAGTCATCGAGACGGCCATGCCCACCATGCTGACCATACTGATTCTGACCGACCGCTTCCATCTGGACACCGAAGCAGGGGCGCTACTGGTGGGATGGAGCACGCTGCTGTTCTGGTTCACGCTGCCACTGTGCCTGTGGCTGGTTCATCAATTCTGAAATTCAATCAAGGAGGCGCCATGTCTATCAATGTCGGTTTTATTGGCCCAGGCATCATGGGCGGTCCGATGGCCATCAACCTGATCAAGGGTGGGCATCAGCTGTGGGCCTTCGCGCGCCGAGCCGAAGCCTTGCAAAAGCTGACCGCAGCCGGGGCCACCGGCTGCGCCTCGCCCGCCGAGGTGGCGGCCCATGCCGACATCATCTTCACCATTGTGTCAGACACGCCCGACGTGGAAGCAGTGCTGTTCGGCGAACAGGGCGTAGTACATGGCGTTCGGCCGGGCGCCGTGGTGGTGGACATGAGCACTATCTCGCCTACCGCCACCAAGACCTTCGCAGCACGGCTGGCGGCGCTGGGCATCGAGATGCTGGATGCACCGGTTTCCGGTGGCGAAACCGGCGCGATCAACGCCACCCTGTCGATCATGGTGGGCGGCAAGGCGGAGGTATTCCAACGCGTCAGGCCGCTGTTCGAATGCATGGGCAAGAACATTGTCCACGTCGGTGGCAACGGCGCCGGCCAGGTGGCCAAGGCCTGCAACCAGATCGTGGTGGCGGTGACCATCGAGGCCGTGGCCGAAGCGCTGACCTTTGCGCGCCGCAACGGCGCCGACCCGGCCAAGGTGCGCGAGGCGCTGATGGGCGGCTTCGCTGGCAGCAAGATCATGGAAGTGCACGGCAAGCGCATCCTGGACAACGATTTCAAACCCGGCTTCAAGGTCGGCCTGCACCAGAAGGATATGCGCATTGTCATGGAGACTGCCCACCAGCTTGGCCTGGCGCTGCCCGCCGCCGCTCTGGTCACCCAGCACCTCAATGCCCTGATGGGCAGCGGCGATACCGACCTGGATTCCGCGGCGCTGGTCAAGGTCGTGGAACGCATGTCCGGCATGGGCGGCGACTAGGGCGACCGCAATGGAAAAAATCGTTTTTCTTGATTCCGCCAGCATCATCGCCGACGTCCGCCGTCCGGCTGTTCCCCACCACTGGGCGGACTATCCGGCAACCGCACCGGATCAGATTGTGCCGCGGCTTGCCGACGCCACCATCGCGATCACCAACAAGGTCGCACTGCGCCGCGAAACACTGGAGCAATTACCCGGACTGAAGATGGTGGCGGTCGCCGCCACCGGGACCGACAACGTGGATATCGCCTGCTGCCGCGAGCGCAACATCGTGGTGTCCAACATCCGCAACTACTCGGTGCACACCGTTCCCGAGCACGTATTCATGATGCTGCTGGCATTGCGCCGCAATTTGCTGGCGTTTCGCGCCGACCTGCGCGACGGCGCATGGCAGCGTGCCGACCAGTTCTGCCTGTTCACCCACCCGCTGCGCGACCTGCACGGCAGCACCCTGGGACTGATCGGCCACGGTGCCATCGGCGAGGCGGTAGAAGGGCTCGCCCTGGCGTTCGGCATGAAAGTGCTGATCGCCGAGCACAAGGGGGCGGCGACGCTACGATCGGGTTATACCGACTTCGACAGCACGCTTCGCGAAAGCGACGTCATCTCCCTGCATTTGCCGCTCAACCCGCAAACCCGCCACCTGATCGGCGCTACAGAATTCGCACTGATGAAACCCCATGCACTACTCATCAACACCGCGCGCGGCGGCCTGGTGGATGAATCCGCGCTGCTCGACGCGCTGCGCAGCGAGCGCATCGGCGGCGCGGGCTTCGACGTGCTGGACCAAGAGCCACCGCAGCAAGGCAATCCGTTGCTGGAGCTGGATTTACCCAACTTCATTCTGACTCCGCACATCGCCTGGTCGAGCCGCGAGGCAATGCAGACGTTGGCCGACCAGCTTATCGACAACATCGAAGCCTACCTGCGCGGCGCACCGCAGAACCGCGTCGCCTGACAAAACCCGCTGCATCACGTTGCAATTATGCAGGGGCTTTGTTAGTATTTCTCATAGAGCGAATTGTGATTTCACAATATGAAATTTAGCCGGCAGACAGATTCTGCCGTTTAGCAGCTTTCTGAATTGCCCGGAGAAGAAAATGAGCGCGGAAAAAAACCTGATCGAACCCCAAACAACCCCGGCGTTTTGCCAGGGAATTCAATATTTCGCGGAATCCATGCCGGATTTCGCACAGATGGGCGATGCGCCATGCCTGTCTGACAAAGTTCACGGCGTGACCGATGCCGGCGATGTAAAGGCGGCCTACCAGACGCTGCTGGTGGCGGATGCGCTGCGTTATCTCACCTTGCAGGTGACCGGCGCCAAATCCTCGGGCCACCCCGGCGGCTTCGCCAGCAGCGCGGAAGCCTACGCTTCCATGGTGATGCTGGGCCACACCAATATCGTGACCGAAGTGGGCCACCACGCGCCGGGTTTCTACAGCGCCATGTTCCTCGATACCTCGCTGGAAGAGATGGGCATCACCACAGTGCAGCAAATGCGTGACCGCTTCCGCGAAAGCCACGGCCTGCTGGGCCACCTGTCAGGTGCCATTCCCGGCCTGCTGGCACCCGCCGGCCCATTGGGCCAGGGCCAGCACTTCGCCATGGCCGGCGCCCTGCTCCATCCGGGCAAGCTGTTCCCGGTCACCATCGGCGACGGCGGCTTGGGCGAGCCCTACATCATGAGCGCCATGGTGCATTTCAACACCGCCTATCCCAAAGCCACCAACTTCCTGCCGATCCTGGTGTGGAACGGCTACTCCCAGGAGCACCACAGCATGGTCTCGACCTGGGACAATGCCCGCATGACGGCCTACTGGAAGGCGCACGGCTTCAAGCATGTGTATCTGGTGGACGCCAAGGAATTCGACGACCAGAACCAGCAGGGCGCCTATGTCGACAGCTCGCTGTTCTCGTGGCAGCAGCGCGTGGCGTTTGCCGGCGCGGTGCTGCAGGCCAGCGATGGCGCCGCCCGGAATGCGCTCAACGGCGAACTGTCGGTACTGATCCTCAAGCAACTGAAAGGCACCGGCGTGCATGCCACCGGTTCCAAGTCGCACAACCTCTATGCCCATCACACCCTGGAGAGCGCGGACGTCGTATCCGGCCTGCAGCGCCGCGCACTGTCCACCGCAGCCTGGGAGCTGGTACGCGAGAATTTCCGTCATGCCGGCGGCGGCCCGGCGGTGAAAACCGTGGTGACGGAATTCGAGCTGGATCTGCCCGACCTCGGCGAACTGCCGCTGACCGAATTCGAGCCGGGCAAGGAAAACAAGGTGCCCACCACCGCATTTGGTGAAGTGGTCGGTGCAGTGGGCAAACGCGATCCGCGCTTCATCGTCACCAATGCCGACGGCAACGAAGCCTCGGCCATGGCCAATATCAACAAGGCGCTGACGATCCGTCACCCGACCGTTGACGAACTGTACTTCCAGGGTCCGAACGGCCAGGTTTACGAGCCGCTCAACGAAGACGCCTGCGCCGGTCTGGCGGCCGCGGTGTCGCTGTTCGGCGGCAGGTCGCTGTGGTGCTCGTATGAATCCTTCGTCATCAACGGCCTGCCGATCTGGCAGACGGTGATCCAGGCGATGGCCGAACTGCGCCGCAAAACGCCCAGTACGGTGACGCTGTTCACTGCCGGTGCACTGGAGCAGGGACGCAATGGCTGGACCCACCAGCGCCCGGAGGTCGAGGCCTACTTCGCCGCCATGATGCGCAACGGCAATGTGTTCCCGCTGTTCCCGACCGACGCCAACTCGATTCAGGCGGCGTACGACTGGGCGCTGAAAACCCACAACAAGGGGATCGTGATCACCGCCTCGAAAACGCCGCTGCCGGTACGCACCACGCTGGCGCAAAGCCGCACGGCGGTCGAGGAAGGTGCGATCACGCTGCTGGACAAGGATGGCCGCAGCAAGGTGGTGTTCGCGGTCACCGGCGACATGGTGCTGCTGCCGGTGTTCGAGGCAGCCGAGGCGCTGATCAGGCAAGGTGTCGGCGTGCGCATCGTATCCGTGGTCAATCCGCGTCGTTTGTATCGTCCGACGGATGTTTCCTGGAACACCGTGTCGCAGCCCGACGGCAAGTTCATGGGCGACGCGGATTTCGATGCCATGTTCCACGGCGACGCGTTGATTGCGGTCACTGGCGGGCCTTCCGCGATGCTGGAGCCGGTACTGCTGAGAACGCGCGCACCACGCCGTGAAACCTTCTGCTGGCAGCGCGGCGAAACCACCGCCAGCGCGGGACAGCTGTTCGACCTCAACGGCATGAACGCCAAGGCGCTGGAACAGCGCGCGCTGGCTTTGCTTGAGGATTAAAAGGCTAAGCGATTAACCACGGAGCGCACGGAGAACACGGGGAAAACAATGACGGCAAAAATCAAGTCTGCAGGGCTGTCTGAGATTTTTCTTTTTTCTCCGTGAACTCCGTGGTTTAGCCGCCGCTTTCAGGTTTAAATAAAATGCCACCAAAAATCATTGTTCTGGACGACGACCCCACCGGCTCTCAGACGGTGCACGGCTGTCTGCTGCTCACCCGCTGGGATGTGGCGACGCTCAAGCAGGGGCTGGCCGACGCTTCGCCGCTGATGTTCGTGCTCACCAACACCCGCGGCATGGGCGCTGCCGACGCTGCGCAGGTGACGCGCGAAGCATGCCGCAACCTGAAGCTGGCAATGGCAGGATTTGATCGCCCGGCGCTGTTCGTCAGCCGCTCCGACTCGACCCTGCGCGGCCATTACCCGGTGGAAACCGACGTCATGGCCGAAGAGCTGGGTCCGTTCGACGCCCATTTTCTGGTCCCCGCTTTTTTCGAAGGCGGACGTTTCACCGTGGACAGCGTGCATTATCTCAAAGTGGACGGCAAGGCCGTGCCGGTGCACGAAACCGAATTCGCACGCGATTCCGTGTTCGGCTACCGCCACAGTTTTCTGCCCGATTATGTCGAAGAAAAAACCCAGGGCAGGATCAAGGCCGATCAGGTGGTGCGCTTCACGCTCAACGCTATCCGAACCGGCACGCTGGACCGGCTGATGGCGCTGCAAGGCAATGCCTGCTGCGTGGTGGACGCTGAAAGCCAGGCCGACCTCAACCGCTTCGCCGACGACCTCGAACAGGCCGCCGGCCAGGGCAAGCGCTTCCTGTTCCGCAGCGCCGCCAGCCTGCTCACGGCCCTGGCCAAACTGCCGCCGCAACCGGTGCCGGCGGAGGACATGCAGCGCTATGTCAAAGGCGGACGTCCCGGCGTGGTCGTGGTCGGTTCGCATGTCAGGAAAACCACCGAGCAGCTTGAAGTCCTGCTGCAACAGCCAGGCATCGTAGCCGTGGAAGTGGACGTGAGCCGGATGCCGGGACAAAGCCCGGCCCTGTTGCAGGAAGTGCTGGCAAAAGTGGCCCAGGCTCACCAGCGCGGCATGACGCCAGTGGTGTTCACCAGCCGCATCGAGCGCCAGTTTCCCGACCAGGCAACGCGCCTGGCGTTTGGCGAGCATGTTTCCGGTTTCCTGATGGACGTGGTGCACGGCCTGCCCGCCAGCATCGGCTTCATCATCAGCAAGGGCGGCATCACCTCCAACGACATGCTGAGCAAGGGGCTGGTGCTGCCCACCGCGCGGCTGGTGGGGCAGATTCTGCCCGGCTGCAGTGTGGTATTGACCCCTGCCACGCATCCCTTTCCCGAGATTCCGGTAGTGATCTTCCCCGGCAATGTGGGCGACGCGAGTGCGCTCACGCAAGCCTGGCAGCGTCTGAGCGCGCAAAACCGCATGGCAGCGAATGATCAGGGGCAGTAGAATTAACCCTTCATGCGAATCAGCCTGAAAATCGCAATTTAATCCACACAGGACAGCGGGATGGAAATGCGTTTTGCGGTTATCTTGTCTCTGCCTGCAGCCGGCCAGCCGCAACCAGGCATATTTATGCCCGGGAGCCGACTGAGTTTGCAGGTTCAACCATGATTGCCGCCTCGGTTATCCGCGACTTGCAAGCCTTGCTGCCCGCCTCCGCCGTGCTGTCCGTGCGCGAGGATGTGGCGCCTTATGCATCCGATGGCCTGTCCGCGTACCGATGCCAGCCGGGCGTCGTGGTGCTGCCCGACACCGAAGCCCAGGTCATCGCCATTTTGCGGCTGTGCCATGCAGCCGGGGTGCCGGTCATCGCGCGCGGCGCAGGCACCGGCCTGTCCGGCGGCGCACTGCCGCGCGAGGACGCCGTGCTGCTGGGGCTGGCCAAATTCAACAAGATCCTGCGCCTGGACCCGCTGGCGCGCACTGCGCGCGTGCAGCCCGGCGTGCGCAATCTCGCCATCTCCGAAGCCGCCGCAGCGCACGGCCTCTACTACGCGCCGGACCCGTCCTCGCAAATCGCCTGCTCCATCGGCGGCAACGTGGCGGAAAACTCCGGCGGCGTGCATTGCCTGAAATACGGCCTCACGGTGAACAACGTCATGCGCGTGCGCGCGGTGACCATGGACGGCGAGGTGCTGGAACTCGGCGGCGAAGCACTGGACAGCCCCGGCTACGACCTGCTGGCACTGATGCACGGCTCGGAAGGCATGCTCGCCGTGGTCACCGAAGTCACCGTCAAGCTGCTGGCCAAACCGGAGCGCGCGCAAGTGGTGCTGGCGGCGTTTGACCGCATCGAGACGGCGGGTGCTGCGGTGAACGCCATCATCGCCGGCGGCATCCTGCCGGCGGGCCTGGAGATGATGGACAAACCCGCGATCGAGGCAGCGGAAGCTTTCGTCCACGCCGGTTATCCGCTCGACGCCGCAGCCATTCTGCTGGTGGAAGTGGACGGCACCAACGAGGAGGTGTCCGACGATGTGCTGCGCGTGCATGACATCCTCGCCACCAGCGGCGCGACCGAAATCCGCACCGCCAATAACGAGTCCGAACGCCTCAAATTCTGGGCCGGGCGCAAGAACGCTTTCCCCGCCGTGGGACGTCTGTCGCCGGACTATTACTGCATGGACGGCACCATCCCGCGCCGCGCCCTGCCTGCCGTGCTGGCCGGCATTGCCGACCTGTCCACGCAATACGGACTGCGCGTTGCCAACGTGTTTCACGCCGGCGACGGCAACCTGCACCCGCTGATCCTCTACGATGCCAACACTCCCGGAGAACTGGAAAAAACCGAAGCCCTGGGCGCAAAGATCCTCGAGCTGTGCGTCGCCCAGGGCGGCACCATTACCGGCGAGCACGGCGTCGGCGTGGAAAAAATCGACCAGATGTGCGTGCAGTTCCGTCCGCTCGAATTGCAGGCTTTCCACGCCGTCAAGGCCGCGTTCGACCCGCTCGGATTATTGAACCCCGGCAAGGCCGTACCCACGCTGCACCGCTGCGCCGAACTGGGCGCGATGCACGTGCACGGCGGGCAACTGCCGCATCCTGAATTACCGCGATTTTGACAGGCATCCATGCAAGCAATCATTGACCAGGTGCACGCCGCCATCGCCGCACAAGCCCCGCTGCAAATCCGCGCCGGCGGCAGCAAGGACTGGTACGGCAATGCGCCGCTGGGCGAGCTGCTCGATCTTTCAACACACAGCGGCATCGTCGAATACGAACCGGTGGAACTGGTGCTGACTGCAAAAGCCGGCACCCCGCTGGCCGAAATCGAAGCCGTGCTCGCCGCCAACGGGCAGATGCTGTCATTCGAGCCGCCGCATTACGGCGCACATGCCACGCTCGGCGGCACCCTGGCCTGCGGCTTCGCCGGGCCGCGTCGCGCCTTTGCCGGCAGCGCGCGCGACGCGCTGCTCGGTGTGCAGTTGCTGGATGGCCGCGGCGACGTGCTCAACTTCGGCGGCAAAGTCATCAAGAACGTCGCCGGGTATGACGTGTCGCGCCTGATGGCGGGTGCGCTGGGCACGCTCGGGGTGATCCTGCAAGCCTCGCTCAAAGTGCTGCCCCGCCCGGCCACCGAGATCACGCTGCAATTCGAACTCGATCAGGGCAACGCCATTACCCGCATGAACCAGCTCGCCGGCCAGCCGCTGCCCATCTCCGCCGCCGCCTGGGTTGGCGGGGTGATGATGCTGCGGCTGGAAGGGAGCGTTCCTGGCATCCACGCCGCACAAGTAAAACTGGGCGGTGAAGTGAACCCGCACGGCGCTGCATTCTGGCTGGCCGCGCGCGAACAGACCGCCGCGCTGTTTGGCGGCGATACGCCGCTGTGGCGGCTGTCGGTACCCGCCACCACCCCACCCATTGCCCTGCCCGGCAAACAGGCCGTCACCTGGGGCGGGGCACAGCGTTGGCTCAAGTCCGACGCGCCGGCCGAGCACATCCGCAACGCCGCAGCCCAGGCGGGCGGCCATGCCACGCTGTTTCGCGGGGCGGACAAATCCGCCGGCGTATTCCAGCCGCTGCCCACAGCCATGCTGGCGTTGCACCAGCGCCTGAAACAACAGTTCGACCCGCACGGCATTTTCAATCGCGGGCGGCTCTACGCGGAGTTCTGACCATGCAAACCCAACTCGCCGATTTCATCCGCGATACGCCCCAGGGCATCGAGGCCGAACGTATCCTGCGCAGCTGCGTGCACTGCGGCTTTTGCCTCGCCACCTGCCCCACCTATCAAATCCTCGGCGACGAACTGGATTCGCCGCGCGGGCGCATTTACCTGATGAAGCAGTATCTGGAAAGCGGCGAGGTCACGGAAAAAACCCAGCTGCACCTGGATCGCTGCCTCACCTGCCGCAACTGCGAAACCACCTGCCCGTCCGGAGTGGAATACTCGAAGCTGCTGGACATTGGCCGTGACCTGATCGAAAAACAGGTTCCGCGCGGCCCGCTGGCAGCCGTGCAACGCTACGCCCTGCGCCAGGTTCTGCCGCATCGAGCGCTGTTTTCCGGCCTGCTTGCGCTGGGACGCGCTGCCCGGCCATTGTTGCCCGCCAGCCTCAAAACCAAACTGCCGGTCAAACAGCCCGCCACACCCCGCCCGCGCACACGCCATGCGCGCCACATGCTGGTCCTGGAAGGTTGCGTGCAACCCGCGCTGGCACCCAACATCAACGCGGCGGCGGCGCGGCTGCTGGATAAGATCGGCATCACCCTGATTGCAGCGGATAAAGCCGGCTGCTGCGGTGCGGTCAGCTACCACCTCAACGCCCAGGAAGAAGGGCTGGACTACATGCGCCGCAACATCGACGCGTGGTGGCCGCATATCGAGGCGGGCGCTGAAGCCATTGTGATGACCGCCTCCGGCTGCGGCGTCACGGTCAAGGAATATGGGCATTACCTGCAACACGACCCGGCCTATGCTGCCAAAGCAGCGCGGGTGTCGGCCTTGACGCGCGACCTCAGCGAAGTCGTGCTGGCCGAAGCAGAGCTGCTCAAAAGCCAGTTTGAGCCGCTGCCCAAACCGCGCGCGCGCGTCGCCTTCCATGCGCCGTGCACGCTGCAGCACGGCCAGAGAATCACCGGCGTGGTGGAAGCCCTGCTCACCGTCGCCGGGTTCGAAGTCATGACCGTCTCCGAATCCAACCTGTGCTGCGGCTCGGCCGGCACCTACTCGATTTTGCAGCCGGAAATTTCCACTCAGCTGCGCGAGCGTAAGCTCGGCCATCTGCAGGCGCGCCAGCCGGAAGTAATTGCGACAGCCAATATCGGCTGCCTGACGCATTTGCAATCCGGCACCGCCACGCCAGTTCGGCACTGGATAGAATTGCTGGACGAAGCGTGAACTGGGCACAGATCGCGAGAGCCCCAAGAAAGAAAAATTATGGCGCCTGACCCTCATGGCAGAACACCCTGTCCGGGCAAAGCTCGGACAGGCCAAGACAAAACGAACACGCGCAACGCGCGTGACTCAAGGTTCTTTGAAATTTCCCCTTCTGCGCCGCTTCGTCTGGGCCGGGCAGGCGGGAGGTTCAGGCGAGCACTGTTCGAGTTCCGCAGCAGCTTGCGGTTTGTGCAAGCTGTCAGGGCGTTTGCGCAGCCCCCGTCTGAGCGGTTCAGACGAAGGTATCCCGAAGGGACGGCGCAGTGGGGTGGCCTTCTTTTGGGTTACCTTTTCTTGGCCAAACAAGAAAAGGTGACTAGCTGCCGGGCTACCCCCGGCAAACTATGTTCAAGCAATACACGCCGAATAGGCGCGCCATCTTTTTTTGGAATATCACAACACTCGCCACCTTTAGCTCATTGGCATGTGTTAATGCATGACCTCGAAATTCGCGACCCCGAATTTCGCGTAACCTGATCTGCCAGCAACCCATGCGCCTTTGGCGCGGCTTACAAAAAATGTGGTGTGCAGTGCTAATTCTTGCAATTAATTTAACGGAGGTTCATAACCTTTTGCCGCTCGCTCCCGATTATCTGACATCACCTTAATGGCAATAAAATCGATGCACCATCGCCCGACTTGGTTGAGTACATACCCAACTATCACGCCAACAAGAATGAGCATGCCACCCACGAGGATGCGGCCATCATCGCTATGACTCATATTCGTAACTACAATTGTATAAACTGTGAAGGCGATCAAAAGAGACCAAGTCCATTTTACTTTTGCCTCCTCACGTCCCTTCATTCCTGCGAAAAGTAGTGAAACAAGAAATGTAATTAAGGAGACGGCTAGTATGTAGATCAACATTACTTTCGTCGCTTTCAAGCTGAAGCATGAAGGTGATAACTTACTCCATGCTATTTTTTAAAGCAAAACCAAATAAAGTGTCCAAACTGGCAGAAGTGGCTTAATTGCAACAACATATTCATACCCAATCGGATAACGGTTTGTGCGCTTGGGTAAAACTTTCAGCCACCGCATTAACGTAATGCAGGCTTTCTTCTACCTATATTGGCTCGCTCTGTTCACCCACCGTTTCATTCTGCCACGCGCCGCTCTGCCAACACCGCAATACCCCTACAAAAGCCCCGTGAATATTAGCGTTGCCTGATACCTGGCGGGCGAGTAGAATTGGGCTATTTCGCTCTAAATTTCGAGTTATCGCCAATGGACAGACAAAGCTGGCTGGAGGGTACCCTCTACCGCCCCGATTTCGAACAGGACAGTTGCGGCTTCGGCCTCATGGCTCAGCTGGATGACCAGCCCAGCCACTGGCTGGTGCAGACAGCGATTTCGTCGCTGGCCTGCCTGACGCATCGCGGCGCGGTGGCGGCGGACGGCAAGTCCGGTGACGGCTGCGGTCTGCTGTTCAAGAAACCGGATGCATTCTTGCGCGCCGTTGCCGCCGAATGCGGCTTCGATCTGGCGAAGCACTACGCTGCCGGCCTGGTGTTCCTGAATCAGGATGCAGCGCTTGCCGCCACTGCACGCGACACCCTCACCCGCGAGCTGCGAGGCCAGGGACTGAGCGTGGCAGGCTACCGCCAGTTGCCGGTGGATGTTTCGGTGTGCGGCGAATACGCGCTGGCAACGCTGCCGCATTTCGAGCAGGTGTTCGTCAACTGCCCGGATTCGCTGGACGCGGAAAGCTTCGAGCGCAAGCTTTACATCGCACGCCGCCTCACCGAAAAAGCGCTGGCTGGCGACAAGTCATTCTATATCCCCACCCTGTCCGGCAAAGTGATTCTGTACAAGGGCCTGGTGATGCCCGCCGCGCTGCCGGTGTTCTACCCCGACCTCAGCGACGAGCGCTTTGCCTCTTCACTGGCGGTTTACCACCAGCGCTTCTCCACCAACACCTGGCCCGAATGGCGGCTGGCGCAGCCGTTCCGCTACCTCGCCCACAACGGCGAGATCAATACCGTGCAGGGCAACCGCAACTGGTCGCTGGCGCGCGAGCGCAAGTTCGCCACGCCGCTGATCCTGAACATGGACGATGTGCGCCCCATCGTCGCCAAGAACGGCTCCGATTCGTACAGCATGGACAACATGCTGGAAGGTCTGGTGATGGGCGGCGCGGGGCTGTTCCGCTCGCTGCGCATGCTGATTCCGCCGGCATGGCAGAACGTGCCGTCAATGGATGCCGACCTGCGCGCCTTTTACGAATACAACTCCATGCACATGGAGCCGTGGGACGGCCCCGCCGGCGTGGTGCTGACCGACGGCCGCTACGGCGCCTGCCTGCTCGACCGCAATGGCCTGCGTCCGGCGCGCTATGTCATCACCAAAGACCGCCACTTCACCATCGCCTCGGAAATCGGCGTGTGGAACTACCCGCCGGAAGATGTGATACAGAAAGGCCGCATCAAGCCGGGCCAGATGATCGCCGTCGACCTGGAAACCGGTCGCATCCTGCTGCCCGCGGATATCGAGAGCGAGCTCAAGTCCGCCCACCCTTACCGCGAATGGCTGAAAAACGCCCAGCGCCTGGAACTGGGCATGGAGCAGGACGCCAACTGTCCGGCCATGGACGCCCCCAGCCTGTCGGTGTACCAGAAGCTGTTCAACGTCAGTTTCGAGGAACGCGACCAGATTCTGCGCGTGCTGGCCGAAGACGGCCAGGAAGCGATCGGCTCGATGGGCGACGATACGCCGATGGCGGTGCTGTCGCAGCAGGTACGTTCGCCGTTTGACTACCTGCGCCAGCAGTTCGCCCAGGTCACCAACCCGCCGATTGATCCGATCCGCGAAGCGATTGTGATGTCGCTCAACACCTGCTTTGGTCCCGAGCGCAACCTGTTTGAGGAAACGCCGCAGCATGCCTACCGCCTGGAAGTGGCGTCGCCGGTGCTGTCGCATGATGCCTTCACCCACCTCACCACACTCACCGACCCGGAATACCGGTCCATCACGCTGGAACTGGGCTACGATCCGGCACAGACCGGCCTCAAGGCCGCACTGGAAAAGCTCGCCGCCGACGCGATTGCCGCAGTGCAGGCTGGCAACGTCATTCTGGTGCTGTCCGACCGCAAGATCGGTAAAACCCTGCTGCCGATCCACTCGCTGTTCGCCGTGGGTACAGTGCACCACGCCCTGATCAGCGCGGGGCTGCGTTGCGACTGCAATATCATCGCGGAAACCGGCGCTGCGCGCGACCCGCACCAGGTCGCCTGCCTGATCGGCTATGGTGCGACTGCCGTGTATCCGTATCTGGCCTACCAGGCCATTCTGGAGATGGTGAAAAGCGGCGAAATAACGCTGCCGCCTGCCAAGGCGCTGGCCAACTACCGCAAGGGCACCGACAAGGGCCTGCTCAAGGTGCTGTCCAAAATGGGCATTTCCACCGTGGCGAGCTACCGCGGCGCGCAGTTGTTCGAGGGTGTCGGCATCCATGAGGAAGTCGTTGATCTGTGCCTGAAAGACACGGTGTCGCGCATTTCCGGCGCCGACTTCGCCGACTTCGAGGAAGACCAGAAAAAGCTCGCCCGCCTCGCCTTCAACCCGATGCGCCCGATCGGTCAGGGCGGCCTGCTCAAATTCATTTTCGGCGAGGAGTTCCACGCCTACAACCCGGACGTAGTGATGCAGCTGCAAAGTGCAGTGAAGTCCGGCGATTACGCAAAGTACAAGGAATACGCAGGGCTGGTGAACGGCCGCCAGGTTGCCATGCTGCGCGACCTGATGGGATTGCGTGAAGACATCCAGCCCATCCCGCTGGATGAAGTCGAGTCGGTGGAGAAAATCCTCAAGCGCTTCGACTCCGCCGGCATGTCGCTCGGCGCGCTTTCTCCCGAGGCGCACGAAGCGCTGGCGCAGGGCATGAACCGCATCGGCGGACGTTCCAATTCCGGCGAAGGCGGCGAAGATCCGGTACGCTACGGCACGCTGAAAATGTCCAAGATCAAGCAGGTGGCGTCCGGCCGCTTCGGCGTAACCCCGCATTATCTGGTCAACGCCGAGGTATTGCAGATCAAGATCGCCCAGGGCGCCAAGCCCGGCGAGGGCGGTCAGCTGCCCGGCCACAAGGTGTCCGAAATGATTGCCCGGCTGCGCTGCGCCAAGCCCGGCATTTCGCTGATTTCGCCGCCGCCGCACCATGATATTTATTCCATCGAAGACCTGGCCCAGCTGATTTTCGACCTGAAGCAGGTCAACCCGCAGGCGCTGGTGTCGGTGAAACTGGTGGCCGAACCCGGCGTCGGCACAGTCGCCGCCGGTGTGGCCAAGGCTTACGCCGACCTGATTACCATTTCCGGCTACGACGGCGGTACCGGCGCCTCGCCGCTGACCAGCGTGAAATACGCCGGCACGCCGTGGGAACTCGGTCTGACCGAAGCGCAGCAAGTGCTGCGTGCCAACGGCCTGCGCGGCAGGGTAAGGGTACAAACCGACGGCGGCCTGAAAACCGGCTACGACGTGGTGAAAGCCGCCATTCTCGGCGCCGAGTCGTTTGGCTTCGGTACTGCGCCGATGATCGCGCTGGGCTGCAAATACCTGCGCATCTGCCACCTCAACAACTGCGCCACCGGCGTGGCCACCCAGGACGAGCGCCTGCGCAAACAGCACTTTGTCGGCCTGCCCGAAATGGTGGTCAACTTCTTCACCTTTGTCGCGCAGGAAACGCGCGAGTGGATGGCCAAACTGGGGGTGCGCAGCATCGAAGAACTGATTGGCCGCAGCGATCTGCTCAAGCTCTCGCAAGGCGACACCGCGCGCCAGGGCAGGCTGAATCTGCAAACCCTGCTTAGCCAGGGCAGCATTCCCGACAGCGAGCCGCGCTTCTGCGTGGAACCGTCCAACCCGTCGTTCGACAAGGGCGAACTGGCCGAGCAAATGGTCAGGGATGCGACCGAGTGCATCCTGACCCAGACCCCGACCACGTTGGAATATGTGGTGCGCAACGTCAACCGTTCCATCGGCGCGCGCCTGTCCGGCGAGATCGCCCGTGCCCACGGCGCGGCAGGACTGCCTGAGGGCTGCCTGACGCTCAAGCTCAAAGGCTCGGCCGGGCAGAGCTTCGGCGTGTGGAACCACAGGGGCTTGCAACTGCTGCTGGAAGGCGACGCCAACGACTATGTAGGCAAGGGCATGGCCGGCGGGCGCATCGCCATCCAGCCGCCGCACGGCTCCGGCTTTGTCGCCCACGACGCCGTCATTATCGGCAATACCTGCCTGTATGGCGCCACCGGTGGCGAGTTGTACGCTGCGGGCATGGCCGGCGAGCGCTTCGCGGTCCGCAATTCCGGCGCCAACGCCGTGGTGGAAGGTGCGGGTGATCATTGCTGCGAATACATGACCGGCGGCTGTGTGCTGGTACTGGGCGATACCGGCCTCAACTTCGGCGCAGGCATGACCGGCGGTTTCGCCATGGTCTACGATGCCAGCGACGAGTTCATGCATCGTTACAACAACGAGTTGATCGACATACACCGCATCAATACCGAGCCGACCGTGGAGTACCGCCATTTCCTCAGGCAGCGCATTGAAACCCATGTGCTGCATACCAATAGTGCGCGCGGCCGCTGGATGCTGGAGAACTTCGCCGAGGTGGTGGCGCGTTTCTGGCTGGTGAAGCCGAAAGCGGTCACGCTGGATTCCCTGCTGAAAGATTAAAACGGCCCTGCGCCCACACTGGAATAGCCCATGTCTGACGTTTTTCAATTCATGAACATCCCGCGCCAGGACGGCGCCAAGACCCCGGCGGAAGTGCGCCGCGTGGAGTTCAAGGAAATCTACGCGCCGATGGACGCCACTCAGGCCGGCGAACAGGCCGGGCGCTGCCTGGAATGCGGCAACCCGTATTGCGAGTGGAAATGCCCGGTGCACAACTACATCCCCAACTGGCTCAAGCTGATCAACGAGGGCAAGCTGTTCGAGGCGGCGGAACTGTCGCACCAGACCAACTCGCTGCCTGAGGTATGCGGCCGCGTGTGTCCGCAGGATCGGCTGTGCGAAGGCGCCTGCACACTCAACACCGACGGCTTCGGCGAGGCGGTGGGCGGCGGCCCGAACACCGGCGGCTTCGGCGCGGTGACCATCGGCCAGATCGAGAAATACATCTCCGAAGAAGCTTTCAAGGCCGGCTGGCGTCCCGACATGAGCCATGTCGTGGCAACCGGCAAACGCGTCGCAGTTATCGGCGCGGGGCCGGCGGGACTGGGTTGCGCGGATATCCTGGCGCGCAATGGAGTGACCCCGGTGATATTCGACCGCTATGCGGAAATCGGCGGCCTGCTTACCTTCGGTATCCCCGAATTCAAGATGGAAAAATGGGTCATGACGCGGCGCCGCGAAGTGCTCGAAGGCATGGGCGTGGAATTCCGCCTGGGCATGGAAGTCGGCAAAGACGTCAGCATGCAGCAGTTGATGGACGAATACGATGCAGTGTTCATGGGCATGGGCACCTACACTTACATGAAAGGCGGCTTCCCCGGCGAAGACCTGCCCGGCGTGCTGGAAGCGTTGCCATTCCTGATCTCCAACGTGAACCACCGCCTCGGCTTCGAACAGCCGGGGGATGATTACCACTCCATGACCGGTCAGCGCGTGGTGGTGCTGGGCGGCGGCGATACTGCGATGGACTGCAACCGCACCAGCATCCGCCAGGGCGCGGCTTCCGTCATTTGCGCCTACCGCCGCGACGAGAAAAACATGCCCGGCTCCAAGCGCGAAGTCGTCAACGCCAAAGAGGAAGGCGTGCAATTCCTGTGGAACCGCCAGCCCGTTGAAATCGTCGGCGACGGCAAGGTGGAAGGCGTGAAGCTGGTTACCACCGAGCTGGGGCCGCCCGACGCGCGCGGTCGTCGTACCCCGGTGGTGGTGCCGGGCTCCGAGGAAATCATCCCCGCCGACCGCGTCATCGTGGCCTTCGGCTTCCGTCCCAGCCCGCAGCCCTGGTTCACCGATTTCGGCATCACCACCGATCAGGGTGGCCGCGTGGTAGCCAAGGGCAGCCAGCACAAGTTCCAGACCGCCAACCCGAAAATATTTGCCGGCGGCGACATGGTGCGTGGCTCCGACCTGGTGGTCACCGCTGTATTCGAGGGTCGCGAGGCGGCAGAGGGCATACTCGGCTATCTGGGTGTATGGTAAGACTGCTTAAAACCTAAATTCGTTTGCCACGGCGGGCACAAAGAACACGGAGAAACCCGACTACAATTTCCGGGTTTTCTCCGAGCCCTCTGTGATTCCTGTGGCCAACAAGCTCTTAAAGAAAAGCGCATCCATGCCCAAGCTGAAAAACGATACCTTCCTGCGCGCTCTGCTGCGCGAACCCGTGGACTACACGCCGGTATGGCTGATGCGTCAGGCCGGGCGCTACCTGCCGGAATACAACCAGACCCGTGCCCGCGCCGGGAATTTCTTGGCGCTGTGCAAGAACCCCGACCTCGCCACCGAAGTAACGCTGCAACCGCTGGCGCGTTTCCCGCTGGATGCCGCCATCCTGTTTTCCGACATTCTCACCATCCCCGACGCAATGGGACTGGGTTTGTATTTTGCCGAAGGTGAAGGCCCAAAATTCGAGCGCCCGTTGCGCGAGGAATGGGAAATCCGTGCACTCACCGCACCCGACCCGGTCGAACATCTGGGTTATGTGATCGACGCAGTCAGCCAGATCCGCCGCGCGCTGGACAACAGCGTGCCGCTCATCGGCTTTTCCGGCAGCCCGTTCACGCTGGCGTGCTACATGATCGAAGGCCAGGGCGGCACCGACTTCGCCACGGTGAAGAAAATGCTGTATCAGCGCCCGGATCTGCTGCACCACATCCTCGCCACCAATGCACGTGCAGTGACCGACTATTTGAACGCCCAGATCAAGGCCGGCGCGCAGGCCGTGATGATTTTCGATACCTGGGGCGGCGCGCTGTCGCACGCCGCCTATCACGAGTTTTCGTTGCGTTACATGACGGAGATCGTGGCAGGACTCAAACGCGAGCACGACGGCGCGCGGGTTCCGGTGATCCTGTTCACCAAGGGCGGCGGCAACTGGCTGGAAGCCATGGCCGCCACCGGTTGCGATGCGCTCGGGCTGGACTGGACCGTGGACATTGGCAGCGCACGGGCACGCGTGGGCGACAAGGTAGCGTTGCAGGGCAATCTCGACCCGGCCATCCTGCTCAGCGACCCGGACACAGTGCGCATAGAAGTTGGCAGGGTATTAGCCAGTTATGGTCGCGGCAACGGCCATATCTTCAATCTGGGGCACGGCATTTCCCAGTTCACCCCTCCGGAGAACGCGGCAGCGCTGGTGCAGGCAGTACATGAGTTGAGCCGTCCTTACCACTCGCCTGGGTGACAAGCGCAGCCCGAAGAAAGGCATCATCCTAGTGCGAATGTCAATATCAAAGAATACTTATGCACAATAATCGAGCATTCGTTGCCATTTCTGACCATACTTGCTTGACTTGCAATAAAAACTTATATCACATTGTTTTATAATTAATATTTATATTGCCGTTTTTTTACGCCGGAACTAAAAAGCCTTTAGCGTCATTGCCTTTGAGGGTTTACCAGAACTTTGTACACAAAGTTATCCACAGATTGCGTGGATAACTTGATTTTCTCTGCGATGAGAATAACTTAGCAACCAATTGCAGAATTCACCCGAGCAAACCGCGCTATCTTGCCTACCATGCCCAGCGCCCCAGCCATTGCCCAGATTGCGCTGGATATACCGATACCCCGGTTATTCGATTATCTGGCGCCGGGGTTAACTCAAGCCGACATTGGCCGGCGCGTGCGCGTTCCGTTCGGACGCAAGGAAATGGTGGGTGTGGTCATGGGCCTGCTCGCGGACAGCAGCCACGCCGTAGACAAATTAAAGCCACTACTGGAAGTCTATCGCGATGCCCCGGCACTCTCCACCGAATTGCTGCGGCTGCTGAATTTCTGCAGCGATTACTACCATTACCCGCTTGGCCCTACAGTGATGGCTGCGCTGCCCACAGGACTGCGCCGCGCACAACCGGTACAGGTCAAGCTTGCCAGCGCATGGCAACTTACCGCCGCCGGGCTGACACTGAGTACAGGCGATTTACCCGCACATGCGCCTGCCCAGCGCGCACTGCTTGAGCGCATGCGCGACGGCCAGATCCACTCCGGCACGGCATTGACCGCAATCTGCCGAGGTTACCGCAGCATTGTGAAAGCCTGGGTCAGCCGCGGCTGGGCAGCACAGATCGTCCAGCCCGCCATGCTGCACCCTCACCCGGCAGTGGCCGATACGGCGCCGCAACTCACCGCTGCACAGCAGGATGCGGTGGCGCAGATCAGCGCGGCATTTGCGCACTACCAGGCATTCCTGCTGCATGGCATTACCGGCAGCGGCAAGACCGAGGTATATCTGCATCTGGTTGCGGCCGCGCTGGCGCGTGGCGGACAGGCATTGCTGCTGGTGCCGGAGATCAATCTCACGCCGCAACTCACCGGCGTATTTCGCGCACGCTTTCCGCACATAGAAATCGCCACCCTGCATAGCGGCATGGCGGAGGGCGAACGCCTTGCACACTGGCTGGCCGCCGCCGAGGGACGCGCGCGTATCGTGCTCGGCACCCGGCTGGCGGTATTTGCCGCGCTGCCAGACCTGGCGCTGATGATCGTGGACGAAGAACACGACAGCTCTTTCCACCAGCAGGATGGCCTGCGCTATGCCGCACGCGACGTGGCCGTAGTACGCGCGCAGCAGCGTGGCGTGCCGGTGGTGCTCGGCTCCGCCACCCCGGCACTGGAGACCTGGCACAATGCGCAGAGTGGCCGCTACACGCTCATCAGCCTCAATCAGCGCGCCATTGTCAACGCCCGCCTGCCCACCATCAGCTTGATCGACACCCGCAGCAACAAACCCGACGAAGGGCTGTCGGGCACTTTGCTGAGCGCCATCCGCAACCGTCTCGCCCAAGGGCAGCAAAGCCTGGTGTTCGTCAATCGGCGCGGCTACTCCCCCGCGTTGATGTGTTTTGCATGCGGCTGGAGCGCGGCGTGCGCACGCTGCTCCGCAAAACTGGTGCTGCACCTGCGCGAGCGTCAACTGCGCTGTCACCATTGCGGCCATGTGGAGCCCGTGGTGCATGCCTGTCCGGCGTGCGGCAACCTCGACCTCAAACCGGGCGGTTTCGGCACCCAGCGCATCGAGGACACCCTCACCCGCCACTTTCCGCAAGCGCGCATCCTGCGGGTTGATCGCGACAGCACACGCAAAAAACACAGCTGGCCGGACATGCAGCGTGCCATACACAAGGGCGAAGCCGACATACTGGTTGGCACGCAGCTGCTGGCCAAGGGACACGATTTTCCCAAGCTCACGCTGGTGGGCGTCATCAATGCCGACAGCGCCCTGTACAGCCCGGATTTCCGCGCTACCGAACACCTGTTCGCGCAACTCATGCAGGTGGGTGGGCGCGCCGGGCGCGCCGACGCAGCGGGCGAGGTATTGATCCAGACGCAGTTCCCCGAGCACCATCTGTACCGCCTGCTGCAGCGCCATGACTATGCAAGCTTTGCCGCGAGTCTTCTGGCCGAGCGCGCCGCTGCCGGGTTCCCGCCGTTCGTGCATCAGGCCGTACTGCGCGCGGAAGCAGGCAATCTCGATACCGCGCTGGCTTTTTTACACAAGGCCCAATGCGCCGCACCGCCGATGACCGGCATCATCCTGTTCGACCCGACGCAGGCCGTCATGGCGCGCAAGGCCGGGGTAGAGCGCGCCCTGCTGCTGATGCAATCGCCCACACGCAAGCTGCTGCAGAATTTTTTAAGCGTCTGGATGCCGCAGCTGTATGCACTAAAAGCGAATAACGTACGCTGGAATCTGGATGTGGATCCACTGGAGATATGATGCCTACACGGCCATGCAGGCAGGCGGCTATAATAGGCAACCTTTTTTGCAGATTGCACCATGAGCGCCACTTACACCGAAATCAAACCGAGCCTGATCGAGCTGTTCCGCGCGGCCATTGCCGCCGCGCTGCCCGAGGCAAGTGATGCGCCAGTAGAAATCGAACATCCGCGCGACGCTGCACACGGCGACTATGCCTGCAGCGTGGCGATGAAACTGGCCAAGACCTTGCGCCGCAACCCGCGCGAACTGGCGCTGCTCATCCAGGCTGCGCTGCCTGCCTCGCCGCTGGTGGAAAAAACCGAAATCGCCGGCGCCGGCTTCATCAACGTGTTTTTGCAGCCGGCTGCCTACCAGCAAATCGTGCCGCACATCTTTTCCCGGGGCGACAGCTTTGGCAATGGCCGCAGCGGCCACGGCAAACGGGTGCAGGTGGAATTCGTCTCGGCCAATCCCACCGGGCCGCTGCATGTCGGACACGGACGCGGCGCGGCTTACGGCGCCAGCCTCGCCAATGTGCTGGCCGCCGCCGGATACGACGTGGCGCGCGAGTATTACGTCAACGATGCCGGGCGCCAGATGGATATTCTGGCGCTCTCCACCTGGCTGCGCTATCTCGAATTGTGCGGCATCCACGTACCTTTCCCGGGCAATGCCTATCAGGGCGATTACGTATACGGCATGGCGCAAATGATATTCGATGCGCACGCCCATCGTTACGTGCACGAACCGTGGCGCGTGCTTGATGGCGCGCCCGATTTCGCAACCACACCCGACGCGCATCTGGATCAGCTGATCGCCAATGCCAAAATCCTGCTGGGTGCGGATTACGCCTACGTGCATGACCTGGTGCTCACCGAACAGCTCGGCGACTGCCGCAATGACCTGCTGGAATTCGGTGTCGAATTCGACCAGTGGTTCTCCGAGCAATCGCTGTACGACTCCGGCATCGTGCAGCGCACGCTGGCTTTGCTGGAAAAAAACGGCCATATCTACACGCAGGACGGCGCCAAGTGGTTTCGCTCCACCCACTTCGGCGATGAAAAAGATCGCGTGGTGCTGCGCGAAAATGGCCAGTACACCTATTTTGCTTCGGATATTGCCTACCACCTCAACAAGCTGGAGCGCGGCTTCGACTGGCTTATCGACGTGTGGGGCGCAGACCACCACGGCTATATTGCGCGCGTGACCGGCGCGTTGCAGGCACTCGGACTTGCCGCCGACAAACTCAGCGTGGCGCTGGTGCAGTTCGCCGTGCTCTATCGCAACGGCCAGAAGGCCGCGATGTCCACGCGTTCGGGCGAATTCGTTACGCTGCGTGAATTGCGCAACGAAGTCGGCAACGACGCAGCACGTTTTTTCTATGTGTTGCGCAAGTCCGACCAGCATCTGGATTTCGACCTGGACCTGGCCAAATCACAGACCAGCGACAACCCGGTCTACTATATTCAGTACGCCCATGCGCGCATCTGCAGCGTGCTGGCGCAATGGGACGGCGACCCGGCACTGCTGACAGACACTGACTGCGCGCCGCTCACCAGCGTTTACGAGCTGGACCTTCTGCACCGCCTCGCCGAATACCCCGGGGTGGTGGACATGGCGGCGCGCGAACTGGCGCCCCACGCAATTGCCTACGCCCTCAAAGACATCGCTGGCGCCCTGCATGCCTATTACAATGCCGAGCAGTTTCTGGTCGACGACAATGCCTTGCGCCACGCACGACTCGCCCTCATCACCGCCACCCGCCATGCATTGCGCCATGGCCTCACACTGCTGGGTGTAAGCTGCCCGGACAAAATGTAAGCAGTATCCAACAAGGACTCTCCGACCCATGGCACGTGACTACAAATCCCGCCCCAGCGAACAGAAAAAAGGTGGCTCGCTACTCTCCGGCATACTCATTGGCTTGCTCATCGGGCTCGCCAGTGCCATCGCCATTGCGCTGTGGGTGAGCAAAAGCAACCCGTTCACCACACGCGAAAAACCCGCCGCGAGCGAGAGCAAGGGCAAAACCGCAACCAATCCGCCTGCGACCACCCCGCCCGCAGAGGAAAAACCGCGCTTCGATTTTTACAAAATCCTGCCCGGCAACGAAGCCGCCATGACCGATCAGGATTTGCACCGCAACCCGACGCCGCCTGCGGGTGAAAGCTACTATCTGCAGGCGGGCGCATTCCCCAACAGCGCCGATGCCGACAACCTCAAGGCGCGGCTGGCTTTGTTGGGTTACGAAGCTTCCATCCAGACTGCGGAAATCCCCGGCAAGGGCATCTGGCACCGGGTTCGCGTAGGGCCTTTCAACAGCATGGATGAGCTCAACAAGACACGTACCGCGCTGGAGCAAAATCAGATCAAGACCCATTTGGTACGAATCAAGAACGCAACGACGAATACGCAGTCGAACCCAACACCGTAAAAAACTAGGAGAAGACGATGTCCCTGATGCGCAAATTTGTGTTGATGATTGCCCTGTTGGGCGTGGGTGCATTACCGCTGGCGCATGCCGATGCAGCACATCCCGTGGCAGGCAAGGATTATCAGATTATCAGCCCTGAACTCAACACCGACAGCGGCAGCAAAATCGAGGTGGCGGAATTTTTCTGGTATCGCTGTCCGCACTGCTTTCATCTTGAACCGGCATTCAATGCCTGGATCAAGAAATTGCCCAAGGACGTCGCCATCCGTCGCATCCCCGCGGTGCTGAATGAATCCTGGCTGCCGCTGGCCAAGGCTTATTACACACTGGATTTGCTGGGCAAGGTGCCGGCCTTGCATGACGATGTATTCGACGCCATTCACGTGCAGGGGATCGATCTCAACAACCCGGACGTCCTGTTCGACTGGGCAGCGAAACAGGGAATCAACCGCAAGACATTCGCCGATACCTATAACTCATTCGACGTGCAAAGCAAGGCAATGCGCGCCAACCAGCTCACCCGCGACTCCAAAATCAATGGCGTGCCGGCGTTTGTCGTAGCCGGCAAGTATTCCACCTCGGTGTCCATGACCGGAAGCGAAGATGCGCTGTTCAAGACCCTGGACAGCCTGATCGCAAAAGTGCGTAAAGAGCATTCGAAGCCGGTCCGGCATACGCCTGCCAAAAAGCACTAAGCGCTCCCGGGCCAGCTATGCAATGACCGCCTTGCGCGTATTCATCACCGGCGCATCGAGTGGTCTGGGGGCGGCGCTGGCCCGCCACTATGCCGCGCAGGGCGCGCAGCTCGGGCTGGTGGCACGACGCGCGGACAAGCTCGCGCCCTTTGCCAACGAGTTACCCGGCTGCGCCATCTACCCGCTGGACGTGCGCGACCATCCTGCCATGCAGGCCGCAGCTGCCGATTTTATCGCGCGCTTTGGCGTGCCGGATATCGTCATCGCCGCAGCCGGCATCAGCGTTGGCACGCTCACCGAACACACCACGGATCTGGAGGTATTCCAGGCGGTAATGGACATCAACGTGATCGGCATGGTGACCACCTTTCAGCCCTTCGTCGCTGCCATGCGCAATGCGCGCAGCGGCGTGCTGGCGGGCATTGCCAGCGTCGCCGGTATCCGTGGCCTGCCGGGTGGCAGCGCCTATTCCGCTTCCAAATCTGCCGCCATCACCTATCTCGAATCCCTGCGGGTCGAATTGCGTGGCAGCGGCGTCGCCGTCACCACCGTCAGCCCCGGCTACATCGTCACACCGATGACCGCAATCAACCCTTACCCCATGCCGTTCATCCTGCCTGCCGCCGTCGCCGCCGCCAAAACCGCCCGCGCCATCGCTCAACGTCGGCGCTATGTCACGCTGCCCTGGCAAATGGCGATCGTTGCCAGAATGTTGCGGCTGCTGCCGCGGGCGCTATACGACCGTCTGTTCTGCCACGCTCCGCACAAGCCGCGTAATCTACCGCTGTGAATATCGTTGAGTTGATGGTTACAATGTGCAATAACATCTGCTTCAAACCGGCTTGGAGGCCGCTATCATGACCATTTCCATCCTGCTGATTGACGACCATCCGCTCACCCGCCTGGGCATTGCCCGCACGCTGGAAAACACCCCGGGAATGCAGGTCAATGCACAATGCGTTGACATCAAAACCACCCGCGAGTGGCTGGCGACGCCAGGCAGTCAGGCCAACATTGCCCTGCTTGATCGCATCCTTCCTGACGGCGATGGCCTCAGCCTGGTACAGGAATTAAAAAAACGCGGCATCCGCACGGTGATGCTGACCATGGCCGGAGAAGATTTCGAGATCAGCGAAGCCATCGAAGCCGGGGTGGATGGCTATATCCTGAAAAGCGCGGATCCGGAACAGCTCATCAACGCGATTCAATCCGTGGCGCAGGGCAACAGCATGTTCCCCTCGCACATCATGCAAAAACTGGCACGCGGCGAACTCAAGCAGGACATGTTCAGCAAACTATCGCAACGCGAGCGCGAGATCGTCGAACTGGTCGCCCAAGGGCTTTCCAACAAGGCCATCAGCAGCCGCCTGGACTTGTCCGAAAACACGGTGCGCAACCATCTCTCCAACATCATGGACAAACTGGGCATGCAGAATCGCGTACAAGTTGCCACCAGTGCGTTGAAACATACCCGCATCACTGACAAGAGCTGAACTTCCGCTGCCTCGCCGTGCCAGACGTTGCTTGACGGACCACGAGGAACCACGATTCACGCATGGATTACACCGCGCCTTACCTGGAACGCACCCTGAAGCGCATGGCAGCTGAGACCGAGACTGCCGACCCGGCGCTGATCAAACGCCTGATTTTTCACCTCCGTCCCGGCACGTCTGAACCCAATGAACGCGCCGCGACTCATCTGGCCGACCTGCTTGGCCTGATCGAGCGCAATACCAGTTACGCACAGGCTTTACGTTTCCATCTGCTGGGACTGTTGCTGGCGAAAAAATCCGGCAACCTGCTGCGCGACAGCGGCATACTGCCGCGTCGCGGCGTCGGCACCGAACTGTCGCGCCGCATTGGCTTCAAATTATTGCCGCCTGTTGCCGATCCGGCTTCGCTGCGTGACTGGCTGGACGAGACATTGACCGCGCGCGACACAGAATGGATCGCCGCCGTGGATGTACAGCTCTGGCAGCGGGTGCTGTATGCGCTCAATCTGGACACGCTGGATGAGGACATCGCCACCGCGCTGCGGCAAATGCTGCTTGATGCCATCAACGGCCTGTCACACCGTATCGCTGCCGAAGGCCTCGACCCCGAGCTGCTGCGTATTGAGCCAGCGCTGGAAGAATACGCCTCGCCATTTCTGGCGCAGCATGAAGAAATTTACGCACTGCTTCAGCTCAGTCTGGCAAGCAACGCAGCGCCGCTCGACATTAGCCAGGCTTTGGTGCTGCTGGATCAGTGCGAAGCGGTTCTGGAGCGCATTCAGCGCCGCGCGGTAAGCGTCGGCACCAGCGTCAATCTGACCCTGTTAAGTAACCGTTTGCACCAGCAAATTACCCGCATAAGCAGCCTGCTGGAACTACTGCAGGCTGATTCCATAACAACGCGCGTGCCCATTCTGACCGCGCTGTTTCTCACCTTCAGCGCCACCTCCAACGAGCGTTACAGCGTGCGCAACCTGGTGTCTGCCACCACTGGCAGGCTGGCATACCAGATCACCCAGCACGCCGGGCGTACCGGGCAGCACTATATTGCCGACAGCCGCAGCGAATTGATGGGCATGTTCCGTTCTGCCGCCGGCGCCGGAATCATCGTCGCCGCCATGGCCTTGCTCAAGGTGCTGATTGTCAAATCCCACCTGGCGCCGCTGCAGGAGGCGTTGCTGGTGAGCCTGAATTACGCGCTGGGCTTTCTGCTGGTGTTTGTGTTGAATTTCACCATCGCCACCAAGCAGCCTGCGATGACCGCCAGCCTGATCGCGCACACCATTGCTCGTGCGCGCAGCGCCAAGGATCAGGATCAGGTCCTGTCCAGCTTTGTCACCAGCGTATTCACCAGCCAGTCTGCGGCGATTGCCGGCAACCTGTTGCTGGCGTTTATCACCGCCGCACTGATCGGCAGCGGACTCGACTATTTTTTCGGCGCGCAACCGGTGGATGCGCACAAGGCAGAGCGCCTGCTGAGTGAGATCAGCCCAGCCGCGCCGATGAATCTGGTGTATGCCGGGGTAGCCGGGGTGGGACTGTTTTTATCCGGTATTGTCAGTGGTTATTACGACAATAAAAGCGTTTATAATCGCATCCCGGAACGCTTGGCATCGCTGAGCTGGCCGCCTTACCTGGTGACACAGCGTGGTTGGAAGGCGATCGTCACCTACGTTGGCAACCATCCTGGCGGCCTCGCTGGCAATGTCTTCTTCGGTTTTTATCTGGGCATGGTGTCTGCCTTTGGGGCACTCTCCGGGCTGCCGCTGGATATTCGTCACATCTCGTTCAGCTCCGCCAATTTCGCTTACGGCTGGCAGGCTATGGGCTGGCATCTGCCGTGGCAGACCATTGCACTCTCTACTGCAGGCGTGCTGTTGATTGGCCTGGTGAATCTGGCAGTGAGCTTCGCGCTCGCTTTTTATCTGGCGTTACGCGCCAGCAGCTCGCCCGCAAAAGAAGCCATGCCCTTGTTAAAACGTACCATGTACGCCATGCTGCTCGCCCCCTGGCGCATGTTCAAGCAACGTGATCAGACATGAACGAACCCGCATCAATTCGTCGTACCCAGGTCGCGGTGGCTGTTTTAACCCGCGCAGACGGGGCATTCCTGCTGGCCAGCCGCCCGCCGGGCAAGCCCTATGCCGGCTACTGGGAATTCCCCGGCGGCAAGGTCGAGCCGGGTGAAACCGTGCACGCTGCGCTGGTACGTGAGCTGCACGAAGAGCTGGGCATCGAGGTGATTCATGCCACGCCATGGATTACACGTTATTTTGATTATCCTCACGCACGCGTTACCTTGTCATTTTTTCGCGTCGGCAGCTGGCACGGGGAGCCGCATGCCAAAGAAGGCCAGGCCCTGGCCTGGCAAACCCCCGGGACGATCAATGTCGCCCCGGTGCTGCCTGCCAACCATCCGGTTTTCGCGGCGCTGAGCCTGCTGGCGATTTATGGCATTACCCAGGCCGGCAGTGATCCGGCAGCGTTCATGCCGCGTCTGGATAAGGCATTGGAAGGCGGCCTCAGGCTGATCCAGGTACGCGAAAAATCCATGCCCGCTGCAACACTGGAAGCATTTGCCGGTGCCGTGCTGGCGCGTGCCCGACGCCATAATGCGCGCGTACTAATAAATGCCGATGTGGCGCTGGCACGACGTATCGGCGCACATGGCGTGCAGCTCAGCGCCGCGCAGCTGGGCGAGCTTGGCAGCCGTCCCGATCTGCCGCTGGTGGCGGCTTCCTGCCATAATGCCGCCGAACTGGATCGCGCCGAAGCACTGGGTTGTGATTTCGCCCTGCTCTCGCCGGTGCTGCCCACGCCCAGCCACCCCGGTGCGCCTGTACTGGGCTGGGACAACTTCGCTACGCTCTGCACCGGACGCACCCTCCCCATCTATGCGCTGGGCGGACTTGGCGGCGCCGATCTGGACCGCGCACGCCAACATGGTGCGCATGGCGTGGCGCTGTTACGCGGGGCATGGCTATGAAATTCGGCACCCGTCTCGCCAGCCTGTTTACCTGCAATCGGCGTTACCTGCTGAACTGTGCAGCACTGATTGGCTTGATCCTGGCGCTGATTGCAGCCGAGCTCTACCATGTGTTGCGCCATGATGGGGGCACGCCGCAAACCGTATCCTGCCCTGATCTGACCAAGTTGTGCCGGTTTGAAGTTGCCGGCAAACCGGTCGAGCTGCGCTTTTCTGCGCCGCCTTCCGGGCTGCATCCGTTTACCCTGCAATTGCATGCGCCCGCTGCACGCGAGATATATGCCAGCTTTATCATGCGCGGTATGGACATGGGATTTAACCGCTACCATCTGTTATCCGGCGGTGCTGGCAACTGGCAGGCGCAAGTATTGCTGCCGGTGTGCGTAACCGGACGGCGCGACTGGGTGTTAACCCTTACAGTGGATGGCACAAGTGTGGAAATTCCTTTCCACGGATGAAACGCAATACTCATGTTTGTCATGAATACGTCATTGTTCTGCACGAGCCTGACGCTATAATCACGGGAACTATCTGAAGGAGGTACCTCCGCCATGGTGCAGGAACACACATACAAACAATTCGATGCTGATCTCGAAGGCATCCGCTCACGCGTCTTGCAAATGGGCGGCCTGGTCGAGGAACAGATATCCAACGCCATCGAAGCGCTGATCAGCGCCAATCTGGAACTGGCCGAACAGGTCATCAACAACGATCACCAGGTCAACGCACTGGAGGTCGGACTGGACGAAGACTGCACGCAAATCATCGCGCGTCGCCAGCCCACCGCATCCGACCTGCGCATGGTGATGACGGTAGTCAAAACCATCACCGACCTGGAGCGCATCGGCGACGAAGCCGCCAAGATTGCACGTATGGCACGGCGCATTCATGAGTCCGATCGCCTCACCCAGCCGCGCTTCAACGAGATCAAATACATGTCTGGCATGGTGCTGGAAATGCTGCGCCGCGCGCTGGACGGCTTTGCGCGTCTGGATGTATCCAGTGCCGCCGACATCGTGCGTCAGGACATGCAGGTGGACGAGGAATTCCGCCTGGTACTGCGCCACCTCATTACTTTCATGATGGAAGATCCGCGCACCATCTCGGTTTTCATCGACATCATGTTCGTCGCCAAGGCCATCGAGCGCATGGGCGATCATGCCAAGAATATGTCCGAATACGTGGTGTACATGGTCAAGGGCAAGGACGTGCGCCACACCACGGTGGAAGAAATCGAACGCGTCGCACAACATTAACCGCGTTTCGCAGCCGATAAAAAAGCCGGAATCAATCCGGCTTTTTTATCGGCTGCGAAGAGAAATCACTTGGCGGGCGGCACATAACCGGCAGCCACATCCGCACCATCACCAAAGAAATATTTCTCCACCTGCTCCATCAAGTATTTGCGCGCCTTGGCGTCGGCCAGGTTAAGGCGGTTCTCGTTCACCAGCATGGTTTGCTGACGGATCCAGCCGGCCCAGGCTTCCTTCGATACATTCTCATAAATACGCTGACCCAGCGCACCCGGCATCGGTGGAAAGTCCAGTCCATCGGCCTCGCGCCCCAGTTTGATGCAGTTGACGGTTCTTGCCATTGCCATTGCCATTACTCCTTACGAAAAACGTGCGCCGATGATAGCGGAATCGCCGGGTCAATGCACGTTGAAGCGCGCCAGTTCATCCACCAGTTTGGCTACCAGATCGCGGCCGCTTGCACTCATGCCGCGGGTGAGCAGATCCACATCGCGTTCACCGTTGACCAGACGCCGCAGGCTACCGCCCAGCCGCCCCATGTCACCGCCTACCTTGACCATCTGCTCGGCCATGTCCGCCAGCGCGGAAAGGGCTGGCACGTCGCCCGTCGCCGCAGCATGAATCATCCCCGCCAGCCCCGGTGCGGCGGCGTTGGGGTCGGGCTGCTGATTGGGATCCGGCAAGCTGGCGGGATCCTGAATCCCGCGCAGGATCGCCTCCACAATAATGCGGTCATCGTCATCCAGACCGGCATACACACTGCTGTCGCGTCTGCCGGCAAGCACCTGACGCACAGCTATCACCATCGCGCCCCAGCCTTGCTGCTCGGCCTGCGCGAGCATCTGCTGGGTTTGCGTCATTAACTCGGGTTTGAGGCAGGCTGTGGCAATCGCATGAATAAACTGCGCATAAGTCTGGATCACCTGCTGGGTACGTTCGGGTAAAGCCATGGGGTTCCTCTCGGGTGCAAAGCATAACACGTCACTACCGGCCTACAATCCTGTGCGCAATAGCTGTTGCGGACGCCAGGCAGAGCGTGCCCATCCCCAGAATTCATCCAGCGTGCCCACCTCATCCGGTGCCGGATGCTTGAGAAAAGCCATCGCCCGGCACAGCTCCGGAAGCGCATGGCGCGGATTCAGTGCAGGAGCATTGGTCTGTTTGGAGAGCTTTTGCCCCGTTGCGTTGAGTGCGACGGGCAGATGCAGGTAAGCGGGGTTGGGCAAGCCCAGTAAATTTTGCAGATATATCTGACGCGGGGTGGAAGCCAGCAAATCTGCGCCGCGCACCACCTCGGTCACGCCCAGTTCGGCATCATCCACCACGACGGCGAGCTGGTAGGCAAAGATACCGTCGGCGCGCAGCACGACAAAATCTCCAAGATCGGTTTGCAACTGCTGGCATACGCGGCCTTGCAGCAGGTCATCGAAACAGATCCGGGTATTGTCGGTACGCACCCGCTGCGCGCGCACTGCCCTGCCTGGCGGCACGCCGTGGCGGCAGGTGCCGGGATAGACCACGCCTTCGATGCCGTGCAGGCTTGAGTCGGCGATCTCACGCCGGGTACAGGCGCATCCGTATATCTGACCCGTGGCCTGCAGATGATCCAGGGCGGCACGGTAGGCAGACTGTCGTTGCGACTGATACACCACCGCACCATCCCATTCAAAACCGAATCGCTCCAGCGCATGCAGAATAGCGTCCGCCGTACCGGGCATACAGCGTGGGGTATCGAGATCCTCCATGCGCAGATGCCATTGCCCATGATTCATTCGTGCTTGCAGATAGCTGCCAAGGGCAGCCACCAGCGAACCAAAATGCAGCGGTCCGGTGGGCGAAGGAGCGAAGCGGCCAATGTAGGGTGAATCTGCGCGTACCATGCACGCCATTATCGCGCATATGGTTATCTATTTGGCCTGGCGTTCTAGAACTTCTCGGTAAAAATCCAGCATCTGCCGCGCCATCTGCGGGGCGCTCCAGTCCTGCGCATGCTGCTTTGCTTCGCTGCTCAAGCGTGCACGCAGTGCTGTATCGGTGAGCACTTCGCGCAACGTGGCAGCAAAAGCCCTGGGCTCATCCTCGGCCACGCGACAGCCGCGTCCGGCGGCCAGGATATCGCGCGTGCCCATCACCGCAGTGGACACCACCGGCACGCCCAGTGCCATGGCTTCGAGCAGCACCAGCCCCTGGGTTTCGGTACGCGAGGCAAACACGAAGGCATCGCCCGCACAGTAGCACGCGGGCAATTCGGTGCCGCGTTCCAGGTAGCCGACGAACAATACGTTGTACGCCAGCCCCAGCGCCGCCACTTCGCGTTTGAGCCTGGGCTCGGCCGGGCCTTCACCCGCAATTACCAGCAACGCGTCGGGCAGACTGTGGCGCAATTCAGCCATCATGGCCAATAAAAATCCGATATTTTTTTCGAACGCGACACGGCCCACATACACCACCACCGGACGCTCGGGAGCAATGCCGTGCTGCCTGCGGAAAGCCGCGCCATCGCACGCACTGAAATCCGCCAGCTCAATGCCGGTGGGGATGATTTTGCTGAATGCCTGCACCCCATACCGGCTAAGCACCTCGTCCATGGCAATGGACGGCAGCACCAGCCCGTCTACCTGGCCGCATTGCTTGCGCGAAAAATATCGCGCCAGATAACGCATTGCCGCTTTCGGCAGGAATGGCACGTAGTGGTACAGGTATTCCTCGAAAAAGGTATGGTAGGTTTCCACACAGGGGATATTGAATGCCCGCGCCAGACGCAGGCCGGTGTAGTGGGCGAAAAACGGAGTGTGGATGTGTACCAGATCGAAATGCTGCCCGGCCAGCGCTTCCGGCAATTGACGCAAGGCGCGCGCCGACATCATGCGATCTTCCGGGTCGAGTAGCACCCGGCGTCCCGGGATACGCAGGATATCCGCCTGCGCCGCCTCGTGCATGTCATAAGCCGGCGCCACCAGTGTCACCCCGTGCCCGAGTGCCTGCAACTCGCGGCGCAGGGTCATGATCGATGTGGACACGCCGTTCACACGCGGAAAATACACGTCCGAAATCATCAGAATATTCACTTCGCCACTCCAGTCGCAGCACGATGGGCGGGAACGCCACATTCGTCTGCAACCGTTTTGTAGCAAAGCAGCATGACGTGCGTGTGACAGCACACCGACAAAGCACTGCGGGCTGGCAAAAATTTGCCAGCCCGCAGTGCTTACAGCAGGAATGGCGCTTAGTGGGTGGCGGCGTGCCGGGTGTGCGTCAAGCGATAGGCCAGCCAGGCCGGCGCCAGATACAGCGCAGCGCTACCCAGATAGGGAGGGAAATATTTGGCCACAGCCAGCGCAAACGAACTCACGCCCATACCGCCCAAGGTGCCGGACAAGGCATACCAGAACGCATTGGACACGACAAACGCCGCCGCCACCGCAGACAGCGCCACAGCCGCGCTGATAGCAGCGGGGAAATCAGCATGCCGTCGTGCCAGCCAGCGCCCCGCGCCCCACAATAGCGCATAGGTAGGAATCAGCCCGAAGTAGGCGGGCGTCATGCACCATCCCGCTTCTGTGGCGGTTTGCGCGGAGATCACGTCGATGCCAAATGCCGCCGCCATGAGCAGGCCAAAACAGCTGAACGACAGCCCCATCACACCCGCCAGCAAAAATACCGCCAGACTTGCGTCGGGCAGCAGCGCGGCCGTGCCGAAGTGACTCATGCGCGTGGCCGCCATGACCGCAGCCAGCGCGGCGAGTATCCACAAACGGTGTTTGAATGACAACGACATGATGCGAACTCCTTTAACAATTAACGCGGATTGTACTCCACACCGACAAAAGCGTTGATCCCCGGCGTGTTGTAGCCATCGACCAACTGGTAATTCTTATCGAGTACGTTGTTGACGCGCGCCAGCACACCCCATTCCGGCGCCAGCTTATAACGTGCACGCAGATTGAACAGAGTATAACCGCCGAGGCTGTGGGTATTGGCCGCGTCAATATAACGCTTGTCCGAGGCGATAACTTGCGCGCCCAATTCCAGCTTGCCAAACGACTTGCCCAGGTCGAGCGTGCCGTGGCGGCGCGCTCGATAGGTCAGCACATTGCCGGTGGCACGGTCCTGTGGATTTTGCCAATCGAAGCTGGCTTTGACAGTGACCCCGGCTAGTCGCGTCGCACCAGTGAGTTCCAGGCCGCGAATGCGTGCTTCGGCAACGTTGGTTACCGTAGTAAAGTTGCTATTGATGACAATCAGGTCTTTGACCCGGTTTTCAAACAACGTTACGCCAAACTGGTTGACGCCACTATGGTAGCGCGCACCCACTTCAGCCTGGCGCGATTGCTCGGGCTGGAGGTCAGGGTTGCCCTGATAGCCAAACGACAGCGGGTAATACATATCGTTGAAGGTGGGCGCCTTGAATGCGGTGCCTGCGTTTGCGTTGAGTTGCCATAGCGGATTGATGTGGTAAGCATAGCCCAGCGTACCGGTCGTATGGCCACCGAAATCGTTGTAATCATCATGGCGCAGCGAGGCTTGCACACTGTGCGCACCCAGGCGTGCCGAATAACCCAGCTGGGCCGCGTTCACGGTACGCTTGGTACGCGTATAACTGGTCGATGCATCCACTTTTTGCTCGTTACGTTCCAGGCTGGCGGACAACAGGCCAAGTGGTAGCGCGAAATCGTTTTGCCATTGATACTGGGTCTGATTGGTATCGAATTTACCAGGGTAGCCACCGAAATCCTGGGTGTGATTTTGACCCTGACCGATCAACAGGCGGCTGCTCCAAGCCGACGCCAGCCGAGCTTTCCAGTAGGCAGACAAACCATTGACCTGATTATTGGCATAATCGTTGGCCGTGCCTGCGTCGTATTGCACCCGATCATAATTATAAAAACCGGTCAGACCGATACTATGATCGGCATTCAAGGCATGTTCCAGACTCAAGCTGGCACTACGCTTGCGGTCGCCGTCATCATCCGCCACGTAGCCAAACGTGCCTGGGCGCGCGGCCGAAAAGCCGCCGTTTGTTTTGTCATAACCCATTCCCAGGTTGAAGCGCGTCGCCCCCACTTGTCCCGAATAACCCACGCGGCCATTCACCGTGCCATAGCTGCCCAGCCCGAGCGCCGTGCTCAGGTGGGGTGCGCCCTTGCCTCGCTTGGTGAAAATCTGGATCACGCCGCTTACCGCATCCGCACCGTACAGGCTGCTGGCGGGTCCGCGCAGGATTTCAATGTGGTCAATCTGATCCAGCGAAATATTTTCCAGCGGCGTCGTCCCCGCAGTGACCGAGCCGACACGCAGGCCGTCCACCAGCACCAGCGTATAACCGCTGTTGCCGCCGCGAATGCGAACTGACGCCAAGGCGCCAGCGCCACCATTCTGGGTGATTTCCAAACCTGGCTGCCCCTGCAGCAACTCGACCAATGTAGTCTGCCCAGCATCGCGGATTTGTTCCGGGGTGATGACGGTGATGTCACCAATCACCTCTCGCTCCGGTAACGGCGTACGTGTGGCGGTGACCACGATGTCGTCGAGCGCATAAGTAGGGTTTGCCGCCTGTGTGGCAGAAGAAAGGGCGAGCGCAATCGCGCTCAGGGCAAAACGTGCGTGCATGATGATTCCTCAAATTCGCAAGGGTCCCCGCTTGCAGCGGATAAAAGGAAACATCGGAGAAAGCAGGCAGGCGCGAAAGCGCACAAGGCGCACAGGACGTTCCCGGCCACACCGCCTCCCCGCGATGTTTCGGATGGTCTGACAGGCCGGTATCCGGGCTCGCAAGATTTGGCGCGTCGCCTTCCCATGCATTTCGCACAGTGGCAGTGATGACGCGCCCACACTCGCTTACCGTTGCGGGGGCAGCACTGGTATTGCACCAGTTTCCCGTTTAACTGCGCAGCCGGAAGACCGCGCGGCACCTGACAAGGCCGCAGATTATAGCGGAACGGCGCCTAAGTGACTAATTCTGCGTGACGACACGGATATAGAAAGCACATGGTTGCCCGGGCGTGGGATTGTCGGGCACCGCGGCAAAAGGATAGACGCCTGAGCCCAGCCCATGGGCATTGGCTGTGCACAGCGCCTGAATGACCGGATCCGCGGTGGCGTGAAGCGGAAACAGACGAATGCCGATGGCTTCCGGACGCTGGCTGGCCGCATCAATGTACATGCAACGGGTAACTTCTTGCGTCAGCACGGTAAGCAGCTTCACCAGTGGCTCCAGCTCGGCGCCGAACCCAGCCGCAATGAGTTGCTGCGCCAGCGCGCGCGGGCCGGTCTGCAGAAACAGCGGGTCGGACAATGCCATGAAAATCGCGTTTTCTGCCGGCTCGCCCTGGGAAAGGCGGGGGGATGCCGCAAGATGGCGCACGACCAGTTCACGCGTTACCGGCACCTGCTCCACCCGCGCTTCAGGAGGGACGCCCGCGGTCACCACACTGCCTTTCGGCGCCCAACGTGACTTGATGTAATCGAGCAGGTAGGCCATCAGAAGTTTTCGATACGTGCCTGGTAACGGAACACGATCAGACGGTACAGTTCGTCACCCACCTGAACGTGAGTGGACTCGCGTCGATCCAGGCTGATGGTTTCACCGCCATTGGCGGAAAAGGGATGAAAACCGAACAAGTCATTTTCGATCAGGCCACCGAGGATATCCTTGCATTCATCAGGAGCAAGCGCACAACCCGTGTTGTCTACCAGTTCACACGCTTTGCCACGTTTGGTATTGCCTGCATAATGCACAGCATCATCACGCAGAGGATTGTTTTCGTCGAAATCCGCATTGGGGTCGACAAACTGGCCGGTATCGCTCATTTGTTTAAAAATTACTTTCGGTTAGTTCGGTTAGCTGTTGACGCAGCTGAATTTTCCAAATTATAGTGTCTGTATGGAAAGTGAACTTAACGCCCTCGAGTCAAAAATTCAGCAGATGGTGCAATTGTGCCAGAATCTGCGCACGGAGAACCAGAAGCTGCGCCAGCAGATTGCCGCGGCTACCGGCGAGCAACAATTACTTGCACAGCGCATGGCGCAGGCGCGCACACGTATAGAAACGCTGCTGGAAAAAATCCCCGAAGGTGAAGCATGAGCCGCGATAGCAAAGGTATGGATATCAACATCCTTGGGCGCGAATTTCGCGTCGCCTGTCCGGCAGACGAGCAGGATGCGTTACTCTCCGCAGCGGCTTATCTGGACAAGAAAATGCGCGAAATACGCGAACAGGGCAAGGTCATCGGGGTTGAGCGGATTGCCGTGATGGCGGCGCTGAATATTGCCTACGAACTACTGTCTACAAGGGAGGACGCGGGTTTTGACATCACTGCCATCAAGCGTAGAATGAGTTCCATGGAAGCACTACTGGACGAAGCGATGGCCGAACAAAACGAGCTGTTCACTTCTTCCTAACCCGGTTAATGCTCCCTGCGATGTCGCCTTGGCCGCGAATTCTTTGAACCAATAAATTTGACCTGGTTGCGGCTATATTCTGGTGCCGGTGTGCGCGTTACAAGCTAATGTGCCTAAAGTACTTGCGCTGCGACCCCTTGAACCGCAGGTTCAAGATAGCGACCAGACGGCATCGCGGGGAGCACCCCACCCCTCATGAACAAATCCGAACTGCGTAAATCTCTGCGCCAGCGCCGCGCCGCTATCGGCCGGACCGAACGCCGCCGCGCTGCCGTCAATTTGACACGCAATGCCCTGCGCCATGGCTTGTTGACGCGCTATCAACGCATCGGCATCTACCTCGCGCACGGTGCCGAAATCAGCACCTTGGCGCTGATCAACCGCGCCTTGACACTAAGACGCGCGTGTTATTTGCCGATGTTGTCATTCGGACGCGGCAGGATGCTCTGGTTCAATCGCCTGCAAGCGGGGCAATCCTGGGTAGCCAACCGCTTCGGCATTCCCGAAAACACCACCACCCAGCAACTGCACGCACGCCAGCTGGATTTGCTGTTTATGCCGCTGGTGGGATTCGACGACCGCGGCAACCGCATCGGCATGGGTGGCGGCTTTTACGATACAACCTTGGCCTATCTGCGGCGCCGGGTGGTGTGGCGCAAACCTTATCTGGTAGGCGTGGCGTTCGAGTGCCAGCGGATCAACGGCGAGCTGCCGCACGACCCGTGGGATGTGCCGCTCGATGCCGTGCTCACGGAACGCGGCATGCATCGTTTCAGGCGCCGAAATACGCCTCCTGCACCGCTGCATCCTCCATCAGCGTAGCCGCCGCACCTGCACCGGTAATGCTTCCGCTGGCCATGATATAGCCGCGATCACAGCTGGCCAGTGCCAGCCGGGCATTTTGCTCGACCAGGAAAATACTGACGCCGCGCGCGGCAATATCGCGCAAGGTGTCGAATATCTTTTCCACCATCATTGGCGCCAGACCCATGCTGGGCTCGTCGAGAAGCAGCAGACGCGGACGCGACAACAGCGCGCGACCGATCGCCAGCATTTGCTGCTCGCCGCCGGAGAGTTGCCCGGCAGGCTGGTTACGGCGCTCCCCCAGGCGTTCGAAACGCTGGTATAAGGCATCGGTTTCCTGGCGCACGGCGGCGTCATCACGTCTGGCATAGGCTCCCATGGCCAGGTTTTCCGCCACGGTGAGCCGCGAAAAAATGCCACGTCCTTCCGGCACCATGGCCAGCCCCAAACGTACAATCTGATACGAAGGTTTGCGCGTGATGGACTGCCCGGCAAAGTGCACGGCCCCCTTGGCCGGCGGCAGCATCCCCGCAATCGCTTTGAGCAAGGTGGTTTTACCCGCACCGTTGGCTCCGATCAGGCACACCCGCTCACCCTCATCCACATTCAGGCTGACGCCACGCACCGCCTTGATGTTGCCGTAGGCAACCGCAAGATTTTCGACGGATAACAAGTTCACCCCGCGCCCCCGCCGAGATAAGCGGCGATAACGCGCTTATCGCTACGCACCTCGTCTGGCGTGCCTTGCGCGATGAGCTCGCCAAAATCGAGCACGGCGATACGCTCGCACAGGCTCATGATCAGTTTCACATCATGCTCAATCACCAGCACCGTCAAACCGAGCTGGTCGCGCAGGCGGCAGATCAGCTGCCGGAGCGTATCGCGTTCTACCGGATTCATGCCTGCCGCAGGTTCATCCAGCGCCAGCACCTGGGGATCGGTGGCCAGCGCACGGGCAATTTCCAGGCGGCGCTGATCACCGTATGACAAATGCTTGGCCAGCAGGTGGCCATGGCCGGCAATGCCCGCCCATTCCAGCAGCTGATGCGCGCGCGCCCCAATGGCCGCCTCCTCCGCCCGTGTGGCGGCGTTGCGCAGCACTGCGCCGATCACGCCCGCATGGGTGCGCGCATGGCGCCCTACCATGACGTTCTCCAGCGCAGTCATGTTGGCGAACAGGCGGATATTCTGGAAAGTACGCGCGATCCCCAGCTTGAGCACCTGGTGCGGTTTCATGCCCAGCATGGAGCAGCATTTGAATTCGATATTACCGCTACTGGGGGTATACAGCCCGGTGAGGATATTGAACAGCGTGGTTTTACCCGCGCCGTTGGGACCAATCAATCCGAGTATTTCACCCTGATGCACTTGCAGCGAAACATTTTTGAGCGCGTGTATCCCCCCAAAATTCTTGCTGATTTGCTCCAGTCTGATGAGTTCAGTCATCGCCAGTCAACGCCTTGTATCATAAACATTGGCCTGCTCCTGCACCGCGACGTCGCCCTCGGCAACCAGTTCGCGCTTGCGCTGGCGCGACGGCAACAACCCGGCAGGACGAAACAGCATGACCAGGATCAGGGCCATGCCGAACAGCAGCATGCGTAAATCCGATGGATCCACCACCACATGCCCCAGCCATGCGCGCTGCAGGTCGCCGGTATAGCGCAGCGCTTCGGGCAATATGGTGAGCAGCAGCGCACCCAGGATCACGCCGGGAATATTGCCCATGCCGCCCAGCACGATCATGCACAGGATCATTATCGATTCCATCAGATTGAAGCTCTCCGGGCTGATGAAGCCCTGGAACCCCGCAAACAACCCGCCCGCCAGGCCGCCGAAAGTGGCGCCCATGGCAAACGCCAGCAGCTTGATATTGCGCACATTGATACCCATCGCTTCGGCAGCCACTTCGTCTTCGCGGATCGCCGCCCAGGCACGGCCAATACGGGAATCCTGCAGACGCATGGACACGAACACCACCAGCAGGGTGAGCAGCAAAAACAGATAGTAATACTGGTGCGGCGCAGACAGGGTGATTCCGAACAGCTGATGGGTTTTTCCCAATGACATGCCCAACAGGCTCACCGGATCAATCTGGTTAATGCCTTGCGGGCCATTGGTGATATTCACCGGCGCGTTGAGATTGTTGAGAAAAATGCGAATGATTTCGCCAAAACCGAGCGTCACAATGGCCAGATAATCGCCACGCAGACGCAGCGTGGGGGCACCCAACAGTATGCCGAACAATCCGGCGACAGCCGCGCCGATGGGCAGCACCGCCCAGAACGGCAAGTGCAGACCAAATTGCGGCGAAGACAGTAAAGCGTAGCAATATGCGCCCACTGCGTAGAAGGCAATGTAGCCGAGGTCGAGCAGCCCGGCGTAACCCACTACAATATTCAGTCCAAGGGCCAGCATCACATACAGCAAGGCCAGATCCATGATGCGCACCCAGTAACGTCCCAGCCCGAAATCCACCACAAAGGGCAGCAAGGCCAGCATCGCTCCTAGCGCGATAAATGTTAACCAGACCTGGCGCTTGCTGCGTGACATAAGTCAGGCGCGCTCACCAACCCGTTCGCCCAGCAGGCCGGAGGGTCTAAACACCAGCACCAGAATCAGCACGAAAAAGGCGAATACATCCTGATAATTGCTGCCAAGGAAGCCACCGGTGAAGTCGCCGATATAACCTGCGCCCAAACTCTCGATCACACCCAGCAACAGGCCGCCGAGCATGGCGCCGGCAAGGTTGCCGATACCCCCCAGCACAGCCGCCGAGAACGCCTTGAGCCCCAGCAGAAATCCCATGTAATAGTGTGCCAGGCCATAATAGGCACTCACCATTACGCCCGCCACCGCAGCCAGTGCCGAGCCCATTACAAAGGTGAGCGAGATCACGGTATTGGCATTCACCCCCATCAAACCGGCAATCTGGGGGGACTGCGCGGTAGCGCGCATGGCTCTCCCCAGACGCGTTCTTTTTACCAATAGCGTGAGTGCCAGCATCAGTACGACCGAAGTGATCAGAATAACGATTTGTATGTCGGTGATAGTTGCGCCCAGCAACTGGTGGCGACCTTGCGGAAGGATGGGCGGGAAAGTGATGTACTGCCGTCCCCAGATCAGCATGGCGAGATTCTGTAACACGATGGAAACCCCGATTGCAGTAATCAGTGGCGCCAGACGCGGGGCATTGCGTAGTGGCCGGTAAGCCAGCCGTTCAATGGTAAAACCCAGCGCCATGCATGCCGGAATCGCGGCCAACAATCCCAATAACGCTATGACTATGCCGGGTAGTTCCACCCCGCTGCCAACCAGCGCCGAGATAACCGATAATGCGACCATGGCACCTACCATGGTCACTTCGCCATGAGCGAAATTGATCAACTCTAAGGATGCCGTAAACCATGGTGTAACCCAATGCCACCAGTGCATACACGCTGCCCAGCACCAAGCCATTGATTAACTGCTGAACAAAAATATCCATGCTGCGGGCTGAAGAAGAATGGCCTACTTGTCGCTGAATACGGTTTCCAGCGGATGCCAGGCACCATTCTTGACTTGGTATAGCGTCACCGCGCCGCCGCTCACATCGCCCTTGCTGTCAAAGCGGATTTTTCCGGTCACGCCCTGGTAATCGGTTTTGGCAAGTTCAGGCAGGTATTTGGCCGGTTCCGACGAGCCGGCGCGTTTCATTGCTTCCACCATCACATACACTGCATCGTAGGCATACGGTGCGTAGTTCTGGATCGGACCGAAGCGTGCGGTGAATTTTTCCCTGAAAGCCTTGCCGCCGGGCATGGCGTCAAGTGTCAGCCCCGGGTTGGAGGCAATCGCACCTTCGGCGTCTGCACCTGCCAGCTTGATGAATTCGGGCGTCTGCATGCCATCGCCACCCAGCAATTGTGCCGTTAAGCCAAGCTGCTTCATTTGCTTCGCCATTGGACCGGCTTGCGGATCCATACCGCCGAAGAACACCAGATCGGGGGCTTTGGACTTGATTGAGGTAAGGATTGCCATGAAATCAGTGGATTTGTCGGTGGTGTATTCGCGCCCGACAATGTCCGCTCCGGCGGCCTTGGCGGCCTTGGCGAATTCATCGGCCAGCCCCTGACCGTACGCAGTGCGGTCATCAATGATGGCGATTTTTTTGGCACCGAGTTTGTTGACGGCATACTGGCCCAGCACATGTCCCTGCTGTTCGTCATTGGTCATCACGCGGAACGCGGTGTTGTAACCCTGTGCGGTATACGCAATGGCTGTGGCGGAAGGCGATATCTGCGGGATGCCTGCGTCGTGGTAGATGGTAGACGCCGGAATGGTGGAACCTGAATTGAGGTGGCCAATGACGCCGACAATACCGCTATCCACCAGTTTTTGCGCAACGGTAGTGGCTGTTTTTGGATCGGCCTGGTCGTCTTCGCTCAACAGGTCAATATGCATTTTCTTGCCGCCCAGGGTGAGGCCAGCGGCGTTGATTTCATCCACAGCCAGGCGTGCGCCGTTTTCGTTATCCTTGCCCAGATGCGCTTGCGGCCCGGTGAGCGGCGCCACCGAACCAATCTTGATGATGTTAGAGGCGGTGCCGTCATGTTTGCCGCAGCCACCAAGCGCCAGCGCGGCCATTGCCGCAACCAGCAATGCGTTCAATACGGGGGATTTCAACGCGTTCTCCGTCACACAAATTTTTTCAACTTATACCACAAACACCAAAAACCGTGAACGCAATAAGCCAGGCACACGAACTCGCAGCGCGCGCTGCAGGCGGAAAAAAGCCGGCTATGACAGCCGGCTCGGGGTACCACAGTACATGCTGGATCAGAGGCTGAGTATCCAATTCACGATCGTCTTCAGATCAGCGTCATTGACTTGCGGGTTGGGCGGCATCGGCACCTGACCCCACACGCCCGCACCGCCGCGTTTGACCTTCTCCATCAGCCTGGCCTCTGCACCCTTGTCACCCTTGTATTTGGCAGCGACGTCTTTGTACGCCGGGCCGACAATCTTCTTGTCCACGCCGTGGCAACTCATGCAGGCGTTTTTCTGCGCCAGTGACAAACCCGAATCTGCCGCAAGCGCCGGACCCGCGCCCAGCGCGATGATTGCAGCGGTAGCGATCCCCATCCATGCTTTCATTGTGTTTTCCTCATTTACTTAACAGGGTAAAAAAATCTGTGATGCAATACTACCCGAATTGCGCCAGCCAACAAGCCGTACAATTTGCTGTGCCACACCTTGCAAAACCTACCAGGAAAAGCCTGTAATCAAACCGAGGTATCCAGCCAGGACAGTAGATATTGCCATTGCTCCAGTTCGCGCTCGGCCAGGTAGGGCGGCAGATCGAACAGCGACTTTCCCTCGAAGGCAGCGTTGACATACAACTGGGCTTCGCGCAGGTAGGCCAGTATCGGCATATCCAGCTGTGTTATGAACTGTTCGAGTGCCGTGGCAGCGCGGGTGCGCGGCGCCATACGCATGCCTACCACACCAACGAATATCTTGCCTTTGCGCACCGCTTTTTCGGTTTGTAACACATCCAGAAAGTCCTGGCTGGCGCTCATATCGAACAGCGAGGGTGCAATTGGCACGACCACCCGATTCACCAGTTTCAGCGCGCGTTCAAGGTTTTTGCCATGCAGCCCCGCAGGCGAATCGATCACCAGCCAGCCTTCATTCGCTACATTGTTGCCAGCCTTATCTGAATACAGTTCGATAGGCGGCAATACTTCGGATCGCAACGCCAGCCAGCCACTGGCCGATTGCTGACGATCCATATCCAGCAGTCGCACTGGCTGACCAATTGCAGCCAGATGGCCCGCAATGTTGGTCGCCAGCGTGGTTTTACCGCTGCCGCCCTTGGGGTTGGCGATCAGGATGGTTTTCATTAATGGTCACTGCACATCGATGCGGCTGCGCTGTTCCACCTGGCTGACATCGCGCACCGCGCCAGTGGCGGCACTCGTAGTCAGCGCCGCATAGGCGCGCAGCGCCACTGACACGACCCGGTCACGTTTTATCGGCTGCCATGCCTTGTCGCCTCTGGCGTGCATCTCGGCACGACGGCGCGCCAGTTCAGCATCGCTCACGGCCAGATGGATGCTGCGATTGGGGATGTCGATTTCTATGCTGTCACCCTCCTCGACCAGACCGATGCTGCCGCCCGCAGCCGCTTCGGGCGACACATGGCCGATGCTCAAACCCGAGGTACCCCCCGAAAACCGTCCATCGGTAATCAAGGCGCAGACTTTGCCGAGCCCTTTGGATTTAATGTAGGAAGTCGGGTACAGCATTTCCTGCATACCCGGGCCGCCCTTGGGACCTTCATAGCGGATCAGAACCACATCACCCGCTTGGACCCGGTCAGCGAGAATCGCTTCCACGGCAGCATCCTGGGATTCAAAAATCCGCGCCGGGCCGGAAAATTTAAGAATGCTTTCGTCTACGCCAGCCGTTTTGACGATGCAACCATCCAGCGCCAGATTGCCGTGCAAAACAGCCAGGCCGCCGTCCTGGGAATAAGCATGCGCCTTGTCGCGGATGCAGCCGTTGGCGCGGTCCAGGTCGAGATCAGTCCAGCGCTTGTCCTGGCTGAACGCCACCTGCGTCGGCACGCCGCCCGGCCCGGCGCGGAAAAACTGACGCACGGATTCATCCGCAGTCCGTGACACGTCGTATTTTTCCAGCGCCTCGGCCATGGTCTTGCTGTGCACTGTGTGCAGGTCGCGATGCAACAGTCCAGCGCGGTCAAGCTGGCCCAGAATAGCCATCACACCGCCGGCGCGGTGCACGTCCTCCATATGGTATTGCTGCGAGGCCGGCGCCACTTTGCACAGATTGGGCACCTTGCGCGACATGCGGTCGATATCCTTCATGGTAAACGCCACGCCGCCCTCGAATGCAGACGCCAGCAGGTGCAGCACGGTATTGGTGGAACCACCCATGGCGATGTCGAGTGCAATGGCGTTTTCGAATGCCTCAAACGTGGCAATGGAACGCGGCAGCACCGAATAATCGTCCTGCTCATAATGGCGTTTTGCCAGATCGACAATAAGGCGCCCGGCCTGCAAAAACAATTGCTTGCGGTCCGCATGCGTCGCCAGCGTGGAACCGTTGCCAGGCAGCGACAGTCCCAGCGCCTCGGTCAGGCAGTTCATCGAGTTGGCGGTGAACATGCCGGAACACGAACCGCAGGTGGGGCACGCGGAACGCTCCATGGTCATCACGTCCTCATCGGATTCGCGCGCATCGGCAGCAGACACCATCGCATCCACCAGATCGAGCTTGACGACCTTGCCATGGATGGTGGCCTTGCCGGACTCCATCGGCCCCCCGGAAACGAACACCACCGGAATGTTGAGCCGCATTGCCGCCATCAGCATGCCGGGAGTAATCTTGTCGCAATTGGAAATGCACACCAGCGCGTCGGCGCAATGGGCGTTGACCATATACTCCACCGAATCGGCAATCAGTTCGCGCGACGGCAACGAATACAGCATGCCGCCGTGCCCCATGGCGATACCGTCGTCCACTGCGATGGTGTTGAATTCCTTGGCCACACCGCCAGCGGCTTCGATCTCGCGCGCCACCAACTGGCCCATGTCTTTCAGGTGCACGTGACCGGGCACAAACTGGGTAAAAGAGTTGGCGATGGCAATGATGGGTTTGCTGAAATCGCCATCCTGCATGCCGGTGGCGCGCCACAAGGCGCGAGCGCCGGCCATGTTGCGTCCGTGTGTTGTAGTATGGGAGCGATAGACGGGCATGGTTGACCTCAGATTAGTGCGATAATACGGAATTGCCAATTTTAGCTCATTACCACGCACTATGCTGATCCATCCCCAGTTCAATCCCGTCGCTATTTCCATCGGCCCGCTCGACATTCGTTGGTACGGTTTGATGTACCTGACTGCATTCATGCTGGTACTGGTGCTCGGACGCTGGCGGATCAAGCAGCATCCGGATTCCGGCTGGACCACCAAGAATCTTGATGATGTCTTGTTTTACGGCGTACTCGGTACTGTCCTCGGCGGACGGCTTGGGTACGTGCTGTTTTACAAGTTCAGCTACTACCTGGCGCATCCGCTCGAAATTTTTTATGTGTGGGAAGGCGGCATGTCATTTCATGGCGGCTTTCTCGGCGTAATCTTTGCCATGTGGTTATTCTCGCGACGCACAGGCAAGCCCTGGCTCACCATCACCGACTTTATCGCCCCGCTGGTGCCGCTCGGGCTAGGTGCGGGACGCATCGGCAACTTTATCAACGGCGAGCTGTGGGGCCGGCCAACTGACGTACCATGGGCAATGATCTTCCCTGCCGTGGACAATGTGCCACGCCACCCCTCGGAACTGTACGAATTCGGCCTGGAGGGCATCGTACTGTTCATCATCGTTTGGCTGTATTCCGCCAAACCACGGCCCATGGGTGCAGTGTCCGGACTTTTCCTGACCGGCTACGGCCTGTTCCGCTTTCTGGTCGAATTCACGCGCGAGCCGGATGACTTTCTCGGCCTGCTCAGCCTCGGACTCAGCATGGGACAATGGTTGTCGTTGCCGATGATCGTCGCTGGCGTGGCGATGATGACATGGGCGTACCGTCGCCAATCTTGACAGGACAAGGGCATAACCCTGATAATTGCGCGCTTTGCTTCATGGGGTGATGTAGCTCAGATGGTTAGAGCGATGGATTCATAACCCATAGGTCGGCGGTTCGACTCCGCCCATCACCACCACCCGATTTCTTCGCCCTCAGTCTGATAACTGCCCGGCGCTCATTGTGAAAAAAGTCTTCATCAAAACCTTCGGCTGCCAGATGAACGAGTACGACTCGGACAAGATGGCCGATGTGTTGCGCGCGTCTGACGGACTTACTCCCACCGACAACCCGGCTGATGCGGATGTCATTCTGTTCAACACCTGCTCAGTGCGCGAAAAGGCTCAGGAAAAGGTATTTTCCGACCTGGGGCGGGTACGCGAACTCAAGGACGCCAATCCTGATCTGATTATCGGTGTAGGCGGCTGCGTGGCAAGCCAGGAAGGCGCTGCCATCATTGCCCGCGCGCCCTATGTCGACGTGGTGTTCGGGCCACAAACCCTGCATCGCCTGCCGGCATTAATTGCGCAAAAGCGCGCCACCGGTCAACCCCAGGTGGATATCTCATTCCCCGAAATCGAAAAATTCGACCATCTGCCGTCCACTGAATCGACAGGAGCCAGCGCCTTTGTATCCATTATGGAAGGCTGCTCTAAATACTGTTCGTTTTGCGTCGTGCCTTACACCCGCGGCGAAGAGGTATCGCGCCCGTTCGACGACATATTGGCCGAAATCGCCGGGCTGGCCTCTCAGGGTGTAAAAGAGGTCAACCTGCTGGGACAGAATGTGAACGCCTATCAGGGTGCGATGAGGGATGGCGACATGTCTGATTTCGCCCTGCTGCTCGAATATGTCCACGATATCCCCGGTATCGAACGCATCCGTTATACCACCAGCCACCCACGCGAATTCACCGCGCGCCTGATCGATGCCTATACGCGCCTACCCAAGCTGGTTTCGCATCTGCACCTGCCGGTACAAGCCGGTTCTGACCGCATCCTGGCGGCAATGAAACGGGGTTACACCGTACTGGAGTACAAATCCATCATCCGTCGCCTGCGCCAGGCACGCCCGGACATTGCGCTGTCATCGGATTTCATTATCGGATTTCCAGGCGAAACCGATGCCGATTTCGAGGCCACGATGCAATTGATTGAGGATGCAGGTTTCGATAACTCGTTCAGTTTCATCTATAGTAAACGTCCCGGCACACCGGCTGCCGAACTGTTTGATGATGTACCGCATGCCGTCAAACAGGCGCGCCTGGTGCGGCTGCAACAACGTATTGAAGCCAATGCGCAGGCCATCAGCCAGCGCATGGTGGGCAGCCGCCAGCGCGTGTTGGTGGATCGCGTGTCGAAAAAGAATGCCAGTGAACTGGCCGGGCGCACCGACAATAATCGCGTGGTCAACTTCCTCGGCCATCCACGCCTGATCGGGCATTTTGCCGAAGTTATCATCACCGGCGCGGAACCGCATTCGCTGCGCGGTGAAATGGTTACACATTAATGGAAATCGCCTTCGCTCCTGTAGACAACACCCGGCTGGCCAATCTGTGCGGCGTGCTGGAAGAAAATCTTCGTCAGATCGAAACTGGCCTCGACGTCGTGATCACACGCCGCGGCGAGCACTTTCGCATTACCGGAAAAACAGCACGGACACGGCTTGCCGCCCGGTTGATGGAAGCGTTTTATCTCAAGGCACGCGAACCGATCAGTGTGGACGACATCCAGTTGGCTTTAGTCGAAGTCGCGCACCAGAGCACCACCAGTCCAACGCCAGGCAGCGTCCCGGTATTGATGACACGGCGTGCCGATCTCAGAGGCCGCACACCACGCCAGACCGAATATCTGAGCCAAATTCAGGCGCATGACATCACTTTTGGCGTCGGGCCTGCGGGCACCGGCAAAACTTATCTGGCTGTCGCCAGTGCGGTGGATGCGCTGGAGCGCGACACCGTCAAACGCATTGTGCTGACACGGCCGGCGGTGGAAGCTGGTGAGCGTCTGGGCTTCCTGCCCGGTGATCTGGCGCAGAAGATAGACCCGTATTTGCGCCCGCTGTACGATGCGCTATACGATCTGTTGGGCTATGATAAAGTGGGTAAGTTATTTGAACGCAACACCATCGAAATCGCACCGCTGGCCTACATGCGCGGGCGCACCTTGAACCAGGCCTTTATCATCCTGGACGAGGCGCAAAATACCACCCCCGAACAAATGAAAATGTTCCTTACCCGTATTGGTTTTGGCTCCAAGGCGGTCATCACCGGTGACGTGACGCAGGTCGATCTGGCGCGGCATCAGAAAAGCGGCCTGGTCGACGCCAGCGAAGTGCTGCACGAGGTGCGCGGCATTGCCTTCACCCAGTTTCTGTCGGAAGACGTCGTGCGCCATCCACTGGTAGCGCGCATCGTCGATGCTTATGAAAAGCGCGACCAAACCCGCTGAACCCTCACCCCGAAGTCGACCGGCGCGGCCGCGTCTTGCGCTGTCCGTGCAACGCGCGGTTCGTGCAGCCGATGCGCCCAGTCGCGCCCAGATCATGCGCTTTGCGCGCGCCGCACTGGAACGCGATGCCGAAATCACCATCCGTCTGGTCAATGAGCAGGAAGGCCGCGCACTCAATCGCGACTACCGCAGCCGCGACTATGCTACCAACGTTTTGTCGTTCGTGTATGCCTCAACCCCGGTGATCAGCGGCGATCTGGTTCTGTGCGCCCCTGTAGTGAGTCGTGAAGCGCTACAGCAAGGCAAATCCGCTATCGCCCACTATGCGCACCTGATCGTCCACGGCGTACTGCACCTGCACGGCATGGATCATGAAAACCATGCCGACGCGCAGGCCATGGAGGCGCGCGAGACTGAAATCATCACCGGACTGGGCTTTGCCGATCCTTATTTAGAAATGGAGCAGACTTAACATGGAAGAACCCGCCAAATCCAGCTGGCTAGAGCGTCTTGGCGCATTTCTCTCGCGCGAGCCGGAAAGCCGCGGCGAGCTGGTAGAGATACTGCACAGCGCCTATCAGCACAACCTGTTCGATGCCGATGCCCTGTCGATGATCGAAGGCGTGCTGCAGGTGTCGGAAATCCAGGTGCGCGACATCATGATCCCGCGCGCGCAAATGGACATGGTGGACATTAACGATACCCCCGAGCTATTCATTCCCTATGTGATCGAAACCGCGCACTCGCGCTTTCCGGTAATCGATAAAAACAAGGATGACGTCATCGGCATTCTGCTCGCCAAGGACTTGTTGCGCTATAACGCGGGCGAGGAATTCAACGTGCGCGAAATGCTGCGCCCGGCCGTGTTCATCCCGGAATCCAAGCGCCTTAACGTGCTACTCAAGGAATTCCGCGCCAGCCGCAACCATATCGCCATCGTCGTGGATGAATACGGCGGTGTCGCCGGACTGGTCACCATTGAAGACGTGCTCGAACAAATCGTCGGCGACATCGAGGACGAATACGATTTCGACGAAACCGAAGACAATGTCATCCGCGACAAGGCCGGGCGCTACCGGGTCAAGGCAGTGACCGAAATTGCCGATTTTAATGCGGTGCTGGGCACCCAGTTTTCCGACGAGGAATTCGATACCGTCGGCGGCCTGGTGGTGAGCCAGTTCGGCCACCTGCCCAAGCGTGGCGATGAAATCGAATTCGACGGCCTCAAGTTTCACGTGCTGCGCGCAGACAGCCGCCGGCTGCATACGCTGCTGGTGGAAAAATCAGTCAGCGGCGCTTGATGTACAACATAGGCGGCTATTTTGATGCAATGGTAGAGACATAGGCAGCCACCGCCTCAATCTCCGCCGGCTTGAGGTTGTGGGCGACCACCTTCATGGCTGACGCATCGGCGCGCTCCTCAGAGGATCGCTGAAACACATTCAATTGCTTGAGGATATAGTCGGCATGCTGCCCCGCAATGCGCGGGAACTGTCCGCTGCCGGCACCTTCCGCACCATGGCAAACCGCACAGGCCGGAACCCCCTCGCTGGAGATGCCGTTAGTAAAAATCACTTTGCCTGCGTTCTCCAGCTGGGTATTTTTCGGCCGGTCGCTGGCACCCGGTTTCTGTTTGGAATAATAGTCGGCCAGTTCCTTGATCTGCGCGTCTGTCAGGCTCCTGGAGATGCCCCACATATACTCGAACCCCTCCGGGTCCAGGCGGTTATGGCCCCGGAATTCCTTCAACTCCGAGATCAGGTACCATTCCTGCTGTCCGGCCAACCGGGGGAAGGTGGGGTTAATCGAATCGCCGGTGATGCCATGGCAATCCGAGCACACCTGCTCGGCCAGCGTCTTGCCATGGACGCTGGGGTCGCCCAGATTGCGGGAGGAGTTTTCCGTCGTCGTGCAGCCCGCAGCGATTGCGGCCAGGGCCAGTACCAGGGTGAGTGTGGCAGTTTTCATTATTCAATCTCCGAATATTCCATCGTTCATGTCGGGTGTGCGCCGCCATGCCGGCGCGCGCATCAGGTTATTGAAACCGGCTGGTCAGTACGCGCCCCAGACATAGAAGAGAAGCGTGTTGTTGTCGCTGGCTTTGGGGTTGGCCGCGGCCTCATCCTTGCTGAACATGGTGTATTGCACACCGGTTCGCACATATTGCACGGGGGTCCAGAAGATCTCGGGCGTCCAGCCCCTGGAATCGGCGCCCAGTGTATTGGAGAGGTTGAAGTAGGACAGGGTGGCGCCGTATTTCGCCTGGTAAGTGAAGGAGGTCTTGGCTCTCAGTGAGTTGACGGTAGCCGGGTCCGTCCCGATCGTACCGTAGTCGATGTTTTCGTGGATGCGGGTGACGGTTGCGGTGACCGTGTAGGGGTCGAGCAGGTACTGGTACTGGAAGTCGATGCCGGTGTCGCGGTAGTGGTCGGTCGGGCCGGAGTGGCTGGTCGTATCCGTGTATTGCTGGACGTCGAGGTGGGACAGGCCGACCATCACATTGTGGGGGCCCCATTCGTGCGTCAGCGCCAGACGGGCGTAGGGATTGGTGCCCTTGATGTTGATCTGGCTACCATTACCCTGGGTCATGAAGGAGAAGATGCCATCGCCGGTGCGGTAGCCGGTGAGCTCTGCATACACCGTCTTGTTCCAGTAGGCATAGGCGCCCATTCCCGCCACTTGCTGGCCTAGAGCGCCGTCCAGCATCGGCGTTGCCCCGTCTCCCGCGCCGGTACTCCCGGGCACCACGCCGTAGCCCCAGGCCGGGGTGCTGTTCCACACGTCCTGTACGCCGGGGTTGTTGTGCAGGGTGAGGCCGTAGATCAGGTCGCTGTTGGCGTCGATCAGGCGATCGGCGTAACGCAGGTCCAGGTTGTCCGAGCCGGTATGGCCCGAGTCACCTGCATTATCGCCCGTGTAATTTTCATAAGTGATCTGGGCGAAGCCGCCCACTTTGTCGGAGATCTTTCCCGCAATGAACAGGCTGGCGGTGTTGAAGATGGGCTTGCCGTCATCTGCATGTCCGGTGGTGCCGGGGGTTTTTACCTTCACCTTGTTGGATGTCAGCACCGCCATTGCTGCAAGCGGCAGCTCACGCTGGCCGATGGTATAGCCGGTAAGCTTGAACAGGCGCCCGTAGGGGGTAAGTTCGGGAAATTGTCCGCCCGCATGACAGGCGACGCAGTTTTGTCCGGTTTGTCGTGCGAAGCT
>DATKUZ010000016.1:0-37708 GCA_035530335.1 Sulfuriferula sp. | reverse complement strand
CCGGCAGATGGACATTCCGGTGTTGCACGACCAGGTCAAACCCAAGCCCAAAACAGCGTCCGCCAGAATGGCCGCCCAGCCCAGGAAGCTGGCTGTCGGCGGGAGCGGGAGCAGGAGCAGCAGCGAGGAGTGGGAAGAGTTTTAACCGGAATGCGATGTCTGGGTCATCGTTGGTGATTCTCTGCATATGTTGATATCAGGCTGGCGTTCGCGCTTGGTCGGATTCCCTGATAAATAGTCGCCCGGTGCAACCGGGCGTTAAGGAACCTCAGCATGAAGGCTGCACTGCAGAATAAATCGGATCCCGACAAGATATTCGAATTCACGCCGCGTGACTTTGCCAGAGTGCGTGCGCTGATTTACCGGCAAGCCGGCATCTCGCTTAGCGAAAGCAAGCAGGAAATGGTCTACAGCCGTCTGGCGCGACGCCTGCGGGCAAAGGGAATGAGCTCTTTCACGGAATACCTCGATGCGCTGGAAAGCGGGCGAGGCACCGACGAATGGACGGCGTTCACCAATGCCCTGACCACCAACCTGACGGCGTTCTTTCGCGAAGCGCATCATTTCCCGATTCTTGCAGAGCACATGCGCAAGATGAAGGAGCCGCTGGCGGTCTGGTGTTCGGCCAGTTCGACTGGCGAAGAACCCTATTCGATTGCCATGACCTTATGTGAAGCATTCGGGACGCTTAGCCCGCCTGTCACTATCGTTGCCACGGATATCGATACCAACGTACTCGACACGGCGGAAAAAGGTGTCTATGCGCTCGATCGCCTGGATAAAATGCCTCAAGACCGCGCCAAGCGATTTTTCCAGAAAGGTAAAGGCGATCGGGCAGGCCTGGTACGGGTGCGCCCTGAACTTCGCCAGCTGGTATCATTCAAACAGCTTAACCTGCTGGGAAACGACTGGCCGATAGCTGGCCCATTTGATGCCATATTCTGCCGCAACGTGATGATCTATTTCGATAAGCCCACGCAGGGGAAAATTCTGGGCCGGTTCGCACCCTTGATGAAACCGCAAGGGCTGCTGTTTGCCGGACACTCCGAAAACTTCCTGTATGCATCCGATGCGTTCAGGCTGCGCGGCAAGACGGTATACGAGCTGGATCAGCGTCGCGGCGCATCAGGCATGAGTAGCGACGCATGAACCCTGCAATCGAAGAGCGCATTGCAACCAATATTTACTTTGACCGGACGTTTGGTTGTGAGGCCGCCAAGATATTGCCGGGTGAATATTACTTTACCGGCAAGGAGATGCTGATTGTCACTGTGCTGGGATCCTGTGTGGCGGCGTGCATTCGTGATCGTGTCTCGGGTGTTGGCGGCATGAACCATTTCATGTTACCGGATAGCGGGAATGACGTGGACAGTCCGTTGTCTGCATCGATGCGTTATGGCGCCTATGCCATGGAGGTACTCATTAATCAGCTGCTCAAGGCGGGCGCGCGACGCGAAAACCTGGAGGCAAAGGTGTTTGGCGGAGGCAACGTGCTGCGCGGTTTTACCACCATCAACGTGGGTGAACGTAACGCCCAATTCGTGCTCGACTACCTGCGCGCAGAAAACGTGCGGGTCATGGCCGAGGATCTGAACGATATCCACCCGCGCAAAGTGTATTTTTTCCCGCGCACCGGCAAGGTTCTGGTCAAGAAACTCAAGCAGCTCAACAACTACACGCTGGTGAAGCGGGAGCAGGATTACGCAAGCCGGCTCAAATCCACCCCAGTGGGTGGCGAGATCGATCTTTTCTAACAGCCAGGCATCAACGCGCGAGGGCGATGCCCGGAAAGCGGACAACATGAAAATAAAAGTTCTGATTGTGGATGATTCGGCGCTGATCCGCAGCGTCATGAGCGAGATCATCAATAGCCAGTGGGATATGGAAGTGGTGGGCGTGGCGCCGGACCCGATTGTCGCGCGTGATCTGATAAAACAGACCAATCCCGATGTGCTCACGCTGGACGTGGAAATGCCGAAAATGGATGGTCTGGATTTCCTCGAAAAACTCATGCGGCTGCGGCCCATGCCTGTGGTCATGGTGTCGTCACTGACCGAAAACGGGTCGGAAATTACCCTGCATGCGCTGGAACTGGGTGCTGTGGATTTCGTGACCAAGCCGAAGATGTCCATCCAGAGCGGTATGCTGGAATATACGGAGTTGATTGCGGAAAAAATCCGCACTGCATCGAGGGCAAAGATCAAACCACGTCAGCTTGTTGCTGGTGCACACGGCAGTCATGGAGAGTCGCTGGCACCCATCCGCAATCCGTTCACCAGCAGTGAAAAACTGATCATTATCGGCGCATCTACCGGCGGTACAGAGGCTATCAGGGAATTCCTCATGCAGATGCCCTCGGACTGCCCTGGCATCCTGATCGCCCAGCATATGCCGGAGGGATTCACCAGGTCATTTGCAAACCGGCTCGACAAACTGTGCAAAATCTCTGTCAAAGAGGCCGAAGAGGGCGAACGGATACTGCCGGGCCATGCCTACCTCGCACCGGGGCATTCCCATTTGCTGCTTGCGCGCAGTGGCGCGAATTACATGACCAAGCTCGATCAGGGGCCGCCGGTGAACCGACACAGACCTTCGGTGGATGTCCTGTTCAGATCCGCAGCAATCAGCGCCGGCAAGAACGCGGTGGGTGTCATCCTCACCGGCATGGGCAAGGATGGCGCAGCAGGAATGCTGGAAATGAAGAATGCCGGCGCATACAACTTTGCCCAGGATGAGGCTAGCTGCGTCGTGTTTGGCATGCCCCGGGAAGCAATTGCTGTCGGCGCCACGCATGAGGTGGGCCCCCTGAATCAACTGCCACGGAGTGTGCTGGCGTATTTCGCGGCTCATGCCAATCGCGCATTGCGGGTCTGAACCCTTTCTGGCACGGTGTTTCCAGTTTAATCTGTCGTTCAAGTTCGACGTCGTACAGCCGATAATACAAACAATGAAGTTAACGTAAAGATGGAGTGATTCATGGCTGATCCGAATACCAAATTCCTGGTGGTTGACGATTTTTCAACCATGCGCCGCATTGTGCGCAACCTGCTCAAAGAGCTGGGCTATTCCAATGTTGAAGAGGCGGAAGACGGGGTTGATGGGCTGTCCAAATTGAGGGCAGGCAATTTCGATTTCGTCGTATCCGACTGGAATATGCCCAACATGGATGGGCTTACCATGCTGAAGGAAATCCGTGCAGATTCGGCGCTGGCAAAGCTGCCAGTGCTGATGGTCACCGCAGAAGCGAAAAAGGAAAACATTATCGCAGCGGCGCAGGCCGGCGCCAATGGCTACGTAGTCAAGCCTTTCACCGCCGCTACACTCGACGAGAAACTCGCCAAGATTTTCGAGAAACTTGAAAAAGTGGGAGCCTGATGTGAATACACCGCTCCCGAATGTGGCGACGGATACTATCGCTTGCCAATCCGTCCATCCCGATTCCAGCCAGCATGACGAGGTCATGGCGCGTATTGGCCAGATGACGCGCAGTCTGCACGATAGCCTGCGTGAACTCGGTTTCGACAAGGTTCTGGAAAAGGCGGCGCATGACATTCCCGATGTCAGGGAACGTCTGAACTATGTCGCACGCATGACCGAACAGGCTGCGCAGCGGGTGCTGAATGCCACCGATACCGCAATACCCTTGCAGGAGAGGATAGATGCGGGCGCCAGCGAAGTCCTGGATGGCTGGCAAGCGGTTCTGCAGGCGCCTTTCTCTGAGGCGGATTACCGCGATATGGCCACGCTCACCATGCAGTGTCTGGCTGACATGCGCCACGACACCAGCGCAACCAAGCAACAACTCCTGGATATCATGATGGCGCAGGATTTTCAGGACCTTACCGGTCAGGTTATCCGCAAGGTGACCGACCTTGCGCACCACCTGGAGCAGCAGCTCGTGCAGCTCCTCATCGACTATGCGCCCGCCTCCGCGGAAGTGCGGCGTGACGCTGGCAATGGTCTGCTCAATGGCCCGCAGATCAATCCTGCGGGCAGTAGCGAGGTGGTCGCTGACCAGGGGCAGGTGGACGACCTGCTGGACAGTCTCGGGTTTTGAATAAATTCAAGGACGGCCATTTGACCTTGGAGGCCCCGGGAAGCGCGGGGTGCATGGGGAAAGCAAGGTAAGAGAAAGGCAAAATGGAAAGGTAAAAATCAGGCACCGTGAGGTGTCCCGGATTTTGTCTTTTGCTTTATTGTTTCCCCGTGGTTAAATTGTCGTTTTAGCCAGGCTCGAAACGGGGCTGCGCCTCGCCAGAGTGTTTCCACTACCCATTACAATGTTTACAAACCCATGCCTGAAATGAATGTCGTCGTGCGCGAGCCGCTGCTGGATGCGCAGCAGCGAGCTATCGGATACGCGCTTGCCTGGCAACAGGCCGAGATTGATGCCTGCCGGTCGGATGTAGCGAACCCCACAGTGCTGACTGGCCTGATTGCCGAAGCAATCAATAATGAGCAGGCAGGTTGGCGCCTCGGTGATCATGTTCTGTTCCTGGAAGCCACCCCTGCACTCCTTTTGGCGGATGTGCTCGCAGCCCTGCCGGCGAGGAATATTGTGCTCGCGATAAACGCGAGCGAATGTGCGGATGCCGGCTCCGTTGCCGCGCTACAGCTACTGCGTAAGCAAGGTTTCGGCATCGCACTGCGCTGGTCGGGGTTGACAGAACCGGACAAGGCGCTCTTACCTCTCGCTACCCATATCGAGATATCCATCAGCAAGACCGATTTCGCCATGCAGGCCAGGCAATATGCCTTGATCAAACACTTGCCGGTACACAAGGTGGCGCGGCACATCGCCAGCTGGCATGACTATGACGCCTGCGTATCGCTTGGCTTCGATTTGCTGGCCGGGCCTTTCCAGCTGATGCCCCGGCCGGACAGCGCATCCAAAGGCTTGAACACCTCACAGGTGTTGATTGTGCAGCTGCTGGAAATGGTCAGAAAGAACGCGGATGTGCGCCAGATCGAGCTGGTGCTAAAACGCGACCCGGTCGTTTCCTACAAATTATTGCGCTATATCAACTCGGCGGGATTCGGTCTTGGTTGCGAGATAGAGTCACTGCGGCATGCGGTCCAGGTGCTTGGCTACACCCCGCTTTATCGCTGGCTTTCATTGCTTCTGGCGACTGCAGGCACCAGCAAATCCGCCCAGTTGTTGATGCGGACAGCCATTACCCGTGGTCGCTTGACTGAGCTGCTTGGCGATACTTTTTTGCCCAAGGCCGAGACGGAGAATCTCTTTGTTGCGGGTTTGTTTTCCCTGCTGGACCGGCTGCTGGGCATACCGATGGAAGAGGTGCTGGACAAGATTCAGCTGCCGGAAGCGATGTCGCAGGCTTTACTGGCACGTGAAGGGATATATGGTGACTTTCTGGCCCTGGCTGAAGCCTGCGAACGGGGTGCCGGGTGTGCAGGAAGGCTGGCTGCCTCTCTGCAGATTGATGGCGCCCAAGTCAGTCAGAAACACCTGTCAGCACTCGCCTGGGCGCAAAAAATGGACTTGTAATCAAGGAAAATTCTGGACGATTTCCAGTAATTCCTGGTGGCTCATGGAGTGCGACGCATGACAGAATATAATACTTCGCATCTGCTTGAATCCGTGGTCAGGTTGACTTCACTGCGTGACCAGCATTCGCTGGAAACCTGTCTGATCAAGACCTTGCAAGAACTGATCCCGGCAAGTCAAATCATGTTGTTTGAAATATCCGTGGAATCCGGCAGGCAAATGCTCAAGCTGCTTGTCGATGCCGAGTCTGCCCAGCGAAGCCGTGTGCCGGAAACAGAAAAGCACATCATTCCGTGTTGTGTCGAAGACGATCCCGACTTGATGCAGTGTTTCACCACGCAACAACAACTTGTATCCACTGATGAAGACGGGACCGGCGTGAGGGTGATCCATCCGATAGCCGGTGTGAACGGCATCGCCGGATTCCTGACCGTCAGAAGTGATGCTTTCGTGGAAAAAGACCAGGAAGTAGCAGCCAGCTTTCTGCGCATTTATCAAAATTATCTGCAGCTCATCAACGATAACGAGCACGATACCCTGACCGGTTTGTTGAACCGGAAAACCTTTGACGAGCGCATCATGGCAATCATGTCAGCGCACCGTGCAGGCCATCGTCGCACATCGGACAATGAAGTAATGCAATGTTGCCTGGCCATTCTGGATATCGATCACTTCAAGAAGGTAAATGACCAGTTCGGCCATCTGTACGGCGACGAAGTGTTGTTGCTGTTTGCGCAGATCATGAGCCGAACCTTTCGCGATGACGATCAGCTTTTCCGCTATGGTGGGGAGGAGTTTGTGGTGATCCTCAAGGATGTCGATCTGACCACGGGGCTGACCGTTCTGGAACGTTTCAGAAAGGCAGTAGAGGCCTATCATTTCCCCCAGGTAGGCAATGTCACGGCCAGTGTCGGCGCGGTAAGCATCAATGGACAGGACTTGCCGACCACCATCATCGGACAGGCGGACCAGGCACTCTATTACGCAAAAGAAAACGGACGCAACCAGGTGTGCGCCTATGAAAAACTGCTGCAGGAAGGCATGCTGACCAGCGTGGTGCCTTCCCAGGGTGACATCGAATTGTTTTAACCAGGTTTACCTGGATGGCGGTCAGTCAGTGCGTCCCGGATGCCGCTGCCAGCATCTGCCCGGTCATCTCGATGCCTTGCTGAAACAGGCGCTCCAGCGGGGTGGCCAGATAGGGCAAGGCGAAACCGATGACGACAAAGCCGACGGTCAGCGTGATCGGAAATCCGATACCGAACAGATTGAGTTGCGGGGCGGCGCGCGTCAGTATGCCCAGCGCGATATTGGTGATGAGCAAAGCTGCCACCATGGGCAGCGAGAGCTGGACACCTGCGCTGAAAATCACTCCTCCCCAGTTCGCGATCTGTCTGAACATCTGACCCCCGAGGGGTGAAGCGGAAATGGGCAGGGCTGAGAAGCTGTGCGCCAGCGCCGACAGCAGGAGCAGGTGACCATTGACTGCCAGAAAAGCCAGCGTTGCCAGCAGCACCAGAAACTGGCTGATGGCATTGGATTGTCCCTGCGATTGCGGATCAAAGAAGCTTGCAAAACTCAGCCCCATGGTCATGCCGGTGATTGTCCCGGCCATTTCCACGGCGGAAAAAATGATGCGCATCGCGAAACCCATGCCGAGGCCGATAATCAACTGTTGCACCAGAATCAGCAGGCCCGGGAGGGACATCGGGTCGATGGCTGGCAATGTCGGGATGGTGGGTGCCACGATCAGCGCGAGCATGACGCCGAGACCGATTTTGACCTGTACCGGCACAATACTATTGCCAAACACAGGGGCCACTGCAATCAGCCCGAGGATCCGGGTAAGCGGCCACAGCAGTGCGGCAATCCAGGTATTCAGCTCGGCACTGGTAAGGGTAATCATTGATTAGAAGGCAAAAGTTAAAAGTAAAATCGCGCACTTCCAGGTTCTTATTGTTGCCTTTTAATTTTTGCCTTTTGCCTTTCCATTTATCCCGCTAGGGTCGGTATGCTGGTGAAGATTTCGCGCATGTAATCGAGCATGACCGACAGCATCCACGGCCCCGCCACTACCAGCGCCAGAAAAATGCCCACCAGTTTGGGAATGAACGACAGGGTCATTTCGTTGATCTGCGTCGCTGCCTGGAAAATGCTTATGATCAGACCGATGACGAGCGCCACCAGCAACATGGGTGCGGCTACCATCAGGGTGACTTCCATGGCGCGGTGGCCAAGGGTCATGACGCTTTCCGGAGTCATGGATAAATCCTCAGTAAAAACTTTGGGCGAGCGAGCCGAGCAGCAGCTGCCAGCCGTCCACCAGGACGAACAGCATCAGCTTGAACGGTAGTGCGACGATCGCAGGCGACACCATCATCATGCCCATGGACATGAGCACGCTGGCCACCACCATGTCGATGATCAAGAATGGAATGAAGATGGCAAAACCGATCTGGAAAGCGGTTTTCAATTCGCTGGTGACGAAAGCGGGAATGAGCACGCGCAACGGCACGTCTTCGGGGCCCTGCAATGCCGGGCTGTTGGAGAGCTTCACGAACAACGCCAGATCAGCCTGGCGGGTCTGCTTCAGCATGAAAGTCTTCAGCGGCGCAACGCCTTTGTCCAGCGCCTGGGTCATGGAAATCTTGTTCTCCGACAATGGCTGATAAGCATCCACGTAAATCTTGTCAAAAACCGGGCCCATCACGAACAGGGTGAGAAACAGCGCGAGGCCGACCATCACCTGGTTAGGTGGCGCCGACTGTGTTCCCAGTGCCTGGCGCAGCAAGGACAGCACGATGATGATGCGCGTGAAACTGGTCATCATCAGCAAGGCGGCGGGCAGGAAGGAAAGCGCGGTCAGCAGCAGCAGGGTTTGCAGGCTCAGCGTGTAGGCCTGGCCGCCACCAGGGGTAGGGGTGCTGGTGAATGCCTGCAGGCCTGCGGGTTCTGCTGCAGCCGCCAGCATGGGAGCGCCGAGCAAGATCAGTTGCAACAGGAATTTCAGTATCCGCAAGGCGGCTTTAGCAAGCTGTTGCATGGTGTTGTCGGGGATGTGCAGGCGGTTAATGGCCATTGCGTTTTTCCACAGTCTGCTTAAGCCAGATGGAGAAGTTTTTTGCGGCAGGTCCTGCCATGGGCACGGCATTCTCCTGGCGTGGCATGGTGGCGAGTGCATTCACACGCCCGGGAGACACGCCCACGACAATCCACTGATCCGCCGCTTCGATGATGAGCACCCGCTCGCGCCCGCCCACGCTGACGCCACCAACGACGCGGATGGCAGCACCGCCGGCTGCCCGCGTGGCGCCGAAGCGCTTGAGCACCCAGGCCAGGGCGGCCATCAATCCGAGCACCAGAATCAGTCCCAGCAATACCTGAAAAATACCGCCGGTTGGCGCCACGCCAGGCTGCATGGCGGCGTTGGCGTTGGCGGAGAACCACAGCCATGCGGCAGGAATAATGGCAATGCGTTTCATTTATTGAGTTTGCGAATGCGTTCAGCAGGCGTGATGATGTCGGTCAGGCGGATGCCGAACTTATCATTCACCACCACCACTTCGCCCTGTGCGATCAGGCAGCCGTTGACGAGCACGTCCATCGGTTCGCCGGCGAGTCCGTCAAGCTCGACCACTGAACCTTGCGCCAGTTGCAGCAGGTTTTTGATCGCAATCTTGGTGCGTCCCAGTTCCACGGTGAGCTGGACTGGAATGTCGAGAATGAAGTCGATGTCGTTGTGGGTTTCGCCCTTGGCGCCTTTGCCGGAGAGGTCCTTGAAAATGGTCTGGCTCGCAGGCTGGGGCTGCAATGCAGCGGCTTCTGTTTCGGCCACCGCCTGCTCGGCCATGGCCGCGCCCCAGTCGTCTTCGGCAATTGTCTGGGTATCTGCATTGTCAGCCATGCTGTTCTCCTTGAGTGGATTCGTTTGTACTCTGGCTCAGAAGCTTCTCGACGCGCAATGCATACTGGCCGTTGAGTATTCCGTAACTGCAATCCATCACCGGAACGTCGTCGACTTTCGCGGTGACGATTTCCGGGATGGCGAAGGGGATCACGTCGCCCACTTGCATGTTCAGGATGTCGCCCAGCGTCACCCTCGAGGTGCCCAGGTCGGTGACGATCTCGACTTCCGCGCTCTGAATCTGTTGCGTCATCAGGCGCGTCCAGCGTCTGTCCACTTCCATCGTCTCGCCCTGCAGGCTGCTGGTGAGGAGGTCGCGGATGGGCTCGATCATCGAGTAAGGCGTGCAAAAATGCATCTCGCCGCTGGCGGAGCCAAGCTCTACCGTAAAAGTGGTTGCCACCACCACTTCATTGGGGGTGGCGATGTTGGCAAACTGGGTATTCATTTCCGAGCGGATGAATTCGAATTCGACCGGATACACGAACTCCCAGGATTTCGCATAAGTTTCAAAAATGATATTCAGGATGCGCTGGATGATGCGCTGCTCGGTCTGGGTAAAATCTCGGCCCTCGACACGCGTGTGAAAACGTCCATCCCCGCCGAAAAGATTGTCTACCAGCAGGAATACCAGGCCCGGATCAAGCACCATCAACGCGGTACCGCGCAATGGTTTCATCTGCACCAGATTAAGGTTGGTGGGCACCATCAGGTTGCGGATGAATTCGCTGTACTTGCAAACCCGCACCGGACCCACCGACACTTCGGCGCTGCGCCGCAGGAAACTGAATAGGCCGATCCGGAACAGCCTGGCAAAGCGCTCGTTGATGATTTCGAGCGTCGGCATCCTGCCGCGCACGATACGTTCCTGGGTGGCCAGGTTGTAGGTGCGCACTGCCGAAGGGTCTTCCGGCGCCTGGACCTCATCCTGCTCGCCGGTGACGCCCTTGAGCAGGGCATCCACTTCTTCCTGGGAAAGAAAGCTGTCCGACATGATGCTACTGGATCACGAACGAGGTGAAGAACACGCCGGTGACACTCTGCGGCGGGGCCTTGGGTTCAAAGGGTTTGTTGACCTGTGCGATGATTTCCTGGGCAAGTTTATTCTTTCCTTCCGGGGTCAGGATGTCCGCGGCTTGCTGGCCGGAAAGCAGCATCAGCAGGCGGCTGCGCACCTGGGGTAAATGCAGTTTGATGAGCTCCACCTGGGCATCATCCTTTACCTGCAGGGTGAAGGCGGTCTGCAGGAATTTATCCGAGTCTTCCGACTGCAGGTTGACGGTGAACGATTCCATGTTGATGAATACCGGCGGTTTGGCTGGCTCGGCCTTGGCTGCGTGGGCGCTTTTCGGCTGGGTGAAATACCAGGCACCGGCACCTCCGCCGCCCAGCACCAGCACGGCGACGCCCAGTATCAGGAACAGCCGTTTTTTCGATTTGACCGGTGGCGCTTCGGATTTTACTTCAGCTTTCGGGTCAGGTTTGGGTGGCGCTTTTGCCATTCTTGTTCCTCTAGTCCTGCGTGAATATGTTGAGTGAGTTCATTATCAAGAAAAAATGCAAATACGGATGCGAGGAAAAGAGGGGGGAAGTGGGCGTATACCTTGTCTTTTGCCTTGCGCCGCCTGTTATGCGCTACGCGAAGGTATCTACCATGCCTTGACCCGCCGTCATCCCTATTTGACTGCGTCCAACCCGGATGTCGCTGTCGATTGCGCCATCCGCGCCGTGAAAACCCGGGGATGCATGCCGGGACGATCCGCCGGAGGCATCGTGCTGGTTGGGGGTGCCTGCGCTCACTGTGCTTTGGCCTAACTGAATGCCTGCGTCACCCATCATTTCGCGTAGTCTTGGCAGCGCGGCTTCGAGCGCCTGACGCACTTCCGGTTGTGCCGCAATGAAAGTCGCATTGGCCTGATCGTTGGATACGTGCAACACCACTTGCAGCGGGCCGAGGTCGGGTGGATTGAGGGTCAGCGACGCGCTTTGCTGGGCGCCTGCCACCATCCAGACGATTTTCTGGCCGAGTGCCTGATCCCATGCCGCTGTGCCCACTTTCGGCGTCAGTGTTTCGGCTGGATGCCCGACTGCAGCCTGTGCAATCGCCAGAGATGCTTGCTGTAACGGTGCCTGTGCCAGCACTGCAGGTGCGGTATCCAGCGGAATGTCGTGTATTTTTGCCGCATCGAGTTTGATTGCCGCATGATCAATGGCAGCCTGATCGAGCGCTGGCTTGGATTCCCCCGCCTGTTTGATCAGCGAAGTGAAAGCGGTATCCGGTTTGATGGGCGGCGTTTTTTCAGACGCGCCATCCAACTGCACAGCGGTCTGGGATTTCTGCACCCCGGCATGGGCAGACAACCCGGCTTTACCGACACCAGTGGTGGCGGCGGTGTCCAGTGCCGGCGCGGATGTGACGGGTTCGGCTAATTTCGTTGCTGTCTGGTTGAGATTGGCCACCAGCGCCAGCAGTTCAGCAGATGCTGAGGGTACGGCATTACTGTCCGTAGTGTTCTTGCCGTCTTTACTGTCCTTGGGCTGGGCATCGGCGGCTTCTGCCGGTTTTGCCTCCTTGGTGCTTGAGTTCGTGGTTGAAGGCGCGGTCTGCTGATCCTGGCCATTTCCGCTGTCGGCATTTTTATTCTGTGCCTTGTCAGCGTTGGCTGAATTCTGGCGGCTCGTAATCTCGCCCGAGAGTACCTGGTTGAACGGTACTTCGGCAGGCGCGGCATTCGCCTGCTTGTCTATGGGAGCGGGGCTGGTCTGGGCTTGCACGGCGTTGGTCGGGGTCATGTTCATCGTGGCTTACCGTTTGTAAAGTGTTTGCCGGGTGGCATGTTCATCCGTGAGTTTCTGATCGCGCCGGGCTTCGTGCTGTCGGGCCTGCTGTTGGGCACGGGTGGCCAGCGTAGCGAATGACATGCGCTTGCGTTCATTTTCCTGCCAGGTGCTGCGTGCCGCGTCGACCAGCTTTTGTGCTGCGCTTACGACCTCGCGTTGCCCGGCGATGGCACTGTCGAGCTTTTCCAGAAACACGCGGAAGTTGTGGTATCCCGTCGCTGTCAGTCCTGCTGCCAGGTCAGACTGGCAGCGTGCGGCGTAATCGTCGCGGTATTGCAGCAGCAGCGCGAGCTTCTGTTCGGTTTCCTCGCTGGCGCTAATCGCCGCGCCCAGCCGCTTGGCGGCCTCATCGGCGTCTTTTTTCGCCAGTTCGATGAGGGTATTGATTGCGGAATGGGTAGTCATAGTGGTTGATTATATTTTCGACGGTGCCCGGTCAATCATTCGAATAGAGCCGAAAGTTGCCCCAAGCTCTCGGTAATGCCGGCGCGTTCTGGAATATTCTGCTGAAGAAATGACTCGATCCGCGGGTGCAGCGCAATTGCCTCGTCCAGCACCGGATCGGTACCGGCGGTATAGGCGCCTACGCTGACCAGATCGCGGTTGCGTTCATAGCGCGAGTAGAGCTGTTTCAGCCGGCGGGTGAGTTGCTGGTGTTGCGGCGCGGTAATGGTGTGCATCGCACGGCTGATGGACTGCTCGATATCGATGGCGGGATAATGTCCGCCTTCGGCCAGGGTGCGGCTGAGCACGATATGTCCATCGAGGATCGCGCGCGCGGCGTCGGCAATGGGATCTTGCTGGTCGTCGCCTTCAGTGAGCACGGTATAGAAAGCAGTAATCGAACCGCCGCCGTCCTTGCCGTTGCCGGCGCGTTCCACCAGTGCCGGCAGCTTGGCGAATACGGACGGCGGGTAGCCCTTGGTGGCGGGCGGTTCGCCGATGGCCAGTGCGATCTCGCGCTGGGCCATGGCGTAGCGAGTAAGTGAATCCATGATCAGCAGCACGTGCTTGCCCTGATCGCGAAAATGCTCGGCGATGGCGGTGGCATAGGCGGCCCCCTGCAGGCGCATCAGCGGCGGTGTATCGGCGGGTGCGGCCACGACCACGGCACGCGCCAGCCCGACTGCGCCCAGAATCTGCTCGATGAATTCCTTGACTTCGCGACCGCGTTCGCCAATCAGGCCGACCACAATCACATCTGCGCTGGTATAGCGCGCCATCATTCCCAGCAGCACGCTCTTGCCCACGCCGGATCCCGCAAACAGCCCCATGCGCTGGCCGCGCCCGACGGTCAGCATGCTGTTGATGGCGCGTACGCCGACATCGAGTATGTCGGTGATGGGCGCGCGTGACAGCGGGTTGGCAGCGCGCACATTGAGTGGTGCGGTGTGCTGGGCGTGCAGTGGCCCGAGGTTGTCGAGCGGGCGGCCGGCGCCGTCCAGCACACGGCCCAACAGTTCGTCGCCGACCGGCAGGTGGCGCGTACGGTCGCTGGGACGCCGCCGTGGGTGGGCTACCTGGCCGGGGCGGGGCAGGGTTTGCACGACCTCCACGGGAAAAACGCGGGTGCCGGGAACCAAACCTTCGACGTCGCTTTGCGGCATCAGAAACAGCCGGTCGCCTTCGAATCCGACGACTTCCGCTTCCAGTTTTGAGCCATTGGGCAAGGGCACGGTACAGGCGCTGCCCACCGCCAGCTTCAGGCCCACCGCTTCCATGACCAGCCCGGCTACGCGGGTGACGCGTCCCGATACCTGCATCGGCTCGGCGATCGCCAGCAGTTCGCCGCAGTCGCGCAAATAGGCTGTCCAGCGTTGGCTGTGCGGCTGGGCCGGCGTCATGACGCGAGCCAGTCAGATTCCTTGCCCAGCGCTGCGGCAATCCGCTGCCAGCGCGTCGCGAGCGAGGCGTCGATCTGGTTGTTGGCGGTTTCCACGCGGCAGCCGCCAGGCTCTAGTTGCGCGTCTGCGGCCAAATGCCAGCCGGTCTTGTCGAGCTCGTCCCCCATCTGGTTTCTGACCAGCAGCAGGTCGTTCGGATTGAGGTAGAGGCGTGCCGGCTGGTGCAGGGTAGGGAGGTAGTGAATGGCTTCGCTGACAATGACGTTGATGAGCTCCGGGCGCACGTCCAATGCGGTCTTGAGCATGGCCTTGGCGAGATCAAGCGCCAGATCCAGAATGTCGCTGGCGATCAGTTCATCTGCCTGCGCGACCTCGCTGGCAAAGCTTGCGGCGATGGTCTGCAAGCGCAGCCTTTCCTCGGCGGCCTCGCTGCGGCCTGCGGCGAGGCCGGCAGTGCGGCCTTCCGCAATGCCCGCTGCATAAGCTTCAAGCCGGGCCTGTTCGCGAATTTTTACGATTTCATCGACGGTAGGCAGCGAAACGGCGGATGAATTTGCCGCTGCCGAGGTGACCCGGTCATCGTCGAAAGACGCCATTTCCCAACGCTGGTAAGCGGATTGCTGCTCCTTGGGGACGACGTTAGACATAGGCATCCTCGCCATTCGCGCCAAGCATCAGCTGGCCTTCGTCGGCCAGGCGGCGCACGATCTGCAGGATTTCCTTTTGCTGGGCCTCGACTTCCGACAACCGCACCGGGCCCTTGGCTTCGAGGTCTTCACGCATCATTTCGGCAGCGCGCTGCGACATGTTGCTGAATATTTTCTCGCGCAGTTCCGGTGCCGCGCCCTTGAGCGCAACGATCAGCGCGTCGGACTGTACTTCGCGCAACAGCAGCTGGATGCCGCGATCATCGATGTCCATGATGTTATCGAACACGAACATCTCGTCCATGATCTTTTGCGCCATGTCATCGTCGTAGTTTTTCAGGCTTTCCATGACCGAGGCTTCGGTTTCACCGTTCATGAAGTTGAGGATTTCCGCAGCGACGCGGATGCCGCCCATCGGTTTTTTCTTGAGGTTTTCGTTGCCGGAGAGCAGTTTGGTGAGCACGTCGTTGAGTTCGCGCAGCGCTGCCGGTTGTACGCCATCCAGCGTTGCGATACGCAGCATCACATCGTTGCGCAAGCGTTCGGTGAAATTCCTGAGTATTTCGGAGGACTGGTCCCGCTCCAGATGCACCAGGATCGTCGCAATGATCTGCGGATGCTCGTTGTGGATGAGTTCCGCCACCGACGGCGCATCCATCCACTTCAGGCTCTCGATGCCGCTGGCATCGCGGGCGCCGAGGATGCGGTTGAGCAGCGAGGCGGCCTTGTCGTCGCCCAGGGCTTTGGTCAGCACGGTGCGGATGTAGTCGTCCGAGTCTATGCCCAGCGATGAGCTGCGCTCCGCTTCCTGGCGAAAGTCGTTGAGTACCGAAGCGACCTGATCGTGTGCGATGGATTTCATCACGGACATGGCCTGCCCCAGTTTCTGCACTTCGCGCGGACCGAGGTATTTCATTACTTCCGCAGCCTCGTCATGGCCCAGCGCGAGCATCAGGATGGCGCCCTTTTCTATGCCGATATCATTGCTCATTGCCGTTCACCCAGGTCTTTACCACGTTCGCCACGATTTTTGGATCCTGCTTCGCCAGCTGCTTGGCCATTTCCAGGTTCTGCTGGTAGCCAAGCACGCCGTGCGTGGTCAGGTCCATGAGTTCTCCGTCTGCAGACATGTGGGATATGTGAACCATATCGTCATCGCCGGGGCCCCGCAGTGCAGCACGTGCCTCCGCATCTTCGGATAATTTGCGCAGCATCGGCTTGAGCACGCCGAAAAACAGGTAGAGCAGCACTGCGATGGCGATCAGGTATTTACCGATATCCTTGGCGAGCTGAATATTTTCAGGCTGCTTCCATAGCGGCACTTCGGGAATGACTTCCTTTTCAGCACCGGCAAATGGACTGTTGACTACATTCAACGTATCGCCGCGTTGCTGGTCGTAGCCCATGGCCTCTTTTACCAGATCGGTGATCTGGGTCTTTTCGGCGGCAGTGAGCGGCCGGCTGATGACCTTGCCCGATTTGTCGATGGTGTTCCTGTAGTTGACAACGACCGCAACCGACAGGCGCTTCAGGCCCCCCATGGGCTGCTGTACGTAACGGACGGTCTTGTCGAGCTCGTAATTAACCGTGGATTCTTTCTGCGTATTGGTGGGCGGGCTGGCGGGAGCGGCTGCAGGCGCTGGATTCTGGGCAGCCGGCGCGGTGATCGGGGCCGTTGCAGGAGCGGGCGGCTGATTGGAAAGCGCGCCCGGCACGCCCGTTGCATTGGCGCTGCCGCCGTTGATCGTTTCATTGGTTTGCTGGCTACGTATCGATGCCGCGTCGGGCGTCTGGTTGGGCTTGTAGGTTTCAGCAGCCTGCTCGCTATGGGAAAAATCCACATCGGCCGTGGCCTCGGCGTGCACATTGTTGGCACCTACAATCGGGGTAATGATGGATTCGACGCGCTTGACGATGCTGCGCTGGAGCTCATGGATGTACTTGAGCTGGCTGGGGTCGAGGCCGTTGGCGCCGACGCTCGCGCTGGTATCGGAGAGCAGGTTGCCGTTCTGGTCAACAATGGTCACGTTTTTGGTCGGCAGATCCGGCACGCTGCTGGCAACCAGGTGCACGATTGCGCTGACTTGTTGTTGATCCAGTACCCGGCCGGGTTGCAGATTGAGCAGAACCGATGCCGTGGGTTTCTGTTGTTCGCGTACGAATACCGACGATTTCGGCAGGGCGAGCAGCACGCGTGCCGATTGTACCGTCGAAATCGACTCAATCGAGCGCGCGAGTTCACCTTCCAGCGCGCGCTGGAAATTAACCTGTTCAAGGAATTGGGACACCCCCAGTTTCTGGTTTTCCATCAATTCGAAGCCGACGTTGCCGCCTTTGGGCAAGCCTTGCGAGGCCAGCTTGAGACGCGCCTCGTATACCTGGTTCGCCGGCACCAGGATGGCCCCGCCGCCTTCGGCAAACTTGTAGGGCACATTCATCTGTTGCAGGGAAGCGACGATGGCGCCGCCATCGCGGTCGCTGAAATTGGAGAACAGGACGCGATAATCCGGTTGCTGGCTCCACATCCACACGGCGGCCATGATGGCGATGACAGCTGCAATCCCCAGCATCTGCAAAAACCTGCGCCCGCCAGGTCCCTGCGCCAGACCCATGATCCTTGGCGTGAGCGCGCCTTCGCCTGCTACAGCCATGACGCGTCTCCGCAGTCGTTGCGGTCAGGGTTTATCCGGCTGCTCTGGATGTTTTGATTCATGTTGTTTCCTCGCGAATTCGGGGTGCTCGCCTCAGCATCGATTATCAGCATGGCGCAACATTTCAATTGCTTGAATAGAGGAGTGTTTCCGGTGCTTATCCGGCTGAGGCTGCGGCGGCCGCGTGATAACGTGGCGTTGTAGAAAGCCATGAACTTCTGCGTGATGGCGGGCAGTGGTTGGGACTTGATGGAGTGAGCGATGAAGACCGGGATGATCGATACCAGCAGAATAGAAGCGATGATGGCGCAGTTGAAGGCGGCGGCGGTGCGCCCACAGGGCGCGGACAGCCCCATGCAAATCGGGAAGACCGCGGGCAAGGTGGATTTCGCAGATGCGCTGAAATCGTCGCTCGATCAAGTCAACAATGTGCAGCAGCAATCAGAGCAGCTGGGCCAGCGTTTCGCCGCCGGCGACGACAAAGTGAACCTGTCGGATGTGATGATTTCCATGCAGAAAGCCAATATCTCCTTCCAGGCGACGGTCCAGGTACGCAACAAGCTGGTCGCCGCTTATAACGAGATCATGAACATGCAGATTTGATCTGAACTGAAAGGCAAAAGGCAAAAGGCAAAAGGCAAAAGGCAAAATCAAGCCCAGGGAAGTGCCTTGAATTTTGCCTTTTGCCTTGCTTTAAATCTCACCCCAGGCCGGTAATTTTCGCGTTACGTTCCCGCTCCAGGTGCATGATGTAGCGTTGTACTGCCGCCAGCATGGCCTTGGACAAATCGACGAACTGGCATCCCAGTCGGCGATTGGTTTTGCCGTTGAATAGGGTCAGTTCCTGCGAATTCCTGATTTGCAAGGTGACCGTGATCACGCCGAGGCCGGGCAGGTCGATACGACAGTTCTCGTATTCGCGCCCGATCGTGGTATCCAGTATTTTCTTGTCATCCAGCAGGGCAATCCCGCCGCAGCTGATGTCTACCAGCGGTGGCGCATAGCTGCCGCCACCGACACCTGCTGGGAACGGAATCCTGCAAAGTATGGGATTGCTCATGGGGGTGTTGACGCGGTAGTACTCGCGTCGCTGCAGCCGAATGAGGCTGGGGGGAATGGGGATACGCAGGGCAGGGCGGTCTTCATGCAGCGCATCGTCCGCGCCCGCGACGGAAAACAGGATGCGCACCTTGTCGAGCGATGCTTCGAAGGCGATGTCGTCCGATTGGGTAATGCGCTGATTCAGCAATGTGCTGGGCGCACAGTCGATGATCACGGCATCGTTGGCCTCGTCCACTTCCAGTATCGAGGTGACGACAGCATCCGCTCCGCCATTGACCAGCATGGTGATGAGCTGGTGATGTTCGCCAATGGCGCGTAGCAGGGCAACGATTTCACGACGCGAATGCACCACATAAGGACTCTGATTTTCCGTGCCGAAGCCGGGGCAGTCATTGGGCATGTTGGTAAACGATCTGGAAAAATAAAAAAATGAGCATCAGCGGATAGCGCAGTATGCCAATTAGTGCGATGCATCGCTATTCTGGCGCTCCGTTTCAATGCGGTATAGCCAGGCGAGCAACTCTGCAACGGCCCGATACAGGGCGGGCGGAATGTGCTGGTCGAGTTCAACCTGCATCAACAGGGCAACCAGTTCCTTGGACTCATGCACGAACACGCCATGCTCTTTGGCGCGGGCGATGATTGCTTCGGCAATCAGGCCATTGCCCTTGGCGACGACTCTGGGTGCCGCAGCGCCGGTCTGGTAGGCGAGTGCGACAGCGCTCTGCAGCGGTGCGCCAGGCTCATTCATCCTGTTTCACCATCAGCGAATCCAGCGGAATGCCGGCAGCTTCCAGGGCAGCGGAAAGCTGCGCGCCGTGTGCGCGTAACGAAGAAGCCGAGGCTTCCGTGCCGGCGTGAATCTGGACGTGCAGGCGTTCTCCTGTCAGGCGTATGGTCGCCGCTACCGTACCCAGCGTCGGCAGCTCAAAACGTACCTCGCTGCGCCAGGACGACGGCATGTCGCGGCTGCTGCCTTCGGGCGTGTCCTCGCCAACTTCCCATTCCATGGCCTGACCGGGCCAGGCCTCGCCACGCCATAGCACGCGTTGTTGCTCCAGCGTATTCAATTGCTGGTTGATCAATTGCGTCAATGCTGTGCTGTTTGCGTCGGGACGGGGCAGGACAGTCGTGGTATCTGTTTGCAGCGCAGTAACGGGGTCGGCATGCAGCGCAGTGAGTGGATCGGCTTGCAGGGCTCGTCCAGCCTGGGCTTGCGGTTCACGCAGCAGCTCCGGCAAGGAACGGTTGCCATTGGCCCATTCGCGCACGTGCGCCTCATAGAACAGACCGCTGAAGCCGATGGTGTCATGCAAGGCAACGGCGATCTGCGCCGTATTCATGGCAGGCGAGGCGATCAGTGCTGTTTTGCCGACCACCCTGTCAGGTGCGCCATTCTGTTGTGCGGTATGCAGCAGGTTATCGATGAGCCGGCCGGTGGTGCTGAGCGTAGTCGTGGCTGCTCCCGGCTGGGAGCCGAGCAGGAATGTGAGCTGAGGTTCCCGGCTCATCAGGGTCAGCGGCAGCAAATCGCCAACGCGCGTGGCGGCGGGCAAGACCATGCGCGCCACGGTATCGGCGATGCGCACCAGAAAACTGCCATCATCCAGATGCGACAGCACCTTGCCCTGGAATTGCTGGCCCAATGCGCTTTGGGTGAACCGGTGAGATGCCTCCTCGCGTGCATCCGCAAGCGGCAACACATGCATCAGTGCCTCGATCGGGGTGACCGGTCGCGCACCTGGCATTTCCGGCCGCACGGGGGTCATGCTCAGCCCGCCTGATTCATGCCATAGGACATGGACAGTTTGCGCTCGGTGCTGGCGTTGTTCATCAACGACGACAGCTGCGCCATCCACGGCTCGGTAATGTTGCGTATCTCGCGGTCATCCGCAAGAATCCTTTGAATGATCGTCAGCTTGCGTTCGCGCATGGCCCCGGTCAGTGCCGAGCGCGGTTCGCCTTTTTCAAGCGTGCGTACATGGCCGGCGCAGCGCGATTCCAGCGCCGCCAGACGTTCCCAGTCGCTGTCGCGCGCGGCGGCCAGCATTTGCTCGGTGATGCCCGCCACCGACTCATACACAGAGATGATTTCTTCGCTATTCATCATAGAGGTCACGCTCTCACAAAGGAATTAACACGCGGCATGATGGGATCCTGCACCGATACCGCCGGCGCTGGTGCAGTTGCCACCGGGGTACCGATGGCTTCCCAGGCTTCGCGCAGCTGGCTGAGCAGGCTGCTTACTTCCTCCAGGATGGCAGGATCGTTGTTGAGGTTGGCGACCAGCAGGCGGTTGCTCATGTATTCGTACAGGGCATCCAGGCTGACCGCGATTTCCCCGCCGGCAGCCTTGTCCAGGCTGGCGCGCAAGCCGCTGTCTATAATTGCGATTGCCTGGGAAATGGCGCGTCCCTTGGCCGCGGTTTCGCCGCTCTGCATCTGCTGCATGGCGTTGGCGATGGCAGCTTTTGCACCGTCAAACAGCATGACGATGAGCTTGTGCGGATTTGCCGCTACCACGCCGGTTTCCATGCCGACGGTTGCATAAGTATTTGCATTGTTGCGTGCTGTTCCAAACATTTCAGATTCTCCCTTATGCGTTCTTGGGTAAATTCGCGAGTTGCTGTGTTAAAAAGCTGCTGGTGGTGTTCATGCTGCTGATCATCGTATCCAGCGCAGTAAATTCCGCGCGGTAGCGGGCCTCGATGACGGTCAATCGCGCGCTCATTGCCTGTTGGTCAACATTCAGGCGCTGGATCGAGGTATTGATGCCATCGGTACTCGACGAAATGAGGCCACCCGAACCAAGCATGGAATTCGCGAGCGAATTGAACTGATAGGCGTAGCCTTGCGAGTAATTGACCGTGCCGCGTGCACCCGTCGTGCCACCGCTGATCTTGATTTGCAGGCCTTGCGAAGCATCGCCGGTGGCGCCGGTGAGATACTGCCCGGAACCAGTGGCGGCAACTCCATTGATGGTGCCGGCGGTATCCACGCCATTCGCGACCACGGCAGCACCGCCAAAGTTGAGATTGGCCTGGCCGTTGCCGCCGGTAATATCGGCGGCGGACGCCGAGCCGTAGCGATTGGAGGTGATCTTCAACACACCGGCCGACTGCGTCACCGTCACCGTTGATCCTGCCGACGAGAACGCGCTCGCGCCGTTGATTTGCGACTGTATTTGTGTGGCCAATGCCGCGGCGTTGGCGTAGCTGCCCTGCGCCAGGGTCACGTTGGTGGTGACGCCATCCACCAAAACTTGCAGCGTGTCGTTTACCCCGGTGGTGATGGTCAGTCCGGCGGCGGCTGAGGCGGTGGCGTTGCCCTGGGTGGCGAGCTGCGAGACATTCACGCTGTAAGCACCCGGTGCGGTGAGTGCACCGGCACTCGAATAGCCAACCAGGCTATCCGACGTTTTTCCCACGGCAGCGAACAGCCCGGCGATATCGCTGAAATTGCTGGTGACCGCACTCTGCAGCTTGGTGTTGTCTACGGCAAGTGTTCCATCTTTCTGTAAGGTCACGCCGATCTGCGACAGTTGCGTGAGGGCGCTGGCACCTCCCGCAACCTGCGTGGATAGCACACGACGGATCTGGTTCTGCATCAGCGATACCGAGGCATCGCCATTGAATAGCGCGGCCTGTTTGGTGGTGGGGTCGTATGCGGTTGCGGCTGCCAGGGTTTGCGTGATGTTGTTGTAAGCCGTGACAAAAGCGTTCACCGCCGTGGTGACCGAGCCGGCGTCTTGCGCCACCGTCAGGCTGGTGGGCGTGCCGACATTGGTCTTGGCCAGATTGAGGGTGACGCCCTGGATCGCATCGGTGACGGTATTGGTGGTTTTGGTGATGGCGACGCCATCCAGCTTGAAATTGGCATTCTGGGCAGTGACGGTTTCAGCCAGCGCCTGGCCGCTGTTGTTGGCCGGATCCTGGCTGAGCAGGCTGGAAAGTGTGGCATCGCCTGACACCGAAATTTTCATGCTGTTGCTGATGCCGGTGGTGGTGTCGGTCAGCACCAGGCGATTGGGCGTGGCGCTGCCATCGTTCACGATGGTGGCGGACACGCCGATATTGGCGCTGTTGATGGCATCGCGGATGCCGGACAGCGAATTATTGCTGGCATCGATGGTGATGCTTTTGCTGCCAGCGCCGTTGCTGGTGAAGCTGGCGCCAGTGTAGGTGCCGTTGCTGAGTGTGCCGCCGGAAATCGTTCCGAAATCAAAGGTCAGCGTGGTGGTAGCGCCGCTGCCGATGGCGGCGCTCGTGCTGGCCTGCCCCGCGCTGACCAGTTTTTGCGCCTGGGCGAGACTGGATACTTCCAGCGCATAGGTGCCGGGTGTGGCACCCGTACTGGCGCTGGCCGTGGCAACGGTGGCATCGGCCAGGGTGGCGGTCAGGCTCTGAAACTGGGCGGGACTGGATAATCCCTGCATCGCGCTCTGAAACTGCGACAGCGCGCTCTTGATCTGGCCATAACCGGAAAGCTTCGCCTGATAGCTCGCTACCTGGTTGTTAAGCGCCGTGAGCGGCTGTTGTTCGACCGTCATCAATTGCGTGACGATGCTGTTGACGTCCAGCCCCGAGCCTATTCCTGGTGATGAGATTGCCATGATGTGCTTCCTTGTGTGAGCTTGACGCTCAGGCCTTTTCCCGGATCAGGAGGCCCTGCAGCTTGTCCAGTTCCCTGGCAATGGCAAGCACTTCCTTGGAAGGCGTTTGCCGGATGACGGTATTGGTTTCGGTATCGACGACCTTGACCAGGGTTCGGCCGCTGCCCTGGTCAATGCTGAATTCAATATTGCTGGCGATCGGTTTGAGTAATTTGTTAATCGCGTCGACTGCGCGTTGCAACTCGGTTGCATCGACAGCGGTTGGTTTGTGCGGCGCCTGCATTGCGACGGGGGCGCCGGTGTTCGGTACGGCGGGAAGAGCTGATGGTGCGCCAATCGCAGGCGAGGTCGCTGGCCGGCCTGCCGGTGGTGGGTTTGGCACCTGCGTAGTACTCGGTATTTGACTGATGTCCATGTCTACATCCCCTTGAAGTGGGAAGATGGAAAGCGGTTGCCCGCCTTCCATCCGGTTACGGCAACCCGGCAGGGTTGCCCGTTACTGATTAACGCAGCAGGGCCAGCACGCCGTTCGGCAGTGCGTTGGCCTGTGCCAGCATCGCCGTACCAGCCTGTTGCAGGATCTGGCCGCGGGTCAGGTTGGCGGTTTCTGCAGCGAAGTCGGTGTCCTGAATGCGGCTACGTGCTGCAGACAGGTTTTCCGAGGTGGTCTGCAAGCTGCTTACAGCGGATGCGAAACGGTTTTGATACGCGCCCAATGCTGCACGGCTGCTGTTGATGGTGTTAATTGCGCCATCGATTGCGGTCAGCGAACTGGTGGAGCTGCTGGCAGTCAGCAGATTTGTTGAGGAAATGCTGACTACATTCAAGGTGGTGGTCGGTGAGGTAGTACCAGCAGTTAAACCCGCACTGGCTGGCGCACCACCGCTGACCACGATTCCCGCTGCGTTGCTGGAAATCAGGGAAATCGTGCCATGGGTAGCTGCTGCTGACAGGCCGGTATCGGCAGCTAGCGTGGCGTAAGCTCCCACTGCCGCTACTGTAATGTCACGCCCATCTGCAGCGCTTAATGTGACTTTGCCGGTATTGTCTGCGGTGGCTGTGACGCCGGTCTGGCTGGAAACCAGGTTGATGGCGGCGGCAGTGTTGGCGCCTTGTCCAGGCGCAGTACCACCTGCAGCAATGGCGCCAATATTTACACCATTAATACTGAAGCTGCCTGCAGCAACCGCAGCAAAGGCAGTTTGGACTGCTCCCGTAACGCTGGTGGCGTTTGCAGTGGCAGTGACACCAGACTGAGAGGAAACCGCATTGATCGCTGCTGCGATGGAAAAAGCGCTGGCGGCAGTTTGACCGGCGGCTGAGCCAATGGCGGAGGCGCCGACCTGGAAGCCATTCAGGGTCAAATCGCCTGCGGCCAGAGCGGCTGTCGTGGCGGTACCAGTCAGCGTTGTCGAGGTGGAGGTGCCGCTACCACCCAGTGCAGCACTACGTGCACTTGCAATCGACGCGACCGTAATCTGGTCACTGCTGGTATTGTTCGCGCCTACTTGAAAGCTTTGCGCAGTAAAGGAGCCGTCGAGTAGATGCACACCGTTGAATGCGGAGGTTTTTGCGATACGATCATTCTCAGCAGAGAGTTGCTGATATTGAGCATCCAGCGCGGCGCGGTCTGAAGCCGAGTTGGTTGCGTTAGCTGATTGCACGGCAAGATTACGCATGGTCTGCAGGTTGGTGCCGATTTGAGCGAGGTCACCTTCGGCGGTCTGCGCCAGGGAGATACCGTCATTGGCGTTGCGCGCAGCCTGGGTAGAGCCGTTGATCTGCGACGTCATACGTTCGCTGATGGCGAGGCCGGCGGCGTCGTCTTTGGCACTGTTGATGCGCATACCGGAAGACAAACGCTGCAATGCGGTGGTCAGCGATGATTGGGAGGTGGTGAGGTTGCGCTGAGCATTCAGCGAAGCGATGTTGGTGTTGATATATGAAGCCATTTTAGATCTCCTTAAGATTCCTGTGGTTTGATGGATCCGGCTTAAGCGCCGTCAACTTTGGTTTGACCTTGGTAAGGCCAGGCATTCAAACCGCCGTTATTTAGCTTATCGGGACGTGCCAGAGAAAAATTTAGGGTAAAAACAAATTTTTCTTTTTGCTGGCGCTGCCCGAACTTGAACCGCCTTTCCACGCTTCGGCAGCAATCGCGAAAATCTTTAATCCTGGAGATATTTAAGTGATACCGTCCGGGCTAGTCCGCGGCGACCGCGCGGTTCTTGCCGGCTTTCTTGGCTTGATACAGTGCCGCGTCGGCGCGCTGCAACACCGATTTGGGATCTTCGCCAGGGGCGCTTAGCGCGACGCCGGCGCTGAAGGTGATCAGCAGGCGCTGGTTGTTGTGCATGAAGATGCGCCTGGTCAGCTCTTTTTTCAGGCGTGCCACGACACTCATGGCATCTTCCAGAGAAGTGTCGGGGAGCACGACCAGGAATTCCTCGCCGCCAAAGCGGCCGATGACATCCATGGTGCGCAGTGTTTCCTTGATGATTTTCACCACGTGGATCAATGCCTCGTCACCCGCGCCATGGCCATGGGTGTCATTGAGATGCTTGAAATCATCCATGTCCAGCAGTGCAATACACAGCGGCGTGCCGCGCCGTTTGGCGCGTGCCTGTTCGCGTTCGAACACGTCATCCAGCCCGCGCCGGTTGAGGCTGCCGGTCAACTGGTCCTCGCGCGCGAGTTCGCTCATTTGTGCGAGCCGGGATTCCAGCTCGTGGATTTTGGCTTCGGCGTCCTGCGCTTTCTGGCGTGCCGCCAGCATTTCATCGCGCGAATCCAGGGCATGCGCCTGCACCGTGCGCGTATCGCGCATGACGTCGTCGAGTACCGAATTGAGTTCGTTGATGCTGCCGGCCCTGGCGATTTTCTGCGAATAGGTATCCATTTTTTCATGGTAATCGCCGGTGCTGACGGCGACCGCATTCAAACGATCAATGAACATCGCAACCATGTTCTTCACCGTGATCTTGGCTTCCACCAGGCTGCTCTTCAACGTGCCCTGTTTGTAGATCACTTCCTTGAGGCTGCGCGTGGCATCTTCCAGCGCATGGAGATTGACCGGGCCGGAGATGAGGTTCTGCACCACATCGATCTGGCCGCGCAACCAGCTTTCCTCTTCCAGCAGATCGCGCACGTTATCCAGCAGGAGCTTGAACAGGCGCAACAGCAATTCCTGATGCTCAGCCTGGTCGCCGCTCTTCAGTTCGATGCGGAAGCACAGCTGCTTGAGGCGGTTGGCGGCATCGTTGAGCGCGGCTTCGGTTTGTGCCTCTTTGATCGCAGCCGCCAAGGATTCGGATTCGGCAGCGAGTTCCGGGGTGCCGGCGAGGAGGGAGGCGACGCCAAATGTCAGGGTGCGGGTGAGCAGCTCACGCAGCAGCTGGATTTGCTGATTGTCGTCAGCCGGTAAATGCACTGGCGCGCTGGCGACCGGGGGCGGATTCTTCAGACGCTGTTCAATCAGCTGCGCGAGACCCTCCGCATAGTCCTGCCAGTCGCGAGCCTCCACGGCGCGATTGAAGCGGATGCCCAGTCTGGCTGCGTCGCCGCGTGCATGCGCCAGGTTTTTGGCAAAATCGGCGAGTACGGTTTCCGCGTCAATATCCGCCGCGGTGCCCGCAATTTCATTGTAGGCAGTGCGATAAGCGTCCGGCGTCGGGGCAGTGCGCTGCAGTGCCAGCCGACGGAAGGCCTCTCGCGCAATGTCGGCGGCATTTTGCGGATGAGGAGAGGCAGGCGTGTCTTTCATGGAGGTGCTCAGCGAGCCTTGCGGAAAGAATTCTGATAGTGGACATATTAGGCGGATTCATGTGCTGCCCATAAGACGATTAGTGGCTGAAATATTCGCCATTTCAGGGTTTAACTGGTTTTCCCCGGGTAAATCCGCAAAGCAGTTGAAGCCACAGAAAACACAGAGGCCACGAGTGGACTGGCAATACGTTGCTTTTCTCTGCGTTCTCTGTGCGCTCTGTGGCCAAAGCTGTTTTTAGGGTAAATCGATGTTTCCCTAAGCCGGTAGGCAGCGCACCAGCAGGGCGGTTTTGTCCAGCGCCGCCAGCGCCCGCTCAATGACCGCCGCGCTGCTGTCCCGGCCCCCCGCTGTCGCTTCGACCACCAGGCGCGCGCTGGCGCACAGGCGCAGCGCGCTCACCGGCAAGCCATGACGCTGGCCGAAGGCAACGGGCTGTCCCAGCTGGTAGCGCAAGGCGGCGATGGGGAGATTCAGGCCGGGATGGCCGCTCAGATCGGCTTGCAGGCATTGATAGACCTGGGCTGTCTGTTCCCGGTTTAACGGCCCGTTTCCAGATCGGGTTGCCGGGTGATGCAGCAGAAACGGGAAAATCGTCGGGATATGGTCCCAGCTCAGCGCCTCGATCAGGGGACGGCGGTCGATCCGGGGAACGGGGATCAGCTCGAAGCTGGGATCGCTCTCCAGTCGATGCTCAACGGCACGGGCAAAGGCGTGCAGAAAGCGCGCGACATCTGCTTCCGGCACGGCGCGAAACGCGCGCAACTCTGCCATGGCGGCTTCCCAGCGCAGCAACAGCCCGAAATTGGTCGCGTTGTCGAGGATGCCGGCTGTGTTCCAGCCATCCGGCCAGTCGGCTGCGCCGGAATAAGCCTGCAAGGCACGCGGCAGCGGGTGTCTGCGCAGGCGTTGTGCGGCTGCCGAGGGGATCAGCAGCGCGCCCGAGAAAGTCGGGCCGGTGAGGAATTTCGAGCCGGTCAGGGCGACCATGAAGCCATGCGCCAGATAGGCGCGCAGGGTGGAGGGTGCGAGGCGGAACTGGCACGCATCGACCAGGATATCGAGCGCATCCGGCCAGCGCCGCTGCAGCGAGGCAATGCAAGCCAGGCTCGGCGCGATCAGGCCGGTTTTGGAAACGTCGGTGAGTATCAGCAGCACGCGTCGCCCTTGCGCTATGGCATGGGCCGCCAGGGATTCGATGTCGGCGTCCACTGCCGCCAGCGGACGCGGGGTGCCGTCGGCCAGGCGTATCGGCACCGCCACGACTTCGATTGCACCGCTGCCGGTGATGGCGTTGCCCGCGCTGACCGCATCCCCGAGTGCGGTATGGGCGCTGAAGTAGCGGCCGGCCAGTGCCGCCGGCACGCCGCTGCCGGTTTCCTCTGCGTTCACCATCAGTGCGAGTGGGGGCACGGAAGCGCGGCTGCCGGTGAGCTGGGCGGCAATCAGGTGCAGGTCCGTACCCGATGCGGCGAAGACGATTTCGACACCGGGCAGATCGCCTGCGCCGCATAGCTGAGCCAGTTCCTGACGCAGCCGATTCAGTTCGCGGGCGTAGGCGATGGCCTGCGGTTGCGCGTCGGCGGCGAGGAGGCGGCGGCGCAGATCGTCCGCCGCCGCAAAGCCCACCTCGGAGATCACCGATGCGGTTGCGGATCCAAAAGCCAGCAGGCCCGGATCGGGTTGCGGCGGGCAACCGTACTGGTTTAAAGCCTGGCCCGGCGCCAGGGCGATGCGGGTATCGCCGCCTTCCACCAGCAGCTGTTGCGTGGCCGGAAACGAGGGCCGGTCATCGCTATTGCGCACTGTCAAGATCAGGGCCGATGACTTGCATGGGTCAGCATGTCGCGAAAGGCAGTGAACACCTTGCGCATCTGCGGCTGTTTATACGGGAACAGGTCGACCGGATCCAGCGCGTGGACGATCATGTTGCTGTCCACCTCGAAAATCAGCAATTCGCCGGCAGCGGTTTCGCCGCAATCGATGCCGAGGTAATCGAGCCCCATGCGTGCGCTGATGGCGCGGAAGGCGGCTGCATGGCGGCGCGCGAAATCGTCGTCGAAGCCGGCCATGAAGCGCGCCTCCTCGGCGCGTTTTTCCGCGCTTTCGGTCATGCCGGCATTCAGGTAATGAATCATCCAGTGTTCGGATATCGCCATATGGCAGACATACGGGTGCCCGCCGATGAGGACAATGCGACACTTCCGGAACAGACCGTCGGCGCCGCGATAGTCGACGAATCGGGATACATAAAAGGCGTTCGCCGGCTGCGCCTGCAGATAGCCGGTAATCGCTGCCGGCGAATCGAACTTGTCCAGTCCTTGTCCGGCATGGGAATCCACCGGACGCACGATGATCGGGAAATCGCCGTCTTCAAGGATGTCGGTAATCGGGCGCTGTTCGCGGCCGACTTGCTCCAGGGTTTGCCGGTCGATGCGCACCGTGGCCGGCATGACTACCCCCGGCGCGGATGCCAGCAGCGCGCAGGCGCCGTCGCGCGACACGCCGGCGATTCGCTCCGGCGCATTCAGCAGCGGACGTGGCCAGTCCTGGACCAGGTCGGCAACATGGTGCAGCAGCGCACGATTCTGATCGGATTCGCCGACGGCAACGAATGCCACGTCGTGCTCCGGCAACAGCGCAGGCAAGGGCAGATGCGGCGCCACATACAGCATGTCGAGCGCGATATCGGACCCTTCGACCAGAAATTCCATGGGTGAATTGGCCATCAAATCGCCCGGTCCCATGATGACGAGCAGGCGCATGGCTGCCGCCCCATTGGCCGCCGGCAGGTGATACAGCGCTTGCATCTCCAGCGCCTGGGCCTGTACGGCGAGTGCGGCGTCGCGATTGCCCTGCAGCTGCAGCAGCGTCGACAGATCCAGCAAGGTGTTGGCGTCGTGCGGATGTGTCTCTGCGCGCTGCAGCAGACGCGCCCCGAGGGGACCGAGATCGGCGCCGGAAAAGACCATTCGCATTAAGGCTGCCAGGCCGATGAGCGGTTCGCGGTCAGCGTCATGCGTGGGGGATGGTTGCGGAGATTCGGGGTTCATTCTGTTTTCCTGAGTTACCCGGCCGCTGGTAGCGGCTTCGCCGAATGCAAGCGTCGCCTGCAGCAGTGCGTCGATGTCACGGGTTTCGGTGCGGTGATTGACGATGGCGGCGCGAATCGCGACGTGGCCGTTGATGGTGGTGGTTGACGGTGCGGCGATGCCCGACTCCTGTAATGAAGCGGCGAGTTGCGTATTCACCTGGTCGGCATTGTCGCTGCGGTAGCGGAAGCAGACGATGTTCAGCGCCACCGGCGCCATCAGTTCCAGCATCGGCATGGCCTCGATACGCTGCTTCATGTACTGGGCCAGCGCGCAGGTGCCGGAAATCGCCTGGCCAATCTGCTCCGCACCGTAGACCTTGATGGTGAACCAGGTTTTCAGCGCCCTGAAACCACGCGACAGATCCGGCCCGAAGTCGCACGGCCAGGGCGATCCGCCGGCCAGACCGCAGGCTTCGCGGCGCAGGTAGGCTGCGGGTGAAGCGAAGGTGGCGTGATGCAAGGCGCCGTCTCTAACCAGGATAAACCCCGCGTCGTAGGGTACCTGGCCCCACTTATGGAAATCGAAGGCGATCGAGTCCGCGCGCTCGATGCCGCGCAGGCGCGGTGCAATATCCGGGGCCAGCATGGCGAGCGCCCCGTACGCGCCGTCGACGTGAAACCACAGCGCTTGCCGCTGGGCGATGTCTGCCAGCACGGCGAGATCATCGATGGCGCCGACATCGACGGAACCTGCCGTCGCAGCGATGAAAAACGGCGTGAAACCGGCGCTGCGATCTGCTGCAATGGCCTGTTCGAGTGCTGCGTTGTCCATCTGGTATTGCTCATTCACCGGGATGATGCGCAGGGCATCCATGCCGAGACCGGCAAGGTCCATCGCCTGCGCGATACAGCCGTGGGCACCGGCGGAAGCGTAAGCGGTGAGGTGCTTGCCGCTGGCAGCGACGCCGCTCTGGCGCACCTCGGTGCCCAGCGCTGCGGTGCGCGCAACCAGTACGCCGATCAGGTTGGCCATCGAGGTGCCGGTCACAAACAGGCCGCTGGCGCTGTCCGGAAAGCCGAACAGCTCGCGCATCCACTGCAATATCTGGCGTTCCACCTCGATGGGCATCTGGTCGCGTCCGCCCAGATTGGCGTTCAGCCCCGCCGCCAGCATTTCCGCCAGCATGCCCACCGGCGTGCCGCCGCCATGCACCCAGCCCATAAAACCGGGATGCGCGTTACCCACGGCGTACGGCAGCACATCGTGCATGAAGCTTGCATGCACCGTGGCGAGGTCGGTCGGTTGCGCGGGAAGCGTTTCGTGGAACAGATCGCGCACTGGCTGCGGAATCGGCTGCCATACCGGACGTTCCCGGATGTGCTCCAGGTAGTCGAGCATGTCGTCGAGCATGCGATGCCCCTGGGCGCGGAGTTCCTGCCAATCTGACGGATCAAGCGTGTGTGGGGAAGGCCCGCCGCTATGTTTGTTCATGTGAGCCAAGCAAATTTCTGATCTGGACGAAAGGCATAGGTTACCTCAAATGCCCTACCAAGCGGCGCAGGGCGTGCGTTGGTTGTTCTGGTTTGCCAGGCGGATTTGTGTCATAAAACAGGACGATGAACATGAAAAAAATCAGTTAGCCACGGAGAACACAGAGTTCACAGAGGGAATGGAGTTCGCAAGGATGTGCAATTCATTGCCCGACTCGCAAAAACGACTGGTTGCCGTAAATATTGACTTCGCCCATCGGGTGCCCCGGAAAAATATGTGGAATCCGCTTCATCTCTGTGTCTGTGCCCTCTGTGGCTTGAATTGCGGCTTTTAGGAGTCACGATGTCGTTTCCGGGACTCTATGTGCGATAGCGCACGGCGCGTCCCGGGAAGGAGGAGCAGACTCCTGATAGCCCGCGAAAACTCATCGGGGTTTGATACGGGAAGAATTTCACGTCGGGTTTGTTTCGGGGCAATAGCACCGGCCCGGGTGTTTTCAACCACGCTCCGATGAAAATGTTTCACCATCGCGCTGTTTATTCATGACTATTATTTTGTACATGCCGGGAATAATTTTTGCGTTGGACTCTACGCTTGGCATGATTTTCAGCGGAAGTAGCGAGGCGACGCAGTCAGCCTGCCACAAGGATGCAATGACTGTCGCTCATCATGCCAGCGCAGTGCGGCAGGCGAAACCGGGATCACCCCATAAAGAAGGAGATGCAAGATGCAGATCGGCATGATAGTCCTGGGACGGATGGGCAGCGATAGGGTGCGGCGGCTGATGCGGGGAGGGCACCAATGTGTGGTGTACAACCGTCATGCCGAGGCCGACAAGCCCCCGCTCGATAGCAATGCCGAACTCACCGGGTTCTCCGGGCGGGCATTGGATTCGGGCGAGTGGCGCTGAGATGGAGCATACCCCTAACCGCATGAAGCCAGCGGATGCGCTGGTGATCTTCGGCGTGACCGGCGACCTTGCCCACAAGATGATCTTTCCGGCGCTCTACGCGATGGCCAGGCGCGGCGTTCTCAACGTGCCGGTGGTTGGCGTCGCCGCCTCGACACTGAGTCTGGCGCAACTGCGCAAACGGGTGACGGACAGCATCAAACAAGCCGGTAAGGTCGATGACCGGGACGCTCTCGATCACCTGCTTTCCCTGCTCCGCTATGTGGGCGGTGATTACAACGATCTGGCTACGTTCAAGGCGCTCAAGCTGGCGCTGGGCGATGCCCGCCACCCGGCGCACTACCTCGCCATCCCGCCTGCGCTGTTCGCCACGGTGATCCAGGGGCTCGGCGCTTCCGGCCTGGCCGATCAGGCGCGCGTCATTGTCGAAAAACCGTTCGGGCGCGACCTGGCTTCGGCACGGGCGCTCAACCGCATCGCGCTGTCGGTGTTCGCGGAAGACGCGATCTTCCGTATCGACCACTATCTCGGGAAGGAGGCGATCATGAATATCCTCTATTTCCGTTTCGCCAATTCGTTCCTCGAACCGATCTGGAACCGCAACTGCGTGGCCAGCGTGCAGATCACGCTGGCCGAAGATTTCGGCGTGAAGGGCCGCGGCGCGTTTTACGAAAGCGCCGGTTGCCTGCGCGACGTTATCCAGAATCATTTGTTCCAGATCGTCGCGCTGCTGGCCATGGAGCCGCCGGCCTATCAGGGCTATGGCGCCGTGCACAGCGAGAAAGCCAAGGTGTTCCAGGCGATGCGTCCGCTGCAGCCGGACGACGTGGTGCGCGGCCAGTACGCCGGCTACCGCAAGGAGCCGGGCGTGGCGAAGGGGTCGGACGTCGATACGTTCTGCGCCCTGCGGCTGTTCATCGATTCGTGGCGCTGGGAGGGGGTGCCGTGGTACCTGCGTTCCGGCAAATGCCTGGCGGCAACCGCGGCCGAGGTGCTGGTGCAGCTGAAGCCGCCACCGCAAAGACTGTTCGACGATTCAGCGCCGGCGCACGGGCGCGCCAACTATCTGCGTTTCCGGCTCTCTCCCAACTCCGCAGTCGCGCTCGCCGCGCGCGTCAAGCTCGCAGGCAAGGAGTTCGTCGGCGACCAGCGCGAACTCTACCTGCTGGATGAACAGCCGGGAGAGGAAACGCCCTACGAGCGGCTGCTGGGCGACGCCATGGCCGGCAACGGCGCGCTGTTCACCCGTGAAGACGCGGTCGAGGCCGCCTGGGCGGTGGTCGATCCGGTGCTTGACACGCACCACCGGGCTCATCCCTACAAACCCGGCAGCTGGGGGCCGAAACAGGCCGACGCGCTGATTGCGTCAGACGGCAGCTGGCATAACCCGATACCAGGAGTGGAAAAATGACAGTCACAATGCAGCTCGACCAGCAATGCATCAACACCATTCGATTTCTGTCAGTGGACATGGTGCAGAAGGCCAACAGCGGGCATCCTGGCCTGCCGCTCGGCGCCGCGCCGATGGCCTATGTGCTGTGGACGCGCTGGCTCAAGTTCAATCCGCGCAACCCGCACTGGTTCAATCGCGACCGCTTCGTGCTCTCGGCCGGACACGGTTCGGCGCTGCTCTACAGTCTGCTGCACCTGAGCGGCTACGATCTTGCGCTGGACGACATCAAACAGTTCCGTCAATGGGGCAGCAAGACGCCCGGGCATCCCGAGCGCGGACACACGCCCGGCGTGGAAACCACCACCGGGCCGCTGGGGCAGGGCTTCGGCAACGCGGTCGGCATGGCGATCGCCGAGGCGCAACTCGCGGCCCGCTACAACCGGCCCGGTCACACGCTCATCGATCACCATACCTATGCCCTCGTCAGCGACGGCGACCTGATGGAGGGCGTGGCCTCCGAAGCGGCCTCGCTGGCCGGCCATCTCAAGCTCGGCAAGCTCATCTGCCTCTACGACGACAACACCGTCACCCTGGCCGCCGGCACCGACATTACTTTCTCCGAGGACCGCGCACGGCGCTTCGACGCGTATGGCTGGCACACCGTGTCGGTGGCGGACGGCAATGATCTCGCTGCGATCGACGCCGCGCTGGCCGCTGCGCGCGCGGAAACCGCGCGGCCGTCGCTGATCCTGGTGCGTACGCACATCGGCTACGGCTCGCCCGAGCAGGACAGCTTCAAGGCGCACGGCTCCCCGCTCGGCGTGGACGACGTGCGCAAGACCAAGCAGGCACTGGGTTGGCCGACCGAGCCTGACTTCCTGATACCGGAAGCGGCGCTGGCGCATTTCCGCGAGGCGGTGACACGCGGCGCGCAGGACGAGGCGGCCTGGAACGCGTCACTGAGCGCCTGCGCCAGGGCGCTTCCGGATCTGGCAGAGGAGATTCAGCAGCGCCTGCGCGACGAACTGCCGCCGGGCTGGGATGCGGATATCCCGGTATTCGACGCCGATACCAAGGGACTCGCCACGCGCGATGCATCCGGCAAGGTGATGAACGCCATTGCGCCAAAACTGCTAGCGCTGAGCGGCGGTTCGGCCGACCTCGACCCGTCGACCAAAACGGCCTTGAAAGGTTTGGGCGATTTCAATCCGCCGCCGGCGAAAAACGCGGACGAACAAGGCTCCGATGGCGGCGGCTGGAGCTATGCCGGACGCAACCTGCACTTTGGCGTGCGCGAACATGCGATGGGCGCCATCGTCAACGGCCTCGCCGCGCACGGCGGCTTTATTCCCTATGGCTCGACTTTTCTGATCTTCTCCGACTATATGCGCCCGTCGATCCGTCTGGCCGCGCTGATGGGGCTGCACGTCGTGCACGTGTTCACGCACGACAGCATCGCCGTCGGCGAAGACGGTCCCACCCACCAGCCGGTGGAGCAACTGGCAAGCCTGCGTGCAATTCCGAACCTGATCGTGATCCGCCCCGGCGACGCCAACGAAACCGCGGCCGCCTGGCGCGTCGCGCTGGAAACGCGCGACCGGCCGGTGCTGCTGGTGTTGACCCGGCAGGAACTGCCCACGCTCGATCGCAACCGCTACGCCTCCGCGGATGGATTGCGCCGTGGCGCCTATGTGTTGAGCGATGCGGCGGACGGCAAGCCTGAGCTGATCCTGCTCGCCAGCGGCTCGGAAGTCGGCCTGATCGTGGCGGCGGCGGAACGCCTGCAACAGCAAGGCATTGCCGTGCGCTGCGTGTCGATGCCGAGCTGGGAGCTGTTCGAGGCTTTGCCGCAAGCCGAACGCGATGCGGTGCTGCCGCCCTCGGTCGGCGCGCGGCTCGCGGTCGAACTGGGTGTGCCGCAAGGCTGGGAACGTTACATCGGTGCGCGGGGCGTCATGCTCGGCGTGGAACGCTTCGGCGCTTCCGCGCCGGCCGCGGTCGTGCTGCGCGAATATGGCTTTACCGTGGACAATGTCTGCGCGCGGGCAAAGGCGCTGCTGGCCGATGCCGGCAGCGGACCACCCGCGGCTGCGGGCAGCGCGTGAGATGCAAAAACAGGGATCTCAAAAATGATCGACCCCTTAAGTGCTGGAGACATGTGTTCGATGCCGCCCAGTGAAGTGAGAAGGCTGCTCCGATGAATCCAATCAAGGATCCCTCGCCATGAAACAAGACAAGCATTTCTCGATGATTCGCGGCTTCCATCTCGCGGACTGGTTTACTTTGGGGAATGCGGCCTGCGGTGTGGGTGCGCTGTTCGCCGTGATGAGCTATTTGCAGAACCCGGATGTGCTGCACCTGTTTTTTGCCTGCGCCCTGGTTGCACTGGCATTTGTATTCGATATTTTCGATGGCCGTGTTGCGCGTTGGCGCCAGCAAACCTCGTTGCTGGGGCGCGAGCTGGATTCCCTGGCCGATGTGATCTCCTTCGGCGTTGCGCCGGCGGCCATCGCCTATGGCGCCGGCATGGACGGACTCTGGGATCGCGTGATTCTGATCTACTTCGTTGCGTGCGGAGTGAGTCGCCTTGCCCGCTACAACATCACCGCCGAGACCCTGGCGCAAGGCAGCGACAAGGTAAAGTATTTCGAAGGCACGCCGATCCCCAGTTCCCTGTTGCTCGTCATCGTCATTGCCAGCGCCGCTGGCTACGGTGCGATCGGCGACCATCTCTGGTTTGGGATGATCCACATGGGGCCATGGCAACTCCACCCGCTGGTGTTGATGTTCGCGGTTTCCGGTTCATTGATGATCAGCCGGACACTACACATTCCGAAACTCTGAGATCTTCGCTGTCTCGATTCACCCCACGACAACAACCCGGCCGGACCCTTGTCAATTGCACTGCGCAAAGTCGACTTTTTTCTGTGCAGGGATTCAGACTTAATCGATAGCCAATGTCAGAACTCGAACTTCTGTACCCGACCCGGAACCGCCTGTCATGGCATGCGCGTTGAACGTCACTTCAGCAACAGAAAGCGGTCAACATCTTCGAGCGCTATGGCTACCTCATAAGTTTCGCTCCTGGCTAGTGGTTGAGGTAAAAAAACGGGAGCATAATCCACCTGCTATTGGTCTCCTTTTCCATAATGTAATAACCGGACCGAGCGCTGAGAAAATCAATAAAAATCATTTCGTTAATTCAATATGACACCTGTCTCTATATTAATAAATGTCCGGACCCATGGGTCTCTTGATTAACTGTTAGAGCGCAAAGGCTATGACCGACATTGGAAGCTACATCACTGAGTTGCGTAACACAGTCACAGTCGCTGGACTGAACCACGAGATATGGTGGGTTTTCAAAAGCAAAGATACTCGACCGAAGTACGTCAAGACACTCAACCGATATCCGCTTTTCTTTTCCACTTCGATTCACGCCCACTTTGTCGCAACCCTAGTCGCTCTGTATCGCTTATACGAGACAAGACGAGACACTTACAACATTCCCCAACTTCTGCGCCGTGCCAAGACCGACAGCAGATTTACGCTTGCAGAAGTTGCAGAGTTTGGAGCGTTGTATGCTCGTGCCAAACCACTGTGGGCGAAAGTATGCGTCCTGCGAAACAACGCATTTGGTCACCGCTCTACTTCACTCACTGTCGAAGAAGCGTTCGCCGAAGCCGATGTAACACCAAATGAATTCACCGAACTCATTGAGGTAACAAAGGAGTTGCTGAATGCAATCTCTCACGCTTACGAAAGGAGCGTTCATGCTTTCAATCTTGGGTCTCGGCGAGACGTTATCCGAATGCTTGACGACCTAAGTTCCACAGCATGACATTGCGCTCTAACCCATCATTCCACCGGACCTGCGCGAAAAGCCGCGCAGGTCGGTTACTTCTACGTGTGTGCCGGGCATGGCACGTAACTATGTCGGTGGAAGTCCGGCAGCCAGGTTTTCGCAGAGCCGAAGGCTAGGAGAACGGCAAGGGCGTTGTCGCGAGGCAGGGTCTGAAGGAAGCTGAATCCAAAGCTGCGGGGCG
>DATKUZ010000015.1:0-22191 GCA_035530335.1 Sulfuriferula sp. | reverse complement strand
CTGAAAGCGTGCCTGTTCCGGCAAGGTGTAATCAGCCTTATGTGCGTTGTACCAGTTTTGTACATCCGCAGCACTCACCTGGACCTGGCCCAGGAATTGTTCGGGCGTAAGTTTAGCGGTACTGATTTCGCGTTGCTGCTCGTATGCCTGCAAAAAAAGCGCAGCGACGTTGGACGGCACGATAGCTGAAGCCTGGAAAACAGAACGCATATCGTTAATCAGCAATTCCTGGCGCAACTGATTTTCAAACTCGCTGATGCTCATGCCTTGTTGGCGCAGCACCTGATCATAACGGGTTTGCGAGAACTGGCCGCTTTCCTGAAACGCGGGCAGGCTGGCAATAATTCTGGCCATTTCTGCATCACTGACCACCATGCCCGCTTTGGCGGCCGCATTGATAATCAGGCGCTGGTTGATGACGCCATCCAGAACCGATTTGCGGATTTTCGGATCATTAAACATGGCCGGATCATATGCCGCCCCCATGGATGCGCGCATTTCCTGCTGCTGCGCCTTGAGGGCATGGTCGAATTCCTGGCGCGTCACCTTGTCGCCATTCACACTGGCAAGGACATCACCATCACTGCTCTTGTTAAAATAAGATTCCACCCCCCACAGCATGAAAGGAATAGTAATCAACCCCAAAATAACTTTGGCAAGCCAACCTTGGGCACGTTCGCGAATTGCATCAAGCATAGTAGTTATGTATAGAGCTCAGGCAAACAAAAAAAGGCGAACTTGCGTTCGCCTTTCGTATTGGCGGAGTGGACGGGACTCGAACCCGCGACCCCCGGCGTGACAAGCCGGTATTCTAACCAACTGAACTACCACTCCAGATACCGGTGTTGTCATACTGGTGGGTGCTGAGGGGTTCGAACCCCCGACATTCGCCTTGTAAGGGCGACGCTCTACCAACTGAGCTAAGCACCCGGAAAGGCGCTAGTTTACTGCATCTTTGAGCGCTTTTCCAGCGCGGAATTTGGGAACTTTAGCCGCTTTGATTTTAATTTCAGCACCTGTACGTGGATTGCGACCGGTGCGGGCTGCGCGTTTACCAACATAGAAAGAACCAAAACCAACCAGCGTCACCATATCGCCTTTTTTCAGGGCGACTTTAACTGCATCCACAGCAGCGTCCAATGCGCGGCCTGCTGCTGCCTTGGAAATATCGGCAGATTCGGCGATAGCATCTATCAATTCGGATTTGTTCACGTGTGTCCCCTTTCTCGTAGAGTCAGCCACAGGAATACCCTGCATCCGCTTTATAACAAGCTGGAAAACCTTGTGTCAAGCGGCTTCCAGCAATTTAGCATAAAAAAACCGCCCCGTGGGGCGGCGATTTTCTGATTAGGCAAAAAACCCTGCTAATGCTTGGTGATTACAGCCACAGCGTCGGCTTCAACTGCTGCCACAGGGGCCCCCTCAACGGCAGGTGTCGGTTCCACTGGCAATGCTTCGGGCATCCGCTCCAGCGCCATTTTCAGCACCTGATCTATCCATTTTACCGGCTGGATATCGAGCTTATTTTTGATGTTTTCCGGAATCTCCACCAGGTCACGCACATTTTCTTCAGGAATCAATACGGTCTTGATCCCACCTCGATGCGCGGCCAGCAGTTTTTCTTTCAAGCCACCAATGGGCAGGACCTCGCCACGCAGCGTGATCTCGCCAGTCATTGCCACATCCGCGCGTACCGGGATGCCAGTCAACACCGACACCATTGCGGTACAGATACCTACACCTGCACTCGGTCCATCCTTGGGTGTGGCGCCTTCGGGCAAGTGAATGTGGATATCATTTTTCTGGTAAAAGTCCTGCGGAATACCCAATACTGCAGAGCGACTACGCACTACCGACATCGCGGCCTGGATGGACTCCTGCATCACCTCGCCAAGCTGGCCGGTGGTAATCATTTTTCCCTTGCCGGGCAATAGTACGCCCTCGATGGTGAGCAGTTCGCCGCCCACCTCCGTCCATGCCAGGCCGGTCACCTGGCCAATCTTATTATTCTTTTCGGCAACACCGTAGCTGAAGCGGCGCACACCCAGATACTTGTCCAGATTGCGGGCAGTCACACTAATCTTGCTGGCTTTGCTCTGCTTCATGAGCAAGGCCTTGACCGCTTTGCGGCAGATTTTGGCGATATCGCGGTCCAGGCTGCGCACCCCGGCTTCACGCGTGTAGTAACGCACGATGTCGCGCAATGCACTCTCGGAAATCGCGAATTCCTCGGGTTTGAGCCCGTTCGCCTTCATCTGCTTGGTTACCAGATAACGCTCAGCAATATTAACCTTTTCGTCCTCGGTATAACCCGACAAACGGATAATTTCCATCCGATCCAGCAGTGGTGCCGGAATATTCAGGGTATTCGCGGTAGCCACGAACATCACATCGGAAAGATCGAATTCCACCTCCACATAGTGGTCCGCAAACGTATGATTTTGCTCCGGATCCAGGACTTCAAGCAGTGCTGAGGATGGATCTCCGCGGAAATCCTGCCCCATCTTGTCCACTTCGTCGAGCAGAAACAGCGGGTTACGAACACCTACCTTGCTCATGCTTTGCAGGATTTTGCCTGGCATGGAACCAATATAGGTACGCCGGTGACCGCGAATCTCGGACTCGTCACGCACGCCTCCCAAGGCCATGCGGATAAACTTGCGATTAGTGGCCTTGGCGATTGATTGCCCGAGCGAAGTTTTGCCCACCCCGGGCGGACCCACCAGGCACAGGATCGGGCCCTTGAGCTTGTCCACACGCTGCTGCACCGCAAGGTACTCGACGATGCGTTCCTTTACTTTGTCCAAACCATAGTGATCGAGATCAAGAACCGCCTCGGCCTTTTTCAAGTCCTTGCTGATCTTGGTTTTTTTCTTCCAGGGCAATCCCACCAGGGTTTCAATGTAGCTGCGTACAACCGTTGCTTCTGCTGACATTGGTGACATCAATTTGAGTTTTTTCAGTTCGGCCTCGGCCTTGGCGAGTCCTTCCTTGGACATGTGCGCTTCCTGGATGCGCTTCTCGAGGTCTTCGAGGTCGGCGCCCTCTTCCATATCGCCGAGCTCTTTCTGGATCGCTTTGACCTGCTCATTCAGATAATACTCGCGCTGGCTTTTCTCCATCTGGCGCTTGACGCGGCCACGGATACGTTTTTCCACCTGCAGAATATCAATTTCGCCTTCCATCAGGCTCATCAGATGTTCGAGTCGAGCACGCACCGGGAACATTTCCAGGATTTCCTGTTTCTGTTCCAGCTTCAGCGGTAAATGCGCCGCTACGGTATCCGCGAGGCGCCCGGCTTCGTCGATACCAACCAGCGAGGTAAGTATTTCAGGTGGGATTTTTTTGTTGAGCTTCACATACTGGTCGAACTGCGCAACCAGCGCGCGGCGCATCGCCTCTGCCTCATTGTCGGCACTGGTGTCGTCGGCAGGTACCAGCTCGGCACGCCCGACAAAATGGCTATCCACATCTGAATATTCGATAACCTTGGCGCGCTGGTTGCCCTCAACCAGTACTTTTACCGTACCGTCCGGCAATTTGAGCATCTGCAATATCGTGGCGACGGTGCCGATGGTGTACAAATCTTCCGGCGATGGCTCATCTTTGGCAGCAGATTTTTGCGCTACCAACAGGATGCTCTTGCCGGATTCCATTGCGGTTTCCAGCGCCTTGATGGATTTTGGCCGCCCGACAAATAGAGGAATAACCATATGCGGGAACACGACAACATCGCGCAAAGGCAAAAGCGGGAGCGTTAATTCTTCGGAATCTTGGAGTAAGGCCATGATGGTGTTTAACCTTATGTCAGTAAAAAAAGACTAGGACACCAAATGCAGGGCGGCTCAAGCAAATTCAAGTCGCACCTGCACCAATGTGCCACAAGCGATTGAATCCAAGCGAAAACTTTTTTACTCGCGGGCAAAATCAACATGCCCGCGGTGTTTCAGGAAGCCACTTTTGGCTGGTCAGAATAAATGAGCAATGGTTTACCTTCACCGGTGATGACCGATTCATCCACCACTACTTTAGTGACATTGTCCATGGAAGGAAGTTCGAACATGGTATCAAGCAGGGCGTGCTCAATAATGGAACGCAGTCCGCGCGCACCGGTTTTGCGTTCCAGCGCGCGTTTGGCGATCGCTGCCAACGCGCTGTCGCGAAACTCGAGTTCCGCACCTTCCATCTCGAACAGCTTGGCGTATTGCTTGGTCAGTGCGTTTTTAGGTTCGGTGAGGATAGTCATCAGCGCCGCTTCGTCCAACTCTTCGAGTGTGGCAACGACCGGCAGGCGCCCTACGAATTCAGGAATCAGGCCGAACTTGATCAAATCTTCCGGTTCCACATCGCGTAGCAACTGCGAAATATTGCGGCTGTTGTCCTTGCTTTTCACTTCCGCGCCAAAACCGATACCGCCTTTACTGGAGCGATTCTGAACCACTTTTTCCAAGCCCGAGAACGCACCACCGCAGATGAATAGAATATTGCCGGTATCTACCTGAACAAATTCCTGATTCGGGTGTTTGCGTCCGCCTTGGGGAGGGATGGAGGCAATCGTGCCCTCAATCAGCTTCAACAGCGCCTGTTGCACACCCTCGCCGGATACGTCACGGGTAATCGATGGATTATCTGATTTGCGCGAAATCTTGTCTATTTCGTCAATATAAACAATGCCGTTTTTTGCTTTTTCGACATCGTAATCGCATTTTTGCAGCAGCTTCTGGATGATGTTTTCCACATCCTCGCCCACATAACCGGCTTCGGTCAGCGTGGTTGCGTCGGCGATGACGAAGGGCACGTTCAATAGGCGTGCAAGGGTTTGCGCAAGCAAGGTCTTGCCCGATCCGGTGGGGCCAATCAGCAAAATATTGCTCTTTGACAACTCCACGTCGTCCTTGCCGCCCTGATGGCGCAGGCGTTTATAGTGGTTATATACCGCGACCGAAAGGATACGCTTGGCAGTTTCCTGACCGATCACGTATTCCCCCAGAATTTCCTGGATTTCGCGTGGCGTAGGCAAATCGGACTTGCCGGACTTGCCACCCTGCCCCTGCTGCACTTCCTCACGGATGATGTCGTTGCACAGTTCAACGCATTCATCGCAAATGAATACAGAAGGCCCTGCAATCAGCTTGCGGACTTCATGCTGGCTTTTGCCGCAAAATGAGCAATAGAGCAGCTTTTCTCCGCTTCCTTTATCTGATGACATAAAACTCTCCGTTGGCTGAGGTGGTCGGCGTTAACCGACGTTGTCCATGCGGCTGGTGATCACCTTGTCTACCAGACCATATTTCACGGCTTCGTCCGCACTCATGAAATTATCACGATCCGTGTCTTTCTCAATGGTTTCCTTGGATTGGCCGGTGTGAAGCGCCATCATGTCATTGAGCCGCCCGCGCAGATAAATGATTTCCTTGGCGTGAATCTCGATATCCGAAGCCTGCCCCTGGAAACCGCCGCTGGGCTGATGAATCATCATGCGTGAATTGGGCAGGCAAAAACGCTTGCCTTTGGCACCCGCTGTAAGCAGGAATGCTCCCATGCTGGCTGCCTGCCCCATGCACAAGGTGCTCACGTCCGGCTTGATGAACTGCATGGTGTCATAAACCGACAACCCGGCAGACACCGATCCGCCCGGCGAGTTGATATATAGATAAATATCCTTGTCCGGGTTTTCCGATTCCAGGAACAGCAACTGCGCGACTACCAGATTGGCTGAGACTTCGTTCACGGGGCCTACCAAAAATACAACGCGCTCCTTGAGCAGCCGTGAATAAATATCATAGGCACGCTCACCGCGGCCGCTTTGTTCGACCACCATGGGTACCAGACCCAAGCCTTGCGGCTCCCAACTACGGTTATCCATCATTCTGTTACGCCTTCCCCATCAATTCGTCGAAACTGATCGACTGGTCTTCAACCTGAACCCGCTCCAGCGCCCATTCCACAACATTGTTTTCCAACGCCAGGGACTCGATTTCCTGCATGCGCTCGAGGTTTTGATGATGCCACTTTATCACTTCCTGTGGATCTTCGTAACTTTGCGCAAAATCCTGAATCAGGGCTTTGATCTGCTCAGGCTTGGCAGTTAGTTCGTTGACGCGCACTGCTTCGGCAAGAATCAGTCCCAGGCTGACCCGGCGCACTGCCTGCTCAGCAAATATATCGGCAGGTAACGGCACATCATTAACATTCATGCCGCGCGCCTGCATGTCTTTAAGTGCGTTCTCCATCAGACGCTGGGTTTCCATTTCCAGCAGCGACTTGGGCACATCAATTTTGGTGCTGTCCAAAAGCGCCTGCATGATTTGCTCTTTGAGCCTGGCATGAATGCGATTCTTGACTTCACGTTCCAGATTGGCCTGAATTTCAGCGCGCATTTTTTGCACGTCGCCATCGGTGATACCCAGACTCCTGGCGAACTCGGCATCCACCTCCGGCAGTTGCGGCGCAGCCACATCCGTGACTGACACCTCGAACGTAGCCGTTTTGCCAGCCAGTTCCTTGGCTTGGTAATCGCCCGGGAAGGTCACGTTAAACGACTTGTTTTCACCCGCCTTCACGTCAACCAGCGCCGTTTCAAACTCCGCCAGGGTGCGGCCTTCGCCCAGCACCACGCGGAAACCCCTGGCTTCTCCGCCGGCAAATACGGCACCATCAATCTTTCCCACATAATCCAGCGTGACCACATCGCCGGTCTGCGAGGCGCGGTCAACAGTATTGAACTGCACGCGCTGTTTACGCAATACCTCCAGGGTTTTGTCCACATCGGCATCGCTCACCGTGACCACCGGACGAGTGATTTTAGCGGAGCCAATCTCCCCCAACATAATTTCAGGGTAGACCTCGAACGTGGCGGAAAATTCGATGGCTTCCTTGTCCGTCGCATCGGTTCTGGGTTCAATGCGCGGATAGCCTGCCACTTTGAGCTGGTGAGCTTGCACAGCATCCATGAAGCTCTTTTGCACCGCATCGCCCAATACCTCCTGATGAATCTGGCCGCCGTATTGCTTGGTGACCAGGCTCAACGGCACCTTGCCACGGCGGAAACCATCCAGTTTGGTATTGCGGGCGATGTCGCGGAGGCGATTGTTGACCTCGGTTTCGATCTGCTGCATTGGCACAACCAGGTTGATACGACGTTCCAGGGTGCTAATTTGCTCGAGGTTGGCTTGCATGAGGAAAATCCTTACAGATGGGTAAGTTATAAAGTCTGGTGCGAAAGGGGGGACTCGAACCCCCACACCTTGCGGCGCTGGAACCTAAATCCAGTGCGTCTACCAATTCCGCCACTTTCGCAAACCGCCAAGTGTAATATAATTGCGGCTTCTCTGTCAGCTTCTGTGCCCAATAGCGCCGGTTTATCGATGCCATTGCTCGCCACCCCACATGTCCGTTGGTCATTACGAAAATTTCCCGGTTGCCTCCGTTCTCTTGCCGCGCCGCCTGCGCCACCCGGTCGCGGTGATTTACCGCTTTGCGCGCAGCGCGGACGATATTGCCGATGAGGGCGACGCAACTCCGGAGCAACGACTGGCCGGGCTCGATGCTTACCGCGCCGAATTAAACCGCATCGAAGTGCATCAACCACCCCTCACCCCATTATTCCAGCAGCTCGAAGTCGTCATCCGCAAGCATGCACTGCCGCCGCAGCCATTCCGTGATCTGCTCGATGCGTTTTCGCAGGATGTGGTCAAAACCCGTTACGCTCATTTTGGCGAGGTGATGGCGTACTGCAAGAAATCCGCCAACCCGGTGGGGCGACTGATGCTCGCGCTGTATGGCGAAACCGACACCCGCAGCGTGGCTTATTCCGACGCCATCTGCTCCAGTCTGCAGCTCATCAATTTCTTGCAGGATGTGGCGATCGACTACCAGAAAGGCCGTATTTATCTGCCGCAAGACGAAATGGCGAAATACCATGTGGACGAGGCGCAGATTGCGCGCCATGACGCCAGTGGGCTGTGGCAGCCATTCATGCTGGCGCAGATCGAGCGTACCCGTAAAATACTGCAAGCCGGCGCGCCGCTGGGCAAGCAGCTCAAGGGACGCATTGGGCTGGAGTTGCGCATGATTATCATGGGTGGCGCCACCATTCTGGGAAAACTGCACAAAACTCGTGGCGATATCTACACCCAGCGCCCGCTGTTGAATACCGCTGACTGGCTCAACATGTTTTACCGCGCCGTGCGCGCAAAATAGGACACCGCCTTGGATCCCAACCAGTACTGCCAGGACAAAGCCGCTGCCAGCGGTTCCAGTTTTTACTATAGCTTCATGTTCCTGCCTCCCGCCAAGCGCCGCGCCATTGTCGCGCTGTATGCCTTCTGCCGCGAGGTGGACGACATCGCCGATGAGTGTACAGACCCGAACGTGGCACGCACCAAGCTGGCCTGGTGGCGCACCGAGGTGGCCGACCTGTACCGGGGCGAACCGCATCATCCGGTGAGCCAGGCGCTGGCACCGGTCATCAGGCAGTTCGACCTGCCCGCCGAGCAATTGCTGGAAATCATCGACGGCATGGAAATGGATTTGACCCAGCACCGTTATGCCGATTTCAAATCGCTGCGGCTTTACTGTCATCGCGTGGCGGGGGTGGTGGGCGAGCTGTCGGCAGTGATTTTCGGTCACACCGAACGCGCCACCTTGCGCTACGCGGCGGATCTGGGCCTGGCGTTTCAGCTCACCAACATTATTCGCGACGTGGGCGAAGACGCCCGCCGCAACCGTATTTATCTGCCGATGGACGAGATGGAACAATTCAGCGTCAGCGCTGCCGACATCCTCAACGCGCGCGAAACCGATAATTTTCGCCAGCTGATGGAATCCCAGTACCAGCGCGCCCAGCATTTCTACGAACAAGCCTTCGCCGCCCTGCCCCGTGCCGACCGCAAGGCCCAGCGTCCAGGGCTGGTCATGGCGGGGATCTATCGTACCCTGCTGGAGGAAATCCGCAGCGAGGGGTTCAAGGTACTCACCCAGCGCACCGCGCTCACCCCGCTGCGCAAACTGTGGATCGCGTGGCGCACCTGGATAAAGGCTTGACCACGCACGTCGCCATTATCGGTGCCGGCTACGCAGGCATGGCTGCTGCCGTGACGCTGGCACAGCACGGGATAAAAGCGACGGTATTCGAAGCCGGCAAGACGCTGGGTGGACGCGCGCGCCGGGTGATGCTCAACGATACCTGCCTGGATAACGGCCAGCACCTGTTGCTGGGCGCGTATAGCGAGACCTTGCGTCTGGTGAAACTGGTCGCGCCTACAGATGAAACCTGGCTGCGGCGTCCGCTACAATTGCATACCCTGGGCGGTTTGCGGCTCTCTGCACCGTACCTGCCCGCGCCGCTGAATACCTTGCTGGCATTGCTCGGTGCGCGCGGCATGAGTGCCGGCGAACGCTTTTGCGCCATTCGTTTCATGCTGGCGCAACGCCGCGCGCAGTTCAAGCTGCAGCAAGATATGCCGGTTGCGCGGTTGCTGGCGCACCACGCCCAGCCGTCTGCATTAGTGGATAAACTGTGGGCGCCATTATGCATCGCCGCGCTCAATACGCCGGTTGCCACCGCCTCGGCGCAGGTGTTCCTCAACGTGCTGCGCGACAGCCTGACGCGCCGCCGCAGCGACAGCGACCTGGTTTTTCCGGCACGCGATCTCTCCGCGCTATTTCCGCAGCCCGCGGCGGATTTTGTCCGCACCCGCGGCGGTGCTGTGATCACGGGGAAAGCAGTGGAAGCGATTACCCAAACCGCAGCGGGTTTTTCGGTGCATGGTGATAACTATACCCACCTGATCTGCGCCGTGGCACCGCATCAGGCAACGCGCCTGCTGGCAGGGCTGGAGGAACTGGAGCAGATACGCGCCCTTCTCAATGCATTTCGTTACCAGCCGATAGCCACGGTGTATTTGCAGTACCCAGCCCAGGTGATGCTCACGAAACCCATGCTGGGCCTGGCAGGCGGACTCGCTCAATGGGTGTTTGACCGGGGAATTACTCACCACCAGCATGGCCTTCTGGCCGTGGTCATCAGTGCCGAAGGGCATCACCGCGAACTTGCGCCGGAGGCGCTGGCGCAGCAAGTGGACGCGGAATTGCGCAGCGCCTTGGGAACCTTGCCGGCGCCGCACTGGCATAAAGTCATTGTCGAAAAACGCGCCACTTATTCGTGCGATTCCGGGTTGCAGCGCCCGGCTCAGGTCACCGCGCTCAAGAATTTTTACCTGGCGGGGGATTACACTGCCAGCGATTACCCAGCCACACTCGAAGCTGCAACACGAAGTGGCGTAAAATGCGCACAACTGATAATGGAACAAATATGAAAAACTACCAGGCACCTGCCACTTTACTCAAAGACCGCGTTATTCTCGTCACCGGCGCAGGCCAGGGTCTGGGGCGCGAGGCCGCGCTGGCTTACGCAGCGCACGGCGCTACCGTGATCCTGCATGGGCGCGACGTGCCCAAGCTGGAACAGGTTTATGACGAAATCGAAGCCGCGGGTTACGCGCAAGCCGCCATCATCCCGCTGGATCTGAATGTCGCCGACGACCAGGCTTACGAAGGCCTGGCTGGCTCGATCGGAATGCAACTCAAACGCCTGGACGGCATCCTGCACAATGCAGCCGCGTTTTACAGCTCGTGTCCGCTCGAACTGCAAACCATGGAGCAATGGCTCACGCTGATGCGCGTCAATCTGATTGCGCCATTTGCACTAACCCGCGCGTGTCTGCCGCTGCTCAAACAATCACCCAGCGCATCGGTGATCCTGACCGGCGAATCCCACGGCCGTCACCCGGCTGCCTACTGGGGCGGCTATGCAGTGTCCAAGGCCGGCGTGGAACCACTGACGCAGATATGGACCCAGGAATGGGAAATACTCTACCCCAACATGCGCATCAATACCCTGATCCCTGGGCCGGTGGCCTCACCCAAGCGCCGCAAGACCCACCCCGGTGAAGATCCTGACACCCTGCCGCAACCTCCCGACCTGATGCCGGCCTATCTGTATTTGATGGGCGCGGACAGCGCAGCCGTCAAAGGCCAGGTGATCGAACTGGCCGATGCCTGAAACCCCCGCCAAATCTGCCGTCACGCCACTGCTCAAGCTGGGGCGCTACGAAATCGCCGCCGAGATCGGGCACGGCGCGATGGGCACGGTTTACAAGGCACACGACCCGCTGATTGAACGCACGGTCGCGCTCAAGACCATACGTCTCGACCTGTCGCATCAGGCGCGTCAGGTATTCGAGGAACGCTTCTACCGCGAGGCCAAATCGGCCGGACGCCTCAACCACCCCAACATCGTCACCATCTACGACGTAGGTGAAACCGACGGCAGTGCTTACATTGCCATGGAATACCTGGAAGGTGAGTCGCTCGATACGCTGCTCGACAACAATATCCGCTTATCCCTTGATCGTATTGCCCATATTGCGTTGCAGATTGCCAATGGTCTGGCCTACGCACACCAGCACGGCGTCATTCATCGCGACGTCAAACCCGCCAACATCATCCTGATGCGGCGTGGCAGGGTGGTCAAGATTACCGATTTCGGTATTGCCCAGATCCCGGCCAACACGCAAACCAAGGGCGGTGCACTACTTGGCTCGCCGCGCTATATGTCGCCTGAACAGGTGCAGGGCAAAGTTGTGGATGGCCGCAGCGACGTATTTTCGCTGGGAGTGGTGCTGTACGAGATGCTGACCGGATGCACGCTATTTACCGGCGACAACCTGAGCACCATCCTCTATAACATCATGAACTACGAACCCGCGCCGCCCAGTAGCGTGAACCAGGATGTGCCGCATGCATTCGATCACATTGTCATGCGCGCGCTGTCCAAGCGGCCTGTCGATCGCTATCAAACTGCACGCGACATGGCCACAGACCTGCGCGCCCTGCGCGGCGTAACCCCAATGGTGGTTCAGCCTGTCAGCCCGGACACCGCCGATACCTTGCTGGCGCAAACCCGGCAAACCGACAAGGCAATGTTGCGCACGTTGCTGAGCATGGCCAGCATGGGGATAGCCACCGTTACCGTGCTGGCGATGATCGCGCTGGTGGTGAGTTCGGATGCCAATCATGCGCCTCCGGTCATCCGCTCCACTCAATCAGTCGCTGCTGTGCCCGCACCCGTTGCCTCACCCAGCCAGTCGGCGGCAGAAAAAATTACTTCGGCCCCGGCAGATCGCGTTCAAACTGGCAAAGGCAAACACCCTAACCGCATTGCCATTGCTGAGCTGGATAAAAAGATTCAGGCGCTCAAAGTCAGGCGTGCAGAATTGCGGTCAAAATATACCGAGCTTCATCCTGACGTGGTAATCGCCACCCGGGAGATCAAGCGTCTGGAAAAAGAAAAGCGCAAGCTGGCGCGGGAAAAAAACTAAACCAGCGTCGCTACCCCTGCTCGCGCAGATACGCCACGGCATCCTGCAAGCGCTCCACTGCAATGACTTCCATACCCGCAATCGCCTGACGCGGCGTGTTGGCGGCAGGCACGATGGCGCGGGTGAAGCCCAGCTTGGCGGCCTCTTTCAGGCGCTCTTGCCCACGCTGTACCGGGCGGATTTCTCCCGCCAGACCGACCTCACCAAAAACCACAAGTTTGTCCGGCATTGCCTTGTTTTTGAAAGATGAAACTATCGCCAGCAGCAACGGCAAATCGGCTGCTGGCTCATTGATACGCACCCCGCCCACGGCGTTGATGAACACATCCTGGTCGTAACACGCCAGCCCCGCATGGCGGTGCAGCACCGCCAGCAGCATCGCCAGGCGGTTCTGCTCCAGGCCGACACTGAGCCTGCGCGGGTTGGGCGAGGGCGATGACTCCACCAGCGCCTGAATTTCCACCAGCAAGGGCCGCGTCCCCTCCTGGGTCACCATCACGCACGAACCGGGGACGTCAGCACTGTGCCCGGACAGAAAAATGGCCGACGGGTTGGACACCCCCTTCAAGCCCTTGTCGGTCATCGCGAACACACCCAGTTCGTTCACCGCGCCGAAGCGGTTCTTGAACGCCCGCACCAGACGGAAGGCGGAGCTGGTGTCGCCCTCGAAATACAACACCGTATCCACGATATGCTCCAGCACGCGCGGCCCGGCCAGCGCGCCCTCCTTGGTCACGTGCCCGACCAGGAATATCACCGTGCCGGTCTGTTTGGCATAGCGCGTCAGCTGCGCCGCACACTCGCGCACTTGCGCCACCGATCCCGGCGCCGATTGCAGCGCCTCGGAATAAACCGTCTGGATCGAATCAATCACCGCGATGAAAGGCTTATGCTCGTTGAGCGTAGCAAGAATTTTTTCCAGCTGGATTTCCGCCAGCAATTGCAGCTCGGCTGCGTCCAGTTGCAAGCGATGCGCGCGCAAGGCGATCTGCCGTGCCGATTCCTCTCCGCTCACGTACAGCGTCCTGTGCGCCGCGCTCATGCCCGACAGCGCCTGCAACAGCAGCGTGGACTTGCCAATCCCCGGGTCGCCGCCGATCAGCACCACCCCGCCCTTCACCACTCCGCCGCCCAGCACCCGGTCGAGCTCACTGATGCCGGTGGCGACGCGCTCATCCTCCACTGCCTCCACCTCTGCCAGTGACAACACTTGGCTCACCACCGACAGCGCACTGTAGCGCGACGGCGCGGCGGCCTCGGCGATGGTTTCCACCAGTGTGTTCCACGCGCTACAGGACGGACACTGACCTTGCCACTTGGTGGACGTGCCGCCGCACTCGGTGCAGGAATAGAGGGTTTTTGCTTTAGCCATTGGATTTTTCGTAGCCCGGTTTACACTGAGATGCTGACCGGCAATACGGCGTCTGTATGATCAACCCCGTCAGGCCGGGAACACGCCGGTGGACAAATACCTATCCCCGCGGTCGCACACGATGGAAACGATCACGGCATTTTCCACCTGCTTCGACAACTCCAGCGCGGCAAACAGCGCACCGCCGGAGGACACGCCGGCGAAGATACCTTCCTCCCGCGCCAGGCGCCGGGTGGTTTCTTCGGCGTCTAGCTGGCCGACATAAATCATCTGATCGATGCGCGAGAAATCGCAGATTTTGGGCAGGTAGGCTTCCGGCCATTTGCGGATACCGGGAATTTGCGCGCCGTCCTTGGGTTGCACGCCGACCACCTGGATCGCCGGGTTTTGCTCTTTCAGATAGCGTGAGGTACCCATGATGGTGCCGGTGGTGCCCATGCTGCTGACGAAATGGGTGATGCTGCCCTCGGTATCGCGCCAGATTTCCGGGCCGGTGCCTTCATAATGCGCCAGCGGGTTGTCCGGGTTGGAGAACTGGTCGAGGATGATGCCTTTGCCCTCGGCCTGCATGCGCCTGGCCACGTCAATGGATTCTTCCATGCTGCCGGCCTTGCTGGTAAGCACGATTTCCGCACCGAAGGCGCGCATGGTCTGGCGGCGTTCGATGGACAGGTGCTCGGGCATGATCAGGATCATCTTGTAGCCGCGCATGGCGGCGGCCATCGCCAGCGCGATGCCGGTGTTGCCGCTGGTGGCTTCGATCAGGGTATCGCCGGGCTTGATGTCGCCGCGTGTTTCGGCATGGGCAATCATCGACAGCGCCGGGCGATCTTTCACCGAGCCCGCCGGGTTGTTGCCCTCCAGTTTGACCAGAATGGTGTTGCTGGTTGCGCCCGGCATGCGCTTGAGGCGTACCAGCGGGGTGTTGCCGACGAAGTCTTCGATAGTTTTGAACTGGGGCATAGCGGCCTCGGCACAGAATGACAGAATAAATGATGGGTTCAGGCTCAGCCAGTGTGCGCCGCGCGCAGCACATCCACATAGCGTGCCGTGCCCTGTTCCACAGTAAGCAGCGGGGCATCGTAACCGGCCTCGCGCAGATTGGAAATATCTGCCTGGGTGAAGCTCTGGTATTTCCCCTTGAGCGCTTCGGGAAAATCCATGTATTCGATGATGCCCTGGGCTTGCAGCGTCGCCAGATCCAGCGGCGCCTCGCCGGCATGGGCACGGCAGGTGTTGATGACCGCTACCGCGACATCGTTGAAGGTCTGGCTGCGACCGGTGCCGAGGTTGAATATGCCGGACTGTTCGGGGTGATAGAGGAACCACAGATTGACCTTGACCACATCTTCGATGGAAACAAAGTCGCGGCGCTGCTCGCCATTGGCGTAGCCATCGCAGCCTTCGAACAGCTTCACCTTGCCGTGGGCGCTGTACTGGTTGAAAAAATGGAATGCCACCGAGGCCATGCGTCCCTTGTGCTGCTCGCGCGGGCCGTATACGTTGAAGTAGCGGAAGCCGACGATCTGCGCGGTCCTGTCGTGCCACATGCGACGCACTGCCTGGTCGAACAGGAACTTGGAATAGCCGTAGACGTTGAGCGGCGACTCGTGCGCGCGCTGTTCGCTGAACACGCTGCCGGCACCGTATACCGAGGCGGATGAAGCGTAGAGGAAGGCCGCATCGTTTTCCTGGCAAAAATTGAGCAGGTCCAGGGAGTAGCGGTAGTTGTTTTCCATCATGTAGCGGCCGTCGGTTTCCATGGTGTCGGAACACGCACCTTCGTGGAACACCGCCGCCACCTCACCGTCCAGCGCGTCCGAGTGGAGGAGTTCCAGCAACTCGCGCTTGTCCAGGTAATCCGCGATTTCGCAGTCGGTGAGGTTCCTGAACTTGTCGGCTTTGGTGAGGTTATCCACTGCGATGATGTCGGTGATGCCGCGCTCGTTGAGCGCCTTGACAAGGTTCGCGCCGATAAAACCCGCTGCGCCAGTAACGATGTAATACATGCTGTTTCCTTATTGATTAGACAGGATTGACAGGAAAAATCGGTTGCTAATACAAATACTGAGCAATCCTGGTCATCCTGTCCATGCTTTGCTATTCACCAAACAACTCCTGCGGATGCACCACCGCCGTACCCAGCTTGCCGACCACGATGCCTGCCGCACGGTTGGCCCAGGTGACGGATTCCTCCAGTGTCAGTCCGGCCGCCAGCATCACACCCAGTGTGGCAATCACGGTATCGCCCGCACCGCTGACGTCAAACACCTCCTGTGCTTCGGTGGGCTGGTGGAATACACCCTGCGCAGTGAACAGGGTCATGCCTTCCTCGCTGCGGGTGACCAGCAGACCTTTCAGGTTCAGCTCCAGGCGCAGCGCTTCGGCCTTGACACGAAATTCGTCCTCGCTTTTCCAGCTCCCCGCCACTTCGCGGAACTCACTGCGGTTGGGCGTGAGCAAGGTGGCATTGCGGTAGCGTGCGTAGTCGTCACCCTTGGGGTCGACCAGTACCGGCACCCCGCGGGCGTTGGCGGCGGCAATCATGGCTTCAATATGCGCCAGACCGCCTTTGCCATAATCGGACAAAATCACCAGCGCGTAATCCGCCAGCATGGCATGGAAGCGGTCCAGCTTGTCGGCCAGCACGGCATGACTGGGCGGCGTTTCGAAATCAATGCGCAGCAATTGTTGCTGACGGCCGATGACGCGCAGCTTGATGATGGTCGCCAGCGTGGCGTCCTGGTGCAGGCTGGCGTGGATGCCATCCGCTTGCAGCAAACGGGCGACGGCAGCGCCCGCTTCGTCATCGCCGATAACCGACAGCAGCGTGCTGTTTGCACCCAGCGCCGCAGCATTGCGTGCCACGTTGGCGGCGCCGCCCAGGCGCTCTTCCTGACGATTGATCTTGACCACCGGCACCGGCGCTTCGGGCGAGATGCGCGTCACGTCACCAAACCAGTAGCGATCCAGCATCACATCACCCACCACCAGGATGCGTGCGCCGGCCAAAAGCTGATCCAGTTTCATTGGCGACCGATGGCGAGGTACTCGAAACCTGCCTCGCGCATGCTGGCCGGGTCGTACAGATTACGGCCATCAAAAATCAGCGGCGTTTTCAGCGCGGCCTTCATCTCGCTGAAATCCGGACTGCGGAATACTTTCCACTCGGTGACGATGGCCAGTGCATCTGCGCCCTGCAATGCCGCCATGGGATTATCCACCAGCTGCAATTGCGGATGGTCGCCATAAATACGATGGATTTCATGCGCCGCTGCCGGATCGTGCGCGACCACTTTGGCGCCGCGTTCCCACAGACCTTCCATCAGGACGCGGCTGGGCGCCTCGCGCATGTCGTCGGTGTTGGGCTTGAATGCCAGCCCCCATACAGCAAAGGTTTTGCCTTGCAGATCATTGCCAAAACGGGCAATGATCTTGTCCAGCAGTACGTGTTTTTGCGCATCATTGGCGACTTCCACCGCGTCAATGACGTGCATTGGCGCACCGTATTCAGCTGCTGTGCGACGCAGTGCCTGCACGTCCTTGGGGAAGCACGAGCCACCGTAGCCACAGCCGGGATAAAGGAAGTGATAGCCAATGCGCGGGTCCGACCCGATGCCGTGACGGACGTTTTCAATGTCCGCACCGAGTTTTTCCGCCAGATTGGCGAGCTCGTTCATGAACGAAATCCGCGTCGCCAGCATGGCATTGGCGGCGTATTTGGTCAGTTCCGCCGAACGGATATCCATGGTGATGAGGCGTTCGCGGTTGCGTTGAAACGGGGCATACAGGGTACGCATCATTTGCGTGGCATGCTCGTTGTCGGTACCGATGACGATGCGGTCCGGGCGCATGAAATCCTCTACTGCGGCACCTTCCTTGAGGAATTCCGGGTTGGAGGCAACGCTGAATTCCAGCTTGACCGCACGCCGGTCAAGCGCTTCCTGCAACGCCGCACGCACCTTGTCGGCGGTGCCGACCGGCACCGTGGATTTGTCCACCACCAGCTTGTATTCGGTCATGTGTTTGCCGATGTTGCGCGCGGCGGCGACCACGTATTGCAGGTCGGCGGAACCGTCCTCGTCCGGCGGCGTGCCCACGGCAATGAACTGGATCGCGCCATGATGCACGGCGGCTTCGACATCGGTGGTAAAGCGCAGGCGGCCCGCGGCCACGTTGCGCTTGACCATGTCCTCCAGACCGGGCTCGTAAATGGGGATGCCGCCGCCCTGCAGGATGGCAATTTTTTTGGCGTCTACGTCCAGGCACAGCACGTCGTTGCCGACTTCAGCCAGACAGGTTCCGCTTACCAGACCGACATAGCCTGTTCCGATGACCGTTATTTTCATGGGTTCTCCTCGTTTGATATTTCAGTGTGGATGTCTTGCAAAGCCTTGAGCGGGTCTGCCGCATGGGTAATCGGCCGGCCGATCACCAGATAGTCTGAGCCCGCCGCCAGCGCCGCAACCGGTGTCATTACCCGCTGCTGATCCCCCAACGCGGCCATGGCCGGGCGAATGCCGGGGGTGACCAGGCAAAATGCCTGCCCAAGCGTACGCTTGAGCAGGGCAGCCTCCTGCGCCGAGCACACCACGCCGTCCAGCCCGGCTGCATGGGTCAGAGACGCCAGGCGCAACACTGCGTCTTGCGGACTGCCGGCAAGGCCGATCTCGCTCATATCCTGTTCGCTCATGCTGGTGAGGAGGGTAACTGCAATCAGCAGCGGGCGCTGCGCTGATTCACCCAGAGCCTCACGTGCAGCGCGCATCATGGCACTCCCGCCCAGCGCATGGACATTCATCATCCACACACCAAGGCTTGCCGCCGCCTTGCAGGCAAGCGCTACGGTGGTGGGGATGTCATGGAACTTGAGGTCGAGAAACACCGCAAATCCTTTGTTTGCAAGTGATTCCACAAACCGGGGACCGACGGCGGTAAATAGCTGCTTGCCGACCTTGAGACGACACAACTGAGGATCGAGCTGGGCGACCAGTGTCATGGCGCTGTCCGCGTCCGGGTAGTCCAGCGCGACGATGATTTTCGGATCGTTCATTCTTCCCTTTTCTGCGGCGGAAAACTATCCCAGCTGCCGCATGCCGGGCAACGCCAGAAAAACTTGCGCGCCTTGAAACCGCATTTTTCGCATTGATACATGGACTGACGCTGGCTGTAGCTGTACACCAGCCCTTTGATGATTTGCAGGTCCTGGCGGCGCTCGATCGGTGCATCCAGCAGCTCGGCTTCCACATAGCGGTCCAGGCCGCGCAGGCTCGGGCTGCGGCGCAGTTCTTCCTGTGCCAGTTGATAGGCAGCCTCGGCGCCCTGGGTTTTGAGGGTGCCGGCGAAAACCGCGTTGAACAGTTCAAATGACGGATGCCGTGCCAGCGCGGCGCGCAGCCACGCCAATCCCTCCGGCTCGCGCCCCAATGCACGATAGCTGTCCATCAGGCGATCGGTAATCAGCGCCAGATGCGCGCTACTCTGGGCCTCCACACGCTTCCATACGGCAATTGCAGCTTCATGCGCACCTCTGGCAGCATCGATTTCGCCCAGCAGCATATTGGCACGCACACAGTTGCGGTTAACCGCCAAGGCCTCTTCAAGATGCGCACGCGCAGCCTGCGGATTACCGTGAACGTTTTCTATGGTGGCGAGCTCGCAAAAATAATGCGCGATTTCGACGTGATACGGCTGGCTGGAAATCGGCTCAAGTTCGCGCGCGGCCGCAATCGCCTTGTGCCAGTCCTTCACCTGCACGTAGATTTCCAGCAGAAATTTGCGCGCCTGGCCAGCGTATGCGGTCTTTTCCAGCCGGTTGAAAATCTCTTCCGCACGATCGAGCAGACCCGCCTTGAGATAATCCTGACCCAATTCGGACAGCGCCTTGAGTTTTTGCTCATCGGGCAGGTCATCGCGCTCGACCAGATTCTGGTGCATGCGAATGGCGCGCTCCACCTCGCCGCGCTTGCGGAACAGGCCACCCAGCGCAAAGTGCAGATCCACTGTATCGCTGTCCACCCTGACGACTTCAATAAAGGCTTCGATGGCCTTGTCCGGCTGCTCGTTGAGCAGGTAATTGAGCCCCTTGAAATACGAAGCAGGGAGACTGCGTGATTCGCTCATCGCGTGACGAATGTCGACGCGTGCAGCCAGCCATCCCAGGCCAAAAAATAGCGGCAACGCCAGCAGCCACCAAAGTTCGAATTCCATTATTGTTGTTCGCTCAATTAATTTGGCTAGGTCTCATCGGGTAAGGCAATTTGCCTGGCCTGGGCATCCTTGCGCAGGCGTGCCAGTTCACGGCGCTGCCGAAACAGATAGCCCATGCATGCGGCGACACCCACCACTGCACCTGCCACAAAAAACATCAGGATGACCAGCACCAGGGGGGCCTGCCATTGATAGCCCAGGTAGTAATTCAGGGTAACTACATCGCTATTCTTTACTGCAAATCCAAGCAGCAGAATGAACAAAATCCCTTTCAGTATCCACTCAAGATAACGCATCGATCACTCCTGCTCACCGGCAATATACAATTTTAACCCTTGTTGCGCCCTGCTTCGCACATAAAAAACGGCATGTCTTGCGACATGCCGTTTATTCAGACTGACAGGACTCAGGCTTCCTTGCAATCCACGCGCTCGCGCAACTCTTTGCCGGCTTTGAAGTGAGGCACGTATTTCTCGGGCACCGCCACCTTCTCGCCGGTTTTAGGATTGCGCCCCAAGCGCGGGGGGCGGTAGTTCAGGCTGAAACTGCCAAAACCGCGAATTTCGATCCGCTCCCCTTCTGCCAGGCTTTTGGAAACTGCATCCAGTATGGTCTTGACCGCCAGTTCTGCGTCGGTAACGACCAACTGGGGATAGCGTGCGGCAAGCCGCACAATCAGTTCCGACTTGGTCATGAACTCGCCTTTCAGGAATCAAGGTTCTTATTATCGAGCTTGGCCTTCAACAGCGCACCCAGACTGGTCGTTCCCGTGCTTGCGGATTGGTCACCCGCCAGCTTTTGCAACGCCTCGGTCTGTTCAGCATTATCCTTGGCTTTTACCGAAAGATTGATACTGCGGTTTTTACGGTCGACATTGATGATCATCGCCTCCACTTCGTCGCCTTCCTTGAGATGGGTGCGGATGTCTTCCACACGATCACGCGACAGCTCGGAGGCTCGCAGATAACCCTCGACTTCATCCGCCAGTTGAATCACGGCGCCTTTGGCATCCATGGATTTGACTGTGCCCTTGACCATGCTGCCCTTGTCAAAAGCCGATACGTAATTGTTGAACGGGTCGCCTTCCATCTGTTTGACACCCAGCGAAATACGCTCGCGTTCCACGTCGATGGCCAGCACCATGGCCTCCACTTCATCGCCCTTCTTGAAGTTGTGCACAGCTTCTTCGCCAGGCTGACTCCAGGACAGATCGGACAGGTGCACCAGACCATCAATGCCGCCAGGCAAACCGATGAACACGCCAAAGTCGGTAATCGACTTGATTTGGCCCTTCACCTTATCGCCCTTCTTGTGGTTCATTTCGAAATCATCCCAGGGGTTGGACTTGCACTGTTTCATGCCCAGGGAAATACGGCGGCGTTCTTCGTCGATCTCAAGCACCATGACTTCCACTTCGTCGCCCAGTTGAACCACTTTGGACGGGTGCACGTTTTTGTTGGTCCAGTCCATTTCGGACACGTGTACCAGGCCTTCGATACCCGGTTCGATTTCCACGAACGCACCGTAATCGGTCAGATTAGCCACTTTTCCGAACATGCGGGTACCGGTTGGGTAACGACGTGACAAGCCACTCCATGGATCGTCGCCCAATTGCTTGATACCCAGGGAAACGCGGTTTTTCTCCTGGTCGAACTTGAGAATCTTGGCTTCCACTTCATCGCCCACCTGCACCACTTCGGATGGATGCTTGACTCGGCGCCAGGCCATGTCGGTGATGTGCAGCAGGCCGTCGATGCCGCCCAGATCCACGAACGCGCCATAATCGGTGATATTTTTGACCACGCCCTTGACGATGGCACCTTCTTTGAGGCTGTCCATCAGCACCTGGCGATCGGCTCCCATGCTCTGTTCCAGCACAGCGCGACGCGATACCACCACGTTGTTGCGCTTGCGGTCGAGCTTGATGACCTTGAATTCCATGGTCTTGCCTTCGAACGGCGTGGTGTCCTTGACCGGGCGGATATCCACCAGCGACCCGGGCAGGAAGGCACGGATGCCGTTGGCCATGACGGTAAGGCCGCCTTTGACTTTGCCGCTGATCACGCCGCTAACCAGTTCGCCCGTTTCCAGGGCTTTTTCCAGGTCCATCCAGGCGGACAAGCGCTTGGCCTTGTCGCGCGACAGGCGCGTTTCGCCGAAGCCGTCTTCCAGGGCCTCGATCGCGACGCTGACGAAATCGCCGACCTTGGCTTCCACCTCGCCGGC
>DATKUZ010000014.1:0-45971 GCA_035530335.1 Sulfuriferula sp. | reverse complement strand
GCCCCCCGCTTCTACACTCCCAATGCCGTGCAGCAGCATGTTCATCGCGCACAGCCGCGCCGTGGCCTGCACCAGTTCCCAGCCCTTGAAGCTTTCCCCGCGCAGTTTCTTCTTCTCCGCCGACGTCATGTTGGGGTAGTGCTTCACCACATAGTCGTGCGCCGCCAGCAAAAATCCGCCGGTGCCACAGGCCGGGTCGGAAATAGTTTCCTTGGGTGTGGGCGCCATGGCGTCGACAATCGCCTGGATCAGCGGGCGCGGCGTGAAGTACTGGCCCGCGCCGGATTTGGTGTCCTGCGCGTTCTTCTCCAGCAGGCCCTCGTAGGCGTCGCCCTTCACGTCGGCGCTCATCGACACCCAGGTTTCCTTGTCGATCAGGTCCACGATCAGCCGGCGCAGCTTGGCCGGGTCCTGGAACTTGTTCTGCGACTTGGTGAAGATCAGGCCGAGCAAGCCTTTCTGCTTGCCCAGTTCCTCCAGCGTATGGCGGTAGTGGTCGAACAGCTCGTCGCCGTCCTTCTTTACCAGGCTCGGCCAGTCATAGCCGGCGGGCACCGGGCTGGCCTGGTTATAGGGCGGCCGGCTGCGCTCGTCGGCCATCTTCAGGAACAGCAGATAGGTGAGCTGCTCGACGTAGTCGCCGTAGCTCATGCCGTCGTCGCGCAGGACGTTGCAGTAATTCCAGAGTTTCTGGACGATGGTGGCGGTGTTCATTTTTGATCCATATCGCCATTACAGGCAGTTGTTACGTTAGGTTCGATCTCAGCCACCCGCCTTCACCAGCGGCGGGATGAAGCCGTTCTGCTCTAGCGCATGGATCACGCCACGCAGAAGATAGCTGTTGGTGAAATTGATCGTGTAGCTGCGTGCGCCTTCACGCACCGGGCGGATCATGTGAGCATTCAAAAGCTTGCTGAGTTGATAAGTACGTTGGCGTATCGTCAGCGCAGGAAGTACGCCATCCAGATCTGCCGCCTTGAATTCCCGCTTGGCAATCGCCATTGCAAGCACAGCCTCTTCCTGGCCGGTGATCAGCTTTCTTGATTTGCTATGCGCCAATGCGGGCTTGAGAATTTCGTCCTTCAGATAATCGTATCGGGTCAGGCGGTCGACCTTCTGCAACTCGTCCCGGATACCGCTCAGCACATATAGACACCAAGCTTCCAGCCCCTCGTCCGTCCCTGTATCGGCGCCCGAAAGCATCGTGTAATAAGCATCGCGGTCGTTGCAAAAAACGGCCGTCGGATTCAGTACCCGCCCGCCCGTCTGCACATTGAACCCGTACTTGATCATCATGGCGTAGCTCACCAGCCGCACCACGCGGCCATTGCCATTGCCGAATGGGTGTATCCAGCAAAACCGGTGATGCGCCAACGCCATTTTGAGCAGATCGTACTTGTGGGGGTCGTCACGGTTGATGAACTCGACCAGCTCCTGCATATAGCCCGGCACTGTCGCTACATCCGGCGGCAGGTGCGCCGCACCAGCAATCTGCACATTGCCGCCACGATACTGTCCAGGTGTCTTGTCCCCCTCCCGGATCAGGCCGCCCACCGTCATCTGGTGCAACTCCCGGATCAACTGCTCGGTAATCTCCCCGCCCGCCTGCACGACTTCTTCTACATAATCCATCGCCTTTTCGATGTTCTGCACCTCCCGGAGGTTATCGGACGGTTCAGCAGGCGCATCGATCTTGCTCTCGATGTAATCGGCCAGCGTGGTGTGGTTGCCCTCGATACGCGCAGAGCCTAGGCTTTCCAGCGTGTGGAAAATGGTCTTGAGCTGGAAAAACACAGCGGCAGGCGTATCCCCCGCAAGCTCAAGGCGGCGCAAATGCTCCAACTCCATCACCACGTCAGTGAGTGGAGAAGTAAAGTCCGGCGCGACAACGCGCAACGGAAAATCAACAAAAGCAGGCGGCATGGAATTACACGATGTCAATCAAACAAATACAGTTAATTTAATCTTTTTACATTAATAACAATAATCTAGCAGTGTCACACAGCAACACTCAGTTACATAGTACAACACACACAACAACAAAAACACTCATTACTATCGACAAGAAATTGCCCGAGCTACCGGGTTAAAACAGCCGCCGCAACTTGGCCGGGTCCTGACAATCCCCACTGGAGATTGGACGCCCATAGGCGCCCGCAGGGTGAGCGCCGCACTAAAGCGGCGCGAATCAAACTTGTTCTGCGACTTGGTGAAGATCAGGCCGAGCAAGCCTTTCTGCTTGCCCAGCTCTTCCAGCGTGTGGCGGTAGTGATCGAACAACTCGTCGCCGTCCTTCTTCAGCAGGCTGGGCCAGTCGTAGCCGGCGGGCACCGGGCTGGTCTGGTTATAAGGCGGCCGGCTGCGTTCGTCGGCCATCTTCAGGAACAGCAGATAGGTGAGCTGCTCGACGTAGTCGCCGTAGCTCATGCCGTCGTCGCGCAGGACGTTGCAGTAGTTCCATAGTTTTTGGACGATATTGGATGTATTCATGATTGCTTGGTAATGTTTATTTGGATTGCCTGCTCTGTCTCGGCTCGAATAAGAGCAGTGCGATTTTCCCAATCCAACTCATAAAGGTCGGCATCACTTTCGAGTCCTAATTCCGCCATTTTTTTCCGGTAGGTTTTGTAGCGCAACTTACGCATGGAACCTCCCAACACATAGTCAGGGATCTTCCAGAATCCTAGAAAGGCAACAAGCCATGCAAACGCCGCACCACTGCTTTTTATTGTCAAGTTCTGAGAATCCTGAATTCCAAACCACGTGATTACGCCACCTAAAGTTGCGACGGCTACTGAAATCATCATATGCACGGTGGCTTCATACTTAGAAGCTGCGCGGACACAACGCTCCACGAGTTTCCTTCGTTCCTCGACGTGGATCGCTTTCTCCGCGGCCACAGTCGCCGCCAACTTTTCCACACTCTCCTTGCTTTGCTTGAGTTCCCCCTGTATCCAAAGTTGTCCCGCTTGGCTATTAAGTAACTCATCGCGTAGTTCTTCGGCAATTTCTCTCTGGTGAGCCACCTCTGCCTCGTGCCTCGCTTTAACCTCATCTAGTTGGGCGTTCTTGTCCAATTCCATTTTCTCAATTAAGGAATTTTTTACCTGCTCTAGAACCGCAACCGCGTTGTCTTGATTGAGTAAGGCGGAGTCGCCCAAGGTCAATTGCATCGTGTACTGACCTGCGCGTTCCTCGGTCATTAGCGTGCGGAAAAACTCTGCCTGTTTAGGATCCATGTCACTCAGAAAACGATGCATCTGCTTTACAACATCACTCCGCGGCTCAAGGGCAGCAGCGCAGTTCGCTAACAGTAAATGTCGCGACAAATCCTTTCCCTTTCCGCCGAATATGACCCATAGAATGCCCGCAAGATATCGCTCCGAGATTGCCGGCGGAACCTCGCCATCCGCGAACAATTTTTGCCGCTTTAGAAATTCCTGAGCACGCTCTGCGACCCACGGATTATCCGTTACGAAAAGATACCCTGCCGTTGCAAACCTACCCATTTTCACCCGTTTCCCCCGCCTCAGTCGTATCGTTGCTGCTATCGACTCTGCGTCTCTCTCTTGGGCTAACTGGTTTGAGAAAATGCCAAAACTTGCTCTGACTCTTTCCTGTTCATCACCACTGAAATACTGAAAAAAATCCTGACTTTTTGGCGCGTCAATAATCCTCACGTTGTCTTGCCTGAGGCGAGCTTCCGCATTATCCAAAACTGCAGCAGCGTATGAAGCAAACGCGACTCCGCTTAGTCGCCGAGCTGTAGCTCCAAATCCATAACCTCCTCGCACGTTGCCAATTACTGCTTTCAGGTTATCTCTCAATTCGTCAATCGAGTGCGAGAATGCAGCGAGCTGCGCGCCTTTTTCTCGCAGCTGATTGCAAATCTCCAGGGCAAACGTGTGTTCTTCCTCGCTACTCAGATTTAGCGCGGACATAAGAAACGGCGTGTCCAGAATTACCGTTAGCCCATTGAGTGAAACTGTCTGACCTGGATCTTGCAGATTTAAGATAACTTCTGACACGAGTGCGCCAGTAGCAATCTGCATGAGCATTGCATAGAGGTTCGGATCGCTGTGATACGCATTAACAATGAACGCTGCGCAAAGCACATCGATCTTTGCACGAGCGGCATTTGTTTGTTCCCATTCAGCTTGCTCAGCAGGCTTCTTTACGGTAAGGGTACTATTCTTGCGGCTATCTTCCTTGCTACGGTCCGGCTTAAGTAGGATAGAAACAAAGTTCATATCCACGAGCTGCGCCAAAAAGCCATTTTCAAGTGCGCGTTCATCTACAGGCAGATTGTTTTGCTGCAGAATAGGCCTAGCAAATTCCACAAATTGATGAATTACTCGCCGAATATCCTCCTCCGTAACTGCGTCGAAGTCTCCTGTGATTTCTGCATAGGAGTATTCATGCACCTCACCGGAGTGTTGAGTTCTAACAAGAAGCCCAGCCTTCTCTAGGCGCGGCGCGATATCCTCAACCGCCCATGGGTGGACCTTTAGCCCATATACGCTCTCTACGATCTTAGAAAATTCATTGGGATCAAATCGCTCTCCGGCATGCAGACGTGCAATCGGCTTAAAGATAGGAGCTAATCCGCTCAGAAGATCTCCTTCTCCTCGCGTTGCCTGCGCAAGGAACGCATATGCTAAAAGGCTTCTGTCAGGCTTTTGTGCAGTCACCTTTAATAGATCAGACATCAAACGTTTCCTCCATAGAGATATTAGAGTCCGCACTAATGGCAAAGCCTCCGGAAAAAACGCTATTGAGTACCGCTTGTCGCAGGCGCTCGGCGCGTTGAAGGTTAGCGTTGACCTGTGCTTCCGCTTCGTCGGCCAGGGAAAACCGTCGGTCAACTTCAGCAACGATTTGCTGCTGTTCAGCAGTGGGTGGGAGTGGAACTGGGAATGCACTCAACTTTGTAAGATTGATAGACGCCAAGTTTGTCGTCTGCTTACCCTCGCGTGAGAAGTAGTCCTTGCCGTAGGAATTACCCCACCAGGACACAAGCTTTGGCGAAAGTTGATCTAAGAAAGGTCTCGCGCGGAAAACGTGGTTTTGGTGGATGCAGTCGGCAAGCTGGCCTTCCCAAATCCATCCTCGCCCAAGTTTGTCTCGGTCTCCGCCCTCGTTAAACAGGATGTCGCCAGGCAACAATCTAAGTGCCTCGATCTCTGATTCAGGTGCATCGATGAACTTCACTTCGACAAGATCGAGGTAACCTCGCTGGACATTTGCCACACGCAGATATGGTACTGATCGTGCCGTGGGATTTTTTCGTTTGCTATCGACTGTGATTCCGCCCTTGAGCGCGGCGATTGCATCAAGCCGTGCCCACACCCACCCCTCCGGTAATTCGGGCAGGACGGTGGTGTCTGGCGCGGTGGGCTCTTTGTATTTGCCCTTGCCTTGCCACTGGCTGCGGCGGGTTTCGAGGATGCGTTGCAGGAGTTGTGCGCCGGTTTCGTAGCTGCGGCCTTCGCGGCGGGCGCGTTCGGCTTCGGTTTCGACGAGGCGGCCTTCGACGGCTGCTTTGAGGACGGCGGATTTGTAGCGCTTGAGGTTGGCCTTGACGCGCTTGAGGTTGGCGATGGCTTCATCGAGGCGGGAGAATTGTTTTTCGATTTCCGCGACTATGCGTTTTTGTTGGTCGAGGGACAGAAGCGGTATTTTCTGATCGCGCACAATCCCTTGGCTGATATTGGGTTGAGCTCCACCCACAGCTTGCGCAATGAGTTCGCTTCGTTTGAAGCGTAAAAACCAGAACAAGAATTTTGTGTCGAGATCAGGCGGCGGAAAAATTGCGCAGACAGCCTGGTTGGTCGCTGCTGGCCTTGTGAGAATGCCCAATTTTCCAACTGTTGCGCCGTAGAGGGCCATGAGCAGGGTGCCTGCTGGAAACATTTTCGCGCTGGATTGGCGTAGCGCTTCCTCACTGATTGATTCTTCAATTTCAACGACAGGGCCATCTGGCAGTTCGCCAGACTTCACCCAAGGAATTGGGCCGCTGAAGTAATCCGGGTTTTTGCGGCTCGGTGTTCCGCCGCTCGTTGTCTTACATACTTCACCAAGAGGCACAAGCAAATTGGCCTGCACCGCATAAGGCGCGATTCCTTCTTCGACCCTCACGCTGCCAAGCTCTCGTTCAATTGTTCAATGAGCGTATTCAGTTCATCGCCGAAGAGTTGATACACCTTGCCCAGGCCACCTTCCTGGACGAAGGGGGCGTATTCAAAGTCGTCCGGCTCGATACCGAGGTTGGCGGCGATGTGGTCGCGGATCATTTCCAGCCATTTCATCTGTTCAGTAGTAAAGCCCGTAGAAGCGGCATCTTGCCGCTTTGTTTCAGCCAAGCGGCGGGACGCCGCTTCCACCCATGCCTTGAAGTTGGCGTTGACGCGCTCGGGGAATGGCACGAGTTCGTTGTCCTGATGGATGGCGAAGCGTACCAGCGAAACCAGGTCGGTGAGGATGCGGCGGCCGCTGGCGCCTTTGACTTTGCTGGCTTGCAGTGCGGCGTAGGCCTGCCAGAGCTGGGATTCGTTCCACAGGTAGGGCGGTTTTTCGATGGCGTCTGCGAGTTCCTTTACCGCCTCGAAGGTGAGGCGCTGTTTGTAGGGCTTGCTGTAGAGGATTTGCAGGGCGGTGATTTCGTCCTTGTGGTCGGCGATGAATTGCTCGAAGGATTGGACGAGGCCGCGGGCGCGGTCGAGGGCGGCCTGGCTGAAGCCGGCTTCGATGACCTGGTCCTGGCTGACGTGGTCGATGGTGAGTTCGTTTTTGGCTTTGATGTCGAGGATGAGCTGGCGCAGGGCCGGGTCGCAGAGGGGCTTGGCGGCGAGTGTCCGCGCCTGCTGCATCGCCGTGGAAGCGGCGTCTCGCCGCTTGTCCGCCGCGCTCAATTCGTATTCGGAATGCCGCTGTATATATTGCTCAATGCGAAACAGTTCTTCGGACGAGCGTACGATACGGTCGTAGGACTCCTTTTGCCAGATTGAGATCGTGCCTTCCGACAAGCGGCCGGACGCCGCTTCTAACTGCAATATCTGTTTGGCCGTGTAGCTTTTCCAGCTATGCAGGATTTCGGAGAGTTCGTGCCCTGGCAGTGGCGTGACGATCACGTGGACATGGTTGGCGGCCACCACATATTTTCCGAGCCGGTAGCGTTCTCCGTCGAAATGCCTCAATGCCGTCTCCATCAGCTCGCGTGCTTGAGGGTTTGCCAGAGCGCAGCTTCCCACACCGGCGTCCAGCCAGGACTCGATGCGGGCGGAAAAGCGCTCTGTATAGTCGGTTTCCTGTGCGGCTGACCAGGGGCGTGGGTTGCGCGTCAGCCAGTCGGCACGTGCTTCCCGCCAAGCGATGAGACGTTGTTTTGGCAGCGAATCCGCCAGACGGAAGGTGACGAAATAGCTGACCTCATCCTGCCGCCAGTGTGGAAGGTTGGCGCGCTGCATCTCGATAGGAGCATTGGGGTCGAGGAAGCCGTATCCCGCGTAATCGTCAGCGGTTTCCATTGGCAAGCGGCGGGACGCCGCTTCTACGGGATCGGGCGAAAGTGCAGCTACCAACTGGTGGGCGAGGTCTTTCAGGCCGAGGCCGCCGCTGGCGACGCGAATCCTGGCGTCGTCTTCGGCGCTGATGCGGTGTTCCATTCTGGCCAGGCGGCCGGCGATGCTGGTGATGACGTCGTCTTCGGTGTTGCCGAAGGCGACGGCTTGCAGCAGGCGCTCGAAGCTGACGCTGGGCTTTTTCTCCATGGGGCGGGCGTCGGTTTTGTCCTGCTCGCACACGCCGACGGCGTCGACGATGACGAAGTGGTCCTTGGCCGTGGCGTCGGGGGTGACGGCCTTGAGGTCGTCGGGCGCAATCACGCGCACGCCGCGGCCTTTCATCTGCTCGAAGAAGCCGCGCGATTTGACGGCGCGCATGAAGAAGACGATTTCCACCGGCTTGATGTCGGTGCCGGTGGCGATCATGTCGACGGTGACGGCGATGCGTGGCATGGGGCTAACGCGGAATTCCTTGATGAGTTCCTTGGGCGTCTTGCCCGTGGTGCGGTAGGTAATCTTCTGGCAGAAGTCGTTGCCCTTGCCGAATTCCTCGCGCAGGATTTCGACGATGTTTTCGGCGTGGTTGTCGTCCTTGGCGAAGATCAACGTCTTGGGCACCCAAGTGCGGCCGGGGAAGATTTCGCTGAACAGCTTGTCGCGGAAGGTGCGCACGATGGTGCGGATCTGGTCCGGGGTGACGACGTCGCGGTCGAGCTGGTTGGGGTCGTAGGCGAAGTCGTCGTCGAGTTCTTCCCAGCGGGTTTTGCGGGTGTCGCGTTCCTGCTTTTCGACATAGTAGCCGGCTTCGACCCTGGAGCCGGCCTCGGTGATGGCGGTCTTGATGCGGTAGACGTCGTAGTTGACGTTGACGCCGTCGGCCACGGCCATTTCGTGGTTGTATTCCATCACCAGGTTCTGGTGGAAGAAGCCGAAGGTCTGCTTGCCGGGCGTGGCGGTGAGGCCGATGAGGTAGGCGTCGAAGTATTCCAACACCTGCGCCCACAGGTTGTAGATGGAGCGGTGGGCCTCGTCGGTGACGATGATGTCGAAGGTCTCGATGGGGATGGCCGGGTTGTATTCGATGGGCTCGGGTTCCTTGAACAGCTTGCCCAGTTGATCCACGGATTCTTCTTCCAGGTCTGCCGGCAGGTCGCGGCCCTTGAGCATGGAATACAGGCGCTGGATGGTGCAGATGCAGACGCGGGCGGTAGTGTCGATCTGGTTGCCCTGCAGGCGCTGGACGATGTATTCCTCGCTGAACTTGAAGTTGTTGTAGGGCGAGACGTATTGCTGGAATTCCTTGAGCGTCTGGTCGGCGAGGTTGCCGCGATCGACCAGGAACAGGATGCGCCGCGCCCCGGCGAACTTGATCAGGCGATAGATGAAGGAAATCGAGGTGAAGGTTTTGCCGGAGCCGGTGGCCATCTGGATCAGGGCGCGCGGGCGGTTTTCCTTCAGGGATTGTTCGAGGTTATGGATCGCCGTGATCTGGGCGGGCCACAGGCCTTCTTCCTTGAGCGGCGGCATGGTTTGCAGGCGGGCGAGGAAGGTTTTGCCTTCTGCGCCATAGCTGGCCGAAGGTTCGGTGGCCAGGTTTTGCGTGCTTTCCAGCCAATCGGCTAATTGCTCGGGTTTGTGGAAAGCGAATACTGGCCGGGAACGCGGTGCCGGGTCGAGGCCGTTGGTGAAGCGCGTTTCCACGCCGGTGGATTGATACGAAAACGGCAACGGGTTGCTCCACCTGGGCAGGCCATCCGGCAAACCCTGGGTGTATTTTTCCGACTGGGTTTCGACGCCGGTAAGGGTGACGCCTTCTTTCTTGGCTTCGATCACCCCGGCGGCTCTGCCATCCACGTAGAGCAGGTAATCAGCAAAGCCGTGACCGGACTTGAGCGGAAATTCCCGGATCGCCACGCCACGGCTGGCGTGGATGTTGGCTTGCGCCGCATCGCACACGCGCCATCCGGCACGCGCCAGCAGCTGGTCTATTTTCTCGCGGGCTTGCTGTTCGGGCTGCGGCATTTGTAGGATTGGTGTTGTTATTTCGCAATCATCGCACAATCGGCAAGCCGCGGCATTATGTCGTCACCCCCTGCGCCTGCTGATCCGCATGATAGCTGCTGCGCACCATCGGGCCGCAGGCGGCGTGTTTGAAGCCCATCTCGGCAGCGGCGGCCTCGAACACGGCGAACTGTTCCGGGGTGACGTAGCGGGTCAGCGGGATGTGGTGGCTGGAGGGTTGAAGGTACTGGCCGATGGTGAGCATGTCCACGTCGTGGGCGCGCAAATCGCGCATGACTTCGTGCACTTCGGCATCGGTTTCGCCGAGGCCAACCATGATGCCGGATTTGGTGGGGATGTCGGGATGCTGCGCCTTGAAGTCTTTGAGCAGCAGAAGCGAGTGGGCGTAGTCGGCGCCGGGGCGGGCGGCCTTGTACAGGCGCGGCACGGTTTCCAGGTTGTGGTTCATCACGTCGGGCGGGGCGCTGCCCAGAATCTCCAGCGCAATATCCAGCCGCCCGCGAAAATCCGGAGTGAGAATTTCGATGCGCGTCTGTGGCGCAGCTGCGCGCACGGCGCGGATGCACTCGGCAAAATGCCCGGCGCCGCCGTCGCGTAAATCATCACGGTCGACGCTGGTGATGACCACGTACTTGAGCTTCATCGCGGCGATGGTGTGGGCGAGGTGCGCGGGTTCTTCGCTGTCGGGCGCCAGCGGTTTGCCGTGGCCGACGTCGCAGAACGGGCAGCGCCGGGTGCACAGGTCGCCCAGGATCATGAAGGTGGCGGTGCCGTGGCGGAAGCATTCACCCAGGTTGGGACAGGAGGCTTCCTCGCACACGGTATGCAGCTTTTGCTCGCGCAGGATGGCTTTGAGCTCGGCCACCTCGGGCGAATTGGGCGATTTGGCGCGGATCCAGGACGGCATTTTGAGGCGTTCCTGCGGCACGATCTTGATCGGGATGCGCGCGGTTTTGGCTTCGCCTTTGTGGAGTTTGATGTCGGCCATGTTCAGGTTCCTTTGCTGTGCTTCACAGCGTGAGATGTCGGGTCAGGTGTGCGGCCAGCATTTCAGCCAGTTCGGCCGGCGTCGCGGCGATGCCCACGTCGCGGGTTTGCGTGACCGCCATGCCCTGGTAGCCGCACGGGTTGATATGGCTGAACGGGGTTAAATCCATGTCTGCATTCAGCGCCACGCCGTGGTAGCTGCAGCCGTGTTTGATGCGCAGCCCGAGCGCGGCGATTTTGGCGCCATTCACATAGACGCCGGGGGCGTCGGCTTTACGCTCGGCGTCGATGCCGTGCTCTGCCAGCAGATCGATCACCGCCTGCTCCATGCGGCTGACCAGCTCGCGCACGCCCAGGCCGCGCCGCTTCAGATCCACCAGCAGATAAGCCACCACCTGGCCGGGGCCATGGTAAGTGATCTGGCCGCCGCGGTCGATTTTGACCAGCGGAATGTCGGTGCGATGCAGCAGATGTTCCGGCTTGCCGGCCTGCCCCAGGGTATACACAGGCGGGTGTTGCAGCAGCCAGATTTCGTCCGCCGTAACGGCATCGCGCCGGGCGGTGAAATCCTGCATGGCATGCCAGGTGGGCGTGTAATCCACCCGCCCGAGGTGACGAATCAGCACGTCTACAGCACCATCTTGACCATGGCATGGCCGCTCAGCGCGCGGTACAGGTTATCCAGCTGTTCACGCGAGGTGGCGCGCACGGTGCAGGTCACGCTGAGGTAGTTGCCGCCGCTGCTGGGGCGCATTTCCATGCTGGCGGCGTCGAAATCCGGCGCGTGCTGCAGCACCACTTCGAGGATGGTCTGGGCAAATTCGGGGTGCGCCGCGCCCATGATCTTGATGGGGAAATCGCTCGGGTATTCAATCAGGCTGTCTTCGCTCATCGGGCTTCCCTCTCATTTGAATAGCAGGCGCAGGCCATCCCAGGCACGCCCGAAGATGTTGGCTACGCCGACGCTTTGCAGCGCCAGCAAAGGATATTGCGCCAGCGGTTTGCCATTCAGCGTGAGGGTGACGGTACCCACCTGCTGTCCGGCCACCAGCGGCGCCAGCAACGGCTGGCGCGTGGTCAGAGTGGCTTTGATGTCTTTGGCCTGACCGCGCGGCAGGCTGAGATAGATGTCGCGGGTGAAACCGGTTTTGATGGTGTTGGATTCGCCTTTCCAGACTTTCAGATTGACCACGGTCTGGTTTTTGGCGTACAGCCTCACGCTGTCGAAAAACTGGAAGCCGTAATTGAGCAGGCGCTGGCTCTCCATGGCACGGGCCGCATCGGAGTCGGTGCCGAGCACCACCGACAGCAGGCGGCGCGTGCCGCGATGCGACGACGCGATCAGGCAATACCCGGCATTCTGGGTGTAGCCCGTTTTCAGGCCGTCCACGGTGGGGTCGGTCCAGAGCAGGCGGTTGCGATTGGCCTGGGTGATGCCGTTGTAGGTGTATTCCTTGATCGAGTAGAGCGGATAGAACTCGGGGAAATCGCGCACGATGGCCGCTGCCAGCCGCGCCAGATCACGCGCCGTGGTGTAGTGCTGGGGATCCGGCAGGCCGGTGGAATTGACGAAATGGGTGTTGCTCATGCCCAGGCGCTGGGCCTGCTTGTTCATCATCGCGGCGAACCCGGCCTCGCTGCCGCCGACGGCCTCGGCCAGGGCAATCGTGGCATCGTTGCCGGATTGCACGATCATGCCGCGCAGCAACTCGGCCACAGTGACCGGCTTGTTGGGCTCGATGAACATGCGCGAGCCTTCCGCCTTCCAGGCTTTTTCCGATACCGGCAGGGTGTCGGTCAGCTTGATGCGTCCCTGGCGCAGGGCGGCGAAGCTCAGATACGCGCTCATCAGCTTGGTCAGCGAGGCCGGTTCGACACGCTGGTCGGCATTGTGCTCGACTAGCGACTGACCGCTCTGGGTGTCGAGCAGCAGCCAGGCCTTGGCCGCCAGCTGGGGCGGCGGCGCCATGGGCAGGTCAAGCGGAGCCGCCAGTGCGGTGAAGGAGACAAACAGCAACAGCAGGGTAAGGAATTTTTTCATCAGGTAATCAGTGAGCACTCAGGAAGGTTTCAGTTCAACGGACAACGCGAACCGGCTTCAGATTCATGCGCTGCTGCACTTCGCGTGCAGCCTGGTCGGCACTGTCCGTATCGGTATAAGGTCCGAGCGCGACGCGGTAGCGCTCGTCGTGGTTGAGAATCACCAGCTCGTTGCTCTGCGCGTCGAGCTGGGTGGCGGCGCGCGCCAGCAGTTTTTCGGCATTGGCACGACTGGTGAAACTGCCCAGTTGCAAATAAGTTCCGGAATCGCTGCCGGAATGACTGCCCGCATCACGATTGCTGGCGATTTCCTCGGGGGTAATGCTCTCCACCTCTACCCGGCCGCTGCCGCCCTGCACAATGCCGAGCTTGTGTGCTGCGGTATACGACAGATCGATGATGCGCTTGCTGTGAAACGGGCCGCGGTCATTGATGCGGACCACGACGGATTTGCCGGTGGCCAGCGAGGTTACCCGCGCGTAGCTGGGCAGCGGCAAGGTGGGGTGCGCGGCGGTCATTGCATACATGTTGTAGGTCTCGCCGGAAGCCGTGCGCTTGCCATTAAAGCGGCGCCCATACCAGGAGGCCAGGCCTTCGGCCTTATAGCCCTGCGCAGTGGCGAGAGGCGTATATTCATGGCCCAGCGCGAGGTAGGGTCTATTCGCATATTTGTTCAGCACTTCGGGCTTGGGCACGGCATCCGGTATCGCATCCAGATCGGGCGGCGGATTGTCGCCCGGACCGTCGTCCAGATAATAGCCGCCCGGCTTGATGGATCTGGCTACATCGCCGCTGGCTGCGGGTTGGGCAGGCTTGGCGCCAGCCGGCTTGGCGGGCGTTTGCGGCAGGGTACGCAACGGCTGGCCGGCGCAACCCGCCAGCACCAGAACGACGATGTAGAGTGCGAATTGTGGTTTCATGATTTGAGTAACTTTCTGTGGGTTTTTACGCTCATCAGGATGCCGAAGCCCAACATCACCGTGACCATTGCCGTGCCGCCGTAACTCACCAGCGGTAGCGGCACGCCGACCACCGGCAGGATGCCGCTGACCATGCCCATGTTGACGAAAGCGTAAGTGAAAAATGCCAGCGTCAAACTGCCTGCCATCAACCGGGCAAACAGCGTAGGCGCGCTGGCGGCGATCATCAGGCCGCGCACAATGATGGCCAGAAACAGGGTGAGCAGCAGCACGTTGCCGAGCAGGCCGAACTCTTCGCCGAATACCGCAAAGACAAAGTCCGTGGTGCGTTCCGGCAAAAAATCCAGATGGGTCTGGGTACCCTGCAACCAGCCCTTGCCGAAGCTGCCGCCCGAACCCATGGCAATGGTGGACTGGATGATATGGTAGCCCGCACCCAGCGGGTCCTGGGTCGGATCGATCAGGGTCAGCACGCGCTTCTGCTGGTAATCATGCATGAAATGCCACGCCACCGGCAGACTGGCGCCCAGCGCCACCAGCATGCCCAGCATGATGCGCCAGGGCAGGCCGGCAAAAAACAGTACGTAGAAACCCGACGCGGAAATCAGCAGCGCGGTGCCCAGGTCGGGCTGCTTGGCTACCAGCGCCACCGGTATCGCCAGCAGCAGCGCGGCGATGCCGTAATCCTTGAGGCGCAGGGTGGCTTCATGGTGGTGGAAATACCAGGCCAGCATCAGCGGCATGGCGATTTTCATGATCTCGGAGGGCTGGATGCGCGTCACCCCCAGATTGAGCCAGCGTCGCGAGCCATTCACCACCTCGCCCATCGTGGCGACGCCGAGCAGCAGCAACACCCCCACCACATACAGCGGCAATGCCAGGCCAAGCAGCGTTTGCGGCGGGATATTGGCCACCAGCACCATGACGCCCAACGCCACCAGCATGTTGAGGCCATGCGACAGGAGCCGCGCATCGCTCTGACTCGCCGCGCTGTATTGCACAAACAGGCTCATCAGCATCAGTGTCAACAACAGCAACAGCAAGGGCGCATCAATGTGCGCCAGCACTTTGAACAGCCAACGTCTAATCCGCATGCGTATCTCCTTCTGCGCCTGCCGGGGCTTTTAACACCTCGCCTTTGGGCAGCTTGCCAAGCAGATAATAATCCATCACGGCGCGCGCAATCGGCGCCGCCGTGGAGCCGCCGTGCATGCCGTTTTCCACCAGCACCGCCACTGCGATCCTGGGTGCATCCGCCGGCGCAAATGCAATATATACCGCATGGTCGCGGTTGCGGGCCAATGTATGTTTGGCGTCGTATTTCTCGCCCTGTTTGATGCCGACCACCTGGGCGGTTCCGGTCTTGGCGGCAATCAGATACGGCGCACCCGCATTCGCTGCGGCTGCGGTGCCGCCAGGACGGGTGACATCCTCCATTGCGTCAACCACGACCTGCAGATCAGCCGGCTTAAGATTGATTTTGTTCACCACCTGCGGAGCGATAACCCGGCGCTGGCCGGTGCGGCTGTCGATAATCGCCTGCACCAGTTCCGGGCGATAGACGGTGCCGCCATTGGCCAGCGCAGCCGTGGCCACCGCCAGCTGCAGCGGCGTAACCAGATTATAGCCCTGGCCGATACCGGCGATCACTGTCTCGCCGGGATACCAGGGCTGTCTGGAATGTTTGGCCTTCCACTCGCGCGAGGGCAGCACCCCGGCTACCTCACCCTCCATGTCGATGCCGGTTTTCTGGCCGAAACCAAACTGGGACAGAAAGGCATGCATGCGATCTATGCCGAGGTCGTTAGCGAGACGGTAATAATAAGTGTCGCACGACTGCACGATGGATTTGTGCATGTCCACGGTGCCGTGACCGCCTGCCTTCCAGTCGCGATAGCGGTGACTGCTGTTGGGCAGCGAAAAATAACCGGGGTCGAAAATGGTGTCGCCGGGCTTGCGCACCCCGTAACTCAAACCTGCCAGCGCCATGAACGGCTTGATCGTGGAACCTTCCGGATAGGCGCTGCGCAGCGCGCGATTCAGCAGCGGCTTGTCGGGCGAATCATTGAGTGCGTTCCAGTTCGTTGTATCAATGCCATCCACGAACAGGTTGGGGTCAAAACCCGGGGTGCTGACGAATGCCAGCACCCCGCCGGTTTTCGGATCGATGGCCACCAGCGCGCCGCGATAGCTGCCGAAGGCTTTTTCCGCCAGCTCCTGCAGCTTGCTATCCAGATTCAGCACCAGATTGTTGCCGGATACCGGATTGATACGCGACAGGGTGCGCACCGCGTGGCCGCCTGCATCGGTTTCCACCTGTTCGGCGCCGGTGATGCCATGCAGCTCGGTTTCGTAGCTCTGCTCGATGCCCACCTTGCCGATGTGGTCGGAACCTCGATAATTGGCCATCACGCCCGCTTCATCGAGACGTTGCAGGTCGGCATCGTTGATGCGTCCGATGTAGCCCAGCAGGTGCGCGGCGGAGGCCCCCAGCGGATATTGGCGGAACAGGCGCGCCTTGACCTCGACTCCGGGAAAACGATAGCGGTTGGCCGCCAGCTTCGCCACTTCCACATCGGTGAGCCGGGTGCGCAGCGGCAGCGTCTCGAAATTGCGGCTCTCGGCCATGAGCTTGGCAAACCGCTTGCGCTGTGCCGGGGTGATCTCGACCAACTGCGCCAGGCCATTGATGGTGGCGTTTAGATCGCCGATTTTGCTCGGGGTAAGCTCCAGGGTATAGGCAGAATAATTGTGCGCCATCACCACGCCGTGGCGGTCGAGAATCAGCCCGCGATTGGGCGGCGTGGGCACAATCGTGATGCGGTTGTTTTCGGCCAGGGTATGGTAACGCTGGTATTCCAGCACCTGCACATAAAAGAACCGCGCCAGCAGCAGCAGGAACAGCACCACCACAAACCCCGCGGCGATCACCACACGCTTGCGAAACCCGGCTAGTTCAAGCTGGTAATTTCTGAGCTGCGCACGCCGGATCATGAGGCATCTGCAGTGCGCGGTGCCCGGCGCGGCCACTGCAACAGCAGGGATACCGGCAGCCATAGCAGCGTACCGCTAGGGACTGCCAGAAAATATTCGGCTCCGCTGAACGCATGGCCGGCAAAAGTGGCCGCAAGGATGCTGATCAATTGCTCGGCCAGCAGCAGCGGCAGCACCTGCAAAGCCTGCTGCCAGAGCTTGAAATTGAGGATGCGGCGCTGCAGCAGCAGCGCGCCGAACGCCGCCACGGTATAGGCCATGGCGTGTTGGCCGAGCACCCCGCCATTCGCCAGATCGGTGAGCAGGCCCAGCCCCCACGCCACGCCCATGCCCACACGCCGCGGTTGCTGCACCACCCAGTAGAGCATGATGACCAGCAAAAAGTCGGGCCGCCACCACAATGCCGTACCCATCCATGGCAGCAGGTTGAGCGCCAATCCCGCCAGCAGGCTGATCACGATCAGCGGGGTGCGCACCGCGACCGGCATGGCCGGACCCTTGGGCGTGATAAAGGTCATTTCGGCTTGCCTTGGGCAACATGCGGCGTCGGCGGCGCTTTGCCGGCAGCAGGCGTGCCATCCACAATCAACACTTGCCGATAACTGTTGATCGCGGCTTTCGGGGTGCATTCAACGCGCAGGAACGGACGATTCGGACTACGTTCAATACGCGTCACCGTAGCCACCGGCAGGCCGGGGGGATACACCCCGTCGATCCCGGAAGTCACCAGCACGTCGCCGCTGCGAATATCCGCACTCTGCGGCAGGTAACGCACCTCGATGACGCCGTCCGTCCCGCTGCCGAAGGCAATCGCACGCAAGCCGTTGCGCTGGATCTGCACCGGCACCGGCTGCCCGGCATCGGTGAGCAGGGTGATTTCGCTGGTGTAGGGATAGACGCGGGTAACCTGACCCAGCAGGCCGAGTTCGTCCATGACCGGCTGGCCGGCGCGCACCCCGCTCTGGCTGCCGTGATCCACAATGATCTTACGGCTGTACGGATCGCGCGGCACCGAGATGATTTCGGCCAGACGGGTATGCAGCGCGGTGCGTTTATGTGCATCAAGCAGGGTTCGCAGATGGTTATTTTCCTGCTCCAGATCACGGTAGCGCAGCACGGCACCGGCATAATCCAGGTTGCGCTGGCGCAGCATGGCGTTGTCGCGCTGCAAGTCGGCATGATTGACAAAAAACCCGCTGACCTGGTCATAGATGCCCAGCGGTGCCTGTACTGCTTCCTGAATCGGGTAGAGCAGAGTAGACAAAGCGCTGCGCACGCCATCCAGTACCCTGAAGCGCGAATCGGCCACGATCATCGCAATACTGATCAGCACATAAATCAGCAGCCGCGCGCCCGCGCCGGGACCGCGCGGAAAAAGCTGCAGTTGGGCGTCCCGGTTGGACATGGGCTATCGAGGCATTCCGATGACTGGGGGCGGCGATGAGGTACGGCGGTGCAACATTACAGATCAGGAATCCTGGGCGAATACCGCACCGAGCTTGTCCATTTCTTCCAGCGCGCGGCCTGATCCGCGCACCACGCAGGTAAGCGGATCCTCGGCAACAATGACCGGCAGGCCGGTTTCTTCCATCAGCAGGCGATCCAGGTCGCGCAGCAGCGCGCCACCGCCGGTCAGCACCATGCCCTTTTCGGCGATGTCGGCGCCCAGTTCGGGCGGGGTCTGTTCCAGCGCCGACTTCACCGCACTGACGATGTTGTTGAGCGGATCGGTGAGCGCTTCGAGGATTTCATTGCTGGAGATGGTGAAGCTGCGCGGTATGCCTTCCGCCAGGTTACGCCCCTTGACTTCCATTTCGCGCACTTCGGAGCCCGGAAAGGCCGAACCGATGCCCTTCTTGATGTTCTCCGCGGTGGCTTCGCCGATCAGCATGCCGTAATTGCGGCGGATGTAGTTGATGATGGCTTCGTCGAACTTGTCGCCGCCCACACGCACGGACGAGGCATACACGATACCGCCCAGCGAAATCACGCCGACTTCGGTGGTGCCACCGCCGACGTCCACCACCAGGGAGCCGGTCGCCTCTGCCACCGGCAGACCGGCGCCAATCGCCGCCGCCATCGGCTCCTCGATCAAATACACCTGACGCGCACCGGCGCCAATCGCCGATTCGCGAATGGCACGCCGTTCCACCTGGGTGGAGCCGCACGGCACGCAAATAATGATGCGCGGGCTGGGATGGAACATGCGCGTGTCATGGATTTTCTTGATGAAATACTTGAGCATCTGCTCGGTGATGGTGAAATCGGCGATCACGCCGTCTTTCATCGGGCGAATGGCGGTGATATTGCCCGGGGTGCGCCCGAGCATCTGTTTCGCCTCCAGCCCCACCGCCTGGATGGTTTTCTTGGCACTGCCGCCGTCCTGGCGTATCGCCACGACCGACGGCTCATCCAGCACGATACCCTTGCCGCGCACATAAATCAGCGTATTGGCGGTGCCAAGGTCAATGGCCAGGTCAGTAGAAAAATAACCGCGTAGAAATCCGAACATGTTTGTGTTTCCGCTAAAGTGGAACCGGGGATAAAGGCCGGGAGCCTGTCGGACTTGAAGCACGACAGGCTCCCGGATTAGCCTTAAATAAACGGTATATGATACCCTAACAGGCTTGTTTCCTGTGAAGATTTGCGCTTTATGTCCCTAACCCTGCAAGACGTGAAACGCGTCGCCATGCTCGCCCGCATTGCCGTTACCGATGAGGAAGCTGCGGCCTATCAACAACAGCTCAACGGCATTTTCAGCCTGATTGAAGAAATGCAGGCGGTGGACACCGCGGGTGTGGCGCCCATGTCCCATGCCCAGGATGTGTGTCAGCGATTACGCGACGACACCGTGACAGAAACCGATCAGCACGAAAAGTTCCAGGCCATCGCGCCGCAAGTCGAAGCCGGGTTGTACCTGGTACCGAGAGTCATCGAATAGCCATTCCCCATGATCAATGCAAGCCTGAAACAACTCGCCGCGCTGCTGGCCGAGAAAAAAATCTCCAGCCAGGAGCTGACGCAAAGCTTTCTGGAACGCATCCACGCGCGCAATCCGGCGCTCAACGCCTTTGTCACGCTCAACCAGGAAATCTCGCTGGCGGAAGCCCGCGCCGCTGATGTCCGCATCGCCGCCGGCGGCGCCGCGCCGCTCTCCGGCATTCCCATCGCGCACAAGGACATCTTCTGCGCCGACGGCTGGCGCACCACCTGCGGCTCGAAGATGCTGGAAAACTTCGTCGCGCCCTACGACGCCCATGTCATCAGCCGGTTCAAGACGGCGGGCATGGTCAGCCTGGGCAAGACCAACATGGACGAGTTCGCCATGGGCTCTTCCAACGAAACCTCGTATTTCGGCACGGTGAAAAACCCGTGGGACGCGAATGCGGTTCCCGGCGGCTCCAGCGGCGGCTCGGCAGCAGCCGTGGCGGCACGCCTGGCGCCCGCCGCCACCGGCACGGACACCGGCGGGTCGATCCGCCAGCCCGCCGCGCTGACCGGCATCACCGGCCTGAAACCCACCTACGGCGTGGTGTCGCGTTACGGCATGATCGCCTTCGCCTCCAGCCTCGACCAGGCCGGGCCGATGGCCAAATCGGCCGAAGACTGCGCGCTGCTGATGAATGTGATGGCGGGCTTCGACGAGCGCGACTCGACCAGCCTGGAACGTCCGACCGAGGACTACACCCGCGATCTGGAGCAGCCGCTGGCCGGCCTGAAAATCGGCCTGCCGCGCGAGTATTTCGCTGAAGGCTTGAGCGCCGACGTGGGCGCGGCGGTGGAAACGGCGCTGGCCGAATACCGCAAGCTCGGCGCTACCACGGTGGACATTTCGCTGCCCAACACCCGGCTGTCGATCCCGGTGTACTACGTGCTGGCCCCGGCGGAAGCGTCTACCAACCTGTCGCGCTTCGACGGCGTGCGCTACGGCTACCGTGCGCCGGACTACACCGACCTCACCGACATGTACCAGAAAACCCGCGCCCAGGGCTTCGGCAGCGAAGTCAAACGCCGCATCATGATCGGCAGTTACGTATTGAGCCACGGCTATTACGACGCCTATTACATGCAGGCGCAAAAAATCCGTCGCCTGATCGCCCAGGACTTCGACGCCGCGTTCAGACAATGCGACATCATCATGGGCCCCACTGCGCCCACGACCGCGTTCAACTTCGGCGAGAAAGCCAGCGATCCGGTATCCATGTATCTGTCCGACATTTACACCATCGCCGTCAATCTCGCCGGGCTGCCAGGCATGTCGGTGCCGTGCGGCTTCGGCACCAACGGCCGTCCGGTGGGCCTGCAGATTATCGGCAACTATTTTGCCGAGGCGAAAATGCTCGGCGTCGCCCATCAATACCAGCTGGCGACAGACTGGCATACGCGTATGCCGAATACAATTTAGATCTCGGCCACAGAGATCACGAGAACACAGGGTTGGCATTTCGATTCCTCTGTGGCCTCTGTGCCCTCTGTGGCAAAAAGGGCTGAAACTATGCAATGGGAAATCGTCGTCGGGCTTGAGGTTCACACCCAGCTCTCCACCCGCTCCAAAATCTTCTCCGGCGCCAGCACCGCTTTCGGCGCGGCGCCCAATACCCAGGCCTGCGCGGTGGATATCGCCCTGCCCGGCGTGCTGCCGGTGCTGAACCGGGGCGCGGTAGAACGTGCGGTACAACTCGGCCTGGCAATCGGCGGGCATATCAGCCGGCGCTCGGTGTTCGCGCGCAAAAACTACTTTTACCCGGACTTGCCCAAAGGCTACCAGATCAGCCAGATGGAACTGCCGGTGGTGGAAGGCGGCAGCCTTACTATCCAGATCGGCGAGACCGAGAAAACTGTCCGCATCACCCGCGCCCACCTCGAAGAAGACGCCGGCAAGTCGCTGCACGAAGACTTCCACGGCATGACCGGCATCGACCTGAACCGCGCCGGCACGCCCTTGCTGGAGATCGTCTCCGAGCCGGACATGCGCGGTTCGGCCGAAGCCGTGGCCTATGCCAAAACGCTGCATAGCCTGGTGGTATGGCTGGGAATCTGCGACGGCAACATGCAGGAAGGCAGCTTCCGTTGCGACGCCAACGTCTCGGTGCGGCGCATGGGCACGACCGAACTCGGCACGCGCTGCGAGATCAAGAACCTCAACTCGTTCCGCTTCCTGGAACACGCCATCGACTACGAGGCGCGGCGCCAGATCGAGATCATCGAGGACGGCGGCAGCATCCGCCAGGAAACCCGCCTATACGACCCGGATCGCGACGAAACCCGCACCATGCGCAGCAAGGAAGAAGCCCACGACTACCGCTACTTCCCCGACCCGGATCTGCTGCCGCTGGTGATTTCCGAGGAATGGATAGAGCGCACCCGCGCCGCCATGCCGGAACTACCGGAGGCGATGCGCGCCCGCTTCATGACGCAATATGCCCTGCCTGCTTACGACGCCAGCCTGCTCACTGCAGGCAAGGCGCTCGCCACCTATTACGAAGCCCTAGTGGCGGCAGTGGGTGGCGACGCCAAAACCTGCGCCAACTGGGTGATGGGCGATCTCTCCGCCGCGCTCAACCGCAATGAGCTCGACATCGCCGACAGCCCGGTATCCAGCCGCCAGCTCGCTGCCCTGATACAGCGCATCGCCGATGGCACGCTGTCCGGCAAGCTGGCCAAGGAAGTGTTCGAAGCGCTGTGGCAGGACGAGGGCGAAGTGGATGCGATTATCGAAACGCGCGGGCTGAAACAGGTGTCCGACAGCGGCGCGATCGAAGCCATCGTCGATGAAATTCTCGCCGCCAATCCCGGTCAGGTCGCCGAATACCGCAGCGGCAAGGACAAGATGTTCGGCTTCTTTGTCGGCCAGGCGATGAAAGCCATGAAAGGCAAAGCCAATCCGCAGCAGCTGAACGATATCCTCAAGCGCAAGCTGGGGTGATTCGCCCATAACGGCAATTGGGTATACTTGCGCGGAATCCTGAATCCCGTGAGAACACCATGATCGCTCCATTCAATATTGTCGTGCTGGCCGCCGGACGCGGCACGCGCATGGCATCCGCCCTGCCCAAGGTGCTGCATCCACTGGCTGGCAAACCGCTGCTCGCCCACGTGCTGGACACCGCGCGCCGTCTCGACCCGGTACAGACCTGCGTGGTGTACGGCTACGGCGGGGATGCGGTGCCGCATGCCATCGCGGACGCCGACATCGCCTGGGCACTGCAGGCCGAACAGCACGGTACCGGCCACGCCGTCATGCAGGCGCTGCCGCATCTGGGCGGCTCCGGCGTGACGCTGATCCTGTATGGCGATGTACCGCTCACCACGCTGGAAACCATGCGCGAGCTGTCCGCGCTCGCCGCGCAGGACAGCCTGGCGCTGCTCACCATCGAACTGCCCGACCCCAGCGGCTATGGCCGCATCGTGCGCGACAGCAGCGGCGCGGTCGTGCGCATTGTCGAGCACAAGGACGCCGATGCCGACGTGCGCACCATTCACGAAGTCAACACCGGCCTGATGGCGCTGCCCACGCAGTTGCTCGCAGGCTGGCTGGCACGACTGACCAACAGCAACGCCCAGGGCGAGTACTACCTCACCGACATCATCGGCATGGCGGTGGCCGACGGCGTGCCGGTACGCACATGCAGCCCGCGCCATGAATGGGAAATCCTCGGCGTGAACAGCAAAGTACAGCTGGCGCAACTGGAACGCCTGCATCAGGCCAATGTGGCACACGCCTTGCTCGAACAAGGCGTGACCCTGCTCGATCCGGCGCGTCTGGATGTGCGCGGCACGCTGCTGTGCGGGCGCGATGTGAGCATCGATGTGAACTGCGTATTTGAAGGCCGGGTCGAGCTGGAAGACGGCGTAAACGTTGGCGCCAACTGCGTGTTGCGCGATGCACGCGTGGGCAAAGGCACGCAAATCGCCGCCTTTTCCCACATCGTGGAAGCGACGCTGGGCAGCCGTAACCACATCGGCCCCTACGCGCGCATTCGACCCGGCACGGTGCTGGCGGCTGATGTGCATATCGGCAATTTTGTCGAGATCAAGAACAGCCAGGTGGACGATGGCTCCAAAATCAACCACCTGTCCTACGTCGGCGACAGCACGGTGGGCAAAAAGGTGAACATCGGTGCAGGCACCATCACCTGCAACTACGACGGCGCCAACAAGCACCGCACGGTGATCGAGGACGACGTGTTTATCGGCTCGGATACGCAACTGGTGGCACCGGTGACCGTAGGCCGGGGAGCAACCATCGGTGCGGGCTCGACGATTACCAGGGATACCCCGGCAGGCGAACTCACCCTGTCGCGCAGCAAGCAATTGAGCATTACCGGCTGGCAACGGCCGGTTAAAAAACCGAAAGCCTGAGAGGAAACCATTATGTGTGGCATCGTCGGCGCCGTGGCGCAACGCAATGTAGTTCCCATCCTGCTCGAAGGCCTGCGCCGCCTGGAATATCGCGGCTATGACTCCGCCGGGCTGGTGACCGTCGATGGCGGCTTGAACCGGGTACGCAGCATCGGGCGCGTTGCCGCGCTGGCCGAAGCCGCGCTGGCGCAAAAAACCCACGGTCACCTCGGCATCGCGCATACGCGCTGGGCCACCCACGGTGCGCCCACCGAGCTCAATGCCCACCCCCATATCAGCCGCGATGACCTGGCGGTGGTGCACAACGGCATCATCGAAAACCACGAGGCGTTGCGCAGCCGCCTGCGCGAACTGGGCTATGTATTCACCTCGGAAACCGATACCGAAGTCATCGTCCATCTCATCCACCATTACTATCACGCCGACAAGGACCTGCTCAGCGCGGTGCGCCGCGCCGTCGCGGAACTGCACGGCGCTTATGCCATTGGCGTGGTGGCGCACGATGCACCGCACCAGCTGGTGTGCGCGCGCCGCGGCAGCCCGCTGCTGATCGGCCTGGGCATCGAGGAAAACTTCATTGCCTCGGACATCTCCGCGCTGTTGCCGGTCACGCAAAAAATGATTTATCTGGAAGAAGGCGACGTGGCCGACATCGGCCTGCTCAACATCCGCATTTATGATGCCGGCGGCAACCGGGTGGAGCGTGCCGCGCATATCTCCGAGCAGTCTTCGGAGATGGCCGAACTGGGCAATTACCGCCACTTCATGCAAAAGGAAATCCACGAGCAGCCGCGCGCGCTGGCCGACACCCTGCACGACGCGGTGGCCGGGGAAAGCCTGCTGCCCGAGCTGTTCGGCTTTGAAGCCGCCGAGGTGTTCAGCCGCATCAACGCCGTCACCATCCTCGCCTGCGGCACCAGCTTCCATGCCGGCAAGGTCGCCAGCTACTGGATCGAAGCGCTGGCCGGCATCCCGTGCCGCGCCGAAATCGCCAGCGAATACCGCTACCGCGACAGCGTGCCCAATCCCGATGCACTGGTTATCACACTGTCGCAATCGGGCGAGACCGCCGATACCCTGGCGGCGCTCAACCACGCCAAGTCACTCGGCCATCAATACACGCTGTCGATCTGCAACGTGCCGGAATCGGCGCTGGTGCGCCAGTCCAGGCTGCGTTTTCTGACCCGCGCCGGCCCCGAAATCGGCGTGGCCTCCACCAAGGCGTTCACCACCCAGCTGGCCGCGCTGTTCCTGCTCACGCTGCTGCTCGCCAAACAGCGCGGGCGCCTGACCCCGGCTGCCGAGGCCGCGCACATCCAGTCGCTACGCGAGCTGCCCGGCAAAGTGCAGCAAGTACTGGCACTGGAGCCTGAGGTGGAACGCTGGGCGGAGCGCTTTGCCGACAAGCAGCATGCGCTGTTTCTCGGGCGTGGCATGCACTACCCGATCGCCATGGAAGGCGCACTGAAACTCAAGGAAATCTCCTACATCCACGCCGAAGCCTACCCGGCGGGCGAGCTCAAGCACGGCCCGCTGGCGCTGGTGGACAAGGACATGCCGGTGGTGGCGATCGCCCCCAACGACACCCTGCTGGAAAAGCTCAAATCCAACCTGCAGGAAGTGCGTGCGCGCGGCGGCGAACTCTACGTGTTTGCCGATGCCGACACCCACATCGCCCCCAGCGAGGGTATCCACGTGCTGCAACTGGCCGACCACGCCGGGCCGCTGTCGCCCATCCTGCACACCATCCCGCTGCAAATGCTGTCTTACCACGCGGCCCTGCAAAAAGGCACCGACGTGGACAAACCGAGGAATCTGGCGAAATCGGTGACAGTGGAATAACCGAATCACTTTGGAGATGACGGGTGTTTCGCTCAATTAAAGTCGTAAATTGAAAGCACCTGTTGAAATGCATCTTCGTCTGACCGGGGCCTTTTCCTCTTGTTCTTTCTTATTGATATTCGAACCCGACAGCCGCTGTAGGGCTCCGGGATTATCGAATCACCTGCTCACTCGATAATGTGGTGTACAGGAAGCTTGGTCATGTGCCATTCACCGGTCTTTGCATCGTACTGAGACGCAGTGAAAGCATGCCACTCGGCATCGTCCAGCTTCGGATGGTCGGCGCGATAGTAATAGCCCGGCCACCGGGTTTCCTGCCGGAACAGGGTGTGCCGGGTGACGGCCTCCGCGGTCACTACGCGGTGATGGAGTTCCCAGGCGCGTTGCAGCTGGTGCAGGCTATCCGCACCGACATGGTCCATATCCTCCTTCAGCATGTGCAACAGCTCGAGGCCGCGGTTGAGCAACGGTTCGCTGGTCACATAAAACATGCTGACGCCACCGACGTACTCGTCCATGATCTTCTCCAGCCGCTGCAGCCCATGCAGCGGCGAGATGTAGCCGGGCGCAACCGACCCGGCGACGATCTCGTTGCTGCCGATTTCGAAGTTGTCCAGCGGCTGGAATATCGCGTGCCTGAGCCGCTCGACCTGCTGCTCATCCACCCGCGGTGGGGCGCCGGCGTGGTCCCGCACATATTTCACCGCCGCCTTGCCGGCGATCCGCCCTTCGGTGAACGAGCCCGACGAGAATTTGTGCGCGGAGCCGCCGATGGTGTCGCCCGCGCCGAACAGCCCCTCGACCGTGGTCATGCGGTTGTAGCCCCACTGGTAGTCCGCCGGGGCGCAATCCTCCGGCCCGCTCGCCCAGGCGCCCGAGCAGGTGGCGTGCGAGCCCATGACGTAGGGTTCGGAGGTGATCAGCTCGGAGGGCGTCTCCTTGGGGTCGATGTTCTGCGACGCCCAGACGACCGCCTGGCCGATGGTCATGTCGAGAAAATCCTCCCAGCCGATCTCTTCTTTCTCCTTGGTGTCGAGGGCCTCCTGGGTATGCATCAGGATGGGACCCTTGCCCGCCTTGACCTCCTGCAGCAGCGCATGGTTGCGCAGGCAGGTCGGCAGCGGCGTGACGTCGGCGTACTTGCCGACCATGGATTTGATCTCGTTCATCCACGACGCCTCGAAGCGCTCGCCGTAGGCGTTGGTAACAAAGGTCTTGAGCAGCAGGAACCAGGCGCCGACCGGTCCGTAGCCATCCTTGAAGCGGGCCAGCACGATCCTGTTTTCCATCTGGATCATTTTCGCGCCCGCTTCGATCAGCAGCGCATAGGCCGAGGCGCTGCTCCAGGGGGCGTACCAGGTGCGGCCCATGCCCTCGCCCACCGATCGCGGCCGGAAAACGTGCGACGCCCCGCCGGCGGCGTTGATGACGGCCTTGGCGCGGAACACGTAAAACGTGCCGTCGCGGACGCTGAAGCCGACCGCGCCGGCGACCCGGTTGGGGCGTGCGCCGTCCATCAGCAGATGCGTCACCATGATTCGGTTGAACACTTCGGCAGACTTGCGGGCGGCCTCGGCGATGATCGGCTTGTAGCTCTCGCCGTGGATCATGATCTGCCATTTGCCTTCTCTCAGATACCTGCCGGTCTCCGGGTTCCGCATGATCGGCAGACCCCATTCCTCGAAATTGTGCACGGTCGAATCGACGTGGCGCGCGATGTCGAAGATCAGGTCCTCGCGCACCAACCCCATCAGGTCGCCGCGCGCGTAGCGCACGAAATCTTCCGGCTGATTCTCGCCCCACTGCATGCCCATGTAGCAGTTGATCGCCGACAGGCCGTGCGCCACCGCGCCGCTGCGCTCGATGTTCGCCTTTTCGGCGACGACGATCTTCAGGTCGCGCCCCCAGTACCGGGATTCGTAAGCCGCGCCGCAGCCGCCGAAGCCGCCGCCGATGACAAGAATGTCCGTATCCACGAACCGGGTTTTTCTGGAGGCGAACAGGCCCATGGCATCACTCCTGTTTTTGTTCGAAAGGCGGCAGGGCCGGAAGCGTTGCCACCTTGAGTGCCGCGGGCTCGTGCGCGAGCATCGGAGAGCCCAGGGCCTGTGCGTCGGGCGTCTCATAATCGGATGGCGGCTTGATGGAGCCCCAGGGGGTAGTGCGGATCGGGAAGGTGAATTCCTTGACCCGCCCGTCCCGGTACCTGATCTTCCAGGAGATGGTGCCCTTTGCCTCTTCCCTGAGCACCCTGACGCTGTGGCCCAGCGGTGCGAAGTCCGCATAGCCGCGGACGTCGATCGCATGCTGCGGGCAGGCCTTCACGCACGAGTAGCACTCCCAGCAGAAGTTGGGCTCGATGTTGTACGACCTGCGGTAGATCGGGTCGATGTGCATGATGTCGGACGGACAGATGTCCACGCACTGCCCGCAGCCGTCGCATCGCGTCATATATGTGAAGGTGGGCATCGTTCACGTCCCGTTGTTGTGGGCGTCGGCAGGTCGGATGAACCGTCCGCCTCCTCCACCCTTCTCTGGAAGGCCACGACGGGCTTGTAGAACATGTGGGCGAACTTGGACCAGGGAACGGACGCAAACAGCAGCGTCGTGAAGAGGACGTAGAGTCCGGCGAACGCCCGGGTCGCCACGGGGTTGCCCGCCATCGCCACCCATTCGAACAGCACTGCGAACGTGACGCTGGCAAGGAGCGAGCCGATGAAGAGGTCGGCACGCACCAGCCGCCAGGGCGGATGGCCGTCCTGCACCACGTTCACCCGCAGAAAGAAGAAGAACCAGTAGCCTCCGACCAGCGTCATCAAAGCGCCGATGTTCCACAGGACCGGCAGGCCCACCGGCGGATGCGTGTCGGTCGGATAGACGAACACCATCGCGACGGTGGTGACCAGATAGGTCACGAAACCATAGAACATCAGCGCATGGGAAATTCTTCGCTGCTGGTTGCAGAATTCGCCGAAGGTTGCGATGTCGTGGGCGATGGTCCGGGTCGCGATGGCGGCCCTGTCCGCGGCTCCGAGTGGCCGCTTTGCGGCAGCCTTTGCGCGCGCCCTATCCTGCAAAAAGAATTGGATTTTTTTCTCGTTGAGCAGATCGAACGCCGTGCCGGCAACAACCGCGAGCACCATCAAAACGATATAGCCCTGCATGACGGCAGGGGGCACGAAAGCGGTCAACTGGGTAAACGGATTGGTGGTGAACATCATGACCTCCCGATGCCATCCGGCGTCCTCCTGGAGTGGCGGAGACGCCTTGTCTTGCAGGCAAAACCTGCGTTTGGATGTTGCGGACTGTGGTCGCCTGAAGCGCCAGTCCCTGCGCCAAGCATAAGAAAAGTGGACTATTTCATTTAGTAGAGATAGCACTTATAGAGATCATGTCAAGTAATTTACCCGGGAGGCAGTCAGGTAGACGGAATAGGCAATTCCTTTCACGCTGCTTCATCTCAGTCCTGTCAATCCCCAATCAGTTAACGCAGGAAAAGGGCGGCTCGCTGCCATGTAACATGAATCGCCCCGGCTTTTCTAGACACTTCATGAGCCTTAAACTGAGGCCCACCAGGAAGTGTCATGAGCAAGCAGCAGCGTTACGCAGATATGAGAAGGGTGACACTGCGAATGAAGCCGTTCGCAAGGAATGCAACTGGAATACCACCATGCCGCGCTATTTGGCCAAGGAATCCGAAGGCCGCGTGAAAGTCGCAGAGCAAAACTTTGATTCGGTCACTGACAAGAAGCTGGTGCTCGTTGCAACCCATCTTCACACGATCGGTGGCGGAAGTTGGACGGGACCGAAATGGCTGGTCCTGGAAGGGAAGATGATGGAAGGAGGCAAACTGCTAGGTAACTTCGAAGTAAGACGCGAGACCATTCGTGGTTCAATGCGGGCTTGCGGGACGCTGGAGTCGCTCAGCGAGGAAATCTCCGAAGATATTCTGGAATGGCTTAAAAAGCCAGGTTTGAATGCCCGACTGGGGAACGCAAGCTAGCAGGGCGAACCGTCGCGAATCTGCAGGTGAAATCATGGCACCAATTCTTTTGCATTGTGTCTGATCAGAGTGATTGATGCACTTCCAGCCACCTCAACCCTTATAATTTTTTATGGATTTCCCGCTCATGAACTCACCATTTCGAATCAAGCTTGCGCTTCTGGCCGTCGTATTCTGCTGCTGTACCTCAGCCAATGCCAATGAGTCAGCTCCGCCCGCTGCAGGCGCATCGACGCCTGTCGTTGTCAAGGTAGAGAAAGCCATAGAGCGTGGTGCAGAGGCCGCCGCCCGCGGTGTCAAAAAGGGGGTGGCAGCAGGCGAACGTGGGGTCGAGCGTGGCGCGCACGCTACAGCCCATGGGGTTGAACGCGGTATGGAGGCTACCTCGAAAGGCATCAAGCGCGGCGCCACTGCGACGGCCCACGCTGCCAAGACTGTCGAAAGGAAAGTGGGCGCATCACCCGCACCTTCCTCGGCGCCAAATAACTGAGCTGCCCGGTTTCGATTGGCCAAGACTGTGAGTACGAATAGTCCGGGAGCAGACTGTTATGGATGAGGCCGCCCGGCGCGAATTTCTACGCATGGTAAGAACTTATCAGAGCCGTGGAGACCCCAGCGGATGGTGCGATCAGGTATACCGTGATGCGGGCGGCGACTTTACTGCCGTTTTCTGGGCCGATCTGGTTCCCAATCCGTATCTGGTTTCCTGGCTTGCAGATCACCCGATAGCCAGCGACAGGCCGCGCGCGGTGACCGTCGGCTGCGGTGTTGGGGATGACGCGGAGGCTCTGTCGGCGCACGGCTATCAGGTTACCGCCTTCGACATTTCTCCAGCTGCCATTAATCTGTGCCGCAAGCGTTATCCGCACAGTCGCGTCGACTACGTCGTGGCAGACCTGTTCGACCACCCCCCGGATTGGACGCACGGATTCGATCTGGTGTTCGAATGCAACACGATTCAAGTCTTGCCCGGCACATACCGGTTGCGCGCCCTGAACGCGATCGCCGCCATGGTCGCCCCCGGCGGCGTCGCCCTGGTCTCGTGCCGCAGCCGCAATAGCGGGGAAAAGGAAGACGCATTTCCGCTGCCCCTCGACCGGCCGGAAATTGACGGATTCGTCCGTGCCGGACTGCAGGAAGAAGGTTTCGTGGCTTACGATGACGATCAAGACCCGCCGGTACCACACTTCTTTGCCTGGTACAGCAAACCGATAAGATAAGGGCACGAGGTTCGCTGTCCATCCCTCACCGGTGCTTTCCAAACCCGTTCACGACCAGGCGAAACGGTCGGCTTCAATCCTCCGAGCGGCATCATGCCGCTTTGACCCGGATACCGGCTGCCACGCAAAATTCAAGCTACTACAATTGATCCAAATCAAACAATATCGGGCGCATCGGTTGTAATATGGCATTGCGTATCTACCCGGGGAGAGAAGCGATGCTGCACCGACTGCTGATGATGATTTTTGTTGCGGGGCTGGGAGCATCCCAGGCCTTTGCCGCGCCCGACGGCGCCACGCTTTTTGCGCGCAACTGCGCCGCCTGTCACGGCTCAACAGGGACTGGCGGGATCGGCGTTCCGCTTGCGCTGCCGTCGTTTCAGGCCAGCATCAGCGACGACTACCTGCGGCAAACCATACGCTTGGGGCGGCCCGGCAGAGTGATGCCGGCGTTTGGCAATTTGAAACCGGATGAGGTCGAGGCCATCGTCCGCTACGTGCGCGCCTGGAACAAGGAGCCGGCCGTCACCTATTCCACCCAGCCGATTCAAGGCAATGCAGTGCATGGCAAGCAACTGTTCGCGCAATACTGTGCGGCTTGTCACGGCGCCACAGGCGCGGGTAGCGAAGGTACCGGCGTCACTTTTTCACGTCCGCGCGATCTGCCGATCATGGCGCCCGCACTGCACAATCCGGGCTTTCTGGCCTCGGCCACCGACGCCATGATCAAGGCCACGCTGATCAAGGGTCGGGAGGGCACGCCGATGGCTTCTTTCATCAAGCGCGGGCTGACGGAGGATGACATCAACGATATCGTCAGCTACGTGCGCAGCTTTGAAAAGCAGCCCTTGGCGGAAAGCGCAAAACTGTTGCAGGCGGAAAGTCCGGTCATTGTCCGCGACTCGCCCTATGACATGAAAACCACAGTGGAAAATGTAAAACAGGCGGTGAGCAACAACAATTTTTTCTACGGCAGGGTGCAGACGCTGGACTATGGGCTGACCGCGCCGGACAAGGAAAACCCCAAGCAGGTCATCGTCTATTTTTGCAACGTCAGCCTGCTCAATCAGGCACTGGGCATTGATCCGCGCGTAGGCATGTTCCTGCCTTGCCGCATCACCATCGTCGAACACAACGGCAAAGTGCAGGTGATGTCGGTAAATCCGCAAGTACTGAGCAAGCTGTTCAACAATTCCGAGCTTAACCGCTTGTGCGAGCAGATGAGCAAGAGCTACACCACCATCATTGAGGAGGCGACGCTATGAACAAGCTGATGCAGTGGATCGGGATGGCCGGCCTGACGCTGTTTTTGAGCGCGCCTGCCATGGCGGAAGGCCTGCTCATGGCGCGCACGGATAACCAGTTCCCGGAGGCGATGACCTTGCTGCAAAGCGCCATTTCATCGCATGGTTACAAGATTACGCGCTTGCAGGAAGTGAATGAAAATCTGGCGAAACGCCATTTCAAAAGCGATATGTACCGCGTGGTGTACTTCGGAAAATACGACGAAATCAAACAGGTCACGGCCAAATACCCCGATCTGATTCCATTTCTGCCATTGAACATCACCATTTTCGCGGAAGGCGATCAGGCCATTCTGGTGGCGAGCCATCCGCGCATGCTGGAAGAGTATTTTCCTGACCCCGCCTTGAAGCCCTTGTTTGACCGGTGGGAAAAAGACATGGTGGCGATCATGGACGAGGTGCGCGAATCGAAATAGTGCAGGCGCCAATCCTGCCGTTGCCGCCGCAGGGCGCCTGATGGCGCAGGCACTATTCCGCCCCGTTCAGGGGTAACCACAGCGTGAAGCATGCGCCGCCTTCCGGCCGGTTGCTCACCTGTACATGGCCCTGGTGCAATTCCGCCACACGCTTGACAATGGCCAACCCCAGCCCGGCATGACCACGGCCTTCGCGTTGCTGGCTGCCCTGGAAAAAGCGCTCGAACACATTGGCAATGTCGGCCGGAGCAATCCCCGCGCCGGTATCGGTCAGAATCAGCACGATGCCGCCGTCCCGGGGCTGGGCAGTAAGGCTGATCGTGCCGCCGACAGGGGTGTAGCGCAGCGCGTTTTCCATCAGGTTGGCAATGGCGCGTTCGATCAGTGCGGCGTCCACTTCCGCCAGCGGCAACGCAGCGGGGTAGCTGCTGTCGATGTGCACGCCGCGGGTTTCGGCGGCAGGGGCAAAGCGCTGGGCGATGTCGTCAATCAGTTCACCGAGGTGGGTGGGGACTTTTTCCAGGCGCACGGCGTCGCTGTCGAGCCGGGCAAAATCAAACAGGGACGCGGATAAACGATCCAGGTGCTGGGCATTTTTCAATGCGACCTGAAGAAAGCGTTCGCGTTCCGCTTCGCCCAGACGCTCGCCGCGCAGGATAACCGTTTCCAGATGACCGGTAAGCGAGGTGAGCGGCGTGCGCAAGTCATGCGAAATGCTCGCCACCCAGTCGCGCCGGGTGGCATCCATGCGTCGCACCCGCAGCACCTGTTCATGCAGGCGCTGCACCATGTCGCGGAAGGCGCGCGACAGGTGGCCGATTTCATCACGCCGATCCTGATGCGGAAAACTGGCGGGATCGGGAATATCCTCGATACCGGCTGCGCGCACCTGGTCGGCTGCACCAGCCAGACGGCGCAACGGGCGCGTGATCTGCGCCATCACCACCAGCACAAACAGGGCGCTGAGGATGCTCGCGCCGACAGCGACCAGCAGCGCCGTGCGGTTGGCATAGCTGGAAGCGAGTAGTTGGCCTGGATTGGTTTCCGGCGGACGCATCAGCATGTAGAGGTAACCGGATTGCACCTTGCCGTCATAAATCGGCGCGGCAGCAAACAGGCATTTCATGTCCGGGAAATCCGGGTCGCTGCCATACACGATTTTGCCGTCGGGATTGCCCAACAACCGCCGGATGGGATCCAGGGCGACATAACTGCTGCCGCCAATCGAGCGTTGCTTGGAGTAGCCGACGCGCACCCGTCCCTGATTGTCGATCAGATACAGTGCGCTGGACGGCTCCAGCAACAACATCTGCTCAAACTGGGTTTCAATCTGCTCGCGCCGGATATGCTCCAGGTTTCCCAGCTCCGGATACATCCACGCCACGCTACGCGTGAACTGCAAGCCCTGCTGCTGGTGCATTTCGTCGTTGTAGGCACTGTGGGCAAAGTGCACCGCCAGAGTGAAAATCGTCGCGATAAGCACACAAAACCCGATGACCAGCACCGTGATGCGTGCACGCAGGCTGTCTGAGATGAGCCGCATCAGGTGTCCGCGAAGCGGTAACCGACACCGCGCACGGTAAGAACGTATTGCGGATTGGCCGGATCGGCCTCGACCTTGGCGCGCAGGCGATTGATGTGGGTATTCACATTGTGCTCGTAAGATTCCAGCGTGGTGCTCCAAACCGCATCCAGCAGCTGCGCGCGCGAATAGACCCGGCCGGGATTCTGCGCCAGAAACAACAACAGATCGAACTCCTTGGCGGTCAGCATGACGGGCCTGCCGGACAGCCGGACTTCGTGGCGCAGCGAATCTATCTCCAGATCGCCTGCACGCACCGTAGACGCGTCATTCGATGCCACCGTGCCGCGCATTTTTTCCGAGCGGCGCAGCAGCGCCTTGGCGCGTGCCTGCAATTCAGGGATGCTGAACGGCTTGCCCAGATAATCATCCGCCCCCAGCTCCAGCCCCACTACGCGATCAATTTCACTGGCCTTGGCGGTCAGCATCAGAATCGGCGTGTACTGCCGGGTATCCGCACGCAGCGCGCGGCACACCTCCAGACCATTCAGCCCAGGCAACATCAAATCCAGCACGATGAGGTCAAACATACCGCTGCGTGCCAGCTCCAGCCCGGCGATTCCGTCTGCCGCGCACGTCACCTGCAAGCCCAGGTCCTCCAGATGCAGACGGATCAGATCGGCAATTTCTGCAGTGTCTTCCACCACCAGGGTGCGGCAATCATTGAGCATATCCATGCTCCTTAGTCTTGTATGTGCGCTCAACCTGACATCGGCTGCACAACATTTGTTATCAAAACGATATGTTCGCGCAACGCAGCCGAGATTATCAGCCGGCAAACTGCAGGCTGTCACTCAAAGCAAGCAGAGGCATAACACCATGCAACACAGTCAAGCCCATACCATCGGCCACCAGGCCGCCAGCCATCGCACTTATCTTTATGGTTTCGCGCTCAAACATGTGCGTGACGCGCATCTGGCCGATGACCTGGTGCAGGAAACCCTGCTCGCCGCACTGCAGAGTAGCAGCGACTATGCTGCCCGCTCCAGCTACCGCGTGTGGCTCACCGGCATACTCAAACACAAAATGCTGGATGCCTTTCGTGAACGCGGACGCCACCTGTGCCTGGAAGACGAAGCCGGTGACAACCTGCTGGAACAGGATCCCGCCGCATTCAGTCTGCACCAGGTTGCCGACAGCCTGCTCCCCAACCCGCAAAAAGCCATCGAGCTGCGTCAGTTGCTCAGCAGTGTGGATCAGGCCCTGCAAGCCATGCCGGAGAGCATCTCGGCGGTATTTTACGCCAGAGAAATCGAGGGTGAATCTGCGCACACCGTATCGCGGCGCTTTGCCATCAGCGAAGCCAATGTCTGGGTGCGCGTGCACCGTGCACGCAAGGCGATGCAAGCGTTTTTGACTTCGGCCGGCCTGAATGAAGGCAGCGGCCCGACGACTGGCGCACGCAGGCTATCGCAACCCGCGCTGGAAGCTGCATGAATGCCTGCCTTACCTTTTTATACCCGTAAAAAAACCCCCGACTAGCGGGGGTTTTTCAGGTTCACAGTGAAGCTTAACCTGCCTGGATGTTCGAGGCTTGTTTGCCTTTAGGTCCGGTTGTTACATCAAAGGTGACGCGCTGATTTTCTTGCAGCGTTTTGAAACCGCCAGCCTGGATTGCCGAGAAGTGCGCGAAAAGATCGTCGCCGCCATCATCGGGGGTAATAAATCCAAAACCTTTAGCGTCGTTGAACCATTTAACAGTACCTAGTGCCATTTTATTTCCTAACTCATAAGTCATTTGGGCGGTTGCCCGTGGTCTATCGAATCAAGAAAAAAACAGGGCCAACTTCAAAGTACCGCAATTTGGAGCTTGAATTCTTTAGAACGGAGACAAGGGTACATCATTTCCATCAGATTTGGGTTTATTTTTTTGCACGCCCGATATTGAGGTACAGATAAAGAAAAATATTCAGGGAGCTGCTAGAATCGCCACTGCTCGTCGACACGCCTGGACACTGCCGACTGGCGAAAAAATTGCGTGTAGAATTCATTTTTTCAAATGTGGGGACGTAGCTCAGCTGGGAGAGCGTCGCGTTCGCAATGCGAAGGTCGGGAGTTCGATCCTCCTCGTCTCCACCATATTTTTATATATATAACAATATGTTATTGTTTATTCCGCTCACTTTTAATGACACGGCTCGATAGATACAAGGGCGAGTTTTAGCACTTTACTGTGCCAGAATTGTGCCAAATTCTTGCTCATGTATCCCGCATTGTTGCTGCATTCTCCTGTGCCACTATTGTGCCAGCCCTTCATCCTTTAGCCATTTGATTAACCCTGCTGCTGCCGCATCGAATTCTGCTTTGGCTGCCACACTTTGCGGTGTAATCCACCATTGCGGCACATACTCAGCATCACTACGCCGTATCTGCGGCTTTATTTCCCTGTAGTTTTCTTTTCCGAAGCGCTCATTTAACCTGGTTTCTTCCGCCTGTTTCTCGGTAAGCAGATTTTGGATCAAGGCCTGCACTGGCTTCAAAATATTCAAGACTGTATTGTAATAGTGCGCGTCTTCTAGGGCTGCGTGACCATACGAAAGTTTGTTACGAAGCTGCCGGGCTTGTTCTATTAGCAGCGCCGTCGTATCCATCATGTCATGGGAAAACCAAATTGAAGGATCGAAAACATAATCTTCACCGTTGGCTGCATTAGCTCCAGCCACTTTGCCCGCTTCGGGAGGCAGCTTGCTTAAAAGCATATCGGCCATTTCTCTTGAGATATAACTTTTGTCCACAGCAGTCCGTATCTTGGAACTAAGGGAAGGGAACGACATAAATCTTGCCCCCCGCCTATACGCGCACCACACAATTCCAGTTCCCGCCACACCACCGATACTGAAGGCTCGCTCCAGAATCTCCGGCTTTTCTGCCTTGCCACCGGCCTCGACAGCTCGCACGAACTCTTGCGTTATTTTTTTCTTCAGCGCTTTCGTCTCGGCAGTATCTGCTCTCCTACCCATTGCTAGCCATCCTTTCTATAAAACAAAAATATGAAAACTTCGACTTTGTAATAGTACTTTTTGATTTGATTGTATGGGACACCGACACCTGGAACTAGAACAATGGGCACATCAACTCGCTAGGTAGCAGCAATGACAATCACCCTGGATATCCGGCAGCTCAGCAGAGAGATCAATCTCTCCGAAAAAACCATTCGTTCGACATTGACCAAGAATCCACGGGCACTTCCTCCGCGATTATTGATTCCAGGCCAAAAACGTCTTTTGTGGTTGAGAAGCGATGTAGAAAAGTTTTACGAGGACCAGGTTCGTGCGCATGGATCGAACCCCGCTTTCTCAGCTGTGCCGAAAACGAAATTGATCCCCACTCCCAACACGATTGACGCTCGGAGAAAGCCGGGGCGGCCAACCAAGGCCGAGCATATCGCTGCGCGGCAAAAAGAAGAAAACGATAAATAAAAATGGAAGGGAAAATAGATAGCACGTTTACTACGGCCCAGCGCGATCTGTTTGCGTCAGGCTTGGTGGCAGAGATCGGAGTAAATGCATTCGGGGTCTGGTCGGCCATCAAGTATTACGCCGATTATAAAACGGGTGAAGCTGATCCTGGCATGCGCGAATTAGGAAAAAAGCTCGGTCTTTCGAAGGATACTGTCGCACGCGCAGTCGGGGTGCTGAGGCAAGCACATCTCGTGCGCATCGTCAAAAAGGGCGTCTTTAAAAGGAAAGGGCAAACATATATCGCGCGTGAGCGGTTGGCTGTAAGGCTTGGGGAGAGAACCCTCTGTTTTGTAGTGGTGGATTATGTGCCAGCTGATCTTCGCGTAAGGATACGTCGTATAAGAGAATCGCTCGAAACTGGCGAGCACGACCAGGCCGCATGGGCTGAGGTTGAAATTATTCCAGGCCCCGGCTTCGTCTGGGACGGAAAAACTTTAAAAACGGCCATCCGTGCGTCGGAGATATCGTGCGGGCTTCCTCCAGAAGAAGAGAACGAGTTCATGCGGCTCGGCGAAGAAATGATTGCGCTGGTCGCGCCCAACCTTGCAAGGATGGCGCTCAAAAAATAGTCACCGTCTCACACATACGGTGACCATATGTCTCATGGTCGAGACGGAAATACAAATCGGTATGTCTCACGGATGATACAAAACGAAGATCTTATATATTTAAACAATAGCGACGGCCGGTTGATAACAAATGAATCCTACCTATTCCTACTGAAAACGTGACTTCGGCTATTAATTTGTATATTTAGGTGCAACGCCAGCTCACTGCGAATTCTACTGAAAATCCCTCGAAGGCATCGCAACCGCGCGCCCCGCAATATGACGTTTCCGGTTTCCGATAGAAACTGAACCTTGTTGCATAGGTCTTCCGCATACGTGTAATTTGCCACAATCTGTTAGCATTCCTTGTTATTGTCCATGGTTGGTTTTGCTTCGGCATGTCTACCAATAAAAACAGCCCAAGGGAAGTTTGATGGCGAAAGCAGCAACGAAGAAGAACAACGACTCCACCGCAAACATCGGCTTCGAAGCCAAGCTCTGGCTCGCCGCCGACAAGCTGCGCAACAACATGGACGCGGCGGAATACAAGCATGTCGTCCTTGGCCTGATCTTCATCAAATACATCTCCGACGCCTTCGAGGAAATGCGCGCCAGGCTGCTTGAGGGCAAAGGCGACTACGAAGGCGCCGACCCCGAGGACGCTGACGAATACAAAGCCGAAAACGTCTTCTGGGTGCCGAAGGAGGCGCGCTGGTCGCAGCTCCAGGCAGCCGCCAAGCAGCCCACCATCGGCAAGGTCGTGGACGACGCCATGGTCGCACTTGAACGCGACAACCCGCGCCTCAAGGGCGTGTTGCCCAAGGACTACGCCCGCCCCGCGCTCGACAAGCACCGCCTCGGCGAACTGATCGACCTCATCGGCACCATTACGCTAATCGCCGTCGCGACGGGGGGGGAGGATGCCAAATCCCACCGCTCGGTCGATCTTCTAGGCCGCGTCTACGAATACTTCCTCACCCGCTTCGCCAGCGCCGAAGGCAAGAACGGCGGCCAGTTCTACACCCCCAGTTGCATCGTCCGCACCATCGTCGAAATGCTCGCCCCCTACAAGGGCCGCGTCTACGACCCCGCGTGCGGCTCCGGCGGCATGTTCGTGCAGTCGGAAAAATTTGTCGTCGAACACGGTGGCCGCATCGGCGACCTCAGCATCTACGGTCAGGAGAGCAACGCCACCACACGCCGCTTGGCGATCATGAACCTCGCCATTCGTGGCATCGAAGCCGACTTCGGCCCGGAGCAGGCCGACACCTTCCGGCGTGACTTGCACAAAGACCTCAAGGCCCAGTTCGTCATCGCCAACCCGCCCTTCAACGACTCCGACTGGCACCGCGTGGATGACGACGTGCGCTGGCAATACGGCGTGCCGCCCAAGGGCAACGCCAACTTCGCCTGGGTGCAGCACTTTATCCACCACCTCGCACCCGATGGCTACGCCGGTTTTGTGCTGGCCAACGGCAGCATGTCCTCCAACCAGTCCGGCGAAGGCGACATCCGCAAAGCGATTATCGAGGCTGACCTGGTGGATTGTATGGTGGCGCTACCCGGCCAGCTTTTCTACAGCACGCAAATCCCCGTCTGCCTGTGGTTTCTCACGAAAAACAAAAACGACGGCAAACGCCGTGACCGCCGCAAACAGACGTTGTTCATTGATGCCCGTAAACTCGGCACGTTGATTGATCGCGTGCATCGCGAACTGACCGATGCCGACATCGCCAAAATCGCCAGCACTTACCACGCCTGGCGCGGCGACAAAGACGCAGGCGTATTTGAAGACGTGGCAGGTTTCGTAAAATCCGCTGACCTCAACCTGATCAAACAACACGGTTATGTGCTCACACCTGGCCGCTACGTCGGAGCCGAAGAGGTCGAAGACGACGGCGAACCCTTCGAGGAAAAGATGACCCGCCTCGTGGCCGAACTGAATGAGCAATTCGCTGAGTCCGCGAAACTGGAGCAGACCATCACGGCGAACATGAAAGGGCTAGGATATGGCAGGTGAGCCAGCAAAAATATGCCCAACAGTCGAAGAACTACCGGACGGCTGGCAGGTAAAAAAGCTTGGTTCGTTCTGTAGTAAGATCGGCACTGGCGCGACTCCACGCGGTGGCAGCGAAGTCTATCTCGACTCCCGTGCGAGCCATGCGCTCATCCGCAGCCAACATGTCTTCGACAGACACTTTGATAAATCGGGGTTGGCATTTATCACAGAAGCACACGCCCACGAACTTCGGAATGCTGAGGTTCGTTCCGGCGATGTGTTACTCAACATCACCGGCGACGGAGTGACTTTTGGTCGCTCATGCATTGTTCCTAACTCGGTTCTTCCTGCCTGCGTTAACCAGCATGTCTCGATCATCAGAACTGACCGCAATGAATGTGAACCCGGCTACCTTCTTTCGGTTCTGACGCATCCTGCTGCGAAAGGCTACATTGAGGCGTTCAACTCGGGCGGCAGTCGGAGGGCGATTACGAAAGGTCACATCGAATCATTTGAGATTCCACTTCCGCCCCTCCCCGAACAAAAAGCCATCGCGCGTATCCTCGGGACGCTGGACGACAAGATCGAGTTGAACCGACGGATGAACGCGACTCTGGAGGCGATAGCGCGGGCACTGTTCCAGAGCTGGTTCGTCGATTTCGACCCCGTCCGCGCCAAACTCGACGGCCGCCAACCCACCGGCCTCGATGCTGCCACAGCCGCCCTCTTCCCCGCCCACTTTCAAGACTCTCCCATCGGCCATATCCCGCAGGGGTGGACGATTGAGCCGGTCGGCGAAATTGTCGCCTGTGTCGGCGGCGGTACACCAAGTACTGCGGAGCCGAAGTTCTGGGAAGGCGGCACGCATCACTGGACCACGCCGAAAGATTTTTCATCGCTTCAAGCGCCTGTCCTCCTCGACACCGACCGCAAAATTACCGACGAGGGAATTGCCAAGATTTCTTCCGGCCTGCTGCCCGCTGGAACGCTCCTGCTTTCCTCTCGTGCTCCAGTCGGCTATCTCGCCATCGCCGCGATTCCCGTCGCAATCAATCAGGGCTTCATCGCCCTGAAGTGCAACGAGCGCGCCTCGAACTTCTTCATGCTGAACTGGTGCCAGACAAATATGGCTGAAATAGAAAGCCGCGCTACTGGCACGACCTTCGCCGAAATCAGCAAACAAAATTTCCGCCCAATTCTCGTTGAGCTGCCACCGAAAGAATTGATGGCTGCCTTCACCGCCAAAGTCGCGCCGCTCTACGCCAAAATAACCGCCAATCTTCACCAATCCCGCTCCCTCGCTACCCTGCGCGACGCGCTGTTGCCGAAGCTGCTTTCGGGCGAAGTCACTCTTAACGGGAATTGAACTATGCCAAAGCATCCAGACGCAATTGGTTACTTGAACGACCTCGCTAATGAGGTCAACGAAGCTTGGTTCAAGATGGTCTGCGACCTTACGGCTGTAAGCAGCGTTTCAGTCTTTGATCAGCCGACACTCGACACACTCTTTGCCCTCTATACCGATAAGGCGAGTTATATTGGAATTACGCCTGTCGCTGCCGTGGCTACTGCCGCTGCTGCTGCCGCTCCAGCGGACTTTCTCGACCAGCTTTCAGGTTTCACAAATTTCAAGCTCCTTGGTGATGCGCTCGAAGTCAGTTTCAAAAAAAGAATCACCCTGATTTTCGGAGCGAACGGCAGCGGTAAATCCAGTCTTTGCGAATCGCTGAAGGTTCTCGCTTCTACTGAACCATCGAACCGGCCACTCCAGAACGTCAGAGTGACAGGCACAGGGACTTCTACGTTCCGTTACAAGTTCAAGAGCGATACAGCGTATCAAGCGTGGACGCCTGCCGTTGGCTACGGCCCAAGACGAACGATAGTCAAATACTTCGATACGGCGATTGCAATTAAGAATGTAAAGAACGCGGTCGAACCAGGGCGTGTCATAGTGCTGACCCCGTTCAGACTTCACGTCTTCGAGTGGACAAAGGCACTGACAACGAAGTTGCGCGAGGCGCTCCAGCAGGAGCAACAGGGCAACGCGGTAAAGCTGACACAAACGCTGATGGAAATTCGGACAGACTTCGCAAAGTTCAAAGGCCGTCCTTTGTCAGTCATCGATGACAAGACGGTTGCCGTCCTTCCCGCCCAAATAATACTTGGCGAGGGGTTCGCAGACCAAAAGCTACTGAGCGAAAAGCAGGCTGCCGCCGCCGAGTTGGAGAAAGCCGCGTCTGAAGAAGGCTTGAAGCTGCTCAGAGCAGAACATCGCGAGTTGGAAACCTTTCTAACTTCAATCGGCACGATGCTTAACTCAGCCGACAGGTTGTGGGCGCTTGAGCCTACGAGTAAAGCGGAAGCGCTCGCCAAGAAACAAGCAGAGCAAGAAGTGTTGGCAAAGGCGCTCATCCCGAAAGGCGGGACGCTAGAAATCTTGCTGAATCTACTGCGCGCCGCGTCGCCACTGTGCAAAATGGACGAGGCAACAGGTCATGTGTGCCCGCTCTGCAACCGCGACATGGGCATACCAGAGATTGAGTTGTTTAAGCGGTATCACGACCTGCTAGTTGGTGATCTGGAGAAGGACATCGCTACCCTAAAGGGAGATATTGCCAAGGCTGTTGAGTTCGCAACCTCTATCGTCAAAATGGATCGGAAAGGGTGGGAAAAATACACAACCATCCAAGCGGAAGTGCTGGCAGCCGCGAAGACTGATTCAGATCATATTGTTGCCAGTTGCGACGTATCCAAAGAGCCGACGGCTGAGGCAAAAGCGGCGCTTGAATCGCTGAAAGTGTTGGCGACGGCGTGGGCAGCACAGATGGAGTCGAAAAAGATCGCTATCGAAGCAGCCGCGAAAGGCAGAGAGGAGTTGATAAAGCAGTTGGCGAAACTGCGCGGTGAAATCGAGCCGCTGGAGTATGCGCAAGCCATCGCTGCGCAGTTGAATAAACTGCGAGGGGCACAATGGAGAGTAGACAGATCGAAATTTTGGAGCACCAAGCTTCCCGCGTTTACACAGATGCTTACAAAGATAACGAAGAAAGCAAAGGATGCCCACGAGGAGTTGGTGGTCGTGGATTTTGAGGCACGGCTGAATGCGGAATACAAAGCTCTCACGGAAAAAGATATGGCGGCATTTGGGGTGATGCTCGCTAGAAAAGGGACTGATGCAACTGTGACGGTGTTGCCGCAGATAGGCGGCAAGGACATTGAGGGCGTGCTGAGCGAAGGGGAGCAACGGGTTCACGCACTTGCGTTGTTTTTCGCCGAGCTCGAAACGTGTCCTCAATCCGTTTTGGTGTTCGATGACCCTATTTCCAGCTTCGATTACAACTACATCGCGAATTACTGCGCCCGTCTGCGAGACTTCACACTAAAGCATCCGGCCAGGCAGATCATCGTCCTGACTCACAATTGGGAGTTTTTCGTCCAGCTTCAAACCACGCTCAATCAAGCCGGACTTGACGCGCATCTGTCAGTGCAAGTGCTTGAGAATTGTGCTGTCGTCGCAGACTACAGCGAGAAGATTGACGACTTGAAGAAGGACATTGAGGACGTCCTCAATGCTCCGGGTGAGCCCTCCAAATCTCGGAAAGAAGACATTGCTGGCAAAATGCGGCGATTGATCGAAGTAGTAGTGAATACGCACGTATTTAATCACCAGCGACATCAATACAAACAGAAGAGCCAAGCAATCAGTGCCTTTCAGAGTTTCACGAAGATTGTTCCTCTACTTCAGGCGGAAGCAACGATGCTGCGAGACCTATACGCAAAGTTGAGCATCACCGAACACGATGACCCGCGAAATGCTTACGTGAACACCGACAAGGCGATGTTTCAGACCCGCTACGACCAAATCCAGAATATCGAGACTGACGTCGCAGCACGCAAACCATAACCATGCCCCATACCATCAACGAATCCATCATAGAAGATGCCGCCCTGACTTGGTTCGGGGCGCTGAGCTATGCCATCGGCCACGGGCCGCACATGGTCCCCGGCGAGTCAACGGCAGAGCGGGATTCGTTTGGCGATGTGGTGCTGGTGGGGCGAATGCACGGGGTGCCGAGCGTTGGCATCACTGAAAATTTAGCGCAAAGTGCGGGCTGATTATGGCGACGACAATTCAACAAATTGACACATGGCGGGCCGCTCACTCGGAGCACCAGCGGCTGGAGTTCAAGGAAGCGAAGACGCAGTTCGACAACCGCAAACTCTACAAATACTGCGTGGCGTTGGCGAATGAAGGCGGCGGGTATCTGCTGCTTGGCATCGAAGATCAACCACCCCGCAAGGTCGTGGGAACGGCGGCTTTCAATGATCCGGTGGACATGGCGGCCAAGATGTTTCATACCTTGGGTTTCCGGGTGGAAATCGAGGAGGTGCTGCATCCTGATGGCCGGGTGCTGGTGTTCCATATTCCGGGTCGCCCGCGCGGCACGGTTTACGATTTCGAGGGCGCTTACCTTATGCGCGCCGGCGAAGAATTGGTGCCGATGAGTGAGGATCGGCTACGGGCGATTTTTGCGGAGGGGCAGCCGGACTGGTTTTCTCAGCCTGCACTGGAGGGTTGCGAGGACGACAAGGTGGTGCAATTGCTGGATACGCAGAGCTACTTCGACCTGTTGCATTTGCCGTATCCGGTCAACCGGGCCGGCGTGTTGGAACGTTTTGAGAGTGAGAAGCTCATCCAGCGCCAAGACGGCGGGTGGACGATCACAAACCTGGGGGCGATGCTGTTTGCCAAGAAGCTGGAGCAGTTCGATCGGTTGGCGCGGAAGGCCGCGCGGGTAATCGTTTACGAGGGTAAGAACAAGCTGAAGACGAAGCTGGATAAGCCGGGCACGAAAGGCTATGCGGTTGGCTTTCAAGGGCTGGTGGAGTTCATCTACGGGCTGGTGCCCTCGAACGAGGTGATCGAGCAAGCACTGCGGCGGGAGGTGAAGATGTTTCCGGAAATTGCGGTGCGCGAACTGGTGGCGAATGCGCTCATCCATCAGGACTTCACCCAGACTGGCACCTCGGTGATGATCGAAATTTACGATGACCGGATGGAGATTTCAAATCCCGGGAAGCCTTTCATTTCGCCTGATCGGTTTATTGACGAATACCAATCGCGAAATGAACGGCTGGCTGACTTGATGCGGCGTCTGGGCATCTGTGAAGAGAAAGGCAGTGGTGTGGATAAGGTCATTCAGGCGGCGGAGGTTTATCAATTGCCGGCTCCAGATTTTCGAGTGGGCGAACGGCGCACCTTGGCTTTACTCTTTGCCCACATGGACATTGAACAGATGGATCGCAATGACCGCATCCGCGCTTGCTACCAGCATTGCTGCCTGCGTTATGTGATGAATGAGAGGATGACGAACCAGAGCCTGAGGGAGAGATTTAAGCTGTCGGAAGATAAAACCGCCACTGTTTCTCAGATCATCGCGGCGACGATGGATGCTGGAAAGGTCAAGTTGGCCGACCCTGCCCAAACCTCTACCCGCTACCGTAGCTATGTGCCATTTTGGGCATGAATTTCTCTTTAAACGCAAACCGGTGCAATCTACGGCGATCCGTATAAGGTGTTTTTTTTAAATGACTTTCTTCTTTAAACGCAAATTTCCATGTCCACACTCAACGAATCAATTGTAGAAGATGCCGCACTGACTTGGTTTGAGGAGTTGGGCTATACCATTGGTCACGGGCCGAATATGG
>DATKUZ010000013.1:0-40489 GCA_035530335.1 Sulfuriferula sp. | reverse complement strand
CGCCCCGCAGCTTTGGATTCAGCTTCCTTCAGACCCTGCCTCGCGACAACGCCCTTGCCGTTCTCCTAGCCTTCGGCTCTGCGAAAACCTGGCTGCCGGACTTCCACCGACATAGTTACGTGCCATGCCCGGCACACACGTGTGAATTGAGCGGCCTCGCGCGGTTGTTCGCGCGCGGTCCGCTCGAATAATGGGTTGGGCTTCATGCTGAACATGCCCTCAGTTTTTTGAACGGAGCCGTTCCGCGGCGGTGAGCAAACGCTTTGCGCACATACCCTGCTCCCGTGCCATTGTAGAAGACGCATGCATTTGAGCGCCACGTAAGCTGACGAGGCCATGATGTAGGTGAGACGTGAACCGCCTGGGAATGAATTAGGGCTTTCTGGTGTGGCCCTGCCGTCGCCGGGTCAACGACGACATAGCGACTATGCTCGCCGATCGTCTTGTCCAGCACAGCGTAATGGGTCCTGTGCCGCGCAACCGGACGAAGTTCCGATACCTTCAGATATGCATTGCGCACTACCTCAAAATGTACCTTGTCTCTCACAAATATATTTGCGCGGCAGTTCAAGTATTGGTGTTGGTTGAGTGCGTCAGCATCTTGTGTGTGGCGTAGATCGACCCAACCGTCGCGATGAGGGATGCTATGCATGTCTCCGTCGTAGGCTATGCACAAGACCGAGGGGCTAAGTGGTAAAAGAAGTACCGTTCCAGCGCTACCAAGACCAAACGAGAGACCTGTTCTCTTAGGGTCTTGTAGGTGCCATCGATTTGTCAGAACCGCCGGGTCGTCCGACGTAACGAATGGGGCCGTTGATCGGTTCCGCATTAGGCAGACCTTCAAGTCTGACACGATCTCCATTAAATCGACAAAAGTGTGCATCGCCACTTGGACGGCTTCCCGAATCTGCATGCGAAACTCTGTGTTTTGTGGGTCAGCGAGCGATGCCATTGAATTGGTCATCTCAACTGCGCGCTTCGACGCGGCCTCCGTTCGCAGGTGTTGCAGAAGCCAGAATAGCTTTAGCAAGGAACGGTGTTCATCTGTCAAACAGTAGCTAGGCCGGAGAATTTCTCTCACGGCCGCACCGTAGGATCGTTCCACAATTTGAATGGCGTTTTCGAGTAGCGGGTCCTTCCCGTAGAAGTAATCGCCGGAGCACTGGTTCTTGACGGGAGCACCTTCTATGAATCGGTCTCGGTCTATGTTGTAGAGGTTAATTGCTCTGTCCGTTCCATCAACTGTGAACTGGCGCAGATAGCAGCGCGGAACGAAATGCTGATTCTTGTTAGTTGCCACAGGCGAAGCACGATCTCTGAAGTGAAGCCCAACGTCGAAGCTCAGGGGCGCAGTGTTAGGGGTTTGCTCACCGGCGAAGGCTCTCGATGAGTTGCCATGAGGACTTGCCAGGAAGGCGGCATTCCCAGAAACGCCAACCATTGACAGGGCTACCTGTGACAGCCACTGCGGCGGCTGACGGAGAGTCATAGTGTTGTCCGTTGACGGCAAGCGAACCGCCTTCAACGCGGCCAGTGCGAACTTGGCCTTTGTAGGTAGCGCGAAACTCGGTGCCAGCGGGAAACCGAACTCCTTTAGCAACCCAGTCGTCCGGTGATGGGCCGGTTGTTTCCTTCGCAGTACTCACATTGCCTTGACCGAGGCCAAGAAGCTCACGAATAACGTCGTTGTAGCTGACATCTTCCGTTGCCCTGCGGACTGTAAGCTGTTTGAAAACGTCAAAGTCGACTTCAATGGTATGCATGGTTCGCTCCTAAGAAATTGCGCGTGACCCAATGTCTCGCCGCATTGAGAGAACTATAGTACTCCAAGAACTCCAAGTCAACTGAGATCTTTAACCTCTAACGTTAAATAGGCATCCTAAAAAGTCCAACAGCCCCTGCTATTCCCCCACCAAATCCCCCACATACCAGTCCATCGCCTCCGCCAATCCTTCCCCCAACCGGTGCGTCGGTTCATACCCCAGCAGCCGCTGCGCCTTGGAAATATCCGCCAGCGAATGCCGGACATCGCCCGCGCGAAAATCGCGGTAGGTCGGCTTGAAGGTTTCCAGGTGTGGAAAGCGCGTCGCCAATAAACGCCGGATGTGTTCGCACAATTCGTTCAGCGTGGTGCGGTCGCCGACTGCGACGTTGTAGACCTGGTTCACCGCCTCGGGGTTGTCGGTGGTGGCCGCCAGGATGTTGGCCTGGATGGTGTTGTCGATGTAGCAGAAGTCGCGGCTGGTTTCGCCGTCGCCGTTGATGTAGACCGGCTCGTTGGCGATCATGCTGGCCACCCATTTCGGGATGACGGCGGCGTAGGCGCCCTCGGGGTCTTGCCTGCGGCCGAAGATGTTGAAATATCTGAGGCCGATGGTGTGGAAGCCGTAGCAGCGCGAGAACACGTCGGCGTACAGTTCGTTGACGTATTTGGTGACAGCATAAGGCGACAGCGGTTTGCCGATCTTGTCTTCGACCTTGGGCAGGCCGGGATGGTCGCCGTAGGTGGAGCTGGAGGCGGCGTAGACGAAGCGTTTCACCTGTGCATCGCGCGCAGCCACCAGCATGTTGAGGAAGCCGTCGATGTTGGCGCCGTTGGTGGTGATGGGGTCTTCCAGCGAGCGCGGCACCGAGCCCAGCGCGGCCTGGTGCAGCACGTAGTCCACGCCATTGCACGCCGCCTTGCAATCATCCAGCGTGCGAATGTCGCCTTCGATGAAGCTGAAGCGTGCCCATTGCTGGGGAGTGACGCTGGCCTGCACCTTGTCGAAGTTGTAGCGGTGGCCGGTGGCGAAGCTGTCCAGGCCGACCACGCGCTGGTCGAGCTGGAGCAGTTGTTCCAGCAGGTTGCAGCCGATGAATCCGGCCACGCCGGTGACCAGCCAGGTTTTCGGCGCAGCCTGAAGCTGCGCGCAGACTTCCTCGTAGCGGCTCATGTTACAGGCGCCACAGGGTATAACCTGCGGCTTTGACTGCTGCCGGGTCGTAGGCGGATTTCACGTCGATGAACACGCCGCCGGATTTGAGTTTGGCGGTGAGGCCGGCCAGCGGTTGCGCCAGATATTCGTTGTGCGCAACGGCGGCGACGATGGCGTCGACTTCCGGGATGGCGTCCCACGCTGTCAGGTCCACGCCGTATTCATGCTTGGCTTCGGCAGGCTCGCCCAGCGGTTCGTGCACGATGACGTTGGCACCGTAGCTTTGCAGTTCGCTGATGATGTCGATGACCTTGGAGTTGCGCAGGTCGGGGCAGTTTTCCTTGAAGGTGAGGCCGAGCACAAGGATGTTGCGGCATTTTACCGGGCTGCCGGTATTGATCATGTGTTTGACCGTCTGCTCGGCGATGAACTTGCCCATGCCGTCGTTGATGCGCCGGCCGGCGAGGATCACTTCGGGGTGGTAGCCGAGCATTTCCGCTTTGTGCGTCAGATAGTACGGGTCCACGCCGATGCAGTGACCGCCCACCAGGCCGGGACGGAACGGCAGGAAGTTCCATTTGGTACCGGCGGCTTTGAGCACTTCCAGGGTGTCGATGCCGATGCGGTCGAAGATGATCGCCAGCTCGTTCATCAGCGCGATGTTGAGGTCGCGCTGGGTGTTCTCGATCACCTTGGCGGCTTCAGCCACCTTGATCGAGCTGGCGCGGTGTACGCCCGCCTTGATCACCAGTTCATACAACTGCGCGACTTTTTCCAGCGTGTCCGCGTCGTCGCCGGACACCACTTTCAAAATCGTCGTCAGGGTGTGTTCCTTGTCGCCGGGGTTGATGCGCTCGGGCGAGTAACCGATGTGGAAATCCTGCTTCCATTTCAGGCCGGATTCGCGCTCCAGGATGGGTACGCACACTTCTTCGGTGGCGCCGGGATACACCGTGGATTCGTACACCACGATCGCGCCCTTTTTCAGGTGGCGGCCGACAGAGGTGCTGGAACCGATCAGCGGCGAGAAATCCGGCTGGTGCGCATCGCCCACCGGGGTGGGGACGGCGACGATGATGTAGTCGGCGCGAGCCAGCTGGGCGGGATCGGTGGTCACCGTCAATTTATCGGCGGCTTTCAGATCCGCCGTCGAAACCTCGCCGGTAGGATCGCAGTAGGTCTTGTAACTTTCCACCTTGGCCGTGGAAAGATCGAAGCCGATGGTCTCCATTTTTTTGCCGAATTCCACCGCCAGCGGCAGTCCCACGTAACCCAGACCCACAACTGCAACAACACTCATGCCTGTCTCCCTGAATTGTAATGCGCGATTCTAAGCCATTTCTGTGCCAAGGCATTCTACTGAAACTTGGGCGCCCCCGAAAGCGCGGGACTTTGCAAATCATTGGCTTGTAGGCATCATGCCTGTTCTGGCATGAGGAGGGGAGCGCAATGAAACGTATCATTCTGCACGGATTGCATGTGATGTTGGTCAGCATCGCCGTCGTGGCGGCGTCGCCCATGCCCGGTGCACAGGCGGACACGCTGCCGCAAACCATCCAGAAGGTGAAGCGCGCGGTGGTTGCGGTGGGTACCTATGAACCCGCCCGTTCCCCGCGCGGTGAGTTTCGCGCCACCGGCTATGCGGTAGGCGACGGCCTGCATGCGGTCACCAATTATCATGTGGTCAAGCAGCTGCTTGATCTCGAACACAAAGAAGTGCTCGGCATATTTATCGGCGAGGGCGAGGCCACACAGTTTCGCCAGGCGCAGGTGGAAGTGAGCGACCCGGCACACGATGTGGTGTTGCTGAAATTTTCCGGCACGCCGCTGCCGGTGCTGCAAATAGGTGATTCGAATACTGTGCGGGAGGGCATGGTGATGTATTTCACCGGCTTCCCGATTGGCAGTGTACTGGGGCTGTATCCTGCCTCCATCCGCGCCGGCATTTCCTCGATCACCCCTATCGTGCGCCCCGCACCGAATGCGCGTTATCTGGACGCCAAAACCCTGCGCAGGGAAGCGGACCCGTTCAACATATTTCAGCTGGATGGCATCTCCTACCCCGGCAATAGCGGCAGCCCGGTATACGATCCGCAGACCGGGCTGGTGTACGGCACCGTCAACAGCACCTTCATCAAAAGCACCAAGGAAAACGTGCTGAAAGACCCTAGCGCCATTTCCTACGCCATTCCCAGCCGCTATGTGAAGGCACTCATGCAGCAGGTGGGGCTGGCGCCGCGATGAGCCCTGCGGCCACCTCGCTCACATCCAGTCTGCCAGACTCACGCCGATGCCGATGGATTGCTGCTTGTAGTTGTAGTCGATGAGCGATTCACCGTAGCCGTTGAAGTATTGAACGTAGCCCTTGAGACGACCCTGCAGCGGAAAACTCCAGTCAGCCCGCACCGCACCGCGGTTGGGGGATCGTTTCAGGTTGTTGCGCAGCAATAGCGAATAGGTGTTGCCGCCATTGCTGTATGTCGCCACCAGGTCTCCCCTCCCCAGGTAGTCCTGAATGTCGGGGTTGTTGTCATTGGCCGCGCTTTCCGGAATGCGGTACCACGGCCTGACCAGCAACGAAAAATCTCCGCGCTCGAATCCGAACTGTGCATATATCCGGTTCCAGCTGCGCGACAGGGCCACTGAGCGGCCATTGGACTTGTGCACCAGCCCAAGATTGATGAAACGCCCCTTCAGTCCGGCAATATCGTAGTCGGTGCGGAATACCAGCATCGCCTCCGGCTCGTAGTCGGTCTCGCGAAAAGGCGCGGAAACGCCCCGGTTATAGGCCTGCCAGTAGGACGATACGGTGTAGCCCAGCCATAAATCGGCGTCTTTGTTGAACAGCCCTTCCACCACCTTGGTCTTCACACTCAACTGTATCTTGGCTTCCAGCGAGTCCAGATTGTCTGTGCGTTGCAGCAAATTACCCCGGAATGGTGCATTGTTGGGTGCGTCGTTGTACTTGACGGGCAGGAAATAATTGGCACGGTGCGGACGGAATTGAAAAGTGCCGTGCTTGTCCGCGTCGTCCAGCTCCCATTGGCGCGACAACAGGGACACGTTGGCCAATGCAGGCGCAGGAGGCGCCGGCTGGACTGCCTGCGTCGCCTGTTCCGGCGACGGCGGCAGCGGAATTGTCCCGGCCAGTTTGTCGTAACAAGCCAGCCTCTGGGCGTCATTTTGTATGGCCGGGCAGGTGCCTAAATCAGGGGACGCATGGGCCATTTGAGCCACCATCAGCAGGCCACCGCACATCAATGCAATTTCGTTTACGCCCACACAGCCGCTGAACTGTTTCATTCCATCCCTTGCTGCAAAAAATTCAAACTGATTAAAAAACTGTTTCGGTGGTAGCGGAATGCATGCCTGCTGCCCGAGCGACGCACGCAGATTAACCCTGAAGGCTGCTCTTCATCTGCTCGCAATATTGCTGCAGATCCTCCGGCACGCCGGGCGGGCATTGCCCGCATTCGCGATTGCCGGACACCGCGTAATCGATGAATTTGGGATAGGCCAGCTTCAGATTGGCCATGATCTCGACGAATTCCGCCAATGGCTTGTTGTCACCCAGACGCGGGTTGCGGGTTTTTTCCTGGCCGATGCTGGACACGCGCCGCCCCTGGTAGTCATGTGCAGGGTACACCAGTGTGTCTTCCGCCAGCGTGAACAGTTTGTCATGCACGCTGCGGTACAGGGTCGGCGCATCGCCATTCTGAAAATCGGTGCGGCCGCAGCCGTCAATCAGCAAGGCGTCACCGGTCAGCACGCGGCCATCCACGGCATAGGCAAAATGGTTGTCGGTGTGGCCCGGCGTGTGCAGGGGCACCAGCGTGATGCTCCCTGCCGTGAACGGTTTTCCGTCTTCCAGCGATACATCGGCGCAGGACAGCTGATCCAGCGCCGGATGGGCAATGCGGCTGCCGGCTTCCTGTTTGAGCTTGCGCGCAGCAGTGATATGGTCGGCATGGATATGCGTATCAACGGTGTAGGCCAGCTTGAGCCCAAGCGCGTTGATCTCGGCCAGGTCGCGTTGCCAGGTGGGCAATACCGTGTCTATCAGTATTGCCTGTCCGGTTTCCTCGCAACCCAGCAAATAGGTATAGGTGCTGGAAACGGGTTCAAACAGTTGCCGGAAAATCATGCTGCCTCCTGAATTTCAGAATGGGCGAATCGGGATGCCTGGGAGCCTGTCGGACTTGAAGAATCGTAGCGAAGCTAAGCGATGACCACGCTTTGCCCCGCCACTGGCGCTTGCGCCCGCCAGCCCAGCGTGTCATGGATATGCGCGGCGAAACCGATTGCCGTTGCCGCCTCGCCGTGCACCACGAAGGTTTGCCCGGGGGGTGCGCGAAAATGCCCAAGCCAGCCCATCAGCGCGGCCTGATCGGCGTGGGCGGACAGTCCGCCGATGGTGAAAATGCGCGCCCGCACCGGCACCTCCACGCCAAAAATGCGCACGATTTTGGCCCCGTCCACCAGCTTGCGCCCCAGCGTGCCGTCCGCCTGAAAGCCGATAATGAGTACGCTGCTCTCGCGTAGCGGCAAATTGTAGCGCAGGTGATGCTTGATGCGACCGGCGTCGCACATGCCGCTGGCGGAGATGATCACCGCACCGCGCGCCCGGTTCAGCGCCTGTGATGCTTCCACGTCCTCTACGAAATGGACGCGCGATTGCCCCCTTTTGTTCCCTTCCCAGTCAATCAACAAATGCGCGTCGGGGTCGAGCAGGTCGAGATGCTTGAGCGTAATGCCGGTGGCTGCCGTGGCCATGGGCGAATCTACATAGATATCCAGCGCAGGCAACCGGCCGTGCCGGGTGAGGTCGGCCAGCAGATAGAGCATGTCCTGGGTACGTCCCACGGCAAAGGCGGGAATGATGACGTTGCCGCCGCGGTGTTTGAGGGTGTCCTGAATGGCGAACACCAGTTCGTCAATGGTGTCGTCCATGCTTTTGTGCAGGCGGTTGCCGTAGGTGGATTCCACCACCAGCACGTCGGTTTCCTCGATCGGCGTGGCGTCGCGCACCAGTGGGTGGCCAGGCTGGCCGAGGTCGCCGGAAAATACCAGTTTGCGGGTCTTGCCCGCCTCTTCCAGCCACAGTTCGATTATCGATGAGCCGAGGATATGCCCTGCATCGCGGAACCGGCAGCGGATGCCGGGAGCCGGGTCGACCTCTTCCTCGTATTCCACCGGGCGCAACCGTTTCAGGCTGGCCTGCGCCTGGATCACGGTATACAGCGGTGCAGTATCGGCGTGGGCTTTCTTGCTGGCCTTGTGACGCCGGGCGTTTTCCCACTCGGCTTCCTTTTCCTGGATGTGGCCGGAATCCGGCAGCATCACTGCGAGCAGGTCGCAGGTCGCCGCTGTCGCATACACCGGGCCTTTAAAGCCGAATGCCACCAGCCGCGGCAGCAGCCCGGAGTGGTCGATGTGGGCATGCGTGAGCAGCACGAAGTCAATGGTATCCGGGTCGAAATCGAAGGCGTCGCGGTTCTTGATGCGCGTCTCGCGCCCGCCCTGAAACAGGCCGCACTCCACCAGAAAGCGCGCGCCTGCCGCCTCCACCAGATAGCATGAGCCGGTGACTTCCTGCGCTGCGCCAAGAAATGTGAGTTTCATATCGGTCTTCCCTCGCCTTGTTCCTCGTAAGTCCTGCCATCGCGGATATGATAAATGCGCTTGAAGGTCGGGATGATTTTTTCGTCGTGGGTGACGACGATGATCGCGGTGCAGAATTCCTGCGCCAGGCGGTTGAGAATTTTTATCACGGTGAGCGCGCGTTCGCTGTCCAGCGGTGCGGTGGGCTCATCGGCGAGGATGATGGGCGGCTTGTTGGCCAGTGCACGGGCGATGGCCACGCGTTGCTGCTCGCCGCCGGACAGCTCGGGAATGCGCGCCTGGGCGCGATGCTGCACGTCCAGCGCAGTGAGCATGCCCAGCGCGGTAGCGCGGGCCGTGGCGTTGGGCACACCGGCCAGCATGGGCAGCAGGGCAACGTTGTCGGTGGCATCGAGAAACGGGATCAGGTAGGGCGCCTGAAATACGAAGCCGATGCGGTCACGGCGCAACGCTCGCAGGTCGGTTGTCTTCCAGCCGTTGTCGTAGATCACCTCGCCCCCCAAGGTAAAGCGCCCGGCTGTGGGTTCGATTACCGCGCCCAGGCATTTCAGCAAGGTTGTCTTGCCCGAGCCAGAAGGGCCGATCAGCCCCACCACCTCGCCCGGATAGACTGCCATGTCCACACCCTTGAGTGCATCCACGGCTGCAGAACCCTTGCCGTAGCGCTTGGTGATGCCCTCGATCAGGATCGCGGGTTGTCCCGTGTCGTCAGCCACCGATGGCCTCCGCCGGGTCGATTTTGAGCGCCGCGCGGATCGCCAGCAGCGAGGCCAGTGCGCAGATCACCAGGGTTAGCACGAAGGCGCGCAGCGCGTCGCCGGTTTCCAGCAGCACGTATTTGGGAAACACCGGTCCCCACAGGGTGGCGGCGAACTTGCCGACGAAAAAGCCGATCACGCCCAGCCCCAGCGCCTCCTGCATGATCATCACGGCGATGGTGCGGTCGCGCGTCCCAATCAGTTTCAATACGGCGATTTCCTTGATCTTGCCCAGCGTCATGGTATAGATGATGAAGGCCACGATAGCCGCACTCACCACTGCCAGGATCAGCAAAAACAGGCCGATCTGCCTGGCCGCAGTGGCGATCAGCTTGGCCACCAGAATATCTTCCATGTCGGCGTTGGTATAGGCGGTGAGCCGCTTCCAGCGCTGGATGTTATCCGCCACCTGGCGCGGGTCCACCCCCGGCTGCACGCGCACCAGCACGGCGTTGACCTTATGGCTGGAAATCTGGCTGGCCTCTACCGCGTCGAGCACCCCCGGCTGTCCGGGGCGGTTGATGGCGGGGTTGGCCGCCAGGCGGTTGCGGTCGTTGATGATGGCATCGTTGTCTTTCAGAAACTGCGCTTCCTGGGCGTCCTGCAGGGGGATGAACAGCATCGGGTCGCCATTGCTGGATACCATGCGCTGGGTGAGGCCAACCACGGTGTAGTCCTGACGACGGATATGGATGATGTCGCCCACCCGGAAACCGGTCTTGGCGTCAGCCACCGCTTCGTAATGGGCGCGGCCGATCGGGCGCCCGGCGATGAGAAAAGCCGGACCGCCGGGATGGCCCGGCTCAAATCCAGTCACCATCACCCGCAGGCTTTTGTTCAGATGCGATACCTGCATGGTGAGATAGGCCACATTGCCGGTCTGTGCCACACCGGGCAGGCCTTCGATGGCACGATAGGCGTCGTCCGGCACGCTGGAAGGCTCGGCGAACGGCCCCAGGGTATGCTGCTGCACCACCCAGATGTCTGCCCCGGACGCGCGTAGCAGCACCTTGGCATCATCCACCATGCCCCGGTACACCCCCCCCATGGTGAGCGTGACTCCAATCAGCAGCCCCAGTCCCAGCCCGGTCAGAAGATAGCTTTTCAGATGGTGGGTAATGTCGCGGCGGGCGAGATTGATCATGAGGGCGTGAGCTTCTGTTCGCGCACCCGCACGCCGTCGCTGAGCTGCTTTGCACTGTATACGATGACTTTTTCACCCTGGGTGAGGCCGGACAGCACCTGGGTGAGGCCGTCCTGGCTTTGGCTGCCAATACGTACCGGTTTAAAGCGGGCGCGGCCGTCCACCTCCCGCCACACGCCGGTCTGGTTATTCATCCGGGCTATGGCGGCGCTGGGCACGGTGAGCGCGCCGGCAACGCCGGGCAGCTGGATCGTGACTTCCGCCAACTCACCCAGATACAGCCGGGTGGGCGGCGGATCAAAGGCGACGTCCACGATGCGCTCTTCGGTCACCGCGTCGCTTTGCAGTTCGATGCGCGCAACCCGCCCCGGCATGGTCCTGCCGGGCGCGGAGCGCAGCACGATGCTGGCCGGCTGCCCCACCCGCACACCCAGTGCGCGGGACTGGTCGATACGCGCCCGCACCCACAAGCTGGCCGGGTCCACCAGACGCAGCACCGCCTGCCCGGCCACCACGGTAGTGCCCGGCTCCGCCTCGCGCGCCGTGACCACGCCGTTCACCGGGCTCGCCAATCTCAGGCTGTCGCGCTGCCGCTCCAGCCCCTGCAATTCTGCGTCGGCTCGGCCAATGTCCCGGCTGGCGGCCTGCGCGTTGGCACGCATCGCAACCAGTGCCGCCTCGGCCGACGCCGCCTCGTAGCTGCGGGTATCCAGCATTTCCCTGGCAACGAAATTTTTCCGATACAGCGCCAGATAACGCGCGCGGTTGGCCTCGGCAAGCTTCACCCGACTTTCCGCCTCGACCACTTGCGCCTGTGCTGCTTGCATCGCCTGCCGCGAGCGTGCTGCAGCGCTGTGCGCGGCCTGGGTGCGTTTGTCCATATCCACCGGGTCCATTTCCGCCAGCAATGCCCCGATCTTTACCGCATCTCCTTGATCCACCAGCACCCGCAACACCCGCCCTGGCTGGGTCGGGCCGATGGCGTAGGCCAGGCGCGCTTCCACCGTGCCAATACCAAAAATACCCGGATTCAAATCGGCGCGGACGACATCGCCACTCTGCACTCCCACCGGCGCCAGCGGGCCACGCGTGGCGAGCAGCCAGACGAAGGCCGCAAGGAACAGGGCCGCACCGACAATGAGCGTCAGTGTTTTAGCGCTTGATTTCATGGTTTTCCATGTCAGACCGCACCTGGATTTGGTAGACGCTGTGGCAGGCCACGCATTTTTGCAGTGTGGCTGAGAGCTGGCCAAGACTAAAACTCACGTCCTTCATGCTTTCCGCGTCCATGGCGATCTGGTCGAACTCGCTGTGCACACTGAACCCGAGCTGGCGAAACTCCGGCGGCAGCTTGGCGCGCAGGGCGGGCGGCACCTCGTGCACCATTTTTTGCCCCATGCCGCGCGCCGCATCTGCAGTCGCCTGCATATCCTTTTTGCCCAAGGCGCCGGTCATCACCTGCACACCGGAGAGGAATCCGCGCATCTCTTCCAGGATCATGGCACGTTCCTCGGGGGTAAGCGTCAGCACAACGCGCTTGTCCCGGACAGTGCCGTGGCCGTGCTCGGACTGGCTTTCCGCTGCCATTGCCCCGCTCAAGCCCGGACCCAGCGCCAAGGCGGAAAATAATAATGCGATCGCTGTTTTCATGCTGCGCTAACTCCTGTGGTTGGGTGATTGCGGATGGCGTGTAAATAAACAGGAAAGACTTTGCCGGCTTCATTGGCGAGCTTGCGCTTGCCACGGAAAATGGAAGCCTGCAACACCAGCCCCTGGATCATGCCGATATATAGCGTGGCTGCCGCGTGTTCGTCCAGATCAGGCCGCGCCAGCCCCTGGATTTTGGCGGCGGCGAGTAAATCGGCGATTTTCTGCTCGTAACTTCCCATGATCTCGCCGATCAGATTGCGTAGCGCACTGCTACGTCCATGCAGGTGCTCGGATACCAGCACGCGCGGAATGGCCGGGTGTTTGGCGATGAAGGCAATATGCGCGAAAAACATCCGCTCCAGCGCATCCAGCGGATCGCGCCCCTGCTCGGCGGCGCGCCCCACCGCGGCCATCAGATGCTCGCGCACCCACTGCATCACGGCCAGCCAGATGGCGTCCTTGCTGTGGAAATGGCGAAACACCGCGCCCTGGGTTACGCCCATGGCGGTCGCCATATCCTGTGTGGTCACCTCGTCTACACCGCGCACAGCAGCCAGGTCCAGCGTGACGCGGATGATTTCATCGCGACGCTGTTCAGCGCTGAGGCGTTGCCTGACGGTATCCTTGGACATGCTGCTTTCCTTCCGGCCAGCTGGATAGTAATTGATTACTATCTTATGGGTGTGCGGGATGGGTGTCAAAGCCTTTATTAAAAACTGTTTTTACCTAGGTGTCTGGTCAAGAATAAGCAAGACACGCTCGACCAGCATGGCCATCTCTTCTTGTGAAATCACGTAGGGGGGCATGAAATAAACCGTATTGCCGATGGGGCGCAACAGCAGTTCCTGTGCCAGTCCGGCCTGGTAGAAGCCGCGTGCAAAACCGGCGCGCGCATCCGCCACTTCGAACGCCCAGATCATGCCGGTACGGCGAAAATTCCTGACCCGGGGATGCTGACGCAATGGCTCGGCAATACCATCCAGATACGCCGCCTTGATCCGGTTCGCAGCCAGTACATCGTCCTGCTCAAAGATGTCCAGCGTCGCCAGTGCCGCACGGCAGGCCAGCGGATTGCCGGTATAGGAATGGGAATGCAAAAAACCGCGTGCGGTGGCATCGTCGTAAAATGCCGCGTAAACGGTGTCGGTAGTCAGCACCGCCGACAGCGGCAGATAGCCGCCGGTGATGCCTTTGGACAGGCAAATGAAATCTGCTGTAATGTCCGCCTGTTCGCACGCAAACATGGTGCCGGTACGTCCGAATCCTACAGCGATCTCGTCCGCAATCAGGTGCACCCCGTAGCGGTCGCAAATCTCGCGCGCCCGTTTGAGGTACAGCGGATGGTATATGCCCATGCCCGCCGCGCCCTGCACCAACGGCTCCACGATCAGTGCGGCAGTCGTCGCATGGTGTTTGGCGAGGTGGTTTTCCAGTGATTCGGCAGCACGCAGGGCATATTGCTCGGGCGATTCCCCCGGCTCGGCCAACCGCCAGTCCGGGCTGGGAACCTGTACGCTCTGGCGCAACAGCGGCGCGTAGGTATCCTTGAACAGCGCGACGTCGGTGACCGATAATGCGCCCAGGGTTTCGCCGTGGTAGCTGTTTTGCAGGCTGACGAATTCAGTCTTGCCCGGCTGGCCGCTGTTGCGCCAGTAATGAAAGCTCATTTTGAGCGCGATTTCCACCGCCGATGCACCATCCGAGCCGTAAAACGCGTGGCCCAGTCCGGTCAGGCGCGCCAGCCGCTCCGATAGCTCAATCACCGGCGCGTGCGTAAAACCCGCCAGCATGACATGCTCGACCTGTTCCAGTTGCTCGCGCAGCGCGGCATTGATGCGCGGATTGCAGTGCCCGAACAGGTTGACCCACCAGCTCGACACCGCATCCAGATAACGCCGTCCGTCGAAGTCATACAGCCACACGCCTGCGCCTCGCGCAATCGGCACCGGCGGGTAGTCTTCCAGCTGTTTCATCTGCGTGCAGGGGTGCCAGACCGCCTCCCGGCTACGCGTCAACCAATGAGGGGGAGATGTCATAAAGGGAATTCCGGGGAAGCAAACAAATAAGTGGGATAAGCCGGGTTTATGCGGGTTCAAGCGGGATCACAGCATAAAATACGGCTTCAGAAAAATGATTGAAAATGACATTTTACACGCACGGAATGGGAGATAACGGCGGAATTTCAGTATAGAAATGCTCAGCCATCGGGTAGGACTGAAGAGGCGGTTCAAAATAGGAGCGCGGCGGCGGGTTGGGGTTCGGAACTGTGCATCGCGTTTCTTTTTGCGTGGCGGAAAGCCGCGTCGTACCGTGGTTTAACGCTACCCCGCCACGCAGTACCAAATAGCGCGCAAAAATCGCGCCCAGCGGGAAATTATAAACTCAGATGCCTGGTGAAAACTTCTTAGGGAATATTTTTTGCTGATAGCGTTGCCGAAAAAGCGACATTGAACACGGCAATACATTAGTAAACTATTATTTGCGTTGCCGCACACCTGAAAGCCTTGCTGTCATTGGTTCTGGTGATTCATGAACAGAATGTTTTTACGCGCCACCTTGCGGCAACAAAATCGAAATCTTGGTTATGAACTGGCCAGCGCAATGGTTTCTTCGATCGTTTTTTGATCCACCTTGCCGCTGGACATGAAGGTGCGATAGAACATAGCCACAGCGCGAGCCTTCTTTTTCGCGGGTATCTTGCTGTTAAATTTGTCAACGGCAGCCTCTACCTTTTCTAGTATGAGAGCAAGTAGTTCGGCATCAATACCAGCCATCTTGGCACTTGAATTGACTAAATCGTGAACCATTTTCACCACTTCGCTTGGATCAAATTCTTCATTTAACCGAGCTTGCTTTTCCTGAAGCAACGCCAAATCACATACCCTACCCAAGTCGCTGTAGTTGATGCCAATTGCTGTGGCCATGTTCACCAAAACGTATCTATGCGCAAGGGCGTCATCCCACTCAGGACCTGTCTTCATGCCGGTTACAATGTAATTAACGTCAATATCTTTGCTCTGACGTAAGCATTCAAAATACTCCCCTGTGGGTGAGCGTTTCCCCTTCTCGTAATTCAGTTGAGCCAGCTTCTTTACCCCTCCGATTGCGCCAAACGCTTCTTGGCTAAGACCGAGTCGCTCACGCTCTGATTTAATCCTGTCCCCAATATCACTCATTTGAATACTTTTGTTGACAGATAATCCAATTGAATACCATAATATCCCAGTTTCTATAAATGGATGGTACGCAAATGAAAACTCCAGGGCAAGTTAAGGAAGAATTCAATCGTCGAGGCGAAACAGTAACGCATTGGGCACGCAAGAATAAATTCGCCGTAGATCACGTCAGAGCGGTACTGAGTGGAAAAGCAAAAGGCTGCTGGGGCGAGTCCCACAAAATAGCAGTTACGCTCGGCATCAAAGACGGCGAAATAATCAAGTGATGATGACGACGGTATGAGTATTTTAATGGGCTACCGTATCCCGGGATCAAACCGGGGCCAAGCATTTACCCTGCCAGACGATTGCTATGGATTGGTGGGTGAACCCGATGCCGATAATATCGCCGCCCGTGCGCGCCAAGCTAATGGGGCAGAGCCAACATGGCAAAGCGTTCGGGGTGCTCTGATACGTCTGGCCCGTGTGCGGCGTGGATGTGGCCGGAGAGGGATCACGTCATGACGGCCTGCCATCGTGTAGGTACAGACCCAAAATTCACCATCGAAGAAGCGGCAGGGCTGCTCTGTATGCCTGAACGTACCTTGCGCCATCAGTGTGATACAGGGAAATTTATCGCCGCCCACAAAGACGCCTCCGGTGCGTGGCACATTCCACTATCCAGCCTGCCCCCCTTGGCGCAAGCCAAGTATTGGGCGCAAAACATGAGCGTAGCTCCGGGCGGCTGGCGGGAAGAAGACCGCCGCGAGCTACCCGAGGAAGAGGCCGAAGCCTTGTGGAAGTTCTTCGAGAACGCCACCGCCAAGCTCAAACAGCAAGCCTACAAGGACGCCGAAGCGTGCCATGCATGGCAGATCATGAAAGCCCAAGGCATCCATTACCAGGCGGCGCTGGTCGAGATAAAGCAGGAATTCGGCCTTTCCAAATCCACCCTATACGACAAGATCGCGCGCATCAAGGGCTACGATCCGCAGCACTGGCCTGCGCTGCTGGTGGGGCAATGGGCGGGAGAAAATGTCCGGCGAGCGGCGTGGCATGAAGGGGCATGGCAATTCTTTATCCGCAACGCTCTGACACCGGGCTGCAAGATTAAAACCGCTTGGAGCCGTACCAAGCGGCAGGCTGACAAAGAAGGCTGGGGCGTAATACCCAGCTACGACACGGCCAAGAACGATTATAAAAAAATACCCCATGACGTTTTGACGCTGCTTAAGGAAGGCGAAACCGCCCTCAAGGTCAAATCGCCAACAGCAATACGGGATTACAACTTTCCATTGCATACCACCTGGTCCATGGATGGGCGGCGCATGGATTTGATGGTGATCGACACCAAGGGCAAATATGGCCCTGCAGGCCGGAAGTTTCGCTTATGGGTATATGCCTTTCAGGAGGTGCGCAGCCGGATGTTGCTGGGCTACGCCCTGGGATCTAGTTTGGACGCTGACCTAGTGCGGGGCGCTTTTCTGAATGCCCTCAAAACTACCGGGCGGCTTATACCGCGCAAAATACAGTCAGACAATGGCATGGAAACCGCTGCAAAAGAACACACGGGCGGCGCACCTTGGCGGCGACGTGGCAAGGTGCTGGATGATGAAATTATCGGCACCTTTCCCCTGCTGGGAATTGAAGTAGATTGGGCAAGCGTTGCCCACGGGCAAGCCAAGCCAGTGGAACGGCTTTTCCGCACGCTTGCCCAGATGATAGAAACCCAACCAGATTTTCGTGGCGCTTATTGCGGTGACTCTACCGGGAACAAACCGGAAGAGTTTGATGCGGACAAGCCGATTCCGGTAGAGCGGGTTGAGCAAGTGATTGATGAAGAAAACGCGGCCTACCATCGCACACCACACAGCGGGCATGGCATGGACGGGAAAAGCCCACTTCAGGTTTACACCGAACAACTGAACAAACCCGGCGTGGCATTCCGAAAAATCACAGAAGCCCAGTTAAGGCTATGCGCCTATTCCGCCGTGGCCATCACCATTCGCAAAAACGGAACGTTCACCATTATGGGGGCAAGTTACTGGAGCGAAGGCACAGCGAAACTTGCACCGGGAAAGGGATATTACGCCCGATTCAACCAACATAATCTGAGTGATCCAGTCTATGTTTACCGCAAGGAAAACCGCTTATGCGAAGCCGCTAGGACAGAGTTAACGGCTTTCAATGACAAGGCGGCAGGCAAGGCAATCATGAAGAAGAGAGCCGCCTACACCAAGGCCGTGAAACAGCAAGCCAAGGCGCTGCAAGACCTATCCAATAGCGACAGCCGGGACTATTTGAACGCGCTGGCCGCCGAGGTGTTGCCGGAGATGGTGGACAAGGAAACCGGGGAGATTTTGCCTACGGCGCAAGTGCTGGAGATAGTGAAAGGACGGGCCGATCCATTGCAAGCGCGCAAGACAGCCGAGGATTTGGAAAACGATGCAATCAGAAAGGAGGCAAAACAGATGCGCGAGAAGGAATCAATGGAATCCGCCGAGCGCGTGAGACAACGTGCGCGCGGCGGCATTTCCAAATAACCCGCCTGACAAGCTGCAACTTGGCAGGCACCACAACACTACAACAGGGGTGTCATTGTATATGGATACGAACACAGCGAGAACGCCGGAAGAAGAACTGCCAACGGAATATCTTGATCGGGCGGCAGGAGAAACACGGGGCATTGAAAAACCCCACAAGCCGCCGATGCGCGAAGATGCTATCGCCGCCAGACTTGCCGCCATGCGGGAGGCAGGAATAAAACCCCTAAGGATGGCCAATGAAGCTGCGCTGGAGGTGAACGCGTTGGAAGGATGGATCAATGGCCAGCGGGAAAGCGAGGTCACGATGGCGCTTTCGGACTGGCTCACGGGTATAGATGATGAAATCACGGAGCGTGAAGGGGACTTCGTCATGACCCCCACTTCTGCACGCATTGTGAAAGCCATTGAACAGGCGCGGGCACCCCGTGGCAGGGAAGAGCGCAGGGGTGTTGCCCTGATTTACGGCGCTTCCGGTGCCGGCAAATCCGAGACGGCAGAATGGATGGCGCGCATGGATAGAAACGTTATCCATGTGCAAGTGGACGGGGAGCGCCGCAAATATGTTCCTTTGCTTAAGGCCATAGCGGAAGCGAAAACCGGCTATGGCGGACACCCAGGTGCTGGTGAAAAGATGCGTGAATACATCATTCGAACCTTTCCAGAAGGCAGCGTGTTTATATTCGACCATGCGCAACTGATTCCATTGTCCATTATGGAACAGCTTCTGATTTTTCCCGATAAGCACGGCATCGCTCTGGTTTTTCTTGGCAATGTCCAAGGATACAAGACGTTGATAAATTCCAAGATGGCACAAATCACCTCTCGCGTTGCAGGCGCGCACGTTTTCATCGAAATTCCAGGCGAAGAAGACATTGACCCCTTGCTGGAGGCATGGGGCGTGACAGGGAGGCAAGAGCGACAATTCTGCATGGCGATCGGAACGCAGGATGGGGGCCTACGCTACCTTGCTGAAACCGTGCGTGAGACACGGAAGCTTGCCCTTGCCGCAGGGGCGAAAAAACTAGATGTGCGGCTGCTCAAACTCGGGGCGGCAAATGCCGGATGCTGGGGGGGATCGGAATGACAGCGCCCAGCTCCAGAGCGAAATTCAAACGTGGCCAGATTTTCGGCACCAAGCTGGCCCTGATCCACACGGCCAAGCGCGCCCTTGGCATGGTTGATGAAGACTACCGTGCCCTGTTGCTGCGGCATGGCGGCGTGAAAAGTTCCAGTGATTTGACGCTTGAAGGATTCGATTCCGTCATGGCTGAATTCAAACGCTTGGGGTTCACTTCCACCAAGTCCGAACGCAAGCCCAAGGGTGCGGGCGGTACAGCGCCAACCCGCCCCACCCCTGCCCAATGGCGCTTACTCGAAGACCGGGCAAAGCAGGTTGGATACGATGGCCTGGAAGACCGCCGGTTCATCGCTTGGGTGAAACCGCGCGGCAAGGTAGAGCACCCCCGCTTTCTCGATAGGTATGGCGTGCAACGTGTCATTGCCGCATTGGGTATCTGGATTGAGCGAAAAAAGTAAAAGGCGGCAAGCCAGCCTATCAAGATCGGCGCATGTACACCGTTAAATCGGCGTATGTGCGTTTTAAAAAGAAAATTGATACGAAGGTAGCCCGGTGCATCAAAAAACGCTTTAAGGGGCTTTTCTGGCGTTTTTAACGCAACACCCGAGAAAGGTCTGTATCCGGCCTATCAACTTACACGGTTCTGCCCGCCCGTTTTACAACGGGGAGCGGAAAACACAAACACTTACCAGGGAAATATCCATGACTGACCGTACCACCTCCGCACCTGAAACAGACACCACCAACCCCACCAGCCAATCCCCGGAATGTATTGCAGATGCTGCTCCCGCCCACGGTGACAAGTGCAGCCGCGACGACCACGCCGGGTTGGCTGACGTGCTGGAATTCAAGCAGCCAGCCAAAACAACCCAGCCCAGCGCAATGCCAGACGGCCGCGCAGCGGCACGACAAGATCTTCTTGAGACACTGATCGAGATGAGTTCAGAAGCTGACCAGGAGTGGCAGGAACGCCGCAAAATGCAGGAAAGCTATCAGGAACGCTATGTTGAGGCCATTGGGGCAGCCCATGAAACTCACCGTGCGATGAACGCCATCAAGGGCCTGCTTGTCCCGACCGCGTTCGTGCCACCTAATGAGTCGGGTATGGACATGGTTAATCGGGATGATTTATATGCTTTGCTGTCAATCGTGACCGGCCATCTTGGACACGCCCTGAAAATGGCAAGCGATAAGGGGGCAGCATGAGTGCACAACAGATTAACCAATATGACCGCGCTGCCCGCATCGCTCGCGTGCGTAATGCCATGCGCGCCTTGTCTGCCTTGTCTTTCTCTGAAAATGCCCCAGAAGAGTGTTTGATCGGGAAGCGCGGCGACCTGGCCGACTTACTGGAGATTTTAAGCGAGGAATTGACGGACGCCATAGAGGAAGAGTAGCCCCGCCAAACCAGCCTTTTAGAAGGCGCGCCGTTGATGGTTCTGCCTCCGGGAAGGGTAGGTGGTAGACAGAAACACGGCGCGCCAGTCCCTATTCTCTTCCAAATCCTCCCCCAATCCTTCCCGGCAGGACTTCCGCCTTAACCTAGCGCCATCATGCGGAAACAATACCGCCATGAATCGAAGCGATGGGAACGGCATGCGAAGTTTTGTTTTACCCCGAGCTCGGGCGGCTAATTACATTGGGGTCTTTCAGGACATCTGTCAGCTGATCGGCGAAGCAGCCACCGCCAAGCTGGTTGCGCAATACGGCGGAACACGCCTGTACTTACCAGTCACGGTCAAGCCTGAACACCCCCTGTGCGAATTGCTGGGGGAGGAAATCGCGCAAAAATTGGCGGGGGAATTTAGCGGTTTGTCAGTGGAAATTCCCCGTGCCGTCAAGCTGCTTATTGGGCAGCGTAACGCGCTGATTTTTGCTGATCGCGCACTGGGCGTGTCGCAACGCAAACTTGCCCTCAAGTATCGGATGACTGAAAGAAACATCCGAAATATTTTAAATCAACCACCAAAATGAGAATCCCCATGAACATGACACCGAAAACGGCCGGGAATCTTGGCCAGAAAGCCACCAGCAAGCAGTCCGAGCTTTCCCTGTTGCTGGCTCACCAGGCAGATATCGAATGCCTGGGCAACACCATCATCAATCTTGAAGACTTGATCGCCACCAAGCAGCGAGAAGCCAGCGCAGCGGCGGCTGCAGTGCCGAGCATCGAACATCTATCCCGCACCCGTGAAGACCTGTTGGCCGGCGTAGCTGTCGGCCAGGCAACCCACGGCGAGGTACAGGCTTTCGATACGAAGAGCGAGGCCGAGAAAAAGGCTCACCAGGAAGCTTTGGCAACGGCAAAGCGCATTGCCAATGAAGCGTCGCAAGCGATTGCCGGCCTCCAGCGCAAACTGGCGGAAGCCCAGGGGAAACTGCACGCCCTGCATGGCAGGGATATGAGCCTACTTCGCGCCGTGGTGATGAACCAGGCTGAAACCACTTGCCATGAATACGTTAAGGCAGCGCTTGCGGTAAAAGCGGCTTATCTGCGCCTGACCGCGCTGGATGGACTGCTCAAGAGCAAGGGCTTGAAACCGGCAGGGATCATCAGTGGCGGCGTGCCAATCAACCTGCCTGTGTTTCAGCTTCCCGCTTGTGAAGGGCAATTCAATCCGAACTGGCCGGATTCCATTTTTAGCGACTCCCTGGCATACGTCAGCGGCGCGACCAACCAAGCCGCCGATGACTTGCTGGAAGAGTTGCGGGCAATCGGCGTAACGCTGATTTAAGGGGATAAATCATGGCCTTGACCTTTGCCCAACCGATCCAGCAGAAGAAACTCACGGCAGGCCAGCATGTAGACAAACTCGGTGCCCTGGCTGACAAGCTGGCCCCCATACAGCGCCGTTCGCCAAGCGAAATCGACGCGACATGGGAACGTGACAGAGCCATTGGAAGGGCCTTCGGCCGCGCCAGGAACATGAGCACCGTGAAGCTGCCCGATGGCGTTGTGCTCACGCCGGAAGAACTGGAGTTAGCGGAGTGGGTTTACGAGTATGCGGCTCATGAGAAATTGCCAGTGAAAGAGGCGATGGGACACATATTCGATTACCTCAAGCGGAACCCTGATCAAATGGCCGAATACACGAAAGGGGACGCCAGTTTCTCTGAATCTCTCGCCGGGCTGAATGGGCTGGCTGACCAGGTGCAGCAGGATGAATGGAAAGCCTGCCAAAGCGCTTTGGGACATCTCCGACGCATCCACCTATATCAAACCGTGGCTGGGTGCAGCTTCAGTGAAGCGGTTGGTGCCGTCGCATGAACAGCACCCCTAAGCTGCACCAGGAACTTGCGGCGGTTGGTCAACTCGGAAAGCGGCTGTCCGAGCTTGGGAACCCCACGTTATCAAAGTTTCTATATGGCGATGGGCCCAGCTTGGCTGATCGTCTTGCGGCGTCTGTGGAGCATTCCAAGGCCACTCACTGTGAAATCATCAACAAGGTAAGCGAGGCTTTAACTATGAAGAAATTTACGATACGCCCGGCTGGGCTACGCGAGGTGATTGAATGATTACGGTCAATGGTTCGCTGAATTTTGGAGTAGAGCGCGACGGCGTTACGCATCGGGATTTTGTGATGCGCGCCCCAACGATTGCCGACGCTATTGAAGCTATCGAAACCGCAGGCCCTGAATCGTCCAATTTGCGCTTGCGTATGTTCAAGGCAGCCGCACAGATTGAATCGCTCGGTACGCTGGAAAAGCAAGAGATTACAGGCGAGTTGTTGCTGGCGTTGCCGGAAGATGACATCGAACCGATCTTCGCCGCGCAGGATGAGGTTGGAAAAAAGCAGAAAGGCTTGAGTCAAAGCTCAAGCCTTACACCGAGTTAGAGATGGTGCTGCGTCATCATGGATATCCCGATCCACACCTGTTAACCGAAGCTCACGCGGCAGCGATCATAGACGTGCTGTCGGGCCCGCGCAGCAATCCGTCATCAGACGGAAATACTAAAACCTACACCAGTACAAGGCGGAAAAAGCGTGTCAAATAACCTGGAATTGCAGCTATTGCTCAAGCTCAATGACCAGATGAGCGTGGGCTTGAAGTCCGCCATGAAATCCGTGCAGCAGGAATCCAGCAACGTGGCGAAATCCATGGATAGGATTGCTAATGCCACGAGGCGGATCAAACCCACCGCGATCGAGCGTATGACAGGGGCTTTGCGTTCCATGCAAGGCGCTGCCAAGGCATCTATTTCGGTGTTACAAAAAGTGGGGCAGGCTGGTGCTGCGGCCTTCGCAGGCGGCTATGTACTGAAAAGCGCCGCTGAACGTCCGATGGCTTATGACCGCCGCCTGGCGATTATGGCCAATACTGCTTATTCCGACCGTGATGTGGCTGGCAGGATTGCCGGTAAATCCAAAATGGATGCGGCCATTCGCAGTGCTGTGAAGCAAGGTGGCGGGACGCCGGAACAGGCGGCGGAAACACTGAATGAATTGATCGGTTCGGGCGCGATGGGTCAGGGCCAGGCTGGCATTAACAGCTCGCTTAGCCTGCTGCCAACGCTGCAAAAATACGCTACTGGAACAGGGGCCGATCCCCAGGACCTTGCCAAGATCGTGATTGCTGCCAAGCAGAGCATGGGAATTACAGATGCGCAAATTCCAGCGATGTTATCAAAGGCAATCAAGGGCGGGCAGGAGGGCGGATTCGAACTAAATGACATGGCCAAGTGGCTGCCTCAAGAGATGGCATTGGCTGGCGGTCAGGGCATGAAGGGGATGAAGGGATTTGAAGCGCTTGTTTCTGCCAATCAAGTATCGCGCATCACTGCGGGTAGTGCTGATGAGGCGGGCAATAATTTGGTTAATCTGCTGGCCAAGATCAACTCCCAAGATACTTCGAAAGATTTTAAAAAACTCGGGATTGATCTATCCGGCAGCTTGGCTGCTGCACGTGCGAAAGGAATGAATCCACTCGACGCATTTGTCGCGTTAGTCAGTACCGTTGGTGAAAAAGACAAAAAATACCTGGAGCTTCGTGCTAAATCCGAAAAGCAGACGGGGACAGAGCAAGGCGATACTTATGGTGCGATGGCCGATCTCATGATGGCAAAAGGTATTGGCAACACCGTGCAGGATCGCCAAGCGCTTATGGCCTTGATCGCCATGATTCAGCAAAAAGAGAAGTATGGACAGATCAAAAAAACGGTAACGGCTGAAAATGGAAAGGAAGGGGAAACCAGTTTTGGCACTGTTGCCGACACCCTGGATTACAAAGCGGAGCAGGTAGGCAATAAGAAAGCTTTGGCGGCGATGGATACATTGGGAGCCCTTGATAAGCCGCTTGGGTTTTTGCTGGATGGCGTAAACAAAGGCGCTGAAGCCTTCCCTGGATTCACTGCTGCGCTGTATGCCGCAACTATTGCAGTTGGCGCATTAACCGCGGCTGCTGGCATAGGGCGGCTCTTTTCTGGGCCGAAGCCCGCCGGCGTACCTGCGATTCCAGGCGCGCCTGGCGGCAGCGGCACAGCAACCAAGGTGGCTAAGGCGCTGCCGTTGTTGGAAGCCGGCGTGCCGGTCGCAGTTGCAGCGACGGTCGCCTATTCCGCCTATCAGGCACATGAGGCATACCAGCGCTTGTCCAAGCTCCAGGAGCAGCAGCATATAGATGACGAGGCGCGCAAAGCGAAGCGAGCCGAGATCGACAAGCAGCTGCGCGGCTATGGTGGGGATTCGCTGGTGAATGCTACCAAAGGCTATGATTTTCAGCAGCTCAAGCAGGTGCTTGATGGTATTGCGCATGCTAAGCAAACCATCAATATCCACATCGACGGCAAACAGGTCGCCACCGTGGTCAACGGCCACAACGCCAGCCAGGCAAAGCGGCATTGATTGTTAACGCGATGCTAATGATTCGAATTTAATCGGACGGGGGTCCGTTCTGGGCTATGCAATCGAGGCGAGAAGTGCGCCATAACCTTGGATGCGCCCGCAATATGGCACACATGGGGAAACCGCAAACCACGGCCACAGAGCCGCGCAGGCGGTAGCAGTAAAACAAAGGCCGAGTATCTCTCGGCCTTTGTTATTTGCGTGCTATTTGGCACAGGGCGTTAAGTGGCTTCTATACTGCCTTCATGGAATTGTTGTTGCTAATCCTTCTCGTTGCCGTCTTCCTGCCCGATCTAGTGTTCGGCGCGGTCTTGGCTGGGCTGTGGCTCATAGAAAGGTCGGTTATAGGCGCTTGCCGCCTGGCCATCATTTTGATGGCGCTGCTGCCTTTACAGCCCTTGGTCAACTGGCTGGCGGGGACACCAAAGTGTGTCCGCCGTCAGCGATGAAAGTGAAAATCCCCCTACCGCTAGTGACTTCCGTTCCGCTTTCGCCGTTCTTCCGGTTTTAAACGCTTCCTTACAACCAATATGAATTTTTCATGTAAACCTTGAAATTAGCGGCCTGCGCCCCTATTATTAGCACTCCTCAGCCAAGAGTGCTAACAGCAGTCTCGGCTGAATCCATTTTTGGCTTGCCTCAGCGTTTGAAGCAAGCTTTGATTCAGCGATTTTTTCCAGGAGATAGAGCAATGAAAATTCGTCCGCTGCACGACCGCGTGATTGTCAAACGCATGGAAGAAGAACGCAAGACCGCTTCCGGTATCGTGATTCCCGATAGCGCCACCGAAAAACCCGACCAGGGCGAAGTGCTTGCCGTGGGCAAGGGCAAAGTCAGCGACGACGGCAAAGTGCGCGCGCTGGATGTGAAAGTCGGTGACCGCGTGCTGTTCGGCAAATACGCCGGCCAGGCCGTCAAGCTGGACGGCGATGAAGTGCTGGTGATGCGCGAAGAAGACATCATGGGCATTGTCGAGTAATTCGGCCTGCCAAAGCAAACCAATTGATTCACAGTTTTAGGAGCTAAAAATGCCTGCAAAAGACGTAAAATTCGGTGACATTGCGCGCCAAAAAATGATGGTCGGCGTGAACATTCTGGCCGACGCCGTTAAAGTTACCCTCGGCCCCAAAGGCCGCAACGTGGTGCTGGATCGCGCTTTCGGCGCCCCCACCATCACCAAGGACGGCGTTTCCGTGGCCAAGGAAATCGAACTGAAGGACAAGTTCGAAAACATGGGCGCGCAAATGGTGAAGGAAGTCTCTTCCAAGACCTCCGACGTGGCCGGTGACGGTACCACCACTGCTACCGTGCTGGCACAAGCCATGCTCAAGGAAGGCATGAAGTTTGTTGCCGCCGGGATGAATCCGATGGACCTGAAGCGCGGTATGGACAAAGCTGTCACTGCCATCATCGCTGAACTGCAAAAAATCTCCAAGCCGTGCACCACCGGCAAGGAAATCGCTCAAGTGGGTTCCATCTCCGCCAACTCCGACAGCTCCATCGGCGACATCATCGCTGAGGCCATGGACAAGGTCGGCAAGGAAGGCGTGATTACCGTGGAAGACGGTTCCGGTCTGCAAAACGAGCTGGACGTGGTAGAAGGCATGCAGTTCGACCGCGGCTACCTGTCGCCTTACTTCATCAACAACGCCGACAAGCAGATTTCCCTGCTGGACAATCCTTTCGTGCTGCTGCACGACAAGAAAATCTCCAACATCCGCGACCTGTTGCCCGCGCTCGAGCAAGTCGCCAAGGCTGGCCGCCCGTTGCTGATCATCGCTGAAGATGTCGACGGCGAAGCGCTGGCGACGCTGGTGGTGAACAATATCCGCGGCATCCTCAAGACCTGCGCCGTGAAAGCGCCTGGCTTCGGCGACCGTCGCAAGGCCATGCTGGAAGACATCGCCATCCTTACCGGCGGCACCGTGATCGCTGAAGAAGTCGGCCTGACGCTGGACAAAATCACGCTGGCCGAACTGGGCCAAGCCAAACGCATCGAGGTGGGTAAAGACAACACCATCATCATCGACGGCGCAGGCAAGGAAGACGCCATCAAGGGGCGTATCGGCCAGATCAACCGCCAGGCAGAGGAAGCCACCAGCGATTACGACAAAGAGAAGCTGCAGGAACGCAAGGCCAAGCTGGCTGGCGGTGTTGCCGTGATCAAGGTCGGCGCTGCTACCGAAGTCGAAATGAAAGAGAAGAAAGCCCGCGTGGAAGACGCGCTGCACGCTACCCGTGCTGCGGTGGAAGAAGGCATCGTCGCCGGCGGCGGCGTGGCATTGCTGCGCGCCAAGGTCGGTATGAGCAAGCTGAAAGGCGACAATCACGACCAGGATGCCGGTATCAAGATCGTGCTGCGTGCCATCGAGGAACCCCTGCGCCAGATCGTCATCAACTGCGGCGATGAGGCCTCGGTGGTCGTCAACAAGGTACTGGAAGGCAAGGGCAACTATGGCTACAACGCTGCGACCAGCGAGTACGGCGACATGGTGGAAATGGGCGTGCTCGATCCTACCAAGGTGACCCGCACCGCGCTGCAAAACGCCGCTTCCGTGGCCAGCCTGATGCTGACCACCGATGCCATGGTGGCCGAACTGCCGGAAGACAAATCCGCCGCTGGTGGCGGTGGCATGGGCGACATGGGCGGTATGGGTGGCATGGGCGGCATGATGTAACCCTGCCTCTCGGCAGCCCTGAAAAACCCCGCTACGGCGGGGTTTTTTATTGTGTTTGCAGAAACCGACGCTGCGGTAGTAGCATCACGTTGCGCCCGACTCTTCTGCACCGGGCGTTCCACCAATAATAATGGCGCCGGTTCAACGGCAGCCAGTGCCCAACCGCCGTAGGAGGCAGTATGACCACTACTAAAATGAACTGGCGGGCGATTGATGCTGATCCCCGCTTTCAGGCTTTGCACCGCAAAAAAAGCCGGTTTCTGTGGGGTTTGATGATTTTTTCGATGGTCTATTACTTTCTGCTGCCGATCGGCGCAGCGTATTTTCAGGAAATATTCAAAATCAGGGTATGGGGGCCAGTCAATATCGGCCTCCTGTTCGCGTTGTCCGAATTTGTGGTGGCATGGCTGGTTGCGTATATCTATTTGCGCAAAGCCAACACCGAATTCGATGCCATGACGCTAGATATCGTCAACGACGCGCACAACCTGGGAGCCTGACACCATGCGAATTCTGAACAATATGCCACAGTGGCTGGGGCTCATCCTGCTCAGCATATTCAGCAATGCCGCCCTCGCTAGTGAAGGGGCGGTCAGCGCGCAATATAAATGGATCACCTTCGCGGTCTTCGGCGGCATCATCGCGCTGACCATGGCCATTACTTACTGGGCGGCCAAACGCACCCATACCACGGTTGAATTTTATGCCGCCAACCGCTCTATTTCCGGTTTTCAGAACGGCTGGGCGATTGCCGGTGACTACCTGTCCGCCGCCTCTTTTCTGGGCATCGCCGGTCTGATCTCCCTCTACGGTTACGATGGCTTCATGTACTCGGTGGGTTTTCTGATGGCCTACATCACCGTATTGCTGGTGATTGCCGAGCCGTGTCGCAATATCGGCAAATACACTCTGGGCGATATCCTGGCGTTCCGCAATGATCCAAAAAAGTCCAAGACCATCGCTGCGATTACCACCATCACCGTGTCCATCTTCTATCTGACTGCCCAGATGGTAGGCGGCGGAATCCTGGTAAAAACCCTGATTGGCATCGATTACGAGGTATCGGTCATCGTAGTGGGCTTGCTGATGCTGGCCTATGTGGTATTTGGCGGCATGGTCGCCACCACCTGGGTACAGATCGTCAAGGCGGGATTGCTGGTAGTTGCCTCCGTCGTTCTGGTGGTGCTGGTGTGGACGCCGTATGGCTTCAGCCTGCCCGGCTTCCTGAACGGCGTGGTTCATTATGAGGGGGTACAGAAACAGGTCGCCAAGCTGCTCGGCTCTGCCGCAACCAACATGACCCCCGAGGAACTAGGACAGCGTTTTCTGGAGCCGGGCCTGTTCCTGAAGAGTCCGATCGACCAGATATCCCTGGGTCTGGCACTGGTACTGGGTACCGCCGGTCTGCCGCATATCCTGATGCGCTTCTTCACCGTGCCGAATGCCAAGGAAGCGCGTAAATCCGTGATGTGGGCGATGATCATCATCGGCGGCTTCTACCTGCTGACCTTGTTCCTCGGCCTGGGTGCCGCCATCAACGTGGGCCCCGCCAACATCGCCGGACTGGACAAGGGCGGCAACATGGCAGCACCCATTCTGGCCCAGTACCTGGGTGGTGGGGCAGATTCCATGCTCGGCAATTTCTTCCTTGCTTTTGTGGCGGCCGTCGCTTTCGCCACCATTGTCGCCGTGGTGGCAGGCCTGGTATTGGCCTCCGCTTCTGCGATGGCCCACGACATTTATGTGGGCGTCATCCGCGGCGATCATGCGACGCCTGACGAGCAGGTAAAAGCAGCGCGCATATCCTCGGTGATCGTGGGCGTCATCGCCATTGTCATCGGCATCGCAGCCAAGGGCCAGAACGTGGCCCATCTGGTGGGCATGGCCTTTGCCGTGGCCGCCTCGAGCAACCTGCCAGCCGTGCTCCTGACTTTGCACTGGAAGCGCTGCAATACGGGCGGCGTCGTACTGGGTATGCTGGTGGGTGCGATTTCCGCCATATCCCTGGTCATGGTTTCGCCCAACATGACCTACCCCAAGGACGTGGTGAAAGCTGCCAACAAGGTGCTGCAGGGCGAGCCCGCTACAGAAGCCAAACCTGCCGTGGCAGCCCAGCCTGGCGAAGGCTTTGTGTGTGAGCTGTTTGCCGTGTGTAAAAAAGCCGAGCCGGCCAAACCTGCGACCCTGGCCAAGCCCGCCACGCCGGGTGCCGTGGAGAAACTGGCTATGCTCAACACCCAGTTGGCCAGCATGACCGACGCTACGGAAATTGCCAAAACCAGAGCCGAAATCGACAAACTGGAGGCAGCCATTAAAAAAGCCCAGGACGATCTGAAACAGAACGAAGGGAAGACCAGTATCGTCGGTCTGGACAAACCCTTCTTTCTGCTCAAAAACCCCGGGCTGATTTCCATCCCGCTGGGTTTTCTGATGGTGATTCTCGGCTCGCTGCTGTATCGCGACCCGCATGCGGCGGAAATGTGGGATGAAATTTATGTGCGCCAGAACACCGGCATCCACGCCCACTGAGTGTAGCGTTTAAACGCCCTACGCCAACCGCTGACCGACGCCGGTCAGCGGCTTTTTTTACCCCCCCGGGATCCTGAAAAAACTTGACGAAATGACCCTCACAGGGTCTAATGGCGGGCTTCACGGCCAGGTAGCTCAGTTGGTAGAGCAGCGGATTGAAAATCCGCGTGTCGACGGTTCGATTCCGCCCCTGGCCACCAGCATTCAAAGCCGACTCATCTGAGCCGGCTTTTTTATTTCCGAGGCTTCCTCAATCCACTCGGGTATCCGACACATCTGTGCGTATTGACCAAGCACACACCCCCACTTAATTTCCTACAAATCCACACAAATTCGATTCTGTTCGTTCCCTATTCCCAAAAAAAGAGTGAACGAAACGCAGCGCCGATGACACCACAAAAGTGGTTGCAATCTGCCCATGCAATGCTCCGTTCCGTCTCAGCTAATACAGCACTTTCCGCCGGGAGAGGCGTTTCCTATTGCGCAATGGCAGTTCGGCAAAGCTCGTTTGGCGTCACATCCTGGGCTCTGTGACGGGATGCTCGAATGGCGATATTTTCTCGATCTTCGGGAAATTACCGGCGCTTAAATGAGCGCTTCCCCAGCTCATATTCAGTGCGCTCCGATTCAGGTACGCACGATTTCAGTGCTAACAAAATCCTCCTCGCGACACGTTAAGCTCCTTTATATATCCTTATATATCAATTGGTTAATTAATTTCATTGAGGGTTTATTGTGCTGGCACGCGGCTTGCTTTTGTCAATCTTGTCATAACAAGTAAGCATGTGCATTGGAGCTAGCCGATCAATGGAACCGAAAAAAGAAACTGTACTGTCTCTCTCGCCTGTGCCGCTGTATACGCAGATCAAGGAGATTCTGAGAACCCGCATCCTCGATGGAACTTACAAGGCCCACGAGCAGATGCCTTCTGAGAGCGAACTGACGCGTTCTTTTGAGGTAAGCCGAATTACTGTCAGGCAAGCTTTGGGCGACCTGCAGAAGGAAGGGCTGATTTTCAAGATACACGGCAAGGGCACGTATGTGTCGCAACCCAAGGCGTTTCAGAACCTCGGGAAGTTGCAGGGGTTTGGCGAGGCGATGGCGTCAATGGGCTACGAAACCTTCTCCCAGGTCGTCAGTTTCAAGATCGTTCCAGCCGACAAGCCGGTTGCGAAAAAACTGGAGCTGGATGAGAACGAAATGGTGTCAGAGATCCGCCGCGTACGCTACCTGAACCGCGCGCCCATTTCACTCGATGTGAGTTATTTGCCGAGAACGATAGGCGAACGCCTGATCAAGGAAGACCTCGCGCACCGCGACATTTTTCTGATTCTGGAAAATGACTACGGCTATTCGCTGGGTCAGGCAGAACTGCAGATCGAAGCCATGCTGGCCGACGAATCATTGGGCAGATTGATCCATCTGCAGGAAGGGGCACCCGTTCTGCGCATCGAGCGCCTGACGTTTACCGCCGACAATCAGCCGCTCGACTTCGAATATCTCTACTACCGTGGAGATGCCTTCCAATATCGGCTCCGTGTTGAACGCGGCCGCATTTAACGTCGTTTCATTTAGAACCAAGGAGAAGATTCAATGAATACCATCGAAATGGAAGTGGATGTGCTGGTCATCGGCGGCGGGACGGCCGGGCCGATGGCTGCCGCCAAAGCCAAGGAAAAGAATCCTGCGCTGCGCGTGCTGGTGATGGAAAAAGCCAACGTCAAACGCAGCGGCGCCATCTCCATGGGAATGGACGGACTCAACAACGCAGTCATTCCCGGGCATGCCACCCCTGAGCAGTACGTGAAGGAAATCACGGTGGCCAACGACGGCATCGTCAACCAAAAGACCGTGATGGAATACGCCACCAGCAGTTTCGCGATGATTCAGGAACTGGATAGCTGGGGCGTGAAATTCGAAAAGGATGAGACCGGCGACTATGCGGTCAAGAAAGTCCATCACATCGGCACCTATGTTCTCCCCATGCCGGAAGGACACAACATGAAGAAAGTGTTGTACCGGCAGCTGAAAAAACGGCGTGTGGAAATCACCAATCGGCTCATGGCAACGCGGTTGCTGCTGGATGAGAATGGGGCGATTGCCGGCGCGCTGGCGGTAGACAGCCGTACTGCCGATTTCTACGTGATTCGTTCGAAGACCGTCATTCTGGCCACCGGCGCAGCGGGGCGCCTCGGCATGCCCTCTTCCGGCTATCTGTTCGGCACTTATGAAAATCCCACGAATGCGGGCGATGGTTACAGCCTGGCTTATCACGCAGGCGCCGAGCTTTCCGGCATCGAATGTTTTCAGATCAATCCTTTGATCAAGGATTACAACGGCCCTTCCTGTGCTTATGTAACGGGGCCGTTTGGCGGCTTTACCGCCAACGCGAACGGGGACCGTTTCATTGAGTGCGACTACTGGAGCGGCCAGATGATGATGGAGTTCTACAAGGAACTCGAAGGCGGCAATGGCCCGGTGTTCCTGAAGATGGATCATCTGGCCGAAGAAACCATTTCCACTATCGAAGAGATTCTTCATACCAATGAAAGGCCCAGCCGCGGGCGCTTTCATGAAGGGCGCGGCCTCGACTACCGCACGGGCATGGTGGAAATGCACATCTCCGAGATCGGGTTGTGCAGCGGTCATAGCGGATCCGGGGTGTGGGTGAACGAGCGCGCAGAAACCACGGTGCCGGGTTTGTACGCGGCCGGCGACCTGGCCTGCGTACCGCATAACTACATGCTGGGCGCTTTCGTCTACGGCAAGCTGGCGGGCGAAAGCGCGGCTGAATACTGCGCTACTCACACATTGCCTCCAGTTGATAACGATCAGGTTGAGCAGGAGCGAAAACGCGTCTGGGCACCACTCGATGTGGTCGACGGGCTTCCCCCCAGTCAGGTCGAGTACAAGTTGCGCCGCATGGTCAACGACTATCTGCAGCCGCCCAAAGTCACCCGCAAGATGGAAATCGGCCTGCAGCGTTTCGCAGAAATTCACGAGGATCTGTCCCGATTGAGTGCCGCCAACCCGCACGAGTTGATGCGGGCGCTGGAGATACATGCCATCCGGGATTGCGCTGAAATGGCCGCACAAGCGTCGTTGTTCCGCAAGGAAAGCCGGTGGGGACTGTATCACTATCGCGTGGATTACCCGGACAGAAACGACGCCGACTGGTTCGTGCATGTGCAGGTGAAGAAAGATGCCAACGGTGACATGACCTGCTTCACGCGGCCGATCGAACCCTACATCGTCCCACTCGATGAGGAAGAAAAAACCGCCTATCAAAAACTGCGGATCGTCAAAGAATCCGCAGCCGCCTAACGGGAGAAATGTCATGACCTACGCAATGAACCGGGTAACCGTGCCAGTCACGGTAGATGAAGAAAAATGCATTGCCGGAAAGGGCTGCACCGTATGCGTGGACGTATGCCCGCTCGATGTATTGGCAATCGATCTTGCCAAAGGCACGGCTTACATGAAGTTCGACGAGTGCTGGTATTGCATGCCGTGCGAGAAAGACTGTCCCACCGGAGCCGTGCATGTCGATATTCCTTATCTGTTGCGTTAAGCCGGGAGCCTGAACATGACCGCACTGAACACTCAAGATGGGCTATCCGCGCAACTGAAACTGCGCATGACCGACGCTGATCCGGAAATCAGGCGCATTGCACTGATGGACCTGGCGGATAGCGAAGACGAAGACCTGGTCGTGCCGCTATTAATCGAGGCGTTGCATGACGTCGATGCCAATGTTCGCGCCGAGGCGGCTGCGGCACTGGAAGGATACGAAAGCGAAGCAGTTGTTACTGCGCTGCTCGGCGTGCTGACTGACAGCGACCCGCAAGTTGGCGCAAATGCAGCGCTATCGCTTGGCGAACTGAAAGACCCAAGTCTCGGCAGAGTACTGCTGAACGCGCTGGATGCATCTACCGGTTACGCCAAGGCGGCGATCTTCAGGGCGCTGAAGGAACTCAGGGCGCCGGGCAGTCTGGAACCGGCCCTGGCAGCAATTGCCGATGCGGACGCCGAAGTGCGCCAAGCGGCCGTCGGCGTGCTGGGTTACCTGAAAGATCCACAAGCACTGGCGTCGTTGTCCAGGGTTGCCACGCAGGATGCGGATGCGGAGGTAAGGCGCATCGCAGTGGGTGCGCTCGGATTTGCGCCGGAGCTACCCGCCGTGTTTCCTGCACTGGTCGATGCACTGCTGGATGATTCCTGGCAGGTGCGGGAGGAAGCCGTCATGACGCTGGGGAAACTGCGCGCAGACAGCGCAATTTCCCAGCTCATTGATGCGATGCAAGACAGCTATTGGCAAGTCAGGATCAAGGCTGCGCGCAGCCTCGGCAAGCTCAAGAGTCGCGAGGCGCTGCCCGCGCTTTCCGAGGCTTTGTTGCATCCAGTGAGCAACCTGCGCAAGGAAGCCGCAGTCGCGCTTGGCGAGATTGGCGACCCCAGGGCGCTGCCCGCACTGGAAAGAGCGCTCGAAGACCCTGATCCGGATGTGCGCAAACTGGCCAGGCTGGCCATGACCCAGATCGGGCGCTAGCGCGCTGATCAAGCTTGCTGAAAGAGAAAATACCATGACCTATATCGTTGCCGAACCCTGCATCCGCTGCAAATTTACCGATTGCGTCGAAGTTTGCCCGGTGGATTGTTTCCATGAAGGACCCAATTTTCTGGTGATCAACCCGGCTGTGTGCATCGACTGTTCGCTGTGTGTTGACGAATGTCCTGCCGGTGCGATTTTCGCAGCGGAGGATTTGCCGCCAGAGTACGGAAAATACGTGGCTTTGAACGAAGAATTGTCCCAGCTGTGGCCGGTGATCAATGCCAGGACGGACGCGCCTGCAGATGCAGACGAATGGATGGGTGTGCAGGAGAAATTTCAATACCTGCAAACAGGCTGAAGTGTGCCTGCATGAATGCAGTGCAAGTTGTTACAGGCTGCACGCATGAGGGGCATGGAACGCAGTGGCAAGAGGATAAAGATTAAATAAAACAGGTTGTTATAAAAAATACTCATTGGGTATGAAAGTTGCCTATTTAAATACATGTGTAACTTATTTTAAAAGGGGTACTTATTGTGATTACGCGGCTAACAAGTAATACAACCGGAAGAAAAGCATCATTATTCAAATTATTGTTCGCTTCCGCGGCGCTGGCATCCTCGACATTTTTAACGGTGGTGGCACATGCCGAAGACGTGACTCTCGGCATCGGAATCCAGAACACCACGACCAATACAGTTACTGGCGGAATCGTCATCGAGAAGCTGGGCCTGCTGCAAAAATACCTGCCGAAAACCGGCAAGTACAAAGATATCCATTTCAAGGTCGATTGGCAGAATTTCACGTCCGGTCCGCCGGTCACCAACGGCATGATCGCAAACAAGCTGCAGATCGGCATGATGGGCGACTATCCATTGCTGGTGAATGGTGCCACTTTCCAGAATGGACGGGACACCAAGAGCGAGTTGATCGCGATCATTGCTTACAACAAGGATGGTTCGGGCAATGGCGTCGTAGTGCGCAAGGACTCACCCTACTATCAGCTCTCCGATCTGAAAGGCAAGAACGTGTCCGTCCCGTTCGGTTCAGCGGCCCATGGCATGCTGCTCAAGGCGATGGAAGACAGGGGCTGGAAAGATGATTTCTGGAATTTGTCGAATCAAAGCCCGGAGGTTGGCACGACCAATCTGCAGGAAGGCAAGATCGATGCGCACGTAGATTTCGTTCCCTTTGCAGAACTACTTCCCTACCGCGGCTTTGCACGCAAAATCTTCGACGGTGTCGAGACCAAAGTGCCCACCATGCATGGCATTGTGGTGCGCAAGGATTTTGCGGATAAATATCCGGAGGTGGTCGTCGCCTATCTGAGGGCACTGCTGGATGCGAACGAATGGGTACGCAAAAATCCGGAATTGGCAGCAGAGAAAATTCAGGAATGGACCGGGATCGAAAAGGAAGTCGCTTACATATTCATTGGGCCAAGCGGTATCCATACGCTGGATCCCACGATCAAGCCTGATTGGATAAAAGCCATCAAGTACGACACAGGCGTGTTGCAGCGTCTGGGCAAGGTCAAGCAATTCGACGCAGATACATGGGCTAACGAGACCTACATCCGCGAAGCTTTCAAGGAAAAAGGACTTGATTACGACAAGCAGAAGGCGAGCTTTGCCGGCTATGAAATTGGCGGCATGGATCCTTTGTGCAAAAAGCCGATCAAGAATCCCAGGGAAGGCGGCGAAGTATGGATAGAAAAAGGCGCCATTACCGCCTATAGCTCGCCGAATTGCACGCTGGCAGCCGTGAAGAAAGCCGTGTCCGAAGGCAAGAAAATCGATGTGACGTATTTGTTCGATACCACGTATGGCATCAAATTGTTCGCAGACAAGGCATTCTTTGCGCTCAATACCAAACAGCCAAAACATCCTTCCATTGTGCCGTTCATGTTGAAAAAAGATGCTGAGGCATACGCAGCCAAGCATGGCGGCAAGCTGGCGGATTACACCGAAGTACTCGCTGCTTCTTACGTAGGGAGGTAATCATGCGAACCGCAGAGCTGATCAATTTCCATGAAGAGCCGAACGATGCGGCAAGCGCGTCGGAGCGTGCGACTGAGTCTGCGAATGACCAGAGCGGCACGATCGTCAAACCGCCGGAGGTTCCGGCTAGCCATGCCTCACCGGGAGGCATGGTCTGGCGAAACATGGCGGATTGGTTCACTCGCAATATTGGCTCCGCGGTGCTTGCGCTGATGTCCATCGCCATATTTATCGGGCTCTGGTATCTGGCAGTGAGATACCGGTTCGATTTCTATGTCCGCTTTACCAACATTCCGGCACCGCTGGACGTGCTGGATGAAATAGTGCAGTTGAGCAAGACCGACACTTTCTACGAAAACATGCTGATCAGTTTGCGTAGAATTCTAATGGGATTCGGTATTGCCATCGTTTCAGGCATCACCCTGGGGCTTATCATCGGCCGTTACCGTCGGGCCCGGCAACTCATGTTTCCGATGCTCGAAATACTGCGGCCAATTCCTGCCATTGCTTGGGTGCCCATGGCCATCATGCTGTGGCCGACCAACGAAAGCAGTATCGTCTTCATTACCTTTATAGGGTCATTTTTCCCGATTCTGCTGAGTACGGTGCATGGCGTGACGAGCGTCGACCCGATATTGATTCGTGCGGCACGTTGTCTGGGCGCAAAAGAACCTGCATTGCTGAGGCAAGTCATTTTGCCAGCAGCGCTGCCGGACATCTTCAATGGCTTATCAGTGGGCATGGGCGTGGCATGGGTTTCATTAATCGCCGCGGAAATGATTTCCGGCCAGTACGGGATCGGCTATTTCACCTGGGAGGCTTATTCCCTGATCCAGTATTCGGACATTGTCATCGGCATGATCGTCATCGGATTCCTGGGCCTGGCCTGCAGTACGGTAATACGCTGGATCGGACGTTTGGGCATGCCCTGGGCTAACCAGAACGGAGGGAACAAGGCATGACTGCAGATAAAGGCAATGTGGAAATCAGGAATCTGGATGTTCGTTTCGGTTTCGGTGCAAACAAGGTCGAGGCTGTCAGTGATGTCAGCATTGATGTGAAACCAGGTGAGTTCGTATCCATCCTCGGCCCTTCCGGCTGTGGAAAATCAACACTGCTGAATGTCGTGGCGGGATTCGTCAAGCGCTCTGGCGGCAGCGTTCTGGTCGATGGGACGGAGGTGCGCGGACCTGGTGCCGAGCGTGGCATGGTGTTTCAGCAGTACTCGCTGTTTCCCTGGATGACGGTTCGCAAGAACGTGGAGTTCGGCCTGAAAATGCAGGGCCGCCCAGGGAGCGAGCGAGAAGCAGCGGCCAGAACCCTGCTAGGTCTGGCTGGATTGCTCGCGTTCGAAAACCATTATCCGGACCAGTTGTCGGGGGGAATGAAACAGCGCGTCGGCATTGTGCGCGCGCTGGCGACCAGCCCGCAGGTACTACTGATGGACGAACCTTTCGGCGCACTGGATGCGCAGACTCGCGTCGTCATGCAGCAAATCCTGACTAACATGTGGCAGCGCTTTCGCCTCTCCGTGTTGTTCATCACGCACGATATCGACGAGTCCATTTTCCTCTCCGACAAGGTCTATGTGATGACTGCGAGGCCGGGTCGTATCAAGGCAGAAATCGAGGTGCCACTGCCTCGGCCGCGCGTCGCGGAAATGACGACGTCGAATGAATTTCTCCAACTGAGGCGGCAGTTGCATGAGCTTATCCGCGAAGAAAGTTTCAAGGCCATGGGCGGAGACCTCAAAGAGGGAATGGGGGGATTCGGCATGGAAGTAGGGCCACAAGGCGTGGCTGAACTGATTTAGCCAGGTTATTCGGAGCCAGGCGATAGTGCCTGGTTTCTTGCTGCAAAACTTGTAATGACATGTCTTGTCATGATCATGGATTTGAAAAGCCAGCGACAAGACGCGTTCCTGAATAAATAGATATCGTTTTAAGAGAGAGCAGAGATGACATCATTCGAATTGAAGCTGCCCGGATTCAAATACGGGGATGTTTACGAAGCGGAGCGTTTGCCAGTATTGGATGAACTGTTCCTGCGCTTCCTTGCTGAACGGGACAACGCTCTGGCCACGCAATTCCAGACGTATAGAAATAACGCGGAAATAGGCGCCGTGGAAGAATCCGGTTTGCTGATCGAAGTGGCGCATTGTCTTGAAGATTTTCTGGTCGGTGCTTTTGGTGTTGAGGCAGCGCGCAGTGGCTTGCGACGGCAACAGCTGCTCGATGAGCCCGTGCATGCGTTCAAGGAAAAATTCATCAAGCCGCGCGTTCGTCGCAAGCGTGCCGCCACCCGTCCCTTCGCTCTCCTGGACACGCTGCTGGAGCAAAGGCTGGGTGCGCAGCACCCGACCGACCGGGAGCTGGCTGTCGCGCGACTCTGGGTACTGGCTGTCGAGTCGGGTACAGACGATATTCTTGGCCTGCTGGAAGAATGGGCCCATGCAGCGTACAACACCCCGGAAGGCAGGAAGCGTGTAGCTGGATGGGTCAGTTTCAAGCTGCCGCAGAAAATAGAATACATGAAACTGGTGCCGACACTGCCCATGGAGAACGACCCGGCCGGGCGGGTTGGCGGCCTTCCCGAGCGGCAGCGGCGGCGCGACGGCTTCGGGTTGACAGACCCGCGCTTCAATTTGCGTGAAGCGATGGATCATGTGCATTACTGTGTTTACTGTCATGACCACGAAGGCGACTTCTGTTCCAAGGGATTTCCAGACAAAGAGAATGGCGGATTCCGCACCAATTCCCTGGGTGTGGAACTCACCGGTTGCCCGCTGGAAGAGCGCATATCGGAAGCGCATACGCTGAAGCTGGACAACTATACGTTAGGTGCTTTGGCGGTGATCATGATTGACAATCCTCTGCTGCCCGCCACCGGCAACCGCATCTGCAACGACTGCATGAAGGGCTGCATTTACCAGAAGCAGGATCCGGTCGATATTCCGCAGATCGAGACGCGCATCCTGACCGATATTCTGAACTGGCCATGGGGCTTCGAAATATATTATCTACTCACCCGCTGGAACCCGCTCAATCGAGCTCGCCCCTATGCGCTGCCTCACCACGACACACGAATTCTCTGCGTAGGCGCGGGGCCGGCAGGATTCAATCTGTCACATCACCTGCTGCAGGCCGGGTTCGGCGTGGTGGCAATCGACGGCTTGAAAATCGAGCCGCTCGATGAAGCATGGACCGGATCGGCTGGCCGGATTCCCTTGCCCATCGAACACGTTAGCGACTTGAATGAACCCCTGGATGAACGCGTCATGACCGGGTTCGGCGGTGTGGCAGAATATGGCATCACGGTGCGCTGGGACAAGAACTTCCTCAAACTGGTTTACCTGACATTGGCGCGCAATCGCTATTTTCGTGTTTACGGCGGCGTTCGTTTCGGCGGTACCATGACCATAGACAATGCCTGGACGCTGGGCTTCGAGCACATTGCGCTGGCGACTGGCGCCGGCAAGCCGACGGTGATCCAGATCAAGAACAACCTGGCGCATGGCATCCGCCAGGCAAGCGACTTTCTGATGGCGCTGCAACTCACCGGCGCCTCGAAAAAAGACAGCCTCGCCAATCTTCAAGTTCGGCTGCCGGCGCTGGTCATAGGCGGCGGACTCAGCGCAATCGATACGGCAACCGAAGTCCAGGCTTATTACGTGCTGCAAGTTGAGAAGTTGCTGGAGCGCCATGAGAGGCTCAGCTCCACTGGTCGCTGGGTCGTCAGCCTCAGCGCAGTCGAGCAAGAGATTCTCGAAGAATTCCTGGCACACGGCAGGCTGATTCGCGCTGAGCGGCTACGTGCACGGTTGGCTGACGAAGCGCCCGATTTTGCGCCGTTGCTGCGGGCATGGGGCGGCGTGACCGTGGTTTACCGTCGTGCGATGAACGAATCGCCTGCCTACCTGCGCAATCACGAGGAAATCGAGAAGGCCCTGCAGGAAGGTATCTTTTACGTGCAAGGGCTGGACCCGGCGGAAGCAATGATGGATGTTGCGGGCCACGTT